>CAYHLC010000018.1:0-4400 GCA_964357395.1 uncultured Candidatus Saccharibacteria bacterium | reverse complement strand
GGACTCGAACCAAGATACACTCCTCCAGAGGGAGTAGTCCTACCATTAGACGATCCGGCAATACCGTCATTTTATAGCATGGTTAAGCCTTTCGAGCGAGGCTATGATGGTAGGCATGTACTACTTGTACATCCTTGAGTGCGTCGACGGGTCCCTGTATACCGGCATCACGACCGACGTTTTGCGGCGCCTAGCGGAACATAAGGCGGGTAAGGGTGGGCACTACACACGGGCGCACACACCGCTCCGTATCGCCTATACCGAGCCACACCCCGACCGCTCGTCCGCATCCAAGCGCGAGGCCGAGATCAAAAGCTGGTCCCGCAAAAGGAAACTGGCGCTGGTACAATTACATGGTGGACAAAGCAGGCATCCTCGATAGGTTTATAGCTAGGTTGGCGGAGGACAGTAATGTACTCGCAGTCATTCTGTTTGGCTCCTACGCACGAGGCAACAGTCGGCCAGAGAGCGACATCGATTTGGTAGTCATTGTAAAGGAGGGGTACAAACGAGCTGTCGAGGTATTTGAAGATCAGGCGTTTGAGATTGTTTATACGACAGAAGAATCTGCGAAGGAGTATTGGAAAAGTAATAAGCACGATGCGGCAATACTCTGGAGTGTCGCCAAGGTCATATTAGACCGCGGGGGCACTGGACAGAGGCTCGAGCAATATGGAAAAGGGATACTGGCGGAAGTTCCACCAGAATTAGCAAGGTCGGATATCGAGCACATGCAGTTTGATGTTACAGACGGGCTAAACTCTGTTGCGGCTCGAAGTAGTTCCGACCCAGCAACTGCCTCACTACTCCTCCACAAGAAGGTCGGGAGCCTCATTGAGCTGTACTTCGACCTGCGCCGAGAGTGGCGACCAGCACCGAAGCAGCAGATGGAGAGTATTAGGAAGTCCGATGCTGGTCTCGCAGCAAAGCTCGAAGCCTTTTATGCATCGCCCGATCTGGCAACTCAGATAGGAATAGCAAAAGACATCAGTACCCACATCTTTAAGAAATAGGTTTTGTGAAAAACGCGATTATACTCCACGGCACTGGGACCAAGAACACAGATTTTTGGTTTCCGTGGCTCAAGCATAAACTTGAGGAAAAAGGCTACGAAGTGTGGCTCCCGCAGTTGCCACATGATGATGTACCCAATTTGGAGGAATGGCTGCCTTTTGTTTTGGATGGAGGCACGTTTGGCAGAGAGACTATTTTGATAGGCCACTCGGCTGGTGCGCAGCTTGTGCTGAGTGTTCTGGAAAAGATCAAGGGGCCAGTCAGACAGGCGATCGTCGTTGCGGGCTATGGCAGGGCACTACGTCCAACTCCAAGCGAGCCAAAGGACACTGGAGATTTTGACTGGGAGGCAATAAAGGGGAAATCAGAAGAGTTGATTTTCATTAACTCTGACAACGATCCGTGGGGGTGTACCGACGTCCAGGGCAGGATACTACTAGACCATCTTGGTGGGAAACAGATCATTCTTAAGGGCGAGGGGCATATGGGCTCATCCACCTACAACCAACCGTACAAGGAATTCCCGCTTATACTTAAGCTAGTCAGCTAAGGCCGTCGCAAAGACATGGTCACCCTCTACAACGTGGTTTCGGAGGATGGGTACATCGCCCGCACGGATGGGAGCGAGGACTTCATACCTGACGAACTTTGGGAGGAGACACTTAGGGTATACAAACAATTCGATACACTCGTGATGGGTCGCAGGACATACGAGGTCGTCCAAACGTACCCGCCCGAGCTAACTGAGCCGCTGCAGGCACTTGGCCTCCGCATGATCGTTGTTACGCGCGATACTGACTTTGTCTTGCCCGCTGGGTATGAGGTAGTAAACACGCCTGAGGAGGCCGTCACGCTCGGCACAGACGTCTTGGTGTGCACTGGTCCGACGCTGAACAACTACCTGCTCGAAAACGGGTTGGTGCAGCAAGTCATACACCACCAGGTAGCAGTCACTCTCGGCGAGGGCATACCAGTCTTCGACGACGCATATCGAGCGAGACTCGTCCTCGAGTCTGAATCGGACCTAGAGTTTGCACGCGAGCTGATCTATCGTGTCGCGGGTGATTCATGACATACTGCTTTGTATGAAATGGGTAGTGATATTGATGCTCCTTGTTGTGGCCCCCGTAGCGCTTGCGACGCACGACGGAAGCGATGTACCGCATGACGAGATGCCACAAGAGCAGCCTGTAGGTGGCGGACTATCGACACCTGCAACTGATGTGCAGTCAGAACCGAGGCCAGCAACTACTACTGCAGGTGCACCAACCCCAACTGGAGATACGTCAGTCTCCTCAAATGAGGTACCCCCAGCAACAACTGGAGAGCCTACTATGCCAGCCGCGCCAGCTCCGACGCCCGAAGGGGTCGGAGCCCCGACCGAAAGCGTCGGGGAAGATTACACAGGCCCAGTCATGGCTGGAGTAGCCGCGCTCGTCGTAGCAGCGCTCGGCGCTGCGGCCTACTTCCTCTGGGGAGGAAGCGCTGCCGAATCAAGCGCAGCGGGCGAGGATCCCTGCGAGCATCTGCGAATCGAGCTCGGAATTAAAGAAAAGCTGCTTGATGAACTAAAGGATAGAGTAGCCAAGGCGGTAGGGCTCGAGGAGGCAAAGAAGTTGCACGATAGTATTGCCGAAATAACCTCGGCTATCGAAGTGGTGCGCGCCAACTTCCAAGTATGCCTTCTTGAGGCACCCGATGTTGCCGGAAGAAAGAAGCTCTTGTTCGATGCAGCAGAGGTCCCGCAGGTGGTTAGTAAGGCGCTCACTACTGTTGAGCGTGTCCCAGACTCGCTCGATGTGGAGGAGGGCGATAGCGTCATTCTTGTCAGCAAGGGCACAGGCAAGCGGTTTGGTGTTGGCACTATAACTGGCATTATCGATATCCCCCAGAGTGATAAAAAGCTTGTTAACTTCCGAGTGGAGCGTGCTAGTGTTGAGGCATGACATCATTATTTTTAGCGCAGTTGTTCGGTCTTTATTTTATAATTGTCTCTGTTATCGTGTTCCTCCGCGGCAAGTCTATGATGCCCGCGATTAAGGAGCTCCTCGCTAATCGCGGTTCGGTCATGCTCTTTGCGCTCATCGAGCTTATTGCCGGTCTCGCGCTCGTTATTACGCACCCTGTCATGTCGTTCGACTGGATGGGCATTATCTCCCTCATTGGATGGATGATGGTCGTCGAGGGTATCATCTACCTCCTCCTCCCCTCGCAGCAGATCCAGAAACTGGTTAAATGGTTCAATCGTCCACAATGGTTCCAAGCAGGAGCAGTTATCTCGTTGGTAGCTGGCGTCTACCTTGCAGCTATCGGATTCGGTCTTTGGTAAGTCCCGCTTAACTTAGGGGCGTTCCGTTTAATCTTTCATTCATAGCAGCATAGGCATCATACAGGAATGCCACAGCGGAGTAGGATTAGCGACCCATTTGAGCACCTCACTGAGGACCACCGCATCCTCGCTGACCTCCTCGCGATTCTCGCGCGGGTGAGTAGGCTCGGCGCGAGGAATACGCAGGAAAAGGATTTCGCACAGTTCCGAGACAGACTCAAGCTCCACGCAGATCTGGAGGAAGCGGTAGTGTATCCAGCACTCGAGCGTCCAGTAGAGACGAGAGACAAGGCCTTGGAGTCTTATGCCGAGCATCATGTCATCAGACTCACTCTCGAGGAGATGTCCCTATTGCAGCCTGGCTCGGAGGAGTGGCTTCTAAAGTTGGCTCTGCTGACGGACAATCTGTTACGCCATTTTGAGGAGGAAGAACAAAACCTATTTCCATCAGCACGAAACGCGCTAGGACAGAACCGCGTGCATGTGATGCGGACATCGATGGAAGAGTACCTCGGCCGCTAGAGCGAGTGGCATGTTCATCCCCACATCACTCATGGATTGCTAGGCTGCAGGCATGGTCGACATTACTCGCACATAACCTGCGCGCATATGTACAATACAGACCGAGACGACGATCTCGATCTTGCCGGGAACAAGCGCCGTAGCGCTCTCGGGCTTGATGATTCGCCTCAGCGGGACCAGCCGATGAAGTCGGAGATCGAGGAGGAGTAGAGGTTACGGGGAGGGAAAATCCGTGAGACTTCACGGATTTTTCTTTCTGTTGTTAGTATACTTGTCGCTTATGATGCAGGACACACCCGCCCAGCCTAAGAAGCGCCGGAAGCAGAAGCCCCGCGCTGCGTATAAGGCGCACCGCAGCCGCGGGCCGCGTCCTTCAATTCTTGACGAGCCGAAAAACGTCGATAGTACGGCTTAAATCCTCAGTTTTCAGAGAGGTATGGGGTCACAAATTATGCTATACTGTCGGTACCGGGTAGCCCGGTTTTTGTATGGCAAAAGCATCTAAAGGATCCAACCCCTCCTCCGCCAAGGCTTC
>CAYHLC010000017.1:5118-6340 GCA_964357395.1 uncultured Candidatus Saccharibacteria bacterium | reverse complement strand
CTGGAGGAGTGTATCTTGGTTCGAGTCCAAGTCCGGCAGCAAGTAGATATCTAACAGCTAACTCGATTGCATTATAATGTACCATGGTACTTTATAGTGCACGTAGAGATAGAGGGAGTGGAGATGGGGTTATTTCTTGCAGGCGCGGATGACCTAGTTCACCCCCGCAGCTTTCAGATACGCATCGAAGAATAGCTTGCAGTCGACGTCGGTCTGCTCCGTCGAGCCGTGTCCGCAGGCGTCGCCCGCGGGGTCCGGCTTGCCGCACATCATGCCGTGGCAGTGATAATACGCGCACCCACCAGCCTCGGGCTTTGCAAGGTGTATCGCCGTTGGGTACTTCTGCGCTCGAGCCTCATTCTCCTTCTTGATCTGATTTAGGCGTGCCTGGATCTTGGCAGCGACGTCGCGTGCCTCCTGCTCGAGTGTACTCTTCTCAGTCTGCTTCCGTGCAAGGAGATCCTCATAAAAGTCGAGGGTCGACTCGATGGCCACCTTGCGCTCGGCGCGGAGCGCATTCAGCGCACCTTCGAACTGCGTCTTCGTACTCTCTGGTGGGATATAGGTATCCACCTCAGCAAGGTCGCGGCGGAGCGGACTCATGCGCTTTTGGATATTCTCGATACTCGTCGCTACTGACTGAATTTCACTCGTGAGCGCAGCGGCTCTTTGGCGCAGCGCTGCGAGCTCGCTGTCTAGATTCGAGTCGAGGAGTCTACAATTCGCAAGCTCGGTAGGCACACTCTCTCCTCCTGATCCGCCAATGATCGACTGATCGGTAAACTGGTCTCCGCCAGTCGGTGGGTGGCACGCCCTCTCCCTCGCGTCGAGTGCGGCAAGTGCGGCGTTCAGTGCGGACCGCATCGCCTCCGTATCCTTTGTAAATGTAGCTTGCGTACTCGCCATAGACGCGTCGTACGCATCGAAACATGCCTTGGTGTCGGACTGCTCATATGGGACATCGGTCTTTGGTGGCTCCGCGGCGCGGCACTGGTCGAGTGCGTCCTTTGCGCTCTTGTACGAATTGTAGGCTTCGTCACGCTTCGCAAAATATGATTGGAACTCCGCGTACGGGGCACTGTCCGCTGGAGATGCAATCCCGTTGTAGCGCTCCACCGCAGCATCACGAGTCTTTTGTGCATCTGCACATGGGTCTACTGGCTCGGCGCGGATGCACTGGCTGAGGCGGTCCTCAGCTGCTGCGCGCTCTTCTGCAAAGAGC
>CAYHLC010000017.1:0-5108 GCA_964357395.1 uncultured Candidatus Saccharibacteria bacterium | reverse complement strand
CACGCTGGCAGCAACCCCTGCTTCGTGCATAGCCTGGAGGCTCGCGCGCGCCTCACCAATGTTCTCGCATGCCACTGCCTCTGCATCAAAACCCTGGAGGTATGCGATGGCACCGACGACTATTGCGGCTGCAACTGCTACTGCCCCGATAATTGCAAATGTATTTGTGTTCATAAAGTTTGCCTGCAGTATACTCCCCTCTCTTAGGTTACGCTACTTTTTGCAAGCGCGCAGAAATGCGGTAAAGAGGGGGTGCGGGGCGAGAGGCCGCGCGAGGAACTCGGGGTGGAACTGAGTGCCGAGGAAGAACGGATGCTCCGACTTTGGTAGCTCTGCTATCTCCATCAGTCTCCCATCTGGCGATGTACCCGAAAAGATCATTCCAGCTGCCTCCAGCTTTTCGATATACTCCGGATTGACTTCGTAGCGGTGGCGGTGGCGTTCGACTATCTGCCTCGCGCCGTACGCCTTGCGCGCATGCGTACCGTCCTTCAGATTGCACTTGTACGCGCCGAGCCGCATCGTGCCTCCTAGGTTCTGCTTGGCTATCAGCTCCTCCTGCTCCGGCATCACGTCGATGACGAGCGCCTTGCCCTCCGGCTCTACCTCGCGCGTATGCGCCCCCTTTATACCCGCGACATGCCGCGCGTACTCGATGACCGCGAGCTGCATACCGTAGCAGAGGCCAAGGTATGGGATCTTGTGCTTTCGTACATACTGAATGGCGCTGATGATGCCCTCTACCCCATTTACTCCGAATCCGCCTGGGACCAGGACACCATCGAACTTCTTCAGCTCATCCAACTTCAGTGCGCCGGACTCAAAGTCCTTGGAGTTGAAGTAGATCAGCTTCAGCTTCCGATTCTCGGCATAGGCAGAGAACTTGAGCGCCTCGAGTACCGAGATGTACACGTCCGAAAGGACGAACGAGCCAGAGTCGAAGTACTTGCCCACCACAGCTATCGAGAGTTCAGCTGTTCCATTCTTAGACTTCTTCACAAACTTAGTCCATTCCTTGAGATTCGACTTCCGCTTAGGCAGCGCCAAAATGTCGGAGAGGATATCCCCGAGACCGTCCTTCTCAAAGTTGAGCGGGATGTCGTATATCGACTTCACGTCCGGCGCGGATATCACTGCCTCGGGGCGAGTGTTGCAAAAGAGTGCGATCTTGGCCTTCCGCTTACTGTCGAGTGGGAGCGGCGAGCGCGCGAGTATAACGTCTGCCTGCAGCCCAACACTGTTTAGAGAGCGCGATGCGTACTGGGTTGGCTTGGTCTTCATCTCACCTATCGATCCTGGTATAGGGATGTAGGAGACCATCACTATCGCGACATCATCCGGTGCCTCCTGCTTCATCATGCGAGCCGCCTCGAGGAAGATGATGTTCTGGTACTCACCGATGGTGCCACCAACCTCGATCAGGGTTACCTCTGCTTTTGCATTCTTCTGCGCACCCTTGATGCGGCGGATGACCTCGAGCGGGATGTCCGGTACCACCTCGACACAATTGCCCTTGTACTCCAGGTTTCGCTCGCGGCGGATCACCTCTTGGTAGACCTTGCCGGTAGTCATGTAGTTGATCTCCGGCAGAGTCTCCCCAAGGAAGCGCTCGTAGTTGCCCATATCCTGGTCGGTCTCGTAGCCGTCATCAAGAACGAATGTTTCGCCATGCACTGTTGGATTCATCGTCCCAGCGTCAACATTGATGTACGGGTCGATCTTGAGCGCCGTAACGTGGAAGCCCTTGGATTTCAGAATAAGTCCGATGGACGAAGTCGAGACGCCCTTGCCGATACCCGACATAACGCCACCAACTACGAAGATGTATTTGGGCCGCTTCGAGGAGGGGGCTCGGACCGACTTTTTCTTAGTCGATCGTGAGCGTACCATAGCGGGCATTATACAGACAAATACTTGCGGACCGCAAGGAAAGCCGAGAGAGCGCCTAGGATTGCCCCAGAGAGGAGGAGGACGAGGAGGAAGAGCCAGAAGTACGATAGGTAGTAGCTCCAGATATCGGCATTAAACATCGCTACCGTCGCCCCCCGCATGAGGAATGCTATGGGGAAGAAGAGTATGAGCGTTATGACGGCGGACACGAGACCGTACACGGTCCCCTCCACCAAGAACGGGCCTCGGATGTACATGTTGGTAGCACCAACGAGGCGCATCACCGCTATCTCGTCACGCGCCGTGTATATTGCAAGTCGGATGGTGTTGAAGGTGATGAGTATAGACGCAATAGCAAAGATGATCGAGGTGACGATACCAAAGCGCTCCACATAGGTGGTCACGGTCGTCAGCTGGTCTATCACTGTCTTGTTCTTGGCATAGTTGACGCTCTCGATGAACGTGTCTGATGCCTCGGCATCCATCCTATCGCCGAGGTAGCGCGCGACCCCTTCGTACTGGCTGGTCTCGCGCGCCTTGATAGACAGGGAGGCGCCAAACGGATTCTCTCCCAGCTCATCGAGGGCCTGCACCGTCAGCTGGTCATCCTGGTGACGGTCACGGAAGAGTGCGAGCGCCTCATCGCGGTTGGTGTAGCTCACGTACTCGACTTCGGGCAGCTTCTCTAACGCGGCCTTCAACTCCAAAATGGTGGACTCCTCTGCAGAAGTGACGAAGTACACATTGACGTCCACCTTTGACTCGACGTAGGCCACAAACTGGTCGATGAGTGCGGAGAGGAACATCAGCGCTCCAATGATGAGGAGCGTCATCGTCATAACAAAGATCGATGCGAGCGACACAAACGAGTTACGCCACACATTGACTAGCCCCGCACGCGCGACTCTTCTGAAAGCGGTGACAATCATAGTACGTATCTCCCCTCCTTATCGTCGCGCACGATCCTGCCGTTGTCCATAGTAATAACTCGCCTACCAAGAGAATCGACTACGCCCTTATTGTGTGACGTCAGAACCACAGTAGTTCCGAGCTCATTGATGCGCTTCAGTATCTCCACCACCTGATAGGTGTTGATGGGGTCGAGGTTGCCGGTCGGCTCGTCAGCAAGGAGGACGTCTGGCTGGTTGACGATGGCGCGGCCAATCGCAACCCTCTGGCGCTCACCACCCGACATCTCCCTTGGGAAGTTCCACGCCTTATCAGTGAGGTCCACCAACTCCAGCACGTGCGGCACGTCGGCGGCTATCTCGTCGTCGGTGCGCCCCGCAGCCTCCATCGCAAAGGCGATGTTCTCGAACGCGGTTTTGTTAGGGATGAGGCGGTAGTCCTGAAACACGGTGCCGATCTTGCGGCGGAGCGTATGCAGTTGCGCGCGTGGTATCCGGTGGACGTCTGCGGATTCGAAGTAGACAGACCCCTGCGTCGGCGTGTCCTCTGCCAATATCATGCGGAGCATAGACGTCTTGCCCGCACCTGCGTGGCCCACTATAGTCACGAACTCCTTTGGCTCGATAGTCAACGTCACATCGTCGAGCGCGACGGAGGATCCGTGATAGATCTTGGACACGTGGTCGAAATAAATCACCCCTCTATTCTACCTCACGATTCGCTTCGGCATCAATAAACTCATCCAGCTCTCCACTGAATACGGTATCGGGGTTGTGTGACTCATGGTTGGTGCGATGATCCTTAACCATTTTGTATGGATGTATGACGTACGAACGTATTTGGGAGCCCCACTCTATAGCAGTTACTGGTGCGAGCGCCTTACCCTTTGCTACTGCCTTTTCCTCCTCTTGTCGGCGGCGGTACAATTTGGCCTTAAGCAGCTCCATCGCCTTGTCCCTATTTGCGGCTTGGCTGCGCTCGCTCGATACATGCACCGATAGGTTGGTTGCCTTGTGTACGATCCTGACCGCCGTCTCGCGCTTGTTCACATTCTGCCCGCCGGCGCCACCCGAGCGTGCGAAGCTGAGTTCGATCTCATCCGGCTTTATCTCAATCTTGTCGCTCGTTGTTACCGCTGCGAGGACCTCGACGAGCGCAAACGAGGTCTGCCGCTTGCCCTGCGCATTAAACGGCGATATGCGCACCAGTCGGTGTACACCTGCCTCATGCTTCAGCCTGCCGTACGCGCCCTTGCCCTCTATCTCGAACGTCACATTGCGGAAGCCGCCATGGTCGTTCTGGTTCTCATCCAAAAAGCGAACCGACCAACCCTTCTTTGCGGCATAACCCTGGTACATATCGAACAGTATTCGAGCAAAGTCTTCCGCGTCATCACCTCCAGCTCCTGCGAGGATCGCTATCGTTGCAGGGCCGCGGTCATGCACATCGCCACCCTCGGCTACTGGCAGGAGGTCTGCGCGCTCTTTGATAAGCGTTTGTGCCCTGTCCTTGTCAGCCCAAAAACCGCTGCCCTGCATCGCATCGTCGATCTCCGCAACTCGCTTCTTTGCCTCTTCTTGATTCATCTGGAGCCATCGATGAGGATCGAACTCATGACCTCGTCGTTACGAATGACGTGCTCTACCAACTGAGCTACGATGGCAACCTGTATTAAGCATTCTACCGAATGCTGGAGCCGATGGTCGGGATTGAACCGACGACCCCGTCCTTCGCATACACCTCCCCTTCAAATATACGGGAGGGCTAGACTGTATCTTTGACCCGTCTGGGCCACCCTTGTCAGTCGTTCGGGCGCTTGGCGCCACGGTCTTGTCCTTAAAAAAGGATATTAACCGTTATTCGGGATTCATCTAAGCATTACTGCGCAGATGGGCAGGGGTTCATTCCGAAGAATAGCGACCCACCATGGACGTGCTCTACCAACTGAGCTACATCGGCGTGTTCTTAGTCAAGCGCGGAGCGCGACTTTTGTGAGGATAGCGAAAATGGGAGCTTGCTCACATTTTCGTGTCTCCGAACAAAAGGGCGTAGCCGCATTTGATCAGAACGAAGACGATGCAAGCCTGGCTTACATCGTCAGAGCTATAGTAGCCGAAAAAGGCTTAAAAATAAAGGCTGGGGCGACTATCGGGAATTGAACCCGAATCGAGAGTTCCACAAACTCCAGTGTTAACCATTACACCATAGTCGCCATATACTCCGGCCCGCACTGAGCGAGCAAAGCGAGTCGAAGTGTGCGCGGGAGAGGACTCGAACCTCCATGCCCTTGCGAGCGTTACCACCTCAAG
>CAYHLC010000016.1:0-7344 GCA_964357395.1 uncultured Candidatus Saccharibacteria bacterium | reverse complement strand
TCTTTACGATAAATTCAACGAAATCCTGATCTTTGTTTTTTGCAGCCATGTTTTTCAATAATGGTATGTTAGTATTTATTCTGATTTTCTAGTAGCCGACCTTTCTGCATTTCTGAATTTCGCAGTGCTACTATTGATATCTATATTTTACTCCTTTTTCTCTTGTGTGTCAATATTTGGAATTTCTCCCTCCTCCGCCAAGGCTTCGGCGGGCAAGTAGGCCGCAAAACAGATCCAGGGCGTGGAGGGGCTGGAGCCCGTGCGCAAGCGCCCATGTATGTACATCGGGACCACGGGCCCCGATGGACTCCACCACCTTATTTGGGAAATATTTGATAACTCCCGCGACGAGGCCATGGGTGGTCACGCCAATGATATTGAGGTCGCACTACTACCGCCAGCAAAGGAGGGTCAGGCGGCACGTATACGCGTTACCGACAACGGCCGAGGCATTCCTGTCGACATCCATAAGGCAACAAAAGTTTCAGCACTCGAAACGATCATGACCACCCTCCACGCCGGAGGCAAGTTCGGTGGCGAGGGGTACAAGGTTTCTGGCGGACTCCACGGTGTGGGCGCATCCGTTGTTAACGCACTCTCGACCTATGCGCGAGCTGAGGTACATCGCGATGGCGGATACCATGTGCAGGAATACGAGCGCGGTAAGCCGAAAGGGAAGGTCAAGCGTGTTGGCTCGTCTGATTGGAACGGCACCATCATTACCTTCGAAGCGGACGCAACCATATTTCCAATCCTCGACTACAACTACGATCGTATTGTCTCGCATCTGCGCCAGCAGGCCTACCTCGTAAAGGCCGTTAAGATCGCCATCATCGATGCGAGGGAGTATATCGGCAAGATCGAGGAGGATATCATCTATGTGCGCGACCTCGCGCTCCCAGTACCATCTGCGACGTACTACTTCGAAGGCGGACTCAAGTCCTTGGTGACCTACAACAACCGTTTTCAAAAGCCGGTCCATGACACAGTTTTCTATATCGATAAAGTGGCCGAGGGCGTCCAGGTCGAGGTGGCACTACAATACGTCGACGATATCTCGGCACGCATCACGGCATTTGCCAACAACACCTACAACTCGGAGGGCGGCACGCATATCACCGGGTTCAAGACCGCGCTCACCAGATCGTTGAATACCTACGCACGCAAGAACAACATTGTTAAAGAGTCCGAAGACAACTTTACAGGCGATGATGTCCTCGAGGGCCTCACCGCTATCGTGTCGATCAAGATGCCTGAGATTCAATTCGAGGGGCAGACCAAGTCGAAGTTGGGATCTGTCGAGGCACAGAGCGCGGTCAACACCGTGTTCAGCGAGGCGTTCGCAGAGTTCCTCGACGAGCACCCAGACGAGGCCCGCTCGATGTGCGGCAAGGTACTCCTCGCCTTGAAGGCCCGCAAGGCTGCAAAGGCTGCGAAGGATTCGATACTCAGGAAGGGCGCACTCGACGGAATGACGCTCCCCGGCAAGCTCGCCGACTGCCAGTCCAAGGATGCCGAGGAGTCAGAGGTGTTCATCGTAGAGGGAGACTCGGCCGGTGGCTCTGCGAAGCAGGGACGCGATCGTCGCACGCAGGCGATACTACCCCTCCGAGGCAAGATTCTGAATGTCGAGCGCGCCCGCCTCGATAAGATGCTCGCATCGAACGAGATCAAGAACTTGGTGATCGCGATGGGTACTGGCATTGGCGATTTGTTCGACATCAGCAAGCTCCGCTACCACAAGATCATTATTGCGACCGACGCCGACGTGGACGGCGCGCACATCCGGACACTCCTCCTTACACTCTTCTACCGCTACTTCCGTCCGGTGATTGAGGGCGGCTATGTGTACATCGCGCAGCCACCCCTCTATAAGCTGAAGTACGGCAAGGAGATCCGTTGGGCGTACGACGATGCGGACAAGAACAAAATCATGAAGGAGCTCGGCCTCTCTGCCAAGGACGCTGAGATAGTCGAGGGCGAGGAGCCAGAAATCGAGGAGGTGGAGGGAGAGGAGGAAGTCGCCAAGGCTAAGACGTCTAAGAAGCTGCACCAGCAGCGCTACAAGGGACTTGGAGAGATGAACCCAGACGAGCTGTTCGAGACCACTATGGATCCGAAGCGTCGCATCCTAAAGCAGGTACGCGTCGAGGACGGGCAGGAGGCGGACCGGGTCTTCGATATCCTTATGGGTACGGACGTGCCAGCACGAAAGACCTTTATCCAGTCCAACGCCAAGAGCGCAAGCATCGACGTCTAACGGGCGCTGTATTATAATGGGTGTATGGCGCTCTTCAGGCCAGACAAGGTTCGAACTCCCGATGAGACACGGGGTCGCGATCGGAAGGCGCGGAGAGAGCGTCGTGAGGATGGAAAGGGCAAACGAAATGACGACGATGAGGACGAAGATGATGATGACGACTAACCAATCCCCCGAAAGGGGGATTTAGTTTTTCACTTGGAGCTTCCTACTTCGCCTCAGAGGCTTCGCAGGACATAGCGCACCCGTCAGTCTAAATACCTATTTGGTGAAGTAGACCGTGTAACGAACGATGTTGTTGGTCTTGTTCGGTTCGTTGATCGAACCAGCTGGATCGATGTTGAGCACGATGTCACCTTGCGTTGCGTCAACCACTGAGTCGAAGCCGATCGTAAACTCGATACGATCGCCTGGCATCAGTGCCTGCTGCGCCTGTGAGGAGAAGATGTGCGCAGGATAGGTAGGCAAGACCGCGTTGAAGGTGAACATAGGCGAGACCTTGGTCCCCAAGTTCTCGACTGCAAAGCGGACTGCTGGGCGAGCATTAACTGGAATGCGCTGTGGAGTCGAGGATGCAGTGAATGCGCCTGTCGTCTTGTCGATGATACCAACCTCGATCACGCGGACCGAAAGGTCTACGTACCCGTTCGGGTTCGAGATAGTACCTGGACCGGTAATTGGGTAGGTGTTCGTCGTAGATGTACCAGGGGTCGTAGGCCTTGGGGTGGTTGGCTTAGGCGTAGTTGGGACTGGGGTTGTAGGCGTACCAGTTGTAGAGGTGATCGACTTGTTCTCGATCGTAACGAGTGTCGAGCCAGTAACGGTCGCCGTTGCAGAGCCACTCGGGGTGAAGTCGACAAAGACCTCAACATCAACGAAGCGTGACTGCTCTGATACTGGCGTCACCGTAAAGGTGTTGTTGATAGGCGAGAAGCGGTACGGCGCGTTACAGAATGCAGTGTCCGAAGCGCCTGCGGTGCCAAGGAACGTGACGCCCTCGACACAAGTGTAGCGGAAGGTGTAGGCACCCTCGACGGTGCGGTTGTGCTCGAGCGTAAAGGTAACCTGCGAGCCACTCTGTACAGAGAGTGATGGCGCTGAAACGGTAATGACCTCGTCCGCGGGGACGAAGATCGAGGTAACAGAGACGATAGCCGAGGCTATTGCCGATAGGGTACCGGGAATGACGCGGGCTACCTGGACCGAACCCCACATACCTACGATGATCAGCGCGACGAAACCAATAATTGCCATCACGCGGGTGGCGCCTCCCATGCGCGTGCGGCTCTGCATCTCGTTATTCATATACGTCTTTGTATAGCATGGCATTTGTGGTATGTCAAGTTTGTGCCAATGTGGCCGAATCGTGGACCTAATTGACACTTCATAATTAATGTGCTATTTTCCGACGAGCAAAGTAACCAAAATTTATGATCGAATACGAATCAGCTCTCAGCCTATTTGAAGATCTCCGCTCCGGTGAGTTCCTTTCGCAGCTATTCGATTTTGATGCATCTTCAGTCGACGTTTCAGGTTCGGCCACGCAGCTCGCCGATTCCTCTGAAATTGAGAAGCCATTTCGCACTCCTGGCGAGGATCCAGTAGGCACTGGCTCCGATCCTGTTAAGGACGCGTATACTCCGGACGAGAGCGGCAATACCAAGATTATGCAGGCCGCTGATGCTGTAGCCACGGCTGACAATATGCCACCAAACGAGCGTGCAGCCTACATGGAGGCTATGCAGCATCCTGATGATATGCGCGTCACGACCGTCGGCGACCTGAAAGCTGAGGGCAAGGGGATGACTCGGATCGTTATGAGCGATGGCCCAAACGGCGGCTACAACGCTGGCACTTACATCTCTGAGCTCCCAGATAATACTGTTGTACGCGTTGGCACCTACACCTACTTCAGTCCGGACGGCAAGACGGAATATACCGAGACCTTCTATATCATTGAAGAGTGCTCGAACCCGGCAGTTGATGCTGCTGCAGATGTAGGAACACCAGTTGCGACCGAGGAGGTATGCGACGACAAGATAATTGATCGGAGGGTCTATCCATTTGACGTAGCGCGAGGCCCGGATCAGGTAGCGGTGGTGACGCGTGAGACAGACGAGCCAGCATTTATCGACAACAACAACGACGGCGACTACTATGAAAAGAAGCGCATCTCAGGCTCAATAAATGGTGCAGAGGAGATGCGGGTCGATAAGGATGATGTACTCCTGCCCGGCATTGATCGCGATACCGTCCGCGCCGACCTAGCGTATCTTCGGGAAACGCAGGATTTTGAGGGCAAGTTCCTGGTATACAACGTGACCGATTGTGAGGGCAATAATGTCGTCGTGTGCGTCAACGTAAACGATGTTGAGGAAGGGGAAGGTCCTCTAAAATGGAGCTTATTCCACATCAACATGCAGCCCGGAGATGGAAAGGATATCTATTTGCTGACTAATCAGGGTCTACAGGCATACATCCAGATGGAGCTCACAGCTCTTAAGAAGTAACCCTTGACAAAGGTCTATTTCCAGTTTAAACTAGCGAGGACCGGTTGTTGGGTGGACAAAAGTCCACACAGCCGGTTTTATTGATACATGACCGCCGCATTACACACCCACACAATAGTCCGCCGTCCTTGGGAATCCGTTGCGGTGTTCATCGGGATCTTTTTTGTGTTTGCTGTATTCCTCAACCTCATTGATTTTGTCCCCGAGCCTACGGCCGAGGATCTCAAGGCTGAGTTGAAACAGGACGTCGCGCCGATTGTCAGCCTCGACCAGGTAACCTCGACTGCTCGCGTTAAAAATGTAAACCTCGTTGCAGGTCCAGCGCCAGCAGTACTTGGTAACGCCGCAGGTGTTGCACCAACTCGCGTTGTTGTGGGTGCTATCGGCGTCGACACTCCAGTTCGTAACCCAAATTCGACCTCGCTTGCAGATCTTGATAATGAGCTTCTCTCGGGCGCTGTCCGCTATCCAGGGACTGCATTCCTCGATGAGGAGGGCTCGGTACTTATCTTTGGCCACCAGAGCTACCTACCTGTGGTGAAGAACCAGGCGTTCAAGGCCTTCAACGACATGCAGGACCTAGAGCAGGGCGACACTATTTCTGTATATTCTGGAGAGGTAGAGTACCGGTACGCGGTACGATCGGTGACGTTGGTCACGACTGAAATTGGCACCATCCCACTTGAAACCAGGGGGCGGACGTTGGTTCTGGTGACCTGCAACTCGCTTGGGGGCAAGGAGGAGCGGTATATCGTTCGAGCAGATTTTATTGGTACTTTTAATTAATTAGTCCTTAATACCCATTTATGAATACTTCAGCTACCATGCAGATAGTCAAGAAGGTCGCAATTGTCGCAGGATTCGCGGTTGCGATCTTCGCCAGCTACTCGGTAGCCGGATATGTTTCTGACACACTGGTAGGCGCCGGCGCTGCAACGGCCGATTGTGGCAGCTGCCAAGTACACTGGATCGACGGCCCCGGTCAGATTTTCAATGAGCCGTTCGCCTATACCGGCAGTACGATCGAGATGGGTGGTGGCGGGTATGTACCACAGACCCCCGCCTGCGTGCTCACCGTCGCAGCTGACTACGGCGTGTACCAGCTCGGCTGGACAACTGTTAATGCAACTACAATTTCGATAGACCAGGGTATCGGCTCGGTAACTCCGGTTGCGTATGGCTCGGTATCGGTTAATCCGAGCTCGACCAAGACCTATACCGCAACGGTAACGAATGGCGCGCAGACGGCGACCTGCTCGACGACTATCACCGTTACGCCTCCACCGACACCTCCTATTTGTACACTCGACCTTACGAAGGACAAGATCACCTGGACTACCAACTATGCGTACCAGGTACTCATCAAGCCACTGACGAACTCTCCTGAGATTCCTGGAAATGTGAACCCAGGTCCGTCTACTTCAGTGCAGCACACAGAGACGCAGGCGTACACAAGCACCGCTGTCATCCAGAGCCTTGCCGCAAACGGAATCAACCTTCCTGCGGTGCAGGGCTATACCGGCTTTGCTGGCGATTATACAACCATGAACAAGGTTTGCGCACTGATTGATGGCGCAGGCTCTTCGGCACTTACATTTACGTCTGAGGGCTATAGCTCACCGAGCAATAACATGATCGTTAGGTGGAATGGCTCGTCATGGTCGCACGTCAGCGCAACGACATTTAACAATCACCTCCGCTACGGCTTCACCTGCTCTAAGGCAGGATCACTCGGTGGATACCCATTGAACGGCTCATACACCTTTGTCCCACCACTTGGCTACGGCACACATACCTATCAGCTCACTGCAACCGGCGCAGGTGGTACCGTGCAGTGCGAGGATACAATAACTATCGAACCACCTAAGGAGTGTAAGCTCGAGATCACTAAGAAGGCCAACAAGACCACCGCAGCGCCAGGCGAGTCGATCGAGTACACCATCGAGTTCAAGAATGTTGGTAACAAGAACTGTACTGGTTCAGGAGTCAAGGTTACTGACACGCTCGACGCGCTCCTCACTTATGAGTCTGAGACGCACTCGTCGAACATCACCCCAGGCTACCTCTCAGATCCTGTTTATAAGTCGTCTGACCGCACGGTCCGCTTTAACGCGTGGGATTTGGAGCCAGGCGAGTCAGGCTGGTTCAAGATCAAGGTGAAGGCAGGTACTCCAACATCATGCTCGACCGTGGTCGGTAACTACGCACAGATCAGCTCGTACGAGTACAGCAACTTCCAGAGCTGGGTCTCGACGCAGCCAGTAGTCAATGTGACGATAGAGAAGGACTGCACTCCTCCGCCAGTTACGGAGTGTAAGATGATCATCGACAAGTCGGTCAACAAGACTTCAGTTAATGCAGAGGAGGAAGTCGAGTACACCATCACCTTCAAGAACATTGGTAACAAGAATTGTACTGGCGGCGGCGTCAAGGTTATGGACGTCATTGATCTCGGTCTCACCTACAAGTCCGAGACACATTCTACAAACGTAAGTGGCGGCTACGGTGGCGACCCGGTATACAAGAGCTATGATAGGACGCTCCGCTGGAACGCAGACACATTGACCCCAGGCG
>CAYHLC010000015.1:4932-12053 GCA_964357395.1 uncultured Candidatus Saccharibacteria bacterium | reverse complement strand
GATCTCATCGCCTGCTTTTGATGAATCAAAAACTGTTACCTCGTGCCCTGCGAGGAGTTGCAGCAACTTTTCTGGCTCCTTGGTGCCATTGTTAACCAAAGCGACCTTCATTCCGCCATTCTACCCCGCACTAGTCCACGTGGTTGAAGCCGGTTATGCAGCCCATACACACATTGCCCTCTGCCTTCACCGGATTCTGGCAGTGACAGGAAACACGACCGAATTTAAAGCTGTAGTAGTTGTGCGGCGCGCACGTAGGCCCCTCGTCTGCCTCCGTCATTGCTCGTTCCTCTGCAGTCATAAAAAGAAAAAACCGCCCTCTCGGGCGGTTAGGTTTAGACGATATCGATGCCCATCGATCTTGCAGTGCCTGCAATGATCTTCTCTGCCTGCTTGATATCTGTCGTGTTGAGGTCGGGCATCTTGCGCTCTGCAATCTCCTTCAGCTGCGCCTTGGTGATCTTGCCAGCTTTCACGGTTGGGACCTTGCCAGAGCCCTTCTCGAGTCCTGCGACCTTAAGCAAGATGCGGGATGCTGGTGAGACTTTGAGGATGAAGGTAAACGAGCGGTCATCCATCACCGACATCTCAACGGGGATGATATCACCGCGCTGGTCCTTGGTCCTATCGTTAAACTCCTTAACAAAGGCGCCAATGTTAACGCCAGCAGGACCGAGGACGGTACCGACAGGAGGGGCAGCCGTAGCAGCACCTGCGGGGAGCTGTAACTTAATCTTTTTCACTACTTTCGCCATACAAGTTTAGAGATTATGCACTAGATTTTCCTAATCTGCAAGAAATCCAACTCCACGGGAGTTTCGCGTCCGAACATGGACACCAAGACCTTGATCTTGCCCTTTTCCTCGTCTATCTCGCCCACGCGGCCCTCGAGATCCTTGAACGGACCGTCGGTAACGATTACAGGCTCGCCAAGAGCGAAGTCGATCTTGTGCTTGGCGGTATCGGTCTGCATGCGCTTGAAGAGGTGCTCGATCTCATCCTCCGTGAGCGGCACTGGGGTAACGCCGGAGCCGACGAAACCGGTCACACGAGGCGTGTTGCGGACCACGAACCACGACTCATCATCCACCATCATGTCGACGAGGATGTAGCCTGGGTAGATCTTCTCCTCCACCGTAGTCCTCTTTCCCCCTACAACCTTGATCTTCTTTTCTGTCGGCACTACAACATTAAAAATCTTGTTGCTCATACCCAACGAGTCGATACGCTGCTTTAAGTTACGCAAGACCGCATTCTCATACCCCGAGTAGGTATGGACCGCGTACCACGCTCTGCCTGATGTGCTTTGTTTCGTCATAGTTAGCGGATGAAGAGTTGCTCGAGTCCGAGTGTAAAGATGAAGTCTGATGCACCAAGAATGAGTGCGGTAACAATAACGATAGCGATAACAAGTACGGTAAATCCGATTGCCTGCGAGCGGGACGGCCACGAAACGTGGGTCAGCTCGGCTCGTACGTCGCGGAGGTACTGGATGAATGCGTTCATAGTGGTTGTTATCTCTAACAAAAAAGCCCTGCGGAGGGCTTTTTGTATAGTACCAAATTGGGTACCTGCGGTCAACTTTAGCGGATTTCGTAGGTGATCGAGACCGAAACGACTATCTCGTTCTCCCCGGCTGGGACACTAGGCGCTGGACGGCTCTCCGCTACGGCACCCCCCATGGCCATATCCTTGCTGTAGTAGACCGGTGGGTATCCACCCTGGTTCTCATAGAAGCTCACAATGCGTACCAAGGACACATCGAGGTCGTCTGCAAGTACATCCGCCTTCTCCTTGGCCTCTTCGATAGCGAGGCGGCGTGCCTCAGCCATTACAGTGTCCATATCCTCGACCGTGAAGTTCGGTCCATAGAGCTGGCTAATACCAGCGTCCCCAAGGACGGTCATAAGGTCGCCCACCGCTCCGGTATCGCGGACCTTGACCTCGACACTCTGGTTGACGGTGTAGCCGACTACGCGCTGCTCGTCATATGCACACGGTACGCCTCCGTAACACGGCTGCGGGTAGCTGTACTTTGGACTTAGATTATACGAAGTCGTCTTTACATCCTCATCCTCGAGTCCTTCCTTCTTCAGGAGGTCAATAGCGACGTTGATCTTCTTCGTTGCTGCGTCCTGTGCCTGCGATGCGTTGGTCCCCTCACCAGTCACGGTAAACGAGATGGTAGCGATGTTCGGGATTGCGGTCGTGCGACCCTGGCCCTCCACAGTAATAGTGTTACCGATCATTGGTGGCGCTTCCCACAGGTTTCGGACTGCGCCTATCGCAAGAAGCGCGACAAAGATCGAGCCGACGAGTAAGAGGAGTGCAACCAGCTTCTCAATCCGAGAGCTGGTCCAGAGAGACGTATTCATGGTGTCCATATCTTTTTTATATAAATGCTTACGTTAGTACTACGCACCCAGTCTACCACTTGTGACCTTGTCGAGTCATGTGGTTTGCTACTATAGAGCCTATGACTGACCCGTCCCTCATGACCTTGCTTGCCGTCCTTATAGTGAGCGCTGTTTCCTTGGTTGGGGTGGCCGCCTTCGCTATAAGTACCACACTCCTCAAGCGGACCCTCTTTGCCCTCGTCGGCCTTGCCGCCGGTGCACTTCTTGGAGATGCAATCATCCACCTCATTCCTGAGTCGCTTGAGGCACTAAGCGACGAACGGGTCTTTGGGATCACTGTTCTTTCTGGTGTTCTATTCTTTTTCATATTAGAGAAGTACTTGCGCTGGCACCACGCGCACCACGGAGCCGAGGAGGAGCACGAAGGGCACGAGCACTACGAGATAGGCTCGCATAGTGAGGGTTCGCGGGCACACATAGCCCCACTCGTCATCATTGCAGACGGATTACATAATGCAGTAGACGGCGCGGTAATCGCAGGGTCGTTCCTGATCTCACCCGCCCTCGGCATCGCAACAACTGCAGCGGTCTTCTTGCACGAAATACCGCAAGAGATCTCAGACTATGCCCTGCTCGTCCACAGCGGACTCTCGAGAGGGCGCGCCCTCTTTCTTAACTTCCTCTCCGGACTCACGGCTTTCCTCGGCGCCCTCGCTGTCCTCCTCCTCAATGATTCTCTCGAGGGGGTGGGCGCGTACGCAGCGGCCTTCACTGCAGGCGCGTTTATCTACCTTGCTGCAACTGACCTTATTCCGGAACTAAACCGTACGACCGATAACAAACGCTCGATCCTCGGCCTTGTTACCTTCCTTGTCGGTATTGGACTCATGCTCGCACTCACCCTCGTCGAGGTCTAACGTCCACGACCACCGCCCTTCTTGCCGCCCTTACTGGAGCGGCCACGATTCGCCGCACCACGGGGCGTCATGTTTATTTTTGGTGGCTGATGATAAAAGCTTTCTTGGAACGGCCCTTGCTTGTTGCCTTTCATACGTCCAGTATTACACGATCCAGTACGCGAGGAGTGGGAGGAGCCACACGAGTGTATCGAGGATGCTCTTTGGCAGTGTCTGCTTCAGTCGGCGCGGCTGGTCGAACCACTCTTGCCAGAGGATGAAGCACGCAAACCATATCGATAGTCCCGCTGCAACGAGGCGATACTCGTCGTAGACGACGTCCAAGAGGAACACGAGCACGATAGCAAATATAAAGTGTACAAACGCATGCCACAGCGCCAAGTCGACACAGTATGAGTGCACGCCGTCAGGGCCATACTTAGCAACAAACAGCTCGAGCCTTTCTTCGTACGCCACCCTGCCCCACGGATAACAAAAAGCCGGAATCCGCTCGAAGAAACGTAGCCGCAATATTTGTATTCTAGCCATTCATTAATGAGTAGTGAGGCACCCCCTTTCCTACGAGCGTAGCCGCACCGACGACCAGTAGGCGGCGACCACAAAGATGATACCGATGGTGCCAGTCACGATCTCAGGAACCTCGAGGAGGAGTGATACGAACATCGATACTGCGAGGCCGAAGATCGCCCAGTGCGCTCCGTGCTCCAGGTACTTCAACGTATCGAGGGTATGCTCGCGGACCATGTACAGGGTGAGCGATCGCACAAAGTATGCGCCAATACCGAGACCGACCACAATAACGGGGAGGGCGCTGGTAAGCGCAAAGGCACCGACGACAGAGTCCAAGGAGAATGCAGAGTCGAGCACGTTGAGGTATACAAAGAGTGCGAGTCCGCTCGCCGCGGCACTCGACTCTACGGAAAAGGTGGTTGTAATCCCCTCCATAAGTATGAAGAGGACAACACCAATGACACCTGCAACCAGCACAGTAGCGGCCGCCGCGGCAGGAACCAAGAATGATAGCCCCGCGATAATGATGAGTGCGAGCGCTATCTCAACAGACTCGACCCTTCCCCACGAAGCGAGGTGTCGCTCGAGAATGCGGATCCAGTGCACCTCCTTTTTGTCGTTCAAAAAATACTTAAGCGACACCATAATGAGGAACGCGGCGCCGAAGGCATGTATCGCGTAGCGCGCCCCCTCGAGGAGGTGTCCGTACTCGGCAGGGTTGAGGAAGGCCATTTCAGCAATGGCCCACGGCGACGCCCACACGACAGCGCTCACGATCAATATCGGGAGGACAAGCCTAGTTCCAACAACGGCAATAAGGATGCCCCAAGTGAGGAAACGTCGCTGCCATACGACGCTCATCTTCCGCAAGACGCGGGCATTGACGACTGCGTTATCGAACGAGAGCGTGACCTCGAGGACTGCGAGCAAGGCTGCGGTAACAAACGCTGTTACTCCACCATAGAAGTACATAGCGACCAGTGCAACTGCAGAAATCGCGAGCGAAAACCAGAAGAACTCCAATAACTTGCGCATCACCTCAGTATACGGGTCGTCAACGCCGGCGTCGACGAACTCGGGATAACGGTAAACACTTCACGCCCAATAAGCTGCCCGCGTGCAGTCTCGACGTTTATACGCCACAACCCCGCTCTGAGGTTGGCCCGAGTAGTGTAGCCGCGATACCCGCCGTCGCGCCCGCCCGAAATCGGGAACGGGATGGTGGCCTCCGTCACCCACTCGCCCCGCAACTCATCGTAGTACTGCCACTCATGCACCACAGAGGTGGCAAGATTGGTGGGAGCAAAAACGGAGCTATACGCGTACAACACATCATTGGGGCGCAGGTGCACCTCGACCCCTGTGTAGCGGGCGTACCAAGGAGCTGGCTCCCCTGTTGCGACATAGTCGCTTTCCGAGCGCTCGATAGAGTGGTATACCCCAATATCCTTCAGCGCCAAAGGGATGGGCGGCAAGGTGTTGGAGAAGTAGAGCGCGGTTATGAGGCCATAGATCACAAACGAGCCGAGGATAATGTTCCAGAGCGAGGTTTGTACCCGCTTATGGTCGATAAATGAGAGTAAGTACAGAAAGAGTGCGATGAGGAGGAGTGCCGCGCCGCCCGAGAGTTCGAATACGTCATCCCCCATCCTTCCGAGGAATATGGGTAGCGCGTAGATCGAAAAGGAGAAGAAGCAAAAGAAGAGGAGTAATGACTGATAGGTCAGCCGCTGCTGGTAGTTGCGCAGGAACTCATTACCGAATAAGAGCCCAACAATAATGAGGAGGAAGGGCCAGCTTGCAATAACCGATCCTGCCTGAGAATAAAAGATAAGAAAGCCGGAAAACATACCTCCGAATGCAAACTGCGCAACGAACGGGATGTAGAGGTGCACGCGCTTCCACCACTCCCTGCGAGGTGGGTGTGCTGCCGCATAGTGCAGCAGCACCATGGAGAGTATGACGACTGAGAGGTAGGTAAAGAGGAGGAGGTTAGATATCAGGAGATCGATCCGCTTGAGAATGATGGTGTCGATGGTGAAGCCCACGAAAAACGACCCAATCGAAAGTTGGTGCTGGTAGCGAATGATGAATGCTCTAAGATCAGAAAACGCCACGCTTATAGTGTACTCTTAATCTTTTCTGCAAGCGCTGCGAGCTTCTCATCATCTGCTCTCTGGTAGTCATGTGAGGACATGTAGCCCTCGTACCGCTCGAAATACTTGTCAACTTTAGAGACGTGCTGCTTCCACCCATCACTCGTAGTCCCGTGCATCGGAAAGAGCTTGGCGTGCAAGTGGTCGACTCCGAACCCCTCAAAGATCATGCCCGTCCGGCCAACATCAGCAAAGGCACTATCGATCTTCCGCGCCACCTCCTTGGCAGCGTGCACGATGCCAGTAATAACCTCGTCCTCCGCCTCAAATATATAGCTCGGTTGGTGCGCCTTTGGGATCACTACCGAAAAGCCCTCTGTATTAGGAAAGATCGAGAGGAAGGCAATGTGCGTATCACTCTCCCAGATGATATGTGCCGGTGCTGTGCGCTCAGCAATCTTGCAGAAAATACAGTTGTCCATGCGGACACTATACCAAAGTGTCTAGTTACCGCGGGAGAAGGAGTGAAGAATCATCCGTGAAAGCCGAGTTGCGAGAGCATCCAGCGTAAAGCCGTGACTCCCCTCCTGGCGGAAGTAGTACCACGTGGTGTGACACACGAGGAGGACGAGTTGAAGGCCAAGGGCCTGCACTGCAGCAAAGGCGAGCTCCCCGGTAGTCGCATAGAGGAAGGCTACGGTAATGACGTATGCATACAACCTCCACTCCAATGAAAAAAGTACTGACTCCCAAATCCGCTTGCCCATATACTGTTTGTAACACGCAAATGCGGGAATAGTGACAAAACGGTGCGTGGAAAAGTCAAAACCCCCCCCTGTCTGGAAGATTTTCCTATTTCGAGGTATTGTGAGGGTCTCAGCACCTGGTTGAGGAAATATAGTCGAGTTTCAAAAAGCAATAAAAAACTACAATGGCAACAGGAAAAATAAAGACTTTGGTACGTGAACGCGCATTCGGATTCATCACCGTTGAGGGGATGCAGAAGGATCTGTTCTTTCATACCAAGGAGTGTCCAGAAGGACTTTTCGAGACATTGAACGAGGGCGAGATGCTCGAGTTCGATGTAGTCGAGGGCCCAAAGGGACCTTCAGCAACCAACGTCAAGCGCGCAGCAGCTGCAGCGTAACGTCTGCTACACACAAAAGCCCCTTTCGGGGCTTTTGTGTTTTCTGCGCGGCTGATGGGTGCTGCCCCCACGGCCTCCCACGTGCACTTCATCC
>CAYHLC010000015.1:0-4922 GCA_964357395.1 uncultured Candidatus Saccharibacteria bacterium | reverse complement strand
GGCAACCTCTCCCGTGCACTTATCCAATACTTTCGTAAAGGCGTGGACTATATCATCACCATAGGCTTCTGCCGACAGGTGCCCCGGTATCTAGTCTCTACGGCGCCCCCTCGCTTTGCTGGATCTTTCAACAAAGACTGATGAGGGGTTCCCTCGGTATTGGCATAACCATCGCTGGCTTTAGCTTTCACCGATATCCCGGAGTTTTTCAATCTTGATTTCTCAAGAAAGCTGCGACGAATTCACAGGCGGGTGCTCTACCGTTGAGCTACAGCCGCAAGTTCTCTGCGCAAGCACGCGTAGCGTGACTTTTGGAGGGCAAAGGAAAAGGAAGCTTGCTTACTTTTCTGTATGCCTCGACAAAAGGCCGTAGGCGTATTTGGCTGGAACACCGCGGCTGCAAGCCTTGCTTACACCGCGGGTCCCCCTAATCTACCTTAAAAAAACCGCGTTTACAACGCGGTTTTTATTACTCTGCTGCGGGCGCGGCCGTAGGGTCGGCCTCGATTGGGGCCTCGTCCTTGGCCTCCTCGACCGCGTGTGCACTAGTCAGATTGACCATGGTCATATTGCGGAGCGACTTCTTGATCTCGCGAGACGCCTTATCACGGATGTAATACAGTTTTGCTCGGCGCACCTTGGAGCGACGTGGGATCTCGATCTTCTCGATCATTGGAGAGTATAGCGGGTAGGTCTTCTCTACTCCGATGCCTGACATAGTCGCGCGTACGGTGAAGGTGCCTCCGATTTCCGAGCCGTGCTTCGTAGCAATAACGAGACCCTCGAAGATCTGGATACGAGTCTTGCCCTTTTCCACGATCTTCTGGTGCACACGAACAGTGTCGCCTGAGCGGATGCCCAACTTCTTGCGATCGTCCACGCGGACGGGGGTCAGGTTCTGAACGGTTACCGCTACTCCCATAGTCCCGCTAGAATAGCACCGTTAAGCGCCGAGGGCAAATTGGAGGTCCGCAGGGAGGGGTGCCTCAAAGGAGCGGCGCTCCCCACTTGGGAGGTCGATGGTGAGGCGGGCAGCATGCAAGGCAGGCCTGACCATACCCACGGGACAAGTCCTTTTTGCAGCATACAGATGATCGCAGACTATGGGGTAGCCAATCGCCTGCAGGTGTACACGGATCTGATGGGTCCTCCCCGTCTTTGGTCGAACTTCAATGAGTGAGATCGGATCTCCCTCAGGAGTGTTTAAGCGCTTAAGCACACGCCACTCAGTCACTGCCGCTCTTTTTTTGTTTTCATTCCCGCGAGAGACTCCCCAGCGCGGCGGTACACTTTTGATGCGGACAATTTCTTTTTCTACAACCCCATGATCTTCTTTGGGGTGGCCGTAGACGAGCGCGAGGTACTCCTTTTCCGTTGTCCGTGATTGGAACTGTTCTTTAAGGAACGCATGCGCTGAGGCTGTCCGCGCGAGGATCATTACGCCTGACGTAGTGCGGTCCAATCGGTGCACAATGCCGGGCCGTGGTACCAAGAGCCCCTGTGGCGATGTCCACGGCTCGCCTACGTCTTTGGTCTCCGGGTAGTGCTCGAGCACCCACCCGGCAACAGACGGCTCCTCGGTGCGGCCATCCGAGTGGACGATAAGCCCAGCCGGCTTGTCGATCACAACCACGTCCTGATCTTCGTAGATAACGGTAGGGGTCATATTGTAATAACTGGTAGCAGGGCGACGGTGAGGTCGGTCAAAGTTTTTGTGCCACTTTCTGGGATCTTGAGTGCGCGAGCGGCGGCGAGTGCCTTCTCCATCTCCTCATCAACTCGAGCTCGAGCATATTTGTACGCGCCGACACTATTCATAAGTGCTATTGCCTTCGAAACTTCTGCTTCGCTCATTGATCCCCCCGGTTGGTATAGACCAACAAACTCTTCTTGATCGCTACCGGTTAGGGTACGTGCGGTGTACAAAACTGGCAGGGTCTTCTTCTTTTCCCGCACGTCACCGTGTGGCTGTTTGCCGGTCATTTCAGCTGTACCCCAAATACCGACCGTGTCGTCGCACTGCTGATATGCGATGCCGAGCGCGAGGCCAAAGTCCCACAACTTTTGTTCCTCGTCCTCTCCAGCGCCAGCAGCGATGCCGGCACCCCGAGTTGCCGCTCCAACAAGGACACTCGTCTTCTTGGTAAGCATCGTAAGGTAGAGCGCTTCTGTCGTTCGCGAATCATCGAGCGCATAGTCTGTAAGGGTAAAGTCGAGGAACTGTCCCTCCACCACCTCCAAATACTTTGAGAGTAGGAAGGGTCTTGCACGCATTTGTATCTCATGCGGAGCGCTCTCGAGTGCCTGGATCGCCATGATTAGCTGGCCATCCCCTGTGTTAATGGCATGGTCGGTGCCCCAGAGCTTCCACACTGTTGGTCGACCACGACGCATGGTGTCCTTGTCGACGATGTCATCGTGTATGAGTGTAAAGTTATGAAAAACTTCGATCGAGAGCGCCACCGGCCGCGCCGCCTCGAGCGCTCCGTACTGATCTGCGAGCATGAGGCAGAGACCGGAGCGAAAGCGCTTGCCACCAAACACCTCTGCTGTGGGGCGGAACTCCTCGTCTGCGTAGCCCATGAAGTAGCGCATCATGCCGTACATGGCGTACTCGCCCCGCGTGAGGAATACACGCGCAGCATCGTCAACACGGGCACCATACTCCCCAACCAAAGCAACCACGTCAGCGGGCTGTCTCATTTGCCAAATCTACGACGACGAGTTGCGAACTCTGCAAGGAGTTGCTCGAACTCCTCTTTTGTATAATCTGGCCACAGTGTTGGGGAGAAGAAGAGCTCGCTATACGTCGACTGCCAGGGCATAAAGTTACTGAGTCGCATCTCCCCACCGGTACGAAGTACCAAGTCGGGGTGGTCGATATCACCAGTCCATAGCGCCTTACTAAAGTTCTCTTCAGTGAGTGGGAGCCCTTGCTCCTGGAGGGTAGACGCAGCGGCAACGATCTCTGCCCTCCCTCCATACGACACTGCAATAACTAGGTTGCCACTTTTGTTCGTAGCTGATCCTTGTTCAACTTCCACCATCAGCTCCTGTATACGAGTCGAGAACCGTGCCCGATCCCCAATGAACAGAACACGCGCGTCCTCCTCCATAATCTTCTTAAACTCGTTAACCAAGGCCCACTCAAATAATTCCATCAGGTACCCGACCTCCTCCTTGGCTCTGTTCCAGTTTTCTGTAGAGAATGCGTAAAAGATGGTAGTCCCTACCCCTGCGTCCTTGGACCAGCGAGCTACCTCCTTCAGCTTCTCAAACCCAGCGCGATGCCCCTCGAGGGTCGGGAGTCCGCGCGAGTGGGCCCAACGGCGATTGCCGTCCATGATGAAGCCGATAGTCTTTACACCGTCCATGGGTTCGTAATTGTAAAACTTCTATAACCGTTGCCCGGTTGCGTCCACTGTACCGCCACATCCTTAACTTCCGCAAGGAATGGCCCACGCTTGAGGAGGGATATGAACTGCTCCAGCACATTCCGCTCACCCTCTGCAACAATCCTGACTGTGCCGTCCTTCAAATTCTCTACCGTACCGACGACCCCCAACCGTCGCGCATGACGGAGTGCGAACGAGCGATAGCGCACGACCTGCACTCTCCCGGAAGCAACTGCAACAAAGGCGGAACTCATTAGTGCATCTTAGAGACTCGCCAATAGAGTATGAGGACACAGATGGTGATAATCTGCCCGACCAATAGTGCCTGCACTGGTCCCACCGTGTCGGCGAGCATGCCGAGCCCGAGGGCAGAGATGGCAAACATGGCGCTCCCAGCGAGCGAGGTCAGCGAGCTCATCGTGGCACGCTGTTCGTCAGTAAATCCCTTTTGCTGAAGACTATTTTGTGCAACAACGCCCGTTGCAAAGGTGAAGGACGTTAGCGTGTTAATAAACGGCGTCGCCACAGTTGGGTAGGCAATGATAGCTGTTTTAATCACAAAATTAACTGCGCCACTGCCCAACAACACTTTTGGCTCACCGAACTTCTTAACAAATCCTCCCGCTACTCGAAAGCCGACGGCTGCGAACATACTGGCGAGAAACGTAGCGAGGCTCAGAGCCCATACTGGCCACAACATTGCAGAGAGTATCGGAAAGAGTTGATGTAGTGCCTCACCAAGTCCCTGATCAATGATTTTGGCTAGACTAAGCGTTCGCAACTTTGCATCCTGCCAAAACTTTTGCAGTGCTTTGCCGAAGTGTTCAAAGATATTTGTGCTCACTTTGTTGTACTTCACCTTAGGGTCAACAAAATTGAAGGCGATGCCAAGTCCAATAACCTGCGGAATGACCGAGAGCCAGAACAACACGGCGAAGGTCCACCATCCTAAAACGAGCGCTCCGATGAGCGCTGAGAATGCGAGCGCAAACTGGAACATCGAACTCGCCTTGCCCTCATACGTTGCATACTCAGACTCAAGGTTGTCCTCCTTCAAGGATTCGTACAGGAGGGCCGAGTTATTGCCACTAAACAAGGCGGAGGCCAACCCCTCCAAAACTGCACCGAGGGCGAGTACAAAAAAAGAGCCTCCAATCGCATAACAAAGCACGCCGAGTACGCCTGCGAACTGACCTAGAATGAGTGTCCTCTTCCTCCCGATAAAGTCCGAAAAGACCCCCGTGGGCACCTCAAACAGAGAGGACGCAATAGTCCCTATCGCAAAGACACTGAGGCCGAGCGTATACGATCCCGTTACTTGCGCGAAATAAAGCGCTGTTATCGCTCCATAGATACGGAAATCGAGACAGAAGTTAAACCAGGTTAAGAGCCGTACATTGTGGTGAGTCGTGGAGGTCATGTAGCCTAAAGCGCCATTTTAGTATACATTTGATCAAGGCCTTAGGGCCGAAGGCCCTGTAGTTAAATGGATATAACTGCGGACTTCTAAGCCGCTATTCTTGGTTC
>CAYHLC010000014.1:0-12656 GCA_964357395.1 uncultured Candidatus Saccharibacteria bacterium | reverse complement strand
CTGTGCGAGTGAGGAGACCCCATTGTTGATCGACGAGGTTGCGACCCAGGTTGGGGTGCCACCTGACATGGCGAGGACGAAGCCACCGGTACCGTTGGTGATTGCCGATACGTTGCCGGTCGAGCCAAGGAGGAGACCAGCAAGTGAGGCGATGCGGAGTTGGGTCGAGACGTACTGGTTGGTGGAGGTGGCGTTGGTGGAGGTCGAGTTGGTGAAGATTGCAGTCGATGGTGTTGTGGCACCAATTGGAGTGCTCTCGATCGTTCCTGCTGAGATCGTCAGATTGTTTGCAACTTGTGCATCAGTCGCAGATCCAATGAGGTCAGTAAAGTTGATACCGAGAGACGAAGTGGCGAGCTGCTGCCACGCGCCACCAGCATAGGTACCAAGGAGGATGCCAGCAGCGGTTGGTGATGCAATACCGGTACCACCACCACCTACCGTGAGGAGGCCAGCCAAGGTGTTTGCAAACGTGATCGTGTTGCCAGCTGCGGTAATGGTTGTTGATGCCGTGAGGCCATTGAATGCGGTTGAGGAGGTGGCGAGTGTGATAGCGGGGCCTGTTTGCAAGGAGCCGACGGGACCGATGGAGCTGAGGCCGTTCTGGATCGACGAGGTCGCTACCCAGGTAGGCACGCCGTTGACGAGTGCGAGTACAAAGCCATTAGTGCCAGCCGTCGTTGTTGCGAGGCGGGACGAGCCGTTGCCGTATATGACTGCACCAGACTCGATTGCGGCCCAGCCAGTACCACCGTTTGACACGCCGAGGATGCCGGTCACGTCATTTGCAAGATCGATGAGTGCAGTTGCAACGACACCTGCAGTTGCCTTCAAAAAGCCGGTGAGGTTCCCAAGTGTAAACGAGTTAGAGGCGACGAGTACCGATGTCGAAGCGTACGAGGCAGTGATATTTGTGGTCGAAGCGTTGGTCAGAGTCGTTTTGCCAGAAATGACAGCGACGAGCGCGTTCGGATCGAACCAGTATTCCGCAGTCGTCGTCGCTGTCGAGCCAATAACAACAATATCCGATGTGTTGTTTGGATAATTAACGAGCTGTCCAGCAACCTGGGATGTTGTGGTTGCCCATGTACCACCAGAGGAGCCACCAGCACCAATCGTAAGCCACCCACCGCCGCTATGCTTGAACTCCAGCACGCCCGCGTTATCGCGAAAGCCGTATCCGGTAGATCCGGTAACATCACCAAAGTTCAAGTACCTGTCTCCGCCAGAGAGCAAGAGATCTCCGTACACGGTGAGCTGCGCGAGTGGTGATGAGGTAGCAATACCAACGAGTTGCGTCGTGGAAATAAACACGGTTGATGTTGCAGCTACGGTTGTACCGCCGCTCTCGTAGTAAGCGATCTGGCCAGCGCTGCCCGTCGAGACAGTGCCAGACCCAGATCCTGATCCAATCCCGCTCGTGCCAGAAATAGTTCCGCCAATGATGGTCGCGTTGCGGATAGTCACACCATCCAACTCATCGATGCGCTGGCTGTGTGCGAATGTCTGCGTGTTAACAACAGAGGTTGGTGGGTATCCCGAAAAAGGTACCGTGCTCGGCAGCGACGCACGGATACGTGCCTCAGCTGCTGCTATAGCTGCATCAAGGTCCGCTTTTGTAATACCACTGATCGTAATGTGCTCAGTCACAGAGCGAACTACTGTGGTTGGCGTAGTAACTCGAGTAATAACCGAGGTAGTTGTAGTTGCGCGTGGGGCCTGAACAACTACAACTTCAGTTTGTGGCACAACGAACCATGACCCCACCTTTGCAAGAAAATCTTGCCAACGGAACACAGCAAGATCAGTTGGAGTGGTCGTGCGAACCATGCCAGTAATAGCATCAGAAATCGCTATCGAAGCGCTCGCAAGCTCATCCTCAAAAAGCGGAGTGAGTGGCGAGACCTGCGTTGTTGAGAGGAGCACCTGAAGCGGCATGCGAGGCAGCGCATATGCACCAACCAAAATCGAAAGACAAAGTACAGCAACTCCCATAACAGCAGCAACCGTCTTTACTGCTGCAAAGGCATACGTGCTCTTAAGACCAGGTGCGTGCGTGCCGTTCTTGTACTCTTCTATACGTGCCTCGCGGAGGACCTCTCTCCGTCGCTCGTCATCAGCCTTAGCCTCAACAACAAACTTCTCGAGTGCGATCTTCTCTACTAACCAACTCTTACCATCGCGGCGTGCAGGAATCTTGCCGCGACGAGCGAGCATAGTGATGTAATCAGACGCATAGCCAAATCGCTCTGCTGCCTCGCGAGCCGAAAGGTATACTCTGCCGTCTGAATCAGTTGTCATAAAAAGCCGAACTAACTAGATTTTACTAGCTATTTCGGCTTTTTCAGACGAAAAAAATAAATACTTTGTGTGCATAAAGAAAACAAAAAAAGATTTTGGCAAAATTCCTGCCGAATCGAAAAATGTTGCCAAGCAGGCAGCTTGTCTCAACAGTCGACCAGATCAGGATACAAAAACATGACTCTACAGCGGCCCCAAAGCTATCCTGCAGCAGATTTTGGCATGTGTATGAGGAATGCGTCCTTAAGAATAGGACTGTCTGCAAGACGCAGCGAGTCGCAGATTTTCTGCAATGCAATCTCCGCATTCGTGCCAGGTGCTGATCGAATTGTACGTTATAAACATTAGCCATTTGTGACATTTGGGTGCTAACTCGGCTATCCGAGATTTGATTTGCAGCTGTATGCCCCCAAACATTCGATTCGGGTCCCGCATCGTCTCAGAAGACTCACATTCAAGGCAAGTGACACTTCTGGGGAATCGATCTTCGTCATAGCCGTGACACGTGCGCTGCTTGCACACTGCATCTCTATCTATATCTCCGCGTACCCAGCTGTGCAGATGTACGCTAGGCGACCCTATGTGCCGGAAAGTACATGCAACTGCACTAACATCCATCAGCGAGGAGTCCTGTTGACTTCAACAATGCTTCGCACAATCATGCTTGGAAAATTTCAAATTGAGCAAAACTCAAAAGTGGCAGTCAACAAAAATTGACGAAATAGCTATATTCATCAACCTACTGTGGCATTAGACAAAAATAGCCCTCATGCTCAGATCTCTGCTCGCGCAGAAAGTGGGAGGCCTAAATAAAGAGCGGCAGAAGGACAAGAAAGACTACTGCGCCGGTCAGCACGCCAAGTGTCTGTGCTCCTGGCAGTCTAATTCTACGACTCTGCTGCAACGCTGGAGCGAACACGCCACTCCTTGTTGGCATACGAACACCCATCATGCCTGCAGAGAGATTTGCTGTCGGGCTAGCTGCGACTCGTTGAGGTCTGATGACGGTAATCTTGACACGCTCCGGGGCCTGCGTTGTCTCAGTGTGTGAGGCATTGGAAACATTAGTCATTTCGGGCGCTCTAACGGCAACTCGGCTATCCGAGACTGGGAAAAGATCGCGATCGTCCGGCATGTAGCGTATCTCACTCCAAGTTTTTGGCATTGCGTACTCGACAGTCGATGCGACAACAGGAAAACGGTTAATGGTGCTCGCAGCTGCTGCAGTTGTTGGTGATGTTAACTTCATCAAGGACACCTCGGAGACGTACCATGCCCTGCCCATCCGCTTTGCCTCCAGCTTCCCCTGCCGTATGAGTTGGCCTATGTAGTCACGAGCGTACCCAGACTCCTGCGATGCTCGTTTAGACGAGATGTACTTTGTTTGATTGATGATTAGCTCATCCATACGGATAAGCATAGCACCTGATCGGAGAGGGTCGACTACTGGATGAGCCTCTTGTGGATGAGTTCCTTGAGGAGTGCAGGCTTCGCCGAGCCCTTACTCTTCTTCATGCCTCGCCCGACTAGGAACTGGACTGCCTCTACCTTGCCAGCTTTGACTGATGCAGCGACGTCCAGGTTCTCTGCTATGACCTCGTCGACGATGCGCTCTATTGCCGCCGTGTCAGTTACCTGTAGTACCCCCATGCCTGAGGCAAGCGTCTCCGGCTCCTCACCGGTCTCTAGCATCTTCTGTAGTACGTCCTTGGCCCCCCGCGAGGAGAGCGTATCTGCCTCAATCATGGCGATCAGCTTTGCGTACCTGCCTCCAGAAATATTCTGTAGCTGAGCCGCACTTCCCTGACCTCGGATATCCGAGATTAGGTAGTTGACGCCGAGCTTCCTTCCTTCATCAGAGCTGATACGATCCTCGATCTCATTCTTAAAGAACATTGCGTACTCCTCATCAGTGACTAGGACCTCAGCGTCCTCTGCTCTGATCCCCATTCCCTGGTAGCGGGCGCGCTTCGCGTTCGGCAGCTCTGGCAGAGAGTCCTTGATAGCTGCTACTTCAGGGAGGAGCGAGAGTTTGAACTTCGGTATGTCAGGCTCTGGGAAGTAGCGGTAGTCATGCGATGACTCCTTGGCGCGCTGACTAAACGTGACTCCCCTGTCCTCATCAAAGCCGCGTGTCTCCTGGACCAGCGTCCCACCTTCCTCAAGAACTTGTATCTGTCTCTCAACTTCGTATGCAATGGCACGCTCGACAGAACGGAACGAGTTAAGATTCTTGACCTCAACTTTCGTTCCAAGCGTCTGATCGCGACTGACCGAGATGTTAGCCTCGACGCGCATCTGCCCTTTTTCCATATTTGCTTCGCCTGCGCCAAGTGTGCGGAGGAGGAGCTGCAGCTCTTTTGCAAAGTTGCTTGCCGTATCTGCGTCGTGTATCACCGGCTCGGTAACCAACTCCATGAGTGGGATTCCTGCGCGATTAAAATCGATGAGGGAGTACGTATCGTGATGCTTGTTATTTGCAGTGTCCTCTTCCAGATGCACGCGAGTAATAGCGACTCCTGCGAGCGCTCCTCCTTTGACGAGCGGGTACTCGTACTGCGAGATCTGGTATCCCTTTGGTATGTCAGGATAAAAATAGTTCTTCCGATCAAACTCGGTATAGTCGGCCAATGCTCCATCGACTGCTGCGCCAACCTTGAGTACGTGCAGCACCGCTTCCCTATTCACGACGGGGAGGGTGCCTGGGTATGCCATGCATACGGGGCACACGTTGTGGTTCGGCCGCGTCTCGTCAGCATCATTCTTTGATGCACAAAACATCTTCGTGCGCGTCTTTAGTTCCGCGTGGATTTCAAGTCCGATGGTGGGTGTATAGCCTGCAGTGGCCATACACAAATACTACACCCCTTTGTCTACAAATTGAACTAGGGCTTCGGAGGCGACTTTGACTGAGGCGTCGTCAAGGATGGTGACCCCGAGGGCCTTCCGCTTGGCCTTTTTGAACGTCGCAAGAATCTCGGCAAGCCGAGCAACCGAGATCGTGTCTGTTTTAGTGATGAAAACGAGTTCGGGCTTTGTGATGAGGGCGTCGTCGTGCGCCTTCAGCTCCTCACGCACCGTCTGGTATGCCTCCTCTATGTCCTTTGAGTCAGCGGCGACGCAGTGGATAAGTACCTTGGTCCTTGAGATGTGGCGGAGGAATTCGTGCCCAAGCCCCTTCCCTTCTGCTGCTCCCTCGATGAGTCCTGGGATGTCTGCGAGCACGTGTCCGTAGAGTACGCCGAGGTTTGGCTCAAGTGTCGTAAAGGGATAGTCACCAATCTTTGCATGCGCAGCGGTGAGTGCATTAAGGAGTGAGGACTTGCCAGCGTTTGGGAGTCCGATGATGCCCGCGTCCGCAATGATCTTTAGTTCGATACGGAACTTGTCCTCCTCTGCGGCCCCACCTGGACGTGAGTCGTATGGGTTGATGTTAGTTGATGACTTGAAGTGCTCGTTGCCGAGGCCGCCGGAGCCGCCCTCTAAGACCTGCACGACCTCGCCATCGTTAAGGAGTTCGAAGGACTCGCCAGTCGACTCTCGAGTAATGAATGAGCCGATTGGTACATCAATAGTAAGCGACTCGCCATCGGCCCCATGCATACTAGTATTCCCTCCCGGCTCGCCGTGCGAGGCCTTGAACTCTGCGCGGCCTTTGTACCGCGCAAGGATGCCAAGATCGCGAACTGCACGGAAGCTCACATTACCGCCGCGTCCGCCATCGCCGCCCGAGGGGCCTCCCTTCTCCTTGCCCTTCAGGTGCAGCCAGCGCACAACACCGTCGCCTCCGCGACCGCTCTCTGCTCGTATCGTTATCGTATCAACGAGTGCCATGGCCCTACCATAGCATGTGGAGGCGAAAATTGCCTAAAAGAAAATATGAAGTGCCCAGGTCGCGACCGCGATCACGACTCCCCCAATGAGCGCTGGTACGAATCCGTCTATGCTGAATCCTTGCACAAACGAGGCGAGGAAGAGGAGTATCGCAGCATTGATGACGAAGGAGAAGAGCCCTAGCGTCAGCATGTTGATAGGCAGCGTCAGAATAGTTATGATCGGCTTCAGCGTGATGCTAATGACACCGAGGAGGAGCGCGAGGATGAGTGCAGTATAAAAGTCAGCAACATGAAAACCAGGAACGAGGTATGCCGCAAGGAGTACGGCGGCTGCAGTACCGACGACCCGCACGATGATGTGTATCATGCGTTCAGTATACCAAGCAACGCCTACCCTTTCGGGCCGTCAGGTTGATGCGGTCGCTTAATTACTAACTCCATCTCGGGCGTGGCAGACTCGAGGTTATCAATGATCTTCTCTGCGACCGACTCAGGCGTCATAAAGTTCTCAAAGTCCTTGGGCAGCTTTTCATCAAAAAGGTGTGTCTTGGTGCCGCCGGGGTACACCGCAACTATGCGTATACCGCTCCCCTCGCATTCTGCCCGTATCGAATCTGAGTAGCCCCGGACAGCCCACTTGCTTGAGGAATAGCCCGAAGAGGTGGGCCTGCCCACAAGTCCTGCGGTTGAGCTGATGTTAACAATTGTCCCCTTGCCTATCTTAGCCATCTCGACCAATGCCGTCTTTGTGCCGCGCATAACCCCAAGGACGTTGGTGTCGTACATCACCCGTACCCTCTCTATATCTAACTCAGAGCCAGGCTTGTGCGGGAGCCATACGCCAGCATTGTTGATCCATACATCTATAGGGCCATGCTGCAGGGCAAACGCGGCCAGCGCTTCGATATCATCATCCTTGGTAACATCTGCCACAAACGGCAGCGCGCCCACTTCTGCGGCTGCAGCCTCTAAGGTGTCTTTGTACCTACCGCTCGCGATTACGGTTGCCGCGCGACGTACGTACTCCGCCGCAAGCGCCTTACCTATCCCTTTGCTGGCACCCGTTATAACAGCGATCATGCAGGCATTCTAGCAAGAATTGCTAAATACCTTATCGAGGCTGACCAGGAGCGGCTCGGCGCATACCGCAAAAAACTTTACCAAAGTCTCACGATCGTGACGATATGGTAAACTTTTACCATGCGGAAGTACCTGCATAGCCCGGTAAAGCGAAAGATACTAATGGCGCTCACCACCGGGATCGCACTCGGCCTTACCCGCTCCGCTGCTAAGCAGTGGCACTTACTTGAGTCACTGCCTGAAGAGTTTAAGAAGATCGACCGGGATGTCCTCCGACGCACCATGAGAGAGTTTTATACCGAACATCTGGTGCGTTTGGATGAGAGAAGAGACGGTACATTTGTTGCTACACTCACGCAGGAAGGCAAACGCTTTGCTCAAAAGTACAACCCAAAGTATCCCCCGCCTCGAGTATCAAGTGTATGGGATAGGAAGTGGCGCTTTGTATCATTTGATATTCCGGAGAAGAAGCGCGATGCGCGTGACGCGTTTCGTGCCGAACTAAAGGTATTGGGATTCAAAGAGCTGCAGAAGAGTTTTTGGGTGTATCCTCATGATGTCTTTGAGCCAATAAACGTACTCGCAGAACTCTATGACGTACGTCGCCATCTCCGCACTGGTGTGATCACTACCCTATTCCCGGATGCTGACCTCCGATTGCACTTCGACTTATCAGCTCACTGAGCACCAGTGGATCCGGCAGAATAAGTTTACCAAACTCCCACGATCGTGAGACTTTGGTAAACTTTCAAGTATGTAGCGCTACTTGCCTTCGACTATTCGCCAGCCCTCTTGGAGGAGGGGCTCGGCCTTTTTGTACTTGAGAGTTTGGGTTTCGGAGCCGTTGGTGATAGTTACTTGGTCGTTACGCTCGTACTTCTTCTTTGCAGAAACGCTCATATGTATTGCCCTCGGTGCCGCTGCTTGGGGTGGCGCGAGGCGTGGCACTGCATCCGCTACAAAGCGAGCGAGGCTGTCCTCGAGCGTACGGAAGAGGCGCAGACCCTCCTTCCGATACTCCACAAATGGGTCTCGGCCCCCGTAGGAGCGGAGGTTAACCGAGTTACGCAAATAGTCCATCGTCTCTAGGTGCTGGATCCAGAACATGTCGTAGGCCTGGAGGAGGAGGCGCCGCAGCGTAGCTACAAAGACGTCCTCTCCGAGCTCTACCCTCTTTGCCTCAATTATAGAGGTGTCCGCTCCTGCCGCCGCTAGGTGCTCCTCAGCATGCTCTATAACATGATCGGTATTGCCCAAGAGGACATCACGCCTCCTACTATATATAGTAGTGCGCTGGTGGTTCAAGACGTCGTCGAACCCGAGGACGTGCTTCCTTGAGTCAAAGTTGGCTCCCTCGATCTTCTCCTGCGCGCCCTCGAGGGCGCGCGAGACCATACCGCTCTGTATCGGCTCGTCCTCAGCAATGCCGAGGGTGCCCATCATCCGCTTGACCATGTCGGATGCGAAGATGCGCATCAGCTTGTCCTCCATCGATACATAAAACTGAGTCTCACCTGGGTCACCCTGACGGCCAGCGCGACCGCGGAGCTGGTTGTCAATGCGGCGGGCATCATGCCGCTCGGTACCGATAACAAAGAGGCCCCCACTATCCCGCACCGCCTGGCGCTCGTGGTCCTCGGCGAGTGGGCCACCTAACTTGATGTCGACACCACGACCCGCCATGTTGGTCGCAACCGTCACTGCTCCGGGCTTGCCTGCTGCAGCGATGATCTCGCCCTCCCGCTCGTGGTTCTTCGCGTTCAGTAGCTCGTGCGGTATCCCTGCCGCGCGGAGGACCCCGGAGAGGCGCTCGTTCATCTCAATAGAGGTAGTACCAATAAGGACTGGTTGGCCCTTCTCGTGCCGAGCCTTCACCTCAGTTGCGATCGCCTTAAACTTGCCGTTTTCGTTTTGGTAGATCTTGTCAGGCTCGTCTTTGCGAGCAATCGTACGGTGCGTCGGTATAGCGACGACCTCCAGGTTATAGACCGAGAGGAACTCCTCTCCCGAGGTGAGACCTGTACCGGTCATACCAGAGACCTTCTCATACATGCGGAAGTAGTTCTGGAAGGTAATAGAGGCGTACGTCTGGCTCTCGCGCTGCACGGATACCCCCTCCTTGGCCTCGATTGCTTGGTGAAGGCCCTCCGACCAGCGCCTGCCAGGCTGCAAGCGGCCTGTATACTCGTCAACAATGACAACCTCGTTATCCTTAACGACGTACTCCTTGTCCCTCTGGTAGAGCGCCTGCGCCTTCACCGCTGCCTCGAGGTGGTGTGCGAGCTTCGCGCCACCCTCAGCGTAGATGTTCTCGATACCCAAGGAGCGCTCCGCCTTCTCGATACCCTCGGGAGTAAGAAGGACTGCGCGCGCCTTCTCGTCTACGGTGTAGTCTTGCCCGAGCTGTAGGGTTGCTGCGATGACAGCAAATTGTTTGTACAGATCTTCGGGGTCGCGCACAGGGCCCGAGATGATGAGCGGGGTGCGTGCTTCGTCAATAAGTATCGAGTCGACCTCGTCCACAATCGCATAGTGATGCCGCAGCTGCCGGACGCGAGTCGGCTCGTACTCGAGGTTGTCGCGGAGGTAGTCGAAGCCGTACTCGTTGTTCGTACCATACGTAATGTCCGCGGTGTATGCCTCTTTCCTTTCGACTGGCTTAAGAAACTCGTGTACTATTTTGAACGATCCGAGTGCATCACGTTCCTTGTCGAGCGATGCGTCTTCCGTGTGCGAAGCATCATACCGATACGCCGAGTCGTGATTGATCACCCCTACCGACATACCAAGCGCTGCAAACACCTGGCCCATCCACACCGCGTCGCGACGCGCGAGATAGTCGTTGACGGTCACCACGTGCACACCTTTGTTCATGAGTGCATTGAGGTATGCAGGGAGCGTGGCGACCAGCGTCTTTCCCTCTCCGGTTCGCATCTCTGCAATGCCACCGCGATGCAGCACATAGCCGCCTATAATCTGCACATCATAGTGACGCTCATTCAGCGTGCGGCGCGCTGCCTCGCGAGTTGCGGCGAACGCAGTTGGGAGCACCTGCTCTAGTGTCTCGCCAGCAGCGATGCGGTTCCGCAACTTGTGCGTCACCTCGCGGAGCTCCACGTCGCTCCTTGCCTGCATCCATGCCTCCTCCGCTGCAACCGCCTTGACCACAGCGTCAGCTGCCTTGAGGTACGGGTGGCGGCGGGTAAGGAGGGTATCGAGGAAACTCATAGCTCCGCGTATCCTACCATACTGGCATAAATGGAAAAACGCCCCGGGACACCCGGGACGTTTTTTGGAGATTCTCCCCGCGGGGAAAAGCCTTAGATGCGGCGCTTTGCAGACTTCTTTGCCTTCTTCTTTGCGACTTTCTTTTTTGCCATAAATTTTTTATTGGAGACTTGTAGCGGTTATCGACGTTCGACCTGAGTTGTGTAATGCGTTGTGCATACATCACGCGACTCGTTACGTCCACTGCAAGCTGTACAGTCATTATTGAATATCTATGCTGCTCTTCAATACATAAATGAAAGTCAGTGTGGATAACTCATGCTCACAAAATTCTCACCTCGGGGGAAATTTTTATTCCAATTTCGTTTTGCACACGCGCAATAATTTTTTTTGCGAATGCTACGACCTCGCTGCTCGCGGCTCCTGTGTGTGCGACCAAAACCAGGGCTTGATCTCGCCACGCTTCGACATTTCCATCTCGCACCCCCCTCAATCGGAGCTGATGATCCAAAAACCAACCGAGCGGCACCTTCACTCCCCCTTCCGGCAGACTGAAGAGTGGCATGGATGGATAGCGCTCTTGTACACGAGCAGCATTCATTTCATCCATTATCGGATTTAGGAAAAAAGATCCCGCACAGCCGTACTCAGTGAGATTAGGAAACTTATGCGAGCGAATCTCTGCTACCGCAGCTCGCACATCAGGAAGTGCAGGGGTCGTGCCTGCGAAGCGCGCTGCGAGATCTTTGTATCCAACATTCGGTATCGCTGCTTTAGAGAGCTTCAGTGTCGCTTGCAGAATGTAATACCGATCGAGTGACTGCTTAAAGAGCGATGTGCGATATCCGAGCGCGCACTCCTCGCGCAGAAATGTGCGAACTGTGCCAGATTCAGAGTCGTATGCCTCAACGCTAACTAGTGTGTCGCCGAGCGCTGCTCCATACGCACCGATGTTCTGTAGTACCGCGCCGCCAACCGTGCCCGGGATGCGAGCAAGATTCTCTACCCCCCACCAACCTCGCTCGGCAGCAATACTCGCGACGTCGTCCCACACTGCTCCTGCGCCTGCGGTTATGATTCCGTCCGTTGCATCAATAGTTGTATCTGCATATTTCAGGAATACCGCGTCGACTCCCTCATCTTTCGCAAGCATGTTTGATCCGCCCCCGAGCGGGATGACGTAGAGCCCTTTTTCTTTTGCAAACTGAAATGATTCCGAAACCTCTTTTGAGTTTGACGCAGTAATAACAAAACGGGCTGGTCCGCCCGTTTTGAAAGTCGTTAGACTACTGAGTAGTACGTTCTCTTCTATCTGCATACTTGCCCTGAACGTGTTGAAGGGTTCCCCCTACTGTGCGACTGACGGGTGCGAGCTCCAAGTGAAAATCTATGTGAGTGCCGCCGCCAGCCGCACACTAGGGGCAACTCTAAAATGGTACCACCCGCAGCCTCTCTCGCCTAGAGGGCCTGATCCACTGACTCACAGATGGTGTGTATGGCAAGGAGATGCAATTCCTGTATCCGAGCAGTACTGGTCTCAGGCACGAGGAGCGACACGTTTGGCACCTCGCGCAGAGCCCCACCATCTCGTCCCAAAAAACAGACAGTCTTCAAGCCCATCTCACGCGCCTGCTCCAAAGCTCTAATGATGTTCTTTGAGTTTCCGCTGGTAGTTATGCCGATAACAACGTCACCCGGAAGGCCATACGCCTGAACCTGCCTGGCAAACACTTCCTCGTACCCGTCATCATTACCAATCGCAGTTACAGTGGCTGCGCTTGTTGAGAGCGTGATAGCGGGATACCCCTTACGCACTCGCATATAGTGTCCCACTATCTCTGCCGCAAAGTGGTCAGCCTCGGCTGCGCTCCCACCATTCCCTGCAATAAGAAGCTTGTGCCCCCCAAGGAGCGCCTCGCGCACGAGCGAAGTCGCCTTCTCAAGTGCCTCCAAGAATGGTTGGTTTGTTGAAAGACGCTGCAGAGCATCTGCAAGATCAGTAAATGATGTTGGGGTGGGCATACGTGGCCACCATAGCATGCCACAAACGAAAAACCCCGCTTGCGCGGGGGCTTTCGCAGATTTTCCGAAGAGCTAACTATTGCTAGCACTCACTCGGCAAAGTGTAGCACCTTTGTGCAAACTTTGCAAGTCCTCGTAATGTTTCAATAGCTTCGCAACACCAAGGAGGTCTAGGATGTACCTATGGCC
>CAYHLC010000013.1:0-12755 GCA_964357395.1 uncultured Candidatus Saccharibacteria bacterium | reverse complement strand
CGATCTGAACGAATAACCGCTGAAAGCATCTAAGCGGGAAGTCGCCTCTAAGATTAGAAATCGTTAAGGACCCTGAGAGATGATCAGGTTGATAGGCGTTAAGTGTACACACAGTAATGTGTTGAGCTGAGACGTACTAATTATCCGATCTTCCATGGGGAAGTATGAACGCCATTTACGGGTTCATATCCTTAACACCATCAGTGTTCGTTGCTGTGATGCAAGTTGTCTGCGAACCCGCCTGCGCAGGCAGGACGACTTGTTCTTTTGAGTGCTGTGTCTTGGTGGTTTAGCAGGAGGGCCACACCCGTTCCCATTCCGAACACGGCAGTTAAGCCTCCCAGCGGCGATGATACTCGTAAGGGGAAAGTAGCTGGCCGCCAGGACAGAGCACTCAAATTAGGGCCCCATAAGAGGGGCCCTTTTTAGTACACGATCTGACAGCAGCTCTTTCCTGCTGGAAAGTAACGACATGCGCCAAGCGCAGTCGTTCCTCCCATCACTCGTTCGGAAATGTGTTAGCGAGCTACACATTTCGCTCTCTCGCTCGGTAGTAGCTGCCGCCGCCAGGACTCACTTTGCTAGGTAATTGCTTGGCCGCCAGGGCAGAGTTTGACATGGTAGTGGCGCGGGTATAGATTGGTTGCATGGCAAATGAGGCTGCAAATAGTAATGACGAGCATGATTGCGCGGATTACGCGTTCCATTCGAGCACAGATCCAGACGGCACAAGGATATTTACCTGCAGTAAGTGCGGTGACAATCTTTAAAGGAAACTAAGCCAAATCCGCCTGGGGGCGGTTTTTTGCTATGCTGCTTGGATGGAGGGATATTCGATGGCTGAGGCGGATGTGCTTTGCAAGGGGTTGCCACGGAACTACAAGGGTGGGGCAGGAGGGCACGACATGATCTGGAGGGACAACCCTGATACTGGCAAGCGAGAGGAATATTGCAAAAGGTGTGAGGGCACCTGGTCCTAATTGTTTTATAGAATGGGCTGATGAAAGAAGGCGCAACGTTCCAGGAGGCGGTGTGCGGCGCCAAGCACTTGCGGCCACGCCTGCATGACGCGAAGCAGATTGGCCCACGCACCCGTAGGTACTTTTATGTCTGCGACAACTGCATGGCTACTTGGAAAGTTGATCTCACCTACGCGGCCTGACTACTTCCAGTGACGGCTGCAGTAGTCGGAGCCCTCCGCAATTGGTTTACCGCAAGGAATAGGGTCGCTGTTTTTGTCGTACCCAACTGGTTCGGGGCAAGAGCCACCTTCGTCCTCAACATCAACATCGGCGCGCTCGAGGAGACTCATAGGCACAAAGTAGGGCAGTAAGCGCGTGGCGTCAAGCTTGGTATACCCCATGAGATGATGCAGACTATCTCACGGGGTATACTTTATAGATGGATTGGGCGGTACGTCGGCAGCTCCTCTACGCACTCGGCGTCTTTTTGTTCCTCGCCTGCGTTGGCGGGCTTATCTGGTACTTCTTTATATACGAGCCTCCAACCTGTACGGACGGCCTACAGAACCAGGGCGAGTTCGGCCCTGACTGCGAAGGGCCGTGCGCCAAGCTCTGCTCTATCCCACGCGTGGATCCGCTTTGGGCGCGCCCACTTCTTGTTGCGGAGGGGGTGTACCATGGCGTTGCCTCGGTCAAGAATCCACTATCCAATGCGCGCGCAACAGGACTCATGTACTCATTAGCGCTCTACGACGACGATAATATCCTTATCGCAGAGCGCCGCGGAACAATCGACCTTTACCCAGGCGAGACGCGCGTCGTCTTTGAGCCGAACATTATTGCAGGATCGCGCGTCCCAGTCAGAGCATTTATGAAAGTTGATGGTGGGTACTGGGAGAAGTCGGACAGTGTAGAGAGTCCCATCCTGATTGTCTCGCAGCAGCTCGATACAGAGAATCTCCGGCTGACCGGAGTCTTGGAAAACGTAACTGCCGAGCCGGTGAATAGTATTATTGCCAACGCACTCCTCTATGACGCAGACGATATCGTGGTCGCCGCCTCGGAAACACGATTTGCAGTCATCCCAGGGAGAGGGCGTCAGGATGTGAGCTTTACCTGGCCAACCGCTTTCCCTCGACCAGTGGTGCGCGCCGATATTAGTATTCGGGTACCGCACGATGCGCCTACTCCGTAACATCGACTGGCTCCTACTTGGAGCAGCATTCCTCATATCCGCAGCGGGCATTGTCTCGATGGAGAGCTTTTCTTCTGTCTCGCCTTTTGCCGATCGGCAGATGCTGTGGGTTGGTCTTGGGTTGGTATCGTTCTTTATCTTTTCCTCGCTCGACCTACGAATCTTGCGCAGAACATCAGCGGTGGTGGTGATCTATGCAGGGGCTGCCTTCCTCCTCACACTCCTCTTTTTTGTTGGCGCAGTGTTTAGTGGTGCTCAGGGGTGGTTCAACCTCGGCGCGTTTGCGGTGCAGCCGGCGGACCCAGCCAAGTTGGCACTGATTTTGCTCTTGGCCAAATACTTTTCCCGTCGCCATATCGAGATAGCGCACGTGCGCCATCTCATCGTCTCGGGTGGGTATGCGTTCCTTATTATCGCACTCCTCTTTTTTCAACCCGACTTCGGATCCGCCGTTATTGTTGCGGGGCTCTGGATGGGCATGGTTCTCGTTGCGGGCATCCCATTTCGGCAGCTCGCGCTCCTCGCGGGGGTCGGCGCAGCGTCCGTACTCCTCCTGTGGAACTTCGGCTTCGCAGATTACCAGAAGGATCGGATCCTCACCTTCCTGCATCCCCTTGCGGACATACAGGGCACCGGGTACAACGCCTTTCAGTCGACCGTTGCAGTTGGCTCCGGGGGCCTATTTGGAAAGGGGATAGGATATGGCACACAATCGCGCCTCCAGTTCCTCCCGCAGCATGAGACCGATTTCATCTTCGCTTCCTTTGCAGAAGAGTGGGGGTTTCTTGGGGTCATCATACTGCTGTCCCTTTTTGGTGTGGTGATCTATCGCTTAGTAGCTATTGCCCGGCAGGGCGAAACCAACTTCGAGTCGTTGTTTGTTCTCGGAGTGGCAGTCCTTATTATTGTGCACGCGACGGTGCATATCGGCACAAACATCGGCCTCTTGCCGGTCACAGGCACTACGCTCCCATTTATGAGCTATGGTGGCTCGCACATACTGGTCGGATACACCATGCTCGGTATGGCGACCGCGATGCGTCGCTACGGCCGCTCGGTCCGCGGCACTGCCGACAAGGAACTGGTCGGAGTAGTTTAGTTAGGATTCGTACACCTGTACTGTCTTTCGGATCATGCCGGGGAGGCTGAAGTCGCGCTCCACCTTCGCGCGGAGCGCCTCACCAAACCGCTCGCGCGTGTTGGGGCTCTCGATCATCTCGTTCAATGCGTCGGCAAGCTCATGTGCATCAAACGCGTTAACGAGTGTGCCCGAGATGTTGTCATCAATAATCTCGGGGATACCTCCCACCGTGGTAGAAATGACCGGGACGCCAGCAGCCCCCGCTTCCAAAATGGTGTAGGGGAGGCCCTCCTTGCGTGAGGGGAGGACAAAGATATCAAAACCTTTCAGCAACGTCGCGGCGTTCTCGACGAAGCCGAGGAGGTGGAACCGTTCCTCCAAGTGATGTTTTCGGATCAGTGTCGTGAGCGATGCCTGCTCCTCGCCGGTACCCATCACGACGACATGCCCCTTCGGTACCGAGGTAAGCGCGCCGACCAATACATCAATACCTTTGTTGCGATGTAGTTCTGCAATAGTGCCGATAATGGGCTCGTCCTTGATCTCCGGAGCCATGCCTGTGATGCGCGCGCGGGCCTCGTCGTGCGGTACAAAGCCTGTTGGAGGAATGCCGTTATGAATGGTGGTGACAGGGATACCAAGAGGGGAGTGCTGGTTATCAAAGTGCGAAACGGTGATCCCCTTGTGACAGAGGATGAGGGTAGCGAGCGACGCTCCCCAACGGAAGAGCTTGGCAAGAGCCGAGACTGGTTCGTTGTACGCCCAGCCATGGACAGTAAAGACTATCCTCCGCACCCCTGTCGTGCGTGCGGCAAGTGCGCCGAGGCCCCCCGCTTTGGATGAGTTTAGGTGCACAATGTCTGGGCGCTCTTTTTTGAAAATGCCTCTGAGCTCAAAGAAGGCGGCCGCATCGAGGCCCGCCTCAATATCGCGGGCCATAGACGGAACAGGGATAGTGCGGATGCCTGCAGCGCGGAGGCGGGTGAGCAGGCGCCCTTCGCCCCCAAGGGCCACAGCAACGTCGTACTCGTCCTTGAGTGATGTAGCAAGGTCATATACATACACCCCCGCGCCACCCCAGACGGCCTTGGTTATTACGAATAGGAGCTTCTTTTTCGCCACCTGACAATAGTACCAGTAGTCTACCCCGTGAGATAGTCCTATGTATTATGTATGGATGTACTACGTGTACGTGCTCCGTTCGCCTAAACAATTCTATGTCGGATCAACAAATGATCTCCGCAGAAGGTACGACGAGCATTCGAAAAACCAAGTATTTTCAACAAAGAATCGTGGTCCTTGGAGTCTTGTTTACTACGAGGCATGTGTCGCAGAAAGGGACGCGCGACTTCGGGAGAAGTATTTAAAAACGGCTTGGGGTAAGCGTTATTTAAAGGGCCGTATAAAGAATAGCCCTCTGTAGCCCGTAACTTTAAGTATCTCACGGGGTATAGTAAGGTATGCCAATGCAGTTCCTCTTCGGGCGGGACCAGGTCCTCCTCTTCCTCGGTGACGTGGCGGCCTTCGTGGTAGCGCTCTATCTAGCACTTCTCATGCGGCACCTAGCGCTGCCGTCTTTGGCGGATCTGTGGGCGCACGCCGTGCCATTTTCGTTCCTCCTAATTTTGTGGCTCGTGGTGTTTGTGAGCGTCGGGCTCTACGACCGCCATGTCGCACTCTTCGAACGTCGCCTCTCAGCGACGATAACTGAAGCTCAGATTGTTAACTTTCTCCTCGCGCTCGCGTTCTTCTTCGTCGCGCCAGTAGCGGTGCAGCCAAAGACGGTCTTGGCGCTCTACTTCATCCTCTCCACGGCACTCATTGTGGTATGGCGCCTTGGGGTGTTCCGCATATTCCGCGGCAACCGTGCCGAGGTACCCTCCCTCATCGTTGGTACAGGGCCTGAGATAGAGGAGCTGGTCAGGACTGTGTGCGAGACACCAAAGACGGGGCTCACCTGCGCGGCCTTCATCGACACAGCAACGCTCGGCGCTCAGGAAGTCGAAAAGCGCATCGCGGAAGCTGCACAGCTCCATAACCCCTCGCTGCTCATACTCGACCCTCGCGTCGATGTGCGCATTCCGGGGATCGACGTTATCGAGGCGGACGATCTCTACGAGACGCTCTTCAATCGCGTAGCGCTCGGGCTTCTCGATCGTGCATCATTCATCCGTGCAGCCACTAGACGGGAGAGTCGCCTCTACGATTTATTGAAGCGAGCTATGGATATGCTCGCTGCACTCATCCTGGGCATCCTGTCCCTCATTGCGTATCCGTTTGTCTCGCTCGCGATATTCCTCGAGGATCGCGGCACCTTGTTCGTCGTGCAGCAGCGCGTGGGGCAGGGAGGCTCCTTGTTTGGTATGCAGAAGTTCCGCTCTATGACGGGCGATGATAGCGGGCAGTATGGCAAGGACGGCAAGACCAAGCTCCGCGTCACCAAGGTAGGCAACTTTCTGCGGAAGAGCAGGCTCGACGAGCTGCCACAACTCTGGTCGGTCCTCCGAGGTACACAATCGTTGGTGGGCCCACGCCCCGAGCTTCTACCCTTAGTCGAGTTGTATCGCAAGGAGATACCGCACTACGACCTCCGGCACCTCGCAGCCCCAGGGCTCTCCGGCTGGGCGCAGATCTATCATGACAACCACCCACACCATGGGACAGCGGTCGAGGCGACGAAAGAAAAGCTTGCGTATGACCTGTACTACATCAAGCACCGCTCACTCATACTTGATTTGGACATCGCCCTCAAAACCATGAAGACGCTTGTATTGCGGCTCGGTGCCTAGCACAAACATGGCCTCGGAGTATACTGGTAGGGAATTATTTATAATATAAAAATATGACACGTCAACGAACCACTTTGTACACACTGGCCACAGCAGTTAGTCTGCTTGCGCTTATGTTAGGTACCACGTCACTTACTCTTGCTGCGCATGAAAGCAACGAGCAATCAGTATCTGTCGACAAGTCACTCGATCAATATCTTGAGGCGCCGGATTCAGAAAGTCTCTCGATAACAGGCGCCATTACGGTGGAAACATGGTTTAAATTGAATTCGTTGCCAACGGGTGACCCGTATGCAATTGTTTCTAAGCAAGAGAACGAGTCGAACCGGAGCTGGTTTATTGCACTTGAAGAGAAAGGCCCTGATGTCTATCTCTTGAGATTTAACATCGACCAGACCGGTGACAATAATACGGGCACATCGGTGTCGTATCGCTACGGAAGCACAAACATTAACCAGGTTGGTGTGTGGTATCACGTTGCGGGGACTTTTGACCCAAGCACCGGAGAGGCACGTGTCTATGTAAATGGTAAAGATGACGGCACGGGTGCGGACTTTGAGTCAGATGCAGTATCTATCTATGATGGTAACGCCTCGACTCGTATCGGTGTCTACATGCCAGGTACGCCACGTTACTTCGATGGTATGGTTGATGAGGTCAGAGTGTGGACAGTGCAGAGGTCAAAACAGGAGATAAAGAAGTTCTATGACAAAACGCTGGTTTCTGCCGCCGAACCTACTCTTGCTGCCTACTGGAGGTTGGAGGGAGATGGAGCTGACTCAGCTAGCGGCAATACGTTTACCCTGATCAACGTTCCCACTTTCACCACTGATACTCCCTACTAGCCGTAGTGCGCTATTCTTGAGAGATGATCATCGACGGGAAGGCATTGTCAGAGCAGCGACTCGCCGAACTCAAGTTGATTCGGGCAAGCTTCGGCCCACTGTCGCTGGGGCATGTTGTTGCTACGGACGACGTCGTTATAAACTCGTATGTCAAAATCAAACGTCGTGTCGCGGGAGAACTTGATATTGAGGTGCGCGAATACCGTCTCCCCGAGTCTGCGACGACAGCGGAGGTCGTGGACGCAGTGCAGAGAGCGTCCAAGGAGGACGGTGTTATTTTACAGCTGCCACTACCGCCAGCTGTTGATGCTATTGCTGCACGAAATGCGCTGCCGCTTAGTGTTGACGTGGACGCACTGTCAGACGAGGCGTTCAAGCTGTTTTCAGAAAACAACTATCCTGCAACACCCCCTGTTGCAGCCGCTATCCGGTACATCATTCAGCAGCACCCAATTGAAGTTGTAGGAAAAAAGGTGGTCGTGGTCGGTAGGGGCAGGTTGGTAGGCGAGCCCGCAGCTGCACTGATGAGGAATCTCGGTGGAGACGTGACCGTCGTTGATAGCAGGGATGATCTTGCTGCAGCTGTGGCAGGAGCGGACATTATCGTGCTCGGCGCAGGGGTGCCGTTCATTTTGAAGCCAGAGATGATCCGGGAAGGCGTAGCGATCTTTGACGCGGGGGCGAGCGAGTCGTCTGGCAAGGTAGTGGGAGATGCCGACCCAGCCTGCGCGGCAAAGGCCGCACTCTTCACTCCGGTGCCACGCGGCATAGGCCCCCTCACCATAGTTGAGATCTTTGCCAACCTATTTGAGCTCAAGCGCCGTACTGTGGCATAATGGCTCCTATGTGGTGGACACGGCTTATCGCGGTAGGACTCCTCGTCATTGGGGCGGGCATTGGCTATTTCGTATATCAGAGCGAAGGCGGCGCATACCCGTTTAGATACGGACTGGACCTCGCCGGAGGCACACACCTTGTGTATGTCGCTGACACCTCTCGAGTCGAGGCTGGCGCTGTCGACGACGCAATGGAGGCCTTGCGCAGCGTCATCGAGCGTCGGGTCAACCTCTTTGGTGTCTCGGAGCCCTTGGTACAGGTAGAGCAAGGCGGCGTGGGCACTGGAGGCGAGCAGCGCCTGATTGTAGAGTTGCCCGGCATTACGAACCTCGACGATGCAGTAGCTGCTATTGGCTCGACGCCGACACTCGACTTCCGCCTCCAGCAGGCAGTAGGAACGACCACGCAGTATGTGCCAACGCAGCTTACCGGACAGTACCTCGCGCGCGCGCGACTCGAGTTCGGCCAAGGGTCGGGGATCTCGACGCAGCCGGTCATCATCCTCACCTTCACCGCTGAGGGCGCAGAGATGTTCCGCGAGATCACCGAGCAGAATACGGGGACGGTCTTGGGCATCTTCCTCGACGGCGTACCGATTTCTGAGCCTGTCATCCAGGAGGCTATCCCGAACGGTGAGGCAACGATTACCGGCAACTTTACCCCCGAGAGCGGGCGTGAGCTGGTGCGCGACCTTAACTTCGGTGCGCTCCCCGTACCGATCGCGCTTGCTTCCTCGCAGTCCGTTGGAGCATCGCTCGGGCAGTCCGCGCTCGACGCATCTGTTGTTGCAGGTCTCTGGGGCTTCCTATTCGTCGCACTGTTCCTGATCTTCTGGTACCGGCTCCCAGGAGTTGTTGCTGTAGTCGCGCTTTTGCTCTATATCGCAATCTCGCTCGCCGTCTTTAAGCTGATCCCCGTTACTCTCACGGTTGCGGGGCTTGCAGCATTCATTCTGTCCCTTGGTATGGCTGTTGACGCCAACATCCTGATCTTCGAGCGCACGAAGGAGGAGCTGAAGGCGGGCAAGAACTTGCATGACGCTATTCACGAGGGATTCAACCGTGCATGGCTCTCGATTCGTGACTCCAACCTCTCGTCCATCATTACCGGTGTTATCCTCTTCTGGATGGGCGGGACTGCTATCATCAAGGGCTTTGCACTCGTGTTTGTGATCGGCGTCCTTATCTCGATGTTTACCGCAATCACAGTATCCCGCACACTACTCCTAGCTATCGGTACGGGAGATAGTAAGCTCGCTCGCTTTTTGTTTAGTTCAGGAGTCAAATAGTATGTTCATCGTCACACATAGGAAGATTTGGTACACGATCTCGGCCCTCCTCATCGTAGGGTCGCTCGCAGCTGTATTGGTTTGGGGACTCAAGTTTGGTATCGACTTTACGGGCGGGTCACTCTTGGAGGTTGCCTACAGTGAGAACGCACCAACAAGCAAGGCTGCCTATGATGCACTCGAAGACATTGGCGTGCGCGGCTCCTCGGTCCGCGAGACCGACAGTGGCTTCCTGATCCGCACCCCATTCCTTACCCCCGAGGAGTACACCGCAATGCGCACCGCGCTCGGCGGCACAGAGGTGCGCTACGATTCCATTGGTCCGACGATTGGTACCGAGCTGCAGACACGTGCTGTGTACGCGGTCCTCCTCGTGCTGCTCTGCATCACACTCTTCATTGCCTTTGTGTTCCGCAAGGTGTCGCGGCCAGTCTCAAGCTGGAAGTACGGTATGGTCGCCCTTGTTGCGCTTGCCCACGACGTCATAATCCCCTTGGGCGCCTTTGCCATCATGGGGCACTTCCTCGGCGCTGAAATAGATACACTGTTTGTGACGGCGGTCCTCGTGATCCTCGGCTTCTCTGTTCACGACACCATTGTGGTATTCGACAGAACAAGGGAGAACCTGAAGAAGTTAGAGGAAACCAAGGCGGTAGAGCCCTTCGAGACTACCGTAGGGAGGTCCGTCTCGCAGACCCTAGCCCGCTCTATCAATACCTCACTCACGACCGTGCTTGCCCTAATCGCACTCTACATCTTTGGCCCTGCGGCCACACACTACTTCACCCTCACACTCCTCATCGGCATTATTGCTGGTACGTACTCGTCAGTATTCATCGGCTCGCCACTCCTCGTGACGCTCCAGAAGATGCAAAAGGAGCCCGTCCCTGAAGACCCCAAAAAGAAGAAGTAGGCTAGTCCCAGCCGTGTTCGATATAGGTCTGTTCTGAACGATAGGCCTCTATCGCGTCGCGCACATACGGAACCATATTGTCCGGCAGTGCATCGAGCGGGAACCAGGACAGGTCGTCACACTTTTCAGGCTCCATATTCTTGATCTCGCCCGTCCACTTAGTCGCTAGGAAGAATACGGCAAGGCGCTCGCTCTCCTCCCGCTTGTGGGCTAAGACTTTAAAGGTGAGGTCCTCTGGGGCAATGGTGACATCGGCCTCCTCCTTGGCCTCCCGAATGGCAGTCTGCCTTAGCGTCTCGCCCTGCTCGTGGTGCCCGGCAACCATACTGTATTGTCCGTCCCGATACCCCGTGTTAGCGCGGCGAAGGAGGAGTATCTTGCCACCCTCAATGAATAATAGGTGGACTGCGAGCGGCATAGTAAAATTGGCCATAGTTACTCAAGTATACCTTTATATGATTATTGGCATTGCAGGGACTATTGCAGCGGGGAAGGGGGCGGTGGTTGCGTACCTCAAGACAAAGGGATATAAGCACTACTCTAGCTCCGACACGCTGAAGCGGATACTGACTGAGCGTGGCCACCCGCATGACCGCGAGCATATGTCAGCCTTGGCCGAGGAGCTCCTCGGATCCTACGAGGGCGGAGTACTAGGACTCAATATGCAGAACCAGGCAGCAGAAGGCGACTTGGTCTTGGAGGCCATACATCGCATGAGCGAGGCAGACTTCGTCCGCGCGAATGGTGGTAAGATCCTCGGTGTCGATGCGGACATTAAGATCCGCTACGAGCGGACACTCGCCCGTGCTGATGGGGAGAAGGACGCTGTCACCTTCGAGCGATTCCTCGAGAGCTCTCACCGTGAAGACGAAGGCAAGCGGAACGTATCTAGCAACATAAAGGCCGTGATAGAGAGCGCCGACGCTGTCGTTATGAACGACGGCACCCTGGATGAGCTCCACGCTGCAGTTGACGAAGCGCTCTTGAAGCTATGAAGACCGTACACAAGGATATAGTTTCGGCACTCATCTTTGCTAAAGATGGCAAGTTCTTTCAGGGTAAGAAGGACCCAAAACGCGGCGGCGTGTATGTCGACTACTGGCATATCCCTGGCGGGCGAGTGAACGAGGGCGAGGACAAGGACACAGCCCTTGTGCGTGAGATCAAGGAGGAGGTGGGCATCGATATCGCCCCGTACGGATTTAAGATGATAGACGATGTGGGCCGTGGCGAGGCGATAGACACCGAGGAGCAGGTTATGCGCACTATGACTTTTTATATATACCGGATCGATCTTGATCAGGACTCAGCCGATGTGCCCATAACCCTCTCAGACGACTTGGTAGAGTACCGATGGACCGAACTAAAGGAGCTGAAGGATCTAAAAATAACTCCACCGTCAGTAGAGTTGTTTACGCGCCTCGGCTGGCTCTAGTCCTAAAGCACGTAAGGCAGACCTACGGCCGCAGCTACTACAGCCGCAACAGAAATCTTTCCTCCGTTCTTTGCAAAAACCTCTCCAACAATGTTGACTGCACGTATCCGTGCAATTTGCGGTGGGATGTCTTCATTTAATGTAATGATGTCGGCCGCTATGTCCACCATCCTCTCGGCTTTTTTATGCTCTTCCATGTGCCCGCACTATACCCTCGGGACACCAAATTGCAAATATAATCTAATCCTTGATCAGTGTGCCCTGGAAGGGCTTGCCGGCAAGATAGTTGTCGAGCTGGGTTAGGTCGGGGCCAATGATAGCGACCTCCATCTTCGCCTCCTCAGCTTCCGCTGCTGCAACGGGGTCGAAGGGGACTGAGAGTCCCGGATCCCACTCGGTCGGCATCATTGCGCGGAAGGTAGGCCAGTCCATCTTCTCGATCTTGGTTGCGTCCTTGTTGATCTTCGGGTCAGCGGTGTAGACATAATCGACTGCAGAAATGTTGACTACCCGAGTTGCGCCGACGTTCCGTGCGATCTTGGTTGCTACATAGTCGGTGGACCAACCGGGCTGCCAGCCTGCAGCAATAACTACGTCGGAGTCAGGGACCTTGTCGGTCGGATCATCGATGAGTGCTGGGTGCGCCTCGGCGCGGAAGATAGAGCGGAGGAGGTGGCCATTGAGGCGCGTGGTGTGGATGCCGAGCCAGTCGAGGTCGTTCTTCGAGAGCTCGCCGAGAGCGCGTGCAGCGTTCTGGTACTTGCGGCAGGTCTTTCCACCACCGGCGATGATAATAAACTTCTCGCCCCTCTTTATGTGATCCCGAATAAGGTCGGCAAAACGCTTTAGGAAGTCAGTGTCGATTTCTTGCGGGACTATAACCGAGCCTCCAAGCGATATCACTGTTCGTGCCATCACTGCCCACTCTAGCACGCTGTGCGTAAGGGTGTGGAAAAGGCTGTGTTTAAGCCATATTGGCGCCGTTAAGCCCTACCTTGACAGGGGGGTCCCCAGAGGAGTATACTTTTGAGGTCAGTAGGCGTCTTGCTTATTGGCAAGCTCTAATCACTCATGAATACAGAAATCTAAACATAAAACGTTAGGTGTAGGTATTCTTGGTGTCGGGGCGAGGTCTCCGGCCTTTTTGTTTCCCGCCGACGCTAAAGCTTTGGCAGGGCAAGCCGGATCTGTACTTTGACAATACCGAAGACGAAAGCAAAACCAGTTAAGTAATTATAGTTTCATCATATCCTGATGAGACTGATCCAAGAGCTTAGAATAAGCAGGAGAGAACTTTGTTTTCTTCTGCTCCGACTATCGATTCGTGCCCTTCAATTGGAGGCATGAATCTTATATGAGAGTTTGATCCTAGCTCAGGGTGAACGCTGGCGGCGTGGATAAGGCATGCAA
>CAYHLC010000012.1:0-13789 GCA_964357395.1 uncultured Candidatus Saccharibacteria bacterium | reverse complement strand
GAGGAGTTCGTCAACTTTAAGGCAGACATCGTAGTTCCAATGGATTACATCGGCCCCGCAACATTGGTTGTGCAGAGGGACAATCCATCTGGCATGCCCGAGAACGATGCGTCTGTATCCTTTCCAGTTACGGTAGAATACTAGGGTGCACAAACAAATACGAGCGGCGCTCAAGATCCTCAGCGAGCCGGAGATATCGAGCGCCAAGCTCGCGCAGCTTCGCGAGCTACTAAACAATGTGGACCCGCAGGTGGACATGCTCCTCCAGGTATGCGAGCGCGAGCTCGGTACGCTGGAAAAGGTGATACAGGGAGATGTCATCAGTCTCGCGGCGGACACGATGCCAGAGACTACTGATGAGGAGCGGAATCGCAAGAAGGCGGTCGTGATATTTCTGAAGTACTGGAACCAGCTCAAGGGCGAGGTGGAGCGGGTGCGTGCCGAGCTGCACTCTACGGAACCGAGCCTCGCATCTCGGCTCTTTGGTGGTGCCAAGGGCCCACTCGCCATTGTCACCCTCGTTGCTATTGCAGTCGTTGCAGCCTTCTACACTACCTCGGTCACTGTCGCAATTACGAACAACGGCTGCTCCGAGCGTATCCCCGCTACTCTCACGCTCCCACCAGTAACGGTGGGGGTCGATGCGCGAATAGCAGGGGAGCTACGCGTATCCGTGTTTGGCAATGTGGCCAGTATCGCAGCGCCCGACCAGTTGATCTTCGACGAGCAGGATCTCCTCGGCAAGAAGACTGACATTGACCTCGGTTCTGCCCCCCTGCACACTCTCCTCGTTGCCTGCAACTAAGCTGCAGTTTTGGTATACTGCGCCCATGAAACACATCTGGTGGGTAGTCCTAGGTATTGTAGTTATTGTGGCGCTCTATATCGGCGGGGTCTATAACGGCCTGGTTAGTTCGAACGAGGGTGTGGATGCGCAATGGGCACAGGTCGAGAGCCAGTACCAGCGCCGATTGGATTTGGTACCGAATCTGGTTAACTCGGTCAAGGGCATCATGGCCCAGGAGGATGAGATATTTACTGCGCTCGCAGAGGCGCGCACCAAATATGGCGGTGCTGCCTCGAGCGACGAGAAAGCCGCCGCGGCATCCGAGTTCGAGGGCGCGTTGGGGCGGCTCCTTGTGGTGATGGAGAACTATCCGCAATTGCGTTCCGTCGAGGCTGTCCAAAGTCTGATGACCGAGCTTGCAGGGACAGAGAATCGCATCAGTGTCGAGCGTATGCGCTACAACGAGCACGTACGCGACTATAATGTTGGAGTCAAGACCTTTCCGCGATCATTCCTCGCATCGATGTTCGGCTTCGGCCCACGCACTATGTTCGAGGCAGCTGAGGGAGCAGATACAGTTCCCGAAGTGCAGCTGTAATGAAAGTATTTGTCAGCACGCTCCTGCTCCTGGCGCTCGCAGTGCCAGCGTTTGGCAGCACGCCTCTTCCAGAGCCAGTAGGATTCGTTAACGACTTTGCGAACGTCATAAGTGCAGAGACGGAAGCTAGTATCGCGCAAACACTAACTGTCTTTCAGGCTTCGACCACAAACGAAGTCGCTGTTGTAACCATTAGCTCACTCGGAGGCGACTATATCGAAAGCTATGCGGAAAATCTCTTTGAGAAGTGGGGGATAGGCGACGAAGAAAAGGACAACGGTATACTCCTCCTCCTCGCGATCGAGGACAGAGCGCTCCGCATCGAAATTGGATACGGCCTCGAGGGCGTACTTACCGATTCGGAAGCGAAGGCGATTATGGACCAGATGACGCCGTATTTGCAAGATGCTGACTACGACGGCGCGGTGTCGTTTGCAGTCCAGGGAATTATTGATGCAACTGAAGGCGATGGTTCGACAGGCTCACCACAGGGTACTGGAGTGCTGAGCGGTGATGCGATCGTTGGGATCATCTTTTTAGGATTCACCGTACTTGCCTGGCTCGTCGCCATTCTCGCGCGAACCAAGAGCGTGTGGGTCGGCGGCGTAGTGGGCGCTGCCGCCGGCATTGGTGTGAGCAGCGTGTTTGCCTGGTGGCTCATGGGAGGGCTACTCGCAACAGCTGTGTTCGTTGTGGTTGGGCTCCTCTTCGACTGGGCGGTGTCGAGCGCTTACAGCGAGGCCAAGCGGAGCGGCACCACTCCGCCCTGGTGGGCAGGCGGCGCTACAGGGTTTGGTGGCTCGTCATCCGGTGGCTCATTTGGCGGCTTTGGCGGCGGCTCCTCTGGCGGCGGAGGTGCGAGCGGCAGTTGGTGAAGATGAAAACGAATACTGAGCAATGGGACGTGGTGGTGGCAGGAGGCGGGGCGTCGGGCATGTTTGCAGCAATTGCAGCAGCTAGGCGCGGCAAGCGGGTGCTCCTCTTGGATAAGAATCGGCAATTGGGAGAGAAGCTCGGCATCACCGGCGGCGGGCGGTGCAACGTCACCAACGCTAACTATGATGTGCGTTCCTTGCTCGCTAACTATGGAGAGGCGGCCGAGTTCCTGTTCTCACCATTTTCGCAGTTCGGCGTTACGGAAACATTTGAGTACTTCGAGCAGCGCGGACTCCCGCTTGTCGTACAGGCTCGGAAACGAGCCTTCCCGCACACAGAGCGTGCTGCTGATGTCGTTGCGGTGTTGAGGAAAGATTTAGAAAAGCATAAAGTACACACCAAGTTAGGCTGCACGGTGCGCAAGATCCTGACCGAAGGTAATGCGGTAACTGGAATCGAGACCAACCAAGGCATTTTCCGAGGCGAGTCCTATATACTCGCAACTGGTGGCGCGTCACATGCAGAGACTGGCTCGACCGGTGACGGGTTCAAGTTTTTGAAAAGTATTGGTCACACCGTCAAAGACCCAACACCAACTATAGTCCCGCTTGCGGTAGAGGACGAGTGGATCAAGAGTATGGCCGGCACCTCGATGAGTCCAGTCAAGATCGCTTTTTATATGGATGGTAAAAGGAAGTTTGCAAAGACCGGTAAGATCCTCTGTACTCACTTTGGCCTCTCGGGCCCGCTGATACTAAACTCCGCCTCACGCGTTGGTGAGTTGCTGCTTGGTGGCGAGGTGACTGCGACGATAGACGCCGACCCAGAGCATGACAGCGGCACGACTGAGAGGCGGATAGTAAAGCTGTTTGATGCTAACAAAAACAAGACGCTCCGCACCGTCTTTAAGGACATCTGCCCACCGGGCGCAGCAAAGGGGATTATCACCCTTCTGCCCGACATAGATTTTGAAACAAAAGTGCATAGTGTATCCAAAGAGGATAGGAAAAAGATAGTGCGTCTACTGAAGGCGCTGCCAGTTACCATAACCAGCCTTATGGGCTTCGACCGCGCTGTCGTTGCAGACGGTGGAGTGGTCCTGTCGGAGGTAGATACTCGCACGATGCGCTCAAAGATGTTATCAAACTTGTTTGTGACCGGCGACCTCTTGCATATCAACCGCCCGTCAGGGGGCTTCAGTCTCCAGCTATGTTGGACCACTGGCTTTGTGGCTGGCAGCTCTGTGTAAAAGCCGATTTGCTACACTGTGGGCTATGAGTCTGGCTCCAGAAAAGCAAATCGTTCTTAGTGCTGCAATTATAACCACTGGCGTATTTTTTTCCATCATCACTGACGAAATGTACAGACTTGAGCATGAGGATGTGGGTATACACGAACTCCACGGCTTCGATACTCTGAACCCATTGGAATGGGGTATGCGAGAGTGGCACTCCCTGTCGGACCTGATCACTTTCCTTAGCGCCATTGGTCTTGTTCATGGACTGATGCGGCTGCGTAAGCAGCAGGGGTAGTGTTGTAGTATGGCGATATGAGAGTTCCCGAAACAGTAGTCGGCACAGTCGCGGGCATTGCGACCGGGGCGGGACTGATGGGCATCGTCAGTATGTGGTTTTCGCAGGAGCTCCTCCGCGGCGAGGCGGTGTCAGAAGATACGCTGGATCGTATTCAGGAGTTTGGTTTCGCAAGCCAGATAGTGCTTGCAGTAGGCATTGTTATATTCCTTATGCAGTGGACCCGGATTCTTAATAGGATCCAAAGATAGTATGGAAGTACTTTGGGAAGTCCTAATCGCGCTCGCACTCCTTGGAGTTGTGTGGGTCGTGTGGAGTTTTTTGCAGCAGATCTTTCCTGAAGAGCGGAATCGCAAAATTAAGTTTGGGATGAAGCGCGGACTCGACTCTATCGGGGTAGCCATCACCTGCTTTTGTCACGACGGAGCGGGCGGGTACCTCATTGCAAAGCGCAGCCAAGCGGCACGCGATGAGCAGGGCACCTGGCACCCACTTGGTGGCAGTGTCGAGTTTGGCGAGGACATACTCGACACAGTCCGACGTGAGGTACAGGAGGAGTACTCAGTTCTCGTTAGCGATATCGAGTACCTAGGTTACCGTGATGTGCATCGCACATTAAACGGCGCCCCCACGCACTGGTTAGTACTCGACTTCAAGGGCAAGGTGGACAGGGATCTGGTGAGGATTGGTGAGCCAGACATGACTGACGAGATCCGCTGGGTTGCACTTAATGAGATCCCGCAGCCGCTCCACTCCCAGTTCCCGTTCTACCTCGACAAGTACAAGGGTCGACTCTAATTTGACAGCGGGGGCGCGGCCACTATACTGGTCGGCATATGACTGAATCGCGTAGTACAATAGCTGCATGGTAAAGAATTTGCTTATTGCAATCGGCGGGCTACTCGTCCTCGCCGTTTTATGGACTGGATGGCAGGCATACGAGGGTCAGCAAGCACCCGTAGTGGGAGAGGAGGCGATGCAGGATCCGGAGGGCACCCGACTCGCTGGCGACGCTATCCCAGTTCCGTATGTGTGTGCGGATGGTAAGACGCTTGGCATTATCTATGACGAGAGCTACGCGCAGGTGCAGTTTGAGGACGGCACATCGCAGGGGCTCATCCGCGGCGACGTCGAGGGAGGTAGTGGCGACGAGGTAGTGTTCGGCAACGCTGACGGCACCGTGCAGCTGTGGGTCAAGGAGTTTTCCGCATTTCTTATGCAAAACGGGGTCGAGGTCTATAGCGCTTGCAGAGTAACCGATGCAGCATATCCAGTAGTACAATAGTGGTGACTGTCATGGATACACTTTTTTCACTCAGGTTCTTTGGCCCTCCGGTCATATCGCTCATATTTATAACCATTGCGGTGCCAAGCGTCCTCGGCGATGCGTACACACTCGCACTCTTTGTGCTCATGGCGGGGTTCCTCGTGACTTCTATCGCAACGTTCCTTGTTAATGTCTTAAGGCTCGACATCATCAACTTCAGTAAGGAGGAGATCATGTCCCTCAAGGAGCAGTTCCCGTTCATGTCGAAGGAGCTCTCCACCTCAACCAGCGCTCGTGAGCTTGCAGAGTGGTTGCTCTTGGACCAATCTGGTGGTGACTATATACGAGGGATGATGCAGAGCAGGTGGAACATGTTCCTCATCAGCTTTTCTTCTTACATCGCGCTCCTTGTTGTTGTGTTGCCATCGATCATGTTCCTCAAGGTCTGGCCAGAGCCACTCTGGTGGGTACTGTATGTAGCAGGCGTCTTGGTCTTCTTTTATAACTCGAACTCGTTCTTCCGCAACGTGAACGAGGTGACACGCCTCTTGGTCGGGAAGAGCAAGAATGACGCTCGCTCGTAGCCTGCTCATAGCTGGACTCATCGTCTTTCCGCTTGGGGCGGGGGCTGCGACGATGCAGAACAACTCTGACTCTATCAACCTCGACCCGCTGACGCAGCAAAGTAGCGGTGGCAGCGAGGGCGGTGGCTCTGAGAGTAGCGATAGTGGCAACACCAATACATCAAATCCGACACCGCCAGCGACTCCTCCTCCGACACCAGAGCCTACTGGTGCGGGCGAGGTAGTGGTGACTGTTGGCGGTGGCCCAGGGGGCGAAGATGGTTCAGTATCGGGATCTGGATCCGAAGATGCGAATGCGAATGGAGGCGACATTGTTGAATCACTGCAAGAGTCTGGCGCGATATCGAATCCCTCTACTTCGCTCGGGGTTCCGAACTCTGGGGGCCAGAGTTCGGAGGGCGTATTCATCTCCGGTGGACGTACACGCGAAGTGCTGAGTAGCGCTGGCATATCCAAGATCACTATTCGTGGCTGGGACCCGCTGACCAAGCGCTTTATTACGGTGGAGGATGGCAAGGTTCCGCCCGGAGGGTCGCCGCTTGCCCGCACAAACGCGGAGGTGGGCCTCGTTGCCGCGTCCGCCGCTATGGACGACTTCCACCTCGGCCAAATACTGATCGATGGACACACAGTGGACCTCGAGTATCGGACGTCGGGGCGCATACTCCTCTTTATCCCAAAGACATTTACTATGTACGTCCACGTGGACGCATCGGCTGCGACGCCAGAGACGCGCGTGAGTCTGAAATATCCTTGGTACCGCTGGTTCATGTGGCTCACCGTGCCGCAAAAGGAGATCAGGCGTGTACTTGAAGAGGCAATAATCAACGTAGGGAGTAGCGAGTCTGACCAAGACCAAGGCGCGCGCCTCTTTGTTGCGGTCTCATCCGCCTTGAAGGCTCTCCACACCGAGTACGAGCGTGGCATCAAGCTTATCCTTATTTGATAGAGTGGACGCATGGCAAAGCAGAATGACTTTGGTCATATGCACGCCGCATACTCTGCGGCGCGACGAGGGTACCCGGCGGCGGTCTACGAATACCTACACACACTTTCTCCTAAGGGAGAGCCCCATACACTGGACGTTGGCTGTGGCACCGGGATCTCGACGCGGGAGCTGCGCCACAGCGGCTTTGCAGTCGTTGGTGCCGACAAGGACGCACAAATGATAGCCGCTGCAGCTGCTGTCGGAGACGGAATCCAGTACACAGTGGCACCAGCAGACGCATTGCCATTCGAGCCGGCCCACTTTGACCTCGTTACTGCATTCACCGCCTTCCATTGGTTTAACGACGAGTCCTCCATCAAGGAAATCTCGCGTGTGATGGCGCCCGGAGGTGCATTTTTTGTTGGACTTAAGAGGCACAAGGAGATCCCCGAGACAGATGTATTCCGAAGTGCCTATATGGCGATCTTTGCTAAGTATGCCGGTCCAAACTTTGATACAACGGAAAAGCATTTCGACCTACAAACGCTAACGTCAGTGTTTGGAAACGCGGAAACAAAGACATTTGATGTGGACGAGAGCTATACAGTAGAGGAGGCGCTCCTCCTTATTAGATCCCTAAGTATCTGGAACCTGGTTTCTGAAGAGGATAGAGCAAAGATGCTCGTAGAGCTTGAGGCCCTCTACACAGCGAATCAGGTGGACGGGCATATAGTATTCAAGAGGGAAATCGCAACCATTACCTGTATAAAGTCGATATAGTAGACTGGACATATGAAGCAGGTATATGGATCGTCCGAGCATTCAACCTCACCCTTGTCGGCCGCAGTTGAAGTAAATGGGCTAGTGTATGTGTCAGGCCAGGTTCATGCAGACGAAAACTGGCAGCTCGTTGGGAGCACTATAGAAGAAAGATTCTCTGCTGCTATGAAGAGGATTGAGAGTATTCTTGCAGAAGCACAGCTTACTAAAGATCACATTGTGCATGTGCGTCTCTACCTCACCGATTTAAAAGAGCTTCCGACCTTGAACGAGTTTTATAAAACGTATTTCAAGCACCCGCTACCGGCACGGACTGCGGTCGGCGTCTCAGCCTTACCTCTCGGCGCCAGCCTTGAGGTCGAGGTAGTCGCGGCGAAGTAGGTTTGCATTATTTGGAGTAAGGTATAGTGGCGGTATGAAAGTTAAGGAGATTGTCGACAAGTTGATGAAGCAGGGCAAGGGGATACTTGCCGCCGACGAGTCGGACAAAACAATTGGTGAGCGGTTCGCAACACTCGGCATACCATCGACACCGGAAACTCGCGCAGCATTTCGTGAGTTGCTGTTGACGACACCCGGCGCGGAGGAGTATCTCTCAGGCGTGATCTTTTATGACGAGACATTGCGGCAGGCGATGTTGGACGGCACTCCGTTCCCCGACTACTGCATCGGGAAGAACATGTTGCCAGGCATCAAAGTCGACCAAGGGCTCGCAGACGAACAACAATTTCCTGGCGGCAAGGTGACCAAGGGCTTGGAGGGACTGCGCGGACGACTCGTCGAGTACAAAGGGCTTGGGGCACACTTCACTAAGTGGCGTATGGTTGTTCCGGTTGGGAGTGGAAGTGCGGAATCATTGCGGGAGAACGCCTCTCGCATGGCCGCATATGCCGAGGATGTCCTCGCCGAGGGCATGGTACCGATTATTGAGCCAGAAGTACTGCGGGACGGCAACCACACTGCGCACGATGCCGAGGTAACACTAACCGAAACCCTCGCGGTAGTCATCGACGCCTTGGGTGCGCGCGATATCAACCTCAGCCATATCATCATTAAGAGCGCCATGGCAGTTTCTGGCGCTGAGTGTGCGGTACAAGCACCAACAACAGAGGTCGCCGAGCGCACGGTACGTGCATTCACCGCATCAATACCAGAAACAGTAGGCGGTGTAGTCTTCCTCTCTGGTGGTCAGAGCCCCGAAGAGGCGACACGAAATCTGAACGCTATTGCTCGCATGGAACCGTTGCCGTGGCCGATCACTTTTTCCTACTCGCGAGCATTGCAACACGAACCAATGAGTGTGTGGAGGGGCGACGAAGCCCGATTGGCCGACGCGCAGGCGGAATTCCTCGAACGGCTCACTTTGGTCGCGAATGCAGACGCTGCTGCGTACTCGCCAGGGCAAGAGGAGACAGCCTTATAGAGCCCTTGCTACACGTACCTGTCAAGTCGCCGTTTGACAGTCAGCTTTTTGATATCGGAACGGGCCTTATCCCCACCTACCCCCACTCGTCTCATAGGTACGAAACCGCTACGCGGCGGTACAATAACATGACCTATGAGTGCGGCTTTCAAAATCAAGAAAAGAAACGGAATTATTGCAGATTTTGATGAAAAAAAGATCGCGCAAGCGGTAGAAAAAGCATTTCTTGAAGTTTTGAAGGACACAAAGACCGAGGAATCGCTTGCGATCGCAAATGGTGTGAGCGAGATGGTCGCATCGCGCTATGGTGGGTCTGCCAACTTTCCTAATGTCGAGGAGATCCAGGACCTTGTGGAGCGTGGGCTCATGACGCGCGGCTATTTTGATGTCGCAAAGGCGTATATCATCTACCGCTACGAGCACGCCAAGATGCGAGAGGAGAAGGTGGAGGAGGTCGCAAAGAAGATCGAGGAGCGCGGACTCCTTATTACGCGCTCAAGCGGAGCCAAAGAGATATTCTCTATCGATATTGTCAGAAAGACGCTCGAATCATCGATCACTCCGGAGTATCGGCCAGCGGTTGATGTCGACGGACTCCTCGCACAGATCCAGCGCGAGGTCTATGACGGCATTACGACGAAGGAATTGGATCGAACGATGATCATGGTGGTCCGCGCGATGATCGAGCGCGACCCTGCATATTCGCAACTCGGTGCGCAGCTGGTACTGAACGGTATTTGCAAGGACGCGATCCCCGGCGCCGACGGAGTCATCAGCTCACCGAACTTCGCATCCGCATATCGCGGATCGTTTGTGAACAATATCCGGCGTGGAGTGGAAGAAAAACTGTACGACGAGCGCCTGCTCACATTCGACCTCGACCGCGTTGCTGCTGCTATCGAGCCACAGCGCGATCAGCTACTGAAGTACCTTGGTGTTGCAACACTCACCGACCGTTATTTTGTTAAGAGCGTTACAACCAAGAAATACTTCGAGGCGCCACAGCACTTCTGGATGCGTATCGCTATCGGCGTCGCACTCGCCGAGCGCGACAACAGGGAAGCGTGGGCGATCCAGTTCTATAACATGATCTCCACACTGCGTTTCGTTCCGTCGACGCCAACACTCTTTCACGCAGGGCTCCCAAAGCCGCAGCTCTCCTCGTGCTACCTCAATGTGGTAGAGGACGACCTCGAGCACATCTTCAAGGTCTTTGGCGATAACGCGCAGCTCAGCAAGTGGGCGGGCGGTATCGGTACCGCGTGGAGCAAATTGCGAGCAACGGGCGCGCTCATTAAGAAGGCCGGCATCCACAGTCAGGGAGTTATTCCGTTTCTGAAGATCGCGAACGATGTGACGGTTGCTATCAACCGCTCGGGCCGCCGCCGCGGTGCCACCGCCGTGTACCTCGAGAGTTGGCACTACGATATCGAGGACTTCCTCGAGCTCCGCAAGAATACCGGTGACGAGCGCCGCCGCACGCACGATATCAATACCGCCAACTGGATCCCAGATTTGTTTATGAAGCGCGTACGCGAGGACGGACAGTGGACCCTCTTCTCACCTGACGAAGCGCCACTCCTTACTGAGACGTACGGCAAGCAGTTCGAGGAAGTGTATACCGCCTACGAGGCAGCCGCTGACCGGGGGGAGATCAAGCTCTTCAAGCGCATGAAGGCCGCCGACTTGTGGAAGAAGATGCTTGGCATGCTGTTCGAGACCGGACACCCGTGGGTCACCTTCAAGGATCCGTCCAACATCCGCTCTCCGCAGGACCATGCGGGCGTCATCCACAACTCCAACCTCTGCACCGAGATCACCCTCAACACCTCTGCCTCTGAGACCGCGGTGTGCAACCTCGGCTGGGTCAACTTTGCTAAGCACGTAACAAACGGCGTTTTTGACTCAGAGAAGGTCAAGGAGACGGTGAGTGTCGGCATGCGCATGCTCGACAATGTTATCGACATCAACTTCTATCCTACGAAGGAGGCGCAGCACTCCAACATGCAGCACCGACCAGTGGGGCTTGGCGTCGGCGGATTCCAGGACGCGCTGTACCAATTAGACATCGAGTTTGCGTCCGAGCGCTGTGTGCAGTTCGCAGACTCATCAATGGAGCTGATCTCGTACTACGCGATCCTCGCGTCCGTCGCACTCGCAAAGGAGCGCGGCGCGTACCCATCCTTTAAGGGATCTAAGTGGGATCGCGGCCTCCTTCCTATCGATACGGTGCGCATGCTCGAGGAGGCACGTGGCGAGGCGATCGAGGTCTCACGCGACACCACTATGGATTGGTCAGTGGTACGCCGCGCTATCGCCGAGTTTGGTATGCGCAATAGTAACTGCATGGCTATAGCGCCTACCGCGTCGACCTCCAACATCGTTGGCTCCGTGCCAACCATCGAGCCTATCTACAAGAACATCTATGTCGAGTCCAACATCAGCGGCGACTTTACTGTCGTTAATCCGTACCTCGTCGAGGATTTGAAGAAGATCGGCATGTGGAATGAGGCAATACTGAACGAACTCAAGTTCCAGGACGGATCGATAGCCCGTATTGCTGGTATCCACGAGGCACTCAAGAATAAGTACAAAGAGGTGTTCGAGATCGACATGCGCTGGCTCATCCGTGCTGCGGCCTACCGTGGCAAGTGGATCGACCAGTCACAGTCGCTCAACATCTTCTTCCGTGGCTCATCAGGCAAGGAGCTTAGCGAGGTGTACTTCTACGCATGGAAGATGGGCCTCAAGACCACCTACTACCTCCGCACTCTCGCTGCAACCCAGGTAGAGAAGTCGACCGTCAACACGCAGCAGTTCGGATCGACACACAAGCGCGACGATAGTGCGACCGACGGCACGTTCGTCTCCGGAGCAACCCAGGGCGCCTTGCCAATAGCAGAGCCAGCCGCCTATCAGCCACAGAGGACCGAGCCGGTACTGTCCCCGGTAACCATGCATTCTGGCCTCTCCGCTGCAGTTATGCCCCAGTCCGTCCTCCCATCTATTGGATCACAGGCGATGCCTATTGGAGCCGCTCCGGCCGTAAAGCCGCAGTACAAGCTGCACAAGGCGCCAGAGGTAACCTGCGAGAGTTGCCAGTAATTATTCGTTAGCCAAAGCATATGGGTATTCAGAAACACGCGGGGCCTGTCGACGTCAATCAGCGTCGGATCATTAATGGCCTCGAGGCAGACGTCATCCAGCTCTACCCAATGCGCCACAAGTTTGCGTGGGAGTACTACAACCAGGCCAACTCGAACCACTGGCTCCCCACCGAGATCTCGATGCAGCTCGATATCGAGCTATGGAAGAACCCCAAGGGGCTAACCGCGGACGAGCGGAGCGCGTTTGAGACGGTCCTCGGCTTCTTCACCACAGCAGACTCGATCGCAGCCAACAATATCGTCATGGGCTTTTATAAGCATGTGACCTCGCCAGAGATCCGCATGTACCTCCTCCGCCAGGCATACGAAGAGGCGATACACACCCACGCGTACCAGTACATCGTCGAGTCCCTCGGCATGAACGAGGCCAAGATCTTTAACATGTACCGCGAGGTGGACTCGATCTACAACAAAGAGGAGTTCATCCTCGGATTTAACGAAGGAGTCTTTGACGGCTCATTCAAGACCGGCACCTTTGCTGCAGACCAAAAGTTTTTGGAAAACTGGTGCGTGTTCTCCTTGATCCTCGAGGGAATCTTCTTCTACTCCTCGTTCGCAGTCGTACTTGGGTTCCAGAGGCAGAACAAGCTCACGGGTTCCGCAGAGCAGATCCAGTACATCATGCGCGACGAGTCGATGCATCTCAACTTCGGTATCGAGATCATCAATGCTCTGAAGGTGGAGAATCCAGAACTCTGGACGAAGGAGTTCCAAGACCGCATCACAGGATTGGTGCGGAAGGCCGCAGAGTTGGAGTATACGTACGCGAAGGAGGTATTCCCAACCGGAATCTTTGGCCTCAACGCAGACGGCTTCGAGCAGTACATCAAGTATATTGCGGACCGCCGCCTAGAGAGGGTAGGCTTGACTGCGCAGTTCAACACCACAAACCCATTTCCTTGGATGTCAGAGGCTATCGACCTATCGAAGAAGAAGAACTTTTTCGAAACCCGCGTCACCGAGTACAAGACAGGTGGCGCCCTTAACTGGTAATTCATGGGCCACGAGGCGGCATTCACTGAAGGGAGTTACCACCACGGTGCGCGCATGCGTAATGAGCATGACGAATTGTTGGCCTACTGTCGTAGACACGGCTGGGTCGACGACGCCAACTTTCGCCCAGACCACCTCCACTGCCAGTAACCCTTTGCTGAACAAGTTGACACACGAATATTAGCGTGTTAGTTTTCGCTGATGTCAGAAGCACAAAAGCAAGTACTACACCGAGAGACGCACGCGAGCGTGGGTGTTGCTATACTCACCGGTATTGCGATGCTCATCGGTGCTCGAGGAGGCCTTAACCACGACAGGGAGGCTACCGAAGCAATAGCCAAAACAGAACAGCAAACTGGGCGGCCGTTCAACTTCTCTCCGCTTACGACGCTGGTTCTCTCCGTCGCCTCAGCTTCGCTGATTTCAGGTCTGTTTTACACCAGCATTGGCTCAGTAGCAGATTACGCAGCGCATGAGTTTTTTGATGTTGAGCTCGGTATTCACTTTTTTGAAGCGCTACCCTGGGCCATGTCCGCAATAGCCGCTACCTACCTTCTTGGGTACTGGGCAACTCGGCCGAAGAGGGTCTAATTTTGACGCTTTGACTAGTAACTGGTACGGTGCTGCGTATGGAGGCGTACCTAGAGGATGCATACCAAGAGGGAGCAAAGATCATTTGTAACTATGGAAATCATGCGGCCGAGGAAGTACGACACTGCGAGTCCTGTAGCGGTAGGAAGTGGTACTGCAGCACCCACTTCGAAACGCACCAGCACTCATAAATCCGTAGGGCCCACCATTCCATATATTGCTATATAACAAGATTGATGGTATAATAGGAAGATGACTGAGAG
>CAYHLC010000011.1:0-17099 GCA_964357395.1 uncultured Candidatus Saccharibacteria bacterium | reverse complement strand
AGCGTTCACCGATATCCCGAAATTTGCAATCTGGATTCCTCCAGAAGGCTGCCTTACTGACAGGGAGCTGCTCTACCATTGAGCTACCGCGGAATATTGATTCTCTAAAGAACCGGGGTAAGTATAGTCGAAAATGGCTTAAATGGCAAAAGGACTATACCCTACGCGGGGATTTTGGCCAGCCCGTCGTGGACTTCAGCATGGCAGTTTGAGCAGAGCAAAATGCACTTCTCGATCTCTTTCTTTGTCTTTTCCCACGAACGGGTTAGTCCGCGATCTGAGAGTCCGAAGTCCTTTTCTTTAGGGTTCTTGTGATGAAAAGTAAGTGCGCGAATCGATTTGTTGTAGCCGCAAATCTTACACTTGCCACCGCCATGCTCAATAGCCATCCGCTTCAATTTTCGGCGACGCTCGATGACTGCTCTCTTCAGATATTCGCGTCTGTCAGCATACGTCCGCGTGTCTGGCATACACGCTGAGTATACCACCGGGTTAGTGCTCTACACCGGTTTGTTGCTGCGCGGGCACGGAGTCATATTGTCGGCCATCGTGTGTGCCTTAAAGGTCCGGACCCCTTTGATGTATGGCGCTCGGATCATCTTGCCGCAATCCTCCACTGGACATCGCTCCTTCCACTCTTCTGCCTCAAGGTGGCCGCCCTCCGCATTCATGCGGACAGTATTGACCAGCGACAGTCTAGTGTCAAAAAGCCTACTTGGACGCACGCCAGATCGCACGTGCTCGGTTGGCTGCAGCCACACCTGCTGTGGTTGTTACGCCACCCCACTGCAGCATATTTGCTGCCGAGGCATACTCGAGCGCGAGATACAGATGGTCAACCGAATACACGAGACCAAGTGCAGTCGCTATTGTTGAGAGCCCTACGACGGTATTTTTTGCTCCAGGAACCTTATAATAGGCCGCGAGTGCAGCAAGTGCAGCTGCTTGGCCAGTGAGGAGACCAGTGAGGGCGAGCCATCGCTCGGGGGTCCACTTGGCAAAGTCCTCCAACTCCTCAGATCTAAATCCAATACTGTTAAGATACGGCATATCCCACTCGCCCGAGAGCAGCGGCACCCAGTCCGGCACGGTGAAGTTCCAATTCGCGAAGTCGTAGATCAAAGGCTTTGGCGGGAGGTGCTCGACGGGTAGTCGATCGAACTGTCCGGGCAGTAGGTCGACGCCAAGGTTCTGCTGCATATAGTCGGCGCCATAATCATGTTCAAACGAAGTGTCGAGCCCGACGAGTCCTGCAGCAACCATGCCTCCAAGCGCAACGTACGCGCGCGGTCTGATCCTCTTCTTAACCTTCACGGATTCCAAACCCATTTGTGCATTATAACATAGATTAATGCTATAAGTCAATACCCTGGTACTACCCGTTTCCTTATTGGGGAAAGATGATGACGATCTTCATTAAGCGTTCATCGCCCGGGAGGTAGGGTGTGACAATTGATATGCCGCGACTCCCCTCCCTCCAGTACCTCATGTCACATTTGCGGCAGCGGTGGCTGATCCTCATCCTCGTCTTCCTTGCCTACCTAGCCTTCCAGCAGCTCTCTGGGTACTTGTACCGCGAGGTGGGTTCATCGACCACCGTACTCCTCTCGCCGACCGGCATTGGCTTTGCTGCAATGGTGCTGTATGGCTACATAGTTGCGCCCGCAATTGCCCTCGCAGCACTTGCAAACGGAATCATCAACAGCACACCCCTCATCCCGCTCTTCGGCTCCATCTTTGGTAATACACTACAGCCACTAGTCTGCGTGTACCTCCTACGACGAATCGGATTCAATCCGAAGCTCAGCGAGCTGAAGGACATGCTCGCCCTCGTCCTCGTCGCACTCCTCGGCAGCATGATCGTACCCACAATTGCTTCGGGGGCATCCTCGCTGCATAACCTGCTTATAGCGGCAGAGCGACCCGTCATGTGGCTATCGTGGTGGCTCGGTAGCGCAATGAGCATGCTTGTTATTTCTCCGCTCCTCATACGCTGGGCAACACACAAGATGACGAAGCGGGGGCTGGCCTACAGCATCGAGATTGGCCTAGTCCTTGGTGCAGTAATCGCTACATCGGTATTGCTCTTTGGTACGCCCTACACGAGCGTGTTGGGGGTATCACTAATACTGATACTTGCGGCCGAACTGCTGTGGCTTGCTTTCCGCGCAGGGCCGCGACTGATGACACTGACACTCTTTCTTATGACAACCATCTCCTTCCTCGGAGCGATCTTTGGCAACTACATCCCAGCGGAGGGGGGCCTACCGGCACGCATATTCTCCACACAGATACTCGACCTTTTGTTTGCGTTCATCTTCTTTATCCTGGTATCCCTCGAAGAGCAGCGGAAAAACGCTGTGATGCGCCTCAGCGTCCAGAACAAGGACTTGCAGACCGCGCTCGCGGCTATCCAGAGCGAGGAGAGCGCCAAAAATCATTTCATCGCCACTCTTGCGCACGAGCTCAGAAATCCACTCGCGCCACTACAGAGCGCGGTAGAGCTGATGCAACTCGCACCACAGGGCCCCGCCGAGACAGTGGAATCGCTTGCACTTATGCACCGACAGATCAACACCATGGGATACCTCCTCGATGATCTCATGGACATATCGCGCATCAATCAACGCAAGCTCGCACTCAAAAAGGACTTCGTGTCCCTCCGGGGCGTCGTGGAGCGCGCAGTACGTGTTGCAGCGCCCTCTATCGAGCGGCATGGGCACACGCTCACACTTACTTTGCCTGCGCCGTCACTCCTCGTACTGGTAGATCAGCTCCGCCTCGAGCAGGTCATTGTTAACTTGCTGCTCAATGCATCCAAGTTTACCCCTACGCCAGATAGGATCGAGCTTGTGGTCGAGGTGCAGAAAGACATGTTCAGCATCACGATCAAAGACAGGGGTGTTGGGATAGCACCAGAGATGCGGCAACGGATATTCGAGCCTTTTGTGCAGCTGGACCGGCCTCGCACGGTCAAGGCAGGGATCGGCATCGGACTCTCACTCACGAAGTCCCTGGTAGAGATGCATGGGGGTACGATTGTAGCGAAACCAAGGGACGGCGGCGGAAGCGAGTTTGTGGTGCGCATACCATCGATACTCGAACACGGAACGCAGACCGCCCCAGTAGCAGCGATGGGTACCGGCAGCGGAGCGGGGCTCTCGGTCCTCGTCGTTGACGATAACCACGAGGCAGCAGACAGTCTGGCGCGGCTCCTGACCCTGAAGGGACATACTACGGTAACCGCGTATGACGGCACCTCTGCCCTCAGGGGTGCGGGGGCAGCGCCGGACGCTATCATTCTGGACCTCGGCCTCCCCGACATTGACGGCTACGAGGTAGCGGCGCGCCTCAAGGCTGCGGATACTTGTTCGACTATCATCGCACTCACGGGCTATGGCCAGGACGAGGACCGACAGAAGACTGCTGCGGCCGGCTTTGCCTATCACCTCACCAAGCCAGTCGAACTTGCGACCATCGAGACCGTCCTCGAATCGGTTGCAAAGCAAAAAGCCGCCCAGGTTGTGCTCTAGACGGCCCCTTCCTATCTACTTACTGTTCACTGTTCACTGTCACCTACTGGCTACTATGACATGTGCCCAGAGACCAGCTTGGTCATCTCGAACATCGTCACCTCGCCCTTGCCACCGAAGAGCGGCTTCAGCTTGTCATCCGCAAGGATGTTCCTCTTGTTCTTTGGGTTCTGGAGGTCATGCTTCTTGATGTAGTTCCAAATCTGCTTGACCACCTCGCCACGGCTCATAGGGCCCTTGCCTACCACCGCCTCGAGTTCCGAGGAGAGGTTGAGGGGCTTCAAGAGCGCTGGATTAGCTTTTCGTACCATACAAACCTGTTGGTTTTTTAATAGTAAATGTGTACCCCCACAGTATACACTGCCTATAGATGAAGAAAGCCCTACGTACAGAGGCCGTGGATACCCACTTGGGGCTACCCAACGCTGAGTTCCGTGTTCTAAAGTCTTTGAATACCCCCCGAAAGATCCAGGAGTTCCTGGATAAGATGCCAGTTAACTATGAAAAGAAGGGCGAGACCCACCACTCCCCCCTTATGGCCTTGCGGGCTAGGAAGGCCCATTGCATCGAGGGGGCCCTCCTTGCCGCAGCTGCTCTGTGGCTAAACGGCAAGGAGCCCCTCCTCCTAGACCTACAGTCAGATAAGGGCGACGACGACCATGTGCTCGCTGTGTACCAGTTCAACGGGTACTGGGGCGCGCTCTCGAAGACCAACCACGCTACGATCCGTAGCCGGGATCCGGTGTACCGCAGCGTGCGCGAGCTAGTGATGTCCTACTTCCACGAGTGGTTCCCCGAGCATGGGACGGACAAGCACGCGCCCGGCACTAGGACCCTGCGGAGCTACAGCAAGCCGCTGAATATGAAGAAGTTCGGGCAGGGGTGGGTCACAACCCCTAAGCACCTGTGGTGGCTGGATAAGGAGCTCAACAAGCAGCCCCACTACCCGATAGCGCCGAAGAAGAATATGCGCCTCGTGCGCATCGCAGGTAAGTCCGAGCGCATAGCTGGCTCAGTCCTCGAGTGGTCCAAAAAAGACAAGCGCACCTAGCCGAGTCCCTGCGCAAGTGCTGCGTAGATAGCAGCCGCAAGCGCACCCGCCTTTAGTGCAAGCGAGAGATGCCCGCGGGCGCGACGCGCATCGCCTTGATTGTGAAAGTTGCGTGCCCTACCAGCATGAAATTCTGCATCATCCACCGCAGTCTTCAGATCATCAACTGTATGCTTTGGCGACGCATCTCCTGACAAGAGTCCCATACCCCCAGCATACCGCTGACTAGGCTGCGGTCAACTATCGAGATCTCTTGTACGTTGCGACTGCGCCGACTGCACAAGCGCCAAATACCGAGAGTCCGGCTACGATTGATGCGATTGCGGTTCTCATCACGGCAGAGTCAGTATTAATTGCACCTTCCATGTCACGCTGGAGGTTAAGTACACCGTCCGGCAACAAAGGCATACTTGGCAGTCCGTCCAAAGCGTAGACCGCACCGCCCATTAGGAGAAGGAGTCCTGTCGCTCCGAGCGACCAATACGCCCCGGTTCTAAAACCTTCGTGAAGGCTTATCATGTCCACATTCTATCATTTTAATGATAAAAGTCAATTTCCACTTTCCACACTATCCAAAGCGTGTATACTCTCAACATGACTGAATCAGGGCCAGGTAAGAAGGGTCTGGGATACTACGGCAAACCCTCGGTAACCAAAACGATTGTTAAGCTCTTTTTCGGAAGCTATTTTGCCTACTGGCTCGCCACCCACGTACCCTAACGGCTTACAACCTTGACGTCTGAAATCGAAACGGTGCCGTCTTTGTAGGTGCTCTTGCTGTACGTTACCTGCACGTTATCGCCCGGATCAAAGTCCTTAGCAGCCTCAGGCGTAACCCTTACATCTACACTCTGTCCCTCGATGAGGAGAGTGAAGGTGTCAGTAGCTGGATGATTGATAGGAATGAGTACTCCCTTGCCTGCAGGCAAAAGCTGCAACCAGCTATCACGGTGGACCTCGTTAGTAACGGGAACCTCTGCGGTCATCTGATCAATATCTATCGGAGACTCACATCCCAGCAAAATAAGTGAAGTAACGGCTATGAGTGCTATTGGTGCCAGGGCAGGCGCAAACCTGGAGGCACTTTCTGTAATACTAACCATGATCAAATTATACCACTACAGGTATTTGTGTCAAACACATTCTTGGCGCATTATGCGCCGCAGCTGTTGAGGCAATACTGGCTTCCGTCAGCACGAGACCTCCACCAATGCTTACCGCCTACCCCATTTGGGCACTTGTCATCATCTGCACTCTCCAGAAATGCTTGCTCTAAAGTCATAGCGCGATAGTACGCTTTCTAGGGACATGCGTCAATCCTTTAATACCCTTTTGAGGTAGTGGCCAGTGTGGCTCCCTTTGGTGCGGGCGACCTCCTCGGGAGTACCCTTGGCGACGATAGTGCCGCCCGCTACCCCGCCCTCGGGGCCGATATCGATGAGGTAGTCTGCACTCTTGATGAGGTCCATGTTGTGTTCGATGACGACCACCGTATTGCCGTGGTTCACGAGCGTCTGGAGGATCTCGATCAACTTCTTAACATCCTCGTAGTGGAGGCCGATAGTCGGCTCGTCGAGGAGGTAGATAGTCTTCTGAGTATGCCTGCGGTACAGCTCGGACGAGATCTTGACTCGCTGGGCCTCGCCGCCCGAGAGCGTCGTTGCCGACTGGCCGAGCTGCAGGTAGCCGAGCCCCACGTTCATCAGCGTCTCGAGCCTATCCGATATTGCGGGTATGTCGTTAAAGAAGACTAGGCCCTCCTCTACCGTCATATGCAGCACCTGGTCGATGTTCTTGCCCTTGTACTGTATATCCAGAGTCTCCTTCATAAACCGCTTGCCACTACACACGTCGCAGGTGACATATACGGTCGGCAGGAAGTGCATCTCGACTGCTATGGTGCCGTTGCCCTGGCATGCCTCGCACCTACCACCCTTAACGTTGAAGGAAAAGCGGTTCGCCTTCCACCCACGTGCACGCGCCTCGGCGGAAGCTGCGAACATGTCTCGTATGTGGGTAAACGCGCCCGTGTAGGTCGCGGGGTTCGACCGAGGTGTGCGGCCTATTGCTGATTGGTCGATAAGGACGGTACGACCGAGGTACTCCGTGCCAGAAAAGGAGCTGCAGTTGTAGGTCTTGGCGTTCCGATACTTGAACTCGAGTCGCGCACGCAAGTTCTTGTGCAGGATCTCGTACATAAACGAGGACTTGCCCGAACCGGAGACACCGGTAATGACGTTCAGCCGCCCGAGCGGCACATCGACGTCCATGTTCTTGATATTAAAGATGTTGCCCTGACGAACCTTGAGTGCGCCTTTCTGCTCGGTGCGTCGTTCGGTAGGGATCGCGATCTTCTTCTCGCCGCGGAGGTACGCGAGCGTTATTGACTCAGAGTCGTTTTTCTTAGCAGTGAGTAGTTGGTCCAGCCAGCCCGAAACGATGATCTCGCCGCCGTGGACCCCTGCGCCAGGGCCGATGTCGACGAGATAGTCGGAGGAGTAGATAGTGTCCTCGTCATGCTCGACAACAATGATGGTGTTGCCAAGATCGCGCAGGCGGAGCAAAGTCTTGATGAGCTGGTCGTTATCCTTCTGATGCAGGCCAATAGTTGGCTCGTCGAGGACGTAGAGCGCACCAACGAGCCCTGAGCCGAGCTGGGATGCGAGGCGGATACGCTGCGCCTCGCCGCCAGAGAGCGTGTTGGCGGTGCGGTCCAAGGTGAGGTACCCAATACCAACGTCGATCATAAAGTCGAGGCGCGCGATAATCTCCTTCAGCACCGAGACGGATATCTCCTCCTCCTTCTTACTAAGCGTGAGACCGGAGATAAATTCCTTGGCGTCCACGATCGACATACGCGTGAGGTCTACGATGTTTAGCCCAAGGCTCTGAGGACGGTCCTTAGAGTTTTTGCCAAGAAAGACGCGGAGGGCCTCGGGGCGCAGGCGCTTGCCCAGGCACTTCGGACACTCGTCGAGGTTGAAGAACCCTACCGTCCCAAGACCGTTACACTCCGGACACGCCCCGTATGGGGAGTTGAAGGAAAAGAGGCGTGGCTCCACCTCAGGGAACGAGAGGCCATCCTGCGGGCAGATGAACTTGGCCGAGAGCATACGCGACTCACCACTCGGTGGCACGATACGCAGGAGTCCGTTGCTGAGACCGAGCGCAAGCTCGATGGCCTCTGAGAGGCGCTCGCGCGCATCCACCTTCGACTTTTCAAATTCGGATAGGAAGATCTCGTCGACCACCACGTCGATGTCGTGCACCTTGGTCTTGGTGAGCTCGATCCTCTCGCGGAGGCTGTATTCTTTCTCATCCACCACCACCTTCTCAAACCCTTTGCCGAGGAGGTCATAGAGGAGTTGGTAGTACTCGCCCTTCCTGCCAACAACAACTGGGGCGAGGATACGTAGCTTGGCATCGCTCACCTTGACTCCCATCACCTTCTTGCTAGTACCCGGGAGGTCATGCTCTTCGATAGTTCGCAGCACCAGCTTGAGTATCTCCTCCTTGGAGAGGCGCTGGATGGGCACATCGTGGTTGATGCAGTACGGCTGCCCCACCCGTGCGTAGAGTATGCGGAGATAGTCGTAGATCTCAGTAATGGTTGCGACGGTGGAGCGTGGGTTGTTGGACCTGGACTTCTGGTCGATCGATATAGCTGGGCTGAGGCCCGTGATCTCCTCCACATCGGGCTTGCTCATTTGATTCAAAAACTGACGGGCATAGGCCGAGAGTGACTCGACATAGCGGCGCTGCCCCTCGGCAAAGATGGTGTCGAAGGCGAGTGAGGACTTGCCCGAGCCAGAGAGGCCCGTAAAAACCACCATCTTGTTGCGCGGTATCTCGAGGCTCACATTCTTGAGGTTATGCGTCTTAGCGCCACGTACCACGATCTTGTCCGTGCCTAAGTCAGCATCGCGTGTGTTCTTTTTTACCATAGAAAAGGGCCGCCTCGCCGGCGACCCCCTCATACTAACATTTTCCTATTCCAGAAAAAACTTACTGCCAGTATCCGTACTATTGAGCCGATCCTGCTTACTCACTTTCCAGCGCAATACCCCTACGTCCCTCACCAACTACAACTCTAGGCTCCTGAGGTGCCTTCCCAGTATTTATAAGCCAAAGCAGTGTAACTAGTGTGGCGAGGGTCGCAACTGCACCTACACCTTCCCTAAAATACTTGGCATCAGCCGGGCTCATGCCCTCAGTCTGAGTTGATGCTATTTCTTCTAAAGCGAGAGTACCTACACCTATACTGGCACCAAAAACGAGCACTGCGCCACCGATAACACCAGTAAGAAAGACAAGACCAAAATGGTTCGCAACAAACCTGTCGGCGGAATCCTGTATTGACATAGCTAGATTATACACATCAAAATTGTTTTGTCAAACATGCTCCTACTGGGACATAATGCCTCGTATCACAAAATCTATAACGGGCTTTAGTCCTCCACCCAATTCCCCTTGCCCTTATACTTTACGTGTCGGCCTTGGCGCGGGAGGTGGCTCGCACCACTCGGCTTGTACCGGTTTTCTCCACTTGTCGATCCCGCCAGCCAACCGAACTGCATCAACCCGCTGATACCAAATGACACAACGAAGAGTGTTATGCCGGTACCAGCGAGCACGAGGCCAGCAACAGTTTTGAGTACTATCTCAGCTAATTTTGTAGGAATCGGGCGCTCCGATCTAAAACCTTCACCAATCAGTGTGAATCCACGTTTGCAGAATGCAGTAGTGATACTGGCGTCTGTATATAAGAGATTGTGTACTAGTGTGCCCTCTTTGAGAAGAGCCATAGTGGCCAGTGAGAGAGAGTGTCTGAAGCGTTTTCCCCTCAGTCTGGCAAAGTCAATATAGCAGATTATCCAGCAAAAGTCAAATTGCATTTGCCGCATGGATACAAAAAACCGCCCTTTCGGGCGGCTTATGCTTTAGAATGGAGCCCCCTCGCGGATATGGAGAGCGGGATGCGTGTCGAGATACATCGCAGAAAGGACTCCGATGAGCGCTAGACCTGCGGTTATCTGTAGTAATCTAAAGCCAAAAGTAGGCTTTGGGTCACGATATAGTGGTGATCGCATAGAATTTTATATTAGCATGGATAAGCTCATTTGTCAAGTGTCTTGTCCTACCCCATTTCCCCTTCATCCCCTAGGTGCTATTCTGTAGCTAGATATGTCACTGGACGACGGTAGAGAGAGGGTATCAGGCGGACGGTGGGCCGAAGGCATTGCGGGCGGTGTGATAGGTATTACGGGCCTTCTTCTTATCAAGAAGCCAGAAGCGGTCATTTCCTCAAACGAGACTATTACATCGATAGCTCACGAGATCGGTGACGCAAATGTTCCATATGTCGGAGCGCTGCTAGCTCTTATTGGAGCTGCGCTCCTTGCGCATGCGAGCGGGAGGAAGTAGTAACTCCCTACGCCAGCATGAGTGCCACAACCTCAGTTGCTAGCAGGCCTGAGAGCCAGCTAGTAACCACGGCAAAGCGTGATTCCATACGCTTGACATAGTAGCATGATTGTTGCTAAATGTCAAAGAGCATTTCTTAATCTTCGTCGAGATATATACGCTTCGGATTGGGCTTCCCCTTTCTTTTTTTGGGTTCGGGTAGCTTTTCCTCCAACTTGTAGACCTCGTCCCGAATGAGGGCGGCCGCCTCGAAGTCCAGGACCTCCACGGCCCTCTCCATCTGCTCACGCTTGTCGGCGATGATCTGCTTCAGGCGCTTTGGGTCTGCCCCACCGGCGGTGTCTATGGCGAGGAGCATCTCGACCGTCGCCGCGCGCTCAGACAGTATCGAATCGGTGATGTCCTTGATGTTCTTTTTGATCGTCTGCGGAGTAATGCCGTGCTCTTTGTTATAGGCAAGCTGGATATCACGCCTGCGGTTGGTCTCCTTGATAGCCTTATCCAACGAGCCCGTCATCTGATCGGCGTACAAGACTACCCTCCCCTTCACATTGCGTGCGGCGCGGCCAATAGTCTGGATGAGCGACGTCTCGGAGCGGAGGAACCCTTCCTTGTCAGCATCGAGGATGCCCACCAACTCGACCTCTGGCAGGTCGAGCCCCTCGCGGAGCAAGTTAACACCAACAAGCGCATCAAAGTCACCCTTCCTAAATCGAGTAAGGATGATGATGCGATCAATAGTCTTAACGTCCGAGTGCACATACTCGGCCTTAATCCCTTTTTGTTTCAAATACTCGGATAGGTCTTCGGCCATCTTCTTGGTGAGCGTCGTTACCAAGACACGCCCGCCACCCTTTACCGTGCTCCCTGTCTCGTTGATAAAGTCCTGCACCTGATCGGTAACAGGTCGCATGATGATCTCCGGATCGACAAGGCCAGTGGGGCGGATCACCTGTTGCACGGGCTTGCCGGAATGCTCCAACTCATACTTGCCAGGCGTTGCTGATGTATAGATAACCTGCCCCACCCGCGCCTCAAACTCATCAAACTTGAGCGGCCTATTGTCGGAGGCTGATGGGAGGCGGAAGCCGTGGTCGATGAGTGTCCTCTTCCGACTCTGGTCGCCTGCGTACATAGCACCGATCTGAGACACCGTGACGTGCGACTCGTCGATGATAGTAAGGAAGTCCTTGCCAAAGTACGAGAGCAAGGAGTACGGTGGCTCGCCGGGCTTCCTGCCGTCGAAGTGGCGAGAGTAGTTCTCAATCCCGTTGCAGTACCCCAACTCCTTGATCATTGCCAAGTCGTAGCGGGTGCGACGCTTGATGCGGTCTGCCTCCAAGATCTTGCCCTCTGACTCGAACTTCTTGAGCTGCATATCGAGCTCGGCTTGGATATCAGCCATCGCCCTCTCGCGCTCACCTTCAGGGGTTACATAGTGCTTGGTTGGGAAGAGGACGAACTCGTTTGGGTTATCGACGACTGCCCTGCTTACCGCATTCAGCTTGGTGATGTGCCCGACCTTGCCCTCGGCAGGCTCCACTCGATATATAGCGGTCTCGTGCACCGGCATCACCTCGACGTTAGGGCCGACCGCGCGGAACGAGCCAGGGGTGAGGTCCGCATTCGTGCGCTCGAACTGGAGCCCGACCAAGAAGCGCATAAACTCGGCTCGCTCGAACTTCTCCCCGACCTTGATGTTGCGCAAGGCCTTGCCGTATTCGTCTGGAGAGCCGAGGCCGTAGATGCAGGATACGGAGGCAACAATGATCACGTCCTTGCGGGTCAGGAGTGCCTGCGTCGATGCGTGGCGGAGCCGCTCTATCTCCGCATTGATCTGGGCCTCCTTCTCTATATACGTATCGGAATGTGGGACGTACGCCTCGGGCTGATAGTAGTCATAGTATGAGACGAAGTAGTGCACCGCATTGTCGGGGAAGAACTCGCGATACTCCTGCGTCAGCTGCGCCGCCAGGGTCTTGTTGTGCGCGATAACGAGGGTCGGCTTTTGCACCGCCGCTATCACGTTTGCAGCAGTAAAGGTCTTGCCGGAGCCAGTAACGCCGAGCAGTGTCTGGTGTTGCTCACCCGCCTTTAAGCCCTTAATGAGCGCAGCAATAGCCGCAGGCTGGTCGCCAGCAGGAGTGTGCTCGCTCTTCAGTACAAACCGATCCATCCAGTCACTATACCAAAATCCAATCAGTCGTGGCTGTTGCGATGGTTGACTTCTTTTAGATCGCCCATCACACCAACAAAAGCTGGGACAGTACCCAGCCAAACGCACGTAGCAAGACCACCAACCACAGCACCACCAAAAACTAGGCCGGGACTCTCGACCTGGTACCCGATGATGGCAGCGGCAGCGCCGGCGAGCATGGCGAGGGACGAGATACTAAAAACATTTACTACCGTTTTTTCGTACGAGCTCAGATTGTGATAGCTCATGCAGGCATTATATCTCCATCGCCAACCCTGTCAAACCTATGTCCATTATAGTTCACCATGGTGGATTATAATGGATTAACGAAAAGCGAGGATACGGCTTAGCTCGGGGTGGTCGTTGACCAAGCCGCCAAAGAATTTGGATGCATTCGGGGCGAGCTTCTCTGCCAGGTCGGGCTCGAGGAGCATCGCCGCGTAGAGGTTGGCAAAGAGCTCCTTCCCAGTACTGTACGAGACTGTATGCCCTTTTGCTGCGAGTGCCGCGCGGAGCGCCTCGAGCTCTTTGAGTATCGCCATGCGCTCCTCGAGTGGGAGCTTGTTAAACTCGGGTACTGCCTGGACGACGGCATCAATCGCGTGCCCCAGCTCGTGTGTCCGCACCCACAGGCGCTCCTCTGGCGTGAGGCCAGCAAGCGACGGGTACTCGTTTGTCACCAGCGCGCCGTCGGTCACCACGGGATCATGGAGCACACCTGCATACTGGCGCCCACTGCATGGATCGCCACTCGCACTCACGGCCTCGGGCTGCTCTGCGCGGAAGCGCACCTCCTCAAACACCACCTCTCGCACGCGCTCTACATCGCCACCCGCAACTGGTTTGCCATCGGCGGTGATAGGTGCCGCAAAGAGCTCTGCGCGGCGTGCAAGGCCCTCGTAATAGTCAGCGCGGAGCGGTGGCCCATCCGAGACCAACTTTGTTACGTCTAAGGGCTGCCAGAGCGAGGAGGGCGCTGTGCAGGCTGGATGCTCGGTAGCTGGCACGATGGTGGGGAGTCCAGGACCAGAGAGCGACCCACGCACAATGCCCGCCTCGTCCATCTCGGCAAAGTAGTGCTGCCAAATAAAAGCCGCGACGACAATCGCCGCGCTCCCTCCTGTAAAATACTGTTCCCTACTCAGCTGCACCGAGGAAGTCTACGCTTGAATGTGGCGAAGGGCAACCTTGCCGTGAAAGACACCCATACTAACTATGCGTTGTTGGAGTCACGACCACAAAGGCCGCATCCGCCCTTCTTGCCCTTATTGCTACACCAAATGCACTTGCGTGGCTTCTTCAGCGTTGCCTCCTCAATGCCTACGCGCTCACTCATAATGCTGGCTATTGTACACCCCTGTAGGCCGAAAGGAAGTCACTCTTCAAGTCGTCCAACCTGTCTTCCATTACAGCTTGGCGGATGTCACTCATAAGGCCAACAATAAAGTTGAGGTTGTGGATGGAGGCGAGCAATGGGCCCAGCATCTCACCTGCCCTGAAGAGGTGGTGCAGGTAGGCGTAGGTGTACGGCTGCAGCTCGGGGATAGTGCTAAACGGTGTGTAGTTCTGCGACTGCTCGGCCTTTCGCACGTCCACCTTCCCAGTCTTTGTGTATATCGTCCCGGTGCGGCCAAGCCTCGTCGGGAGGACGCAGTCGAACATGTCTATGCCGTGCGCCACGCCCTCAAACAAATCTTCAGGCTCGCCTATACCAAGGAGGTGCCGAGGTTTATCAGCGGGCAAAGGCGCGATAGCAGCCTGCAAGGCCTCGCCGAGGTCAGCCTTCGAAAACGAGCCTCCTATACCAAAGCCATCAAAGCCCATGTCGCCAATCGCCTTGGCGCTCTCGGCGCGTAAGTCCGGGTACCTACCACCCTGGATAATACCGAAGATCGCCTGCGACTTGCGCGCCTCCAAGTTGGCTCGGTGCGTGACTAGTGATCGCTCGGCCCAGTAGTGGGTGCGGCGCATCGACTCGACTTGCTCGGGGCGAGGAGCGATCGGTGAGGTAAAGTCATCAAACGCAAAAAAGATATCGGCTCCAAGCTTATGCTGGATTTCGATAGATCGCTCGGGGGTGAAGCGGTGCAGCGACCCGTCGATGTGGGAGGTGAAGGTGACACCTTCGTCGTCCACTATGGCGAGCTTGCCATGTTGCGAGGCGATATCTTCGTCATACATCGTAGGATTTAAAGGTGAAACCTTGGGGTCCTCGGTCTTTAAGGTTTCACCTTTGGCACCAACGAACTTGGACATCTTTTGGTTATAGGCAACTCCGAGGGAGAAGACCTGAAACCCGCCCGAGTCAGTGACGAGTGGCCCGTCCCAGCCCATAAACTTGTGTAGCCCGCCCGCCTTTTCGATAACATCATCACCGGGCTGGAGGAAGAGGTGGTACGTGTTCGCAAGCGCTACCTGCGCCCCAACCATGTTGCGTAGGTCGCGGGGCAGTATCCCCTTTACCGTACCCTTGGTGCCAACGTTGCAAAACGCGGGCGTCTCGAACGACCCGTGCGGCGTATGTACGACTCCGGCGCGAGCTGTGCCCGCGCCGTGCGTGATATCAAACCGTATCGGCGAATCCATTAATTGCCTGGAGCAATCGAGACCATCTCCACATCGAAGATGAGTGTCGAATCTGGAGGGATGACTGGTGGTCGTCCCGCTGCTCCGTATGCGAGTGCGCCTGGGATAGCAAGGATGCGGCGCTCGCCTACCTTCATACCAAGGAGGCCCTGGTCCCAACCCTGGATGACGTAGCCCGTACCGAGTGCGAAGCTGATTGGTGATCGGCCCTCTGCACGTGACGAGTCGAACACGGTTCCGTCCGGGAGGACGCCAGTGTAGTTGACTGTTACTGTGTCACCCGCCTTTGCACCAAGGCCAGTGCCTTCGGCAGTAGTAATAATCTGCAAGGAATCCACCTTGCCGCTTGCGGAAATCTGATTGAGTAGCTCCTGCGCATTACCGGTTGTGGTAGGCGGAGTCGTTGTGCCACCACTCATACCAAACAGGCCAAGGACCAAAAACGCCACAACGACGACGATGGCGACTGCAACTGCGATATAGACATTTTTCGCTGGCATATATGTAAACTTGCTAATGGCTATATAGTATCACGCCCCGTGAGATAGCCTTGCGTCATCTCATGGGGCACGCCTGACTACAGGACCCTCGGGGGTGTCGTCAATAGCGTAGCCTAGTGCCACGATTGCCTCCCGGGCCTTGTCTGCCGCTGCAAAGTCCCTCTTGGCCCTAGCCTCCTCCCGCTCGAGTAGCAAGGCAGCGACCTCCTCCGGAACATCAGCGACACCACGGTTGGTGAGGTGCTGCCGCTCCTCCTCAGTCCCAGAAAAGCCGACGCCCAAGACCTTGTCAAAGTCGAGTATGGTCGCGCGCTTATCGCCATCCGATACCGAACCATCCTTGATCAGCTCCCAGAGGAGCGCGATCGCCTTTGGTGTGTCGAGGTCGTCGTATATAGCTGCCTCGAACTTCTTTTTGTACTCAGGGTGAATCGAACCAGAACCGCGGAGGTCTGTGAAGTGCCGGAGGGCGCGATAGAGCGCCTGCTGCGCGCCGGTCACTGCCTCCCAAGTAAAGTTCATTGATTGGCGGTAATGACCAGTGAGTAACCAGTACCGGTATGCAAGTGGGCTGACGCCACGGTCGCTGAGCTGTCGCAGGTTGATATCGTTGCCGAGCGACTTGGAGATCTTGGTGCCGTCCAAGTGGATGAACTCGTTATGTAACCAGTACTTAACATATGGCCTCCCGTTTGCTGCCTCTGCCTGCGCGATCTCATTATTGTGATGTGTGGGACCAAGGTCGATCCCGCCTGTGTGGATGTCGAACGACTTGCCAAGGTACTGCGTCGACATAGCCGTACACTCGATGTGCCAGCCAGGAAAGCCCCTACCCCACGGTGCATCCCAACCCATGCCGCTACTGAACTTCCATAGCGCAAAGTCGCGCGGGTCGCGCTTCTCCGTATTGGCCTCGACGCGCGCCTGCCCACCGCCGGTGCCACCAAGCACACCATAGGCGGGAAACTTGGCAGTATCGAAGTACACACCGTCAGACGTCTTGTATGCAAAGTTTTTGTGGAGGAGCGTCTCCACGTACGCAATCATCCCCTTTACATGCTCCGATGCTCGCGGCATCGCGTGTGGTGCCTTGACGTTCAGTGCCTCAATATCCTCCTTAAATGCGTCTGCGTACTTGGAGGCAACAAGGTACATATTATCCATCGACGGCTCGAGACCGTCGCGCTTGAGGGCGATAGACATCTTGTCCTCCGTATCATCGGCGTCGCCCACGAGGTGGCCGAAGTCAGTGATGTTCATTACTTGTGTGACCCTGTATCCCGCATACTCGAAGGTTCGACGCACCATATCGGAGAGGAGGAAAGCGCGCAGGTTACCAATGTGTATGAAGTTATAGACTGTGGGTCCACACGTATAGAGCTTCATCGCCCCGCGTGCAAGCGGCTCGAATACCTCCTTCTTCCTGCCGGCAGTATTAAAAAGCTGAATGCCACTCGCCGGCTTCTGCTGAAACCATCCAAACATGAGGACAGTGTACCCCGTGAGATAGCCTGCGTCATCTCATGGGGTGTAGCAAAAAACCCGCCTAATCAGTGCCGAGTACCGAATAGATACTTTGCCGCGCCTATCAGTGCTCCTGCGGTAAGCGCTACTGCGATCATAGGAATAATGGCGCTGGACCAAGCCAGGACCGATGCTCCAAGACCAAAGCTCACCATACCCTCACTCCAAATATCAAGCGCTGTGTACGCCGCCACGAGCGCTGCCAGGCCAACCCAACGCCACTGCTCGCGCAGGTTGTTCTCGCGTCTTAGTGTCTCTGGAGTTATTTGTCCGCTCTCTGTCAT
>CAYHLC010000010.1:0-19755 GCA_964357395.1 uncultured Candidatus Saccharibacteria bacterium | reverse complement strand
CGAGGGGGCGGGCGAGGCCCCGCCAGATGCTGCCGGTGGCAAAGGGGGGGGCCCTGGTGGAGGAGGGGGGGGGGGGGGGGGAGCAGGCGTTGGTGTTGGTGTTGGAATGACAGTGATTGGTGATACTGGTGTTGAGTTGGCTGCTGGCGTAACCACACTCGCAATTGACGACTGTAACGAGATATTTCTTGCTGTATCAAGCGCAGCTACCGTGTACGTGTACTGCGTGTTTGGTGAACGGCCAGCATCTGTGTATGAGGTTAACGCTGTTGTTCCGATTTGAATGCCATTTCTGTACACACGATATGATGTAACGCCAACATTGTCAGTTGCGGCGGTCCATACTAGATTCACCTGCGACGCAACGGACGCTGACGCAGCGAGATTTGTTGGCGTCGAAGGGCGCGTGACATCTGATAATGAACTTGGAGGCGTGATTGGGTTTGGAGTTGGAACTGTAGGAGAAACAGGTAAAATCGGTGGCTGCGGAATCACGGCGGGTGTTGTTGGTGACTGCGCCTTCACAATGCTAAACGAATTCAGTAGTGCCCGCGTCTTTGGTCCGACAAGACCTACCGACTCAAAACCATTTGCCTCTTGGAGCAACTTTACTGCTGCATACGTCAGGGGTCCAAAATACCCCGTCGCCTCTGCACTGAGGTACCCTTTTTCCTTCAACAGTATCTGAAGCGCGGTAACATCGGCACCGGTTGCACCAATACTAATAGTTCTTGAGAACAGTCCGGGCGTCTGGCTTGCAGTTGCTGGCTGTTGTGCTACAGCGGGGGTTGGATTCGAAGGGGGTGCCTTTATTGCTTGTGAACTAATGAGTGCTCGGGTTTTTGGTCCTACAATCCCTACTGGATCAAGGTTGTGGGTTTGTTGCAACAAAATCACTGCTGCTTTTGTAAGAGCTCCGAAATATCCGGTTGGGTCGTGCTTAAAGTAGCCAGTATCCCTCAGCACTTCTTGGAGTGCCGTAACGTCGGGACCAGTAGCACCGAGATCAAGTGCCCGCACAGTGCTGTTTGGCGTGGTCGGAATAGTCGGAACAGTCGGAACAGGTTGGGTAGAGGTAGCAGTTGATCGAAGAGTGGGTATGTGCACGAACGGCTCTTGCGTTATGGTGTCAGGGGTACCATTGAGAAAATTCCTTGTTTTGTCGTCAAGGATTCCCGTGACGCCAAGTGCGTTCGCGCGCTGAAACAATTTCAAGGCGGTTTGCGTGCGCACGTCAAACGTATCTGTAAGTGCAACGCCATAGAAGCCTGTGTCCTTTAACAACTGCTGGAGTGCCGTGACATCAGCTCCGATTGTGCCAAGTTCAAGCGTGCGATTAAACTGGGGCAATGAAGTTATACCGAGAACCAGACCCGCCGGGTGTGGCTCAGTCTGGACAAACTCATGGCTCGCATTTGCCGCCATAGGGACACAAAGCGCATTTCCCGCGAGAATCAGCGAAAGTAGTGGTATTACCCTCCAAAACATTACTCTCAGTGTACTACAATAGTTTCCGTCAATTGAAACACAAGTGGGCTACTGAGCACCTTCTGCATGCACCTGGTCGATCTTAGCGGCCATGATGAAGTCGTTTTCGGACAGCCCCTTGATGGCATGGGTCGAGAGGGTGACCAGTACCTTGTTCCAGTTATGCAGGTTCAGGTCGGGGTGGTGCCCTTCCTCCTCCGCAATGTGCGCAACGTCGGTTATAAACACAACTGCGGTTACAAAGTCTTTAAAGACGAACTCCATTGAAATAGACTTGCTGTCTGTGGCGATGGTCCACTCGGGGACTTGTGGCGAGAGATCAGCGATCTCGGTAGCGGAGAGAGGTTCGGTCCCGCCTTCGCAGGGCACGCACTTCTTGCTAAGTAGGTCGCTCATACTATTTCTTCTCTAGCGCCATACCAATGACATGGACTAGAAACTCGTCCATGTTGGAGCCGACAGCAATAAGTGACTGCGGGAGTGGTGCTTCGTCGCTAAGCCCCGGGAGCGAATTAGTCTCGAGGAAGTAGACCTGATTCTTAGGGGTCACTATAAAGTCGGAGCGCGAGTAGTGGCGGAGACCGAGCGCCTCATGCACGAGCGCGGCCGAGCTCTGCAGCTCCTCGACAACGCTCCTATCAAAGGGTGCTGGACAGAGGCCCGCGACGCCACCGGCGCACTTGGTGTCGTAGTCGAGGATGAATGCTGCTTGCGGGAGTATGATCTCGACTGGCGGCAGGTCGTATAGCTTTTTGTTGCGAAACTTGTCTATCACCCCCACCGTTGCCTCCCTCCCCTTTATGTACTCCTCGACCAATATCTCCTTGGCATACCCAAAAGCTTTTCTGATCCCAGTTACGAACTCGTTGTAGCTGCGTGCGAGAGTGACGCCGACCGACGAGCCCGAGTTAACTGGCTTGATAACGGATGGTTGGGAAAAGGTGCGCCACAATTCCAGTGTCACCTTGTCCAAGTCCGACGTTACCGTCAACTTGATATGGCGCGGCATACGCACTCCGTGCGTAGCGAGGATGTCCTTGGTCAAAACTTTGTTCATCGCAACTGAGGAGGCAAACGCGCCTGACCCTGTGTATGCGACGCCAAGCCGATCCAGCTCGCGCTGCACCGTGCCGTCCTCACCATACTGGCCATGGAGCGCATTAAAGACGACATCGGTCCCCGAGAGCGCCCGGGTTGGCGCCATAGGTATGCCACGGACATGCCACACACCAGCGCGGTCGATATATACGTCTATTGGTCTATACGGCGACTTCTCAAGCCGCTTAATGACGTTGAAGCCCGTTTTCAGGGATATATCGTGTTCCTCGCCCACTCCGCCACGCAGAACTGCAACAACAGGCATGCGCCTAGTATACCGCGCACTTTACATCACCAATCGTCAGATGTTAATTTATACGATCGGAGATTATAATATTTTAGAGTTTAAAGTACTTTTTAAGTGGAGCATCTCCCTCAAGAGACTCCACGATCATGTACAGCGCTCGACGACCGGCCCCAACTTCCTTCTTTAAGAGCAAGATGTAGTCGTCGCACTGATAGGGGTATACCCACACGCTTCTCTGGAGTTGAATAAACCCAACCTCCTGGAGTTCAAGCCGCAACCGATCACGGGTGCGTCTCTCTTTCTCTGGGAGATCAAATATGAGTACTCGCCATCGTCCATCCCAGCGAGGCTTTCGGTCTCGGGTGCGTATCTTTAGTCGCTCTCGAGATGCAAACTGTCTCCCCTTTTGAGTCAGTACAACGGACTTACTCCCGGGTATGTTGGCAATGAGTCCACGCTTTCGCAAAGAAGCATAGACAAGTGCAATGCGGCGCTCTGGCACCAGCTTTGATTGCCACTTTGGATCTATATGCTTAACAAGCGAGAGCATCTTGGGCGCTGTAGCGGCAAGCCCAAGCGTGCCTGCCAATAGCAAGATGCCTACTACGGCACGCACAAACTGCCCTCGATGCAACCGTACTTTATGCTCATCCTCCTGCACACCCATGCCGATATTATAGACTACGATCGTGGACTGTAATATCGCATGCGTAGAAAACGAATCAGGCTGCAGTGTTACATCATCCGGCCGTGCTCGAGCTCGCGGACCATCTCTAATGAGCAGTTACGGTGGATCGCCTCGTCGATGCGGATAGTATCAAAAAGCTCGTACTCGTTCTGCACGCTTCGGCCATAGAACTTGAGGAAGTCGCTCGTGACTCGCCTCCCTTCGAGGAGTGCCTGATTCTCCCGCATAAACTCAGTGTACTGGTCGAAGGCGTGTTGCTCGAAGATGTAGTTGACCTCGAACGCTACCTTGCGCTCAAACATCGAGATGCACCACACCAGCCAGTAGTAGAAGAACGAGAAGACGAGCGGGATGAGTGTGTGGCGAATAAAACCGTTGTGCCCACGCTGCTTGACCAACTGCGACACTACTACAACGTGCATCGTCTCGTTATCCTGCGCGTGGCGTGCAAACGGCAGTACTTTGGACAGCTTGATGGCGCGGTGTTCGTCGGAGTAGAACAGAGTAAGCAATGTGTACGCGACCGCCTCCCACGACTGGTACGGGATACGGGCGATGACCTCGATCGCCTTAAACTTTTCATAGCTAGGTTTTGTGCCGTACAGCAGGCTACCGATACCAACGAGCATGCCGCCCAGCATCCGTGCCAACAGCCCAGGCCGGTAGCCATCACAGTCCGCCATGTAGGCCCTGAGGGCCTCTCCATCCCGGAGCTTTGCTACTAGTTCTTCGTGCGTACTAGACATACTGGGACATCATAACGCCTTTTTCCTTAGTGCTCTGCGGTGCCTTCCGATTGAAAAGCGGTGTGCCTCAGTGTTCGCAAGAAGGATGGACGCCTCGTGGTTTTGGGCGGTGCTCCGCTTCCCCAAGATCTCTCTCGGCTTGTGCCGCTCGTCCTTAACTACACAGACGACCTCGATATCGAGCTTTAGCTTATCAAGCGTTGCAAGCGCAACCCGCGAGTGCGCCCGACCGCCGTCAATAACAATCAACTTTGGGTGCGGCCACTCGGGGTGCCCAAAGCGACGCACCAACACCTCTCGGAGCGCCTCATAGTCGTCCCCAGCCTTTGCGTCCCTTATCGTGAAGGTCCGATACTCTTCCTTTCTTGCCTCGCCATCCACAATCACAGTCATCACACCTCGTGGTGAGTCGCCACGCAGGTGCGCGGTGTCGTATGCCTCGACGCGGAACTCGGACGCACCGGTCGCCCGATACTCGTCTTTGATAAGTGCTATATCCTGGATGTGTGTGAGCGCGAAGGCCTGACGCTTCAGTTGTTCCGCCTCCTCAAACGCCTCTGCCCGAGCAGCGGCTCGCATCTCGACCTGCAGGTGCACGAGCAGCTTCTTCTTCTTGCCCTCAAACATGAGAATGATATTGCGGATCGCCTTGCGGTACGCAGCCTTGTCGGTATCTCCCGGATACACGCCGATGGATTGATTGAAGCGCAGCGTCTTTAGTTGCGCAGGAGTATACTTGCCGCCGATAGGAAACTTGGTGTCGAAGTATGGGAATATCCGACGCATGATCTTCAGTGCCTCTCGCAGCGATCCGCCTTGAGTAAAGGGGCCAAAGACGTGTGCGCACAATTTCGGTGCGATAGCAGTTTGTAGCTCCCTGCCGCGGAATGTGAGTACTCGCGGCCACTCTTCCTTGGTAATGATGACGTAGTTGTAGCTCTTATCGTCCTTAGCGTCGGTATTACCAACCGGCTTCAACTTCTTGATGTACTGGGCCTCGAGGAGGAGCGCCTCGAGTACCGAGTCTGTCTGCTCCACGGTAACTTCCGTAGCGTCACGTATCGCCTTCTCTACCAGTGGACTCCGCTTTTCTGCAAGGTCTCCGTCGAAGTACGAGCGGACACGCGAGCGGAGGCTGGTCGCCTTGCCGACGTACAGCACCTCCTTCCCCTTGCGGAATAGGTACACCCCCGGCTCGTCCGGTAGTGCAGGAAATACGATATCGCTTCGTAGCATCTACTTACTAAACTTGACGACAGCCTTGTTGTCAAAGCGGAAGTCTGCGTACTCGAAGGTGCCTTCGGATTCAAACTCGCCAGAGAGGAACACTGAGGAGAGCGACTGCAGCAGCTCCTCTCCCTGCTGCTTTAGGGTGTAGCGGAGCTCGCCACCACCAAGGAAGCTCGCGAGCACATCACCGTCCGCTGTAATAGCCACTTCTGCAATGGGCTTCCGCGTCGCGGTCTCCACTTCCTCTAGAAACGCTGCAAACGCTGCATACTGCTCGGGTAGAAACGTGGCGCCTATGGGGCCACCTTCGACTGCCCCGCGATATATCCTCCCTCCTGTCTCTGCGCTGGCTGCGTATATAAATCCGTTCTGATCTAGCGCAAAGCAATCGGAGTTGCACCACCTTGCGCGCTGCTCGCGCTCGACAACTGTAATGCGGACAGTGCGCAAATTGTCACGAGTCACGCTTGCGGACGCCACCTCAGGAAAATCCTTGAGGATGCTCGCCTGTATTGCAGCAAGTGGCGCAGCAAGACTCATCCGCTTTGGTACTACCCATGCATAGCTACCGCCGAGCCTCGCCTCTGCAGCGCTCCGCACCGCCTCCGCGTCTGTGCGCACCGTCCCCTCTACCTCAACTTTCGCGATAGTGATCGCGGGGAGTCGCACCAGGTAGGCACAGAGTCCTGCACAGACCACTATGATTGCTGCAATGATGCTGTATTTAATTGTTCGCTGCTTGCGGCGGCGCTCTTTGAGAGATGTACGCGGTTGCTGCCGCATGTTATCCCAATATCTCCTTACCCATGTACGGGACGAGTGCGGGTGGAACGCGCACAGTGCCGTCCGCTTGCTGGTTGTTCTCGATCAGAGGTACCAGGAAGCGTGGTATAGCAATTGCAGTGTTGTTGAGCGAGTGAGCGTACTTCAAGCTGCCGTCGTCGTCTCGGTACTTGATGTTGAGACGCCGTGTTTGGAAGTCGTGGAAGTAGGATGACGAATGTGTCTCGCGGTATTTCTGCTCCGAGGGGACCCATGCCTCGATATCGTACTTCTTGACCTGCCCGAGGCCGATGTCACCGCCGCAGTTAAGCACGACGTGATACGGAAGCCCGAGCCCTTGCAGTATCTCCTCAGCATTTTGTGTGAGAGCTTCGTGATGCGCTACCGATTCCTCGTGAGAGCCCTCGCACAGCACCACCTGCTCCCATTTATAAAACTCGTGTACGCGCACTATGCCCTTGGTGTCCTTGCCGTGCGCGCCGATCTCGCGGCGGAAGCATGGCGAGAATGCCATGAGTTTCAACGGCAACGACTTCTTATCCAAGACCTCGCCCATGTAGTAGCCCATCGTTGCGACCTCGCCGGTACCGGCTAGGTAGTCATTGTCTTGCGTCTTATACAGGTCCTCTTCGGATTGCGGCACATAACCAGTACCGAGGAAGTTGACGCGGCGCACCATCGACGGAACAATCATTGGAGTAAATCCTTTTTTAGATAGGTGCTCCTGAGCGTAGCGCAATACTGCAAACGCGAGTAGCGCGCCGTCGCCCTTCAAGAAGTACCCACGGAACCCGGCAACTTTGGTGTCACGCTCGAAATCGGCCATGCCGAGTCGCTCCATGATCTCGATGTGACTCTTTGGCTCGAAGTCAAAAACGGGTTTGTCGCCCCAGACCTTAACCTCCGCATTGTCCGCATCCGAGTCGCCCTCCGGTACCGATATATCTGGGACGTTCGGTACCTGTACCATCAATGTCTCCCACTCCTTAACTATGGGCTCTAGTTCTGCCTCCTTCTTGTCCATCTCCGCCTTCAGCACTTTCATATCTGCTATCAGCTGGCCGCGCTCAGGGCCGCCGGCCGCGACCGCCTTGGAGACCTCATTCTGCTTGGCGCGCATCCCCTCGACCTCGCCCATAAGGCTCCTGCGTTTATCATCTATAGATAGGAGCCGGTCGATGTCTACCTCTATATGCTTCTTCTTGGCACCCGCCTTTACGACGTCCGCGTTTTCCCGAATGAACTTGATGTCTAGCATAGGCGTGTAAATATGATACTACGATGTCGCCTTCAACGAAACTGCTTAGAGAGGACTTCCCCCCCAACTTGCGGGAGATACCCGACCCACCGGCACAACTGTATGTCAGAGGCCAACTACCCCCGAGTGACTATAAACTGATAACTTTCGTCGGCTCTCGCAAGCTGAGTCAGTATGGCAAGGATGCGTGTGAGCACCTGATTGCCGGGCTCGCCGGCCACCCGATCGCTATCGTCTCTGGCCTCGCTATCGGCATGGACACCTGCGCGCACAGAGCGGCACTGAAATATGGTCTCCCCACACTCGCGCTCCCCGGCTCGGGCATTAACGATGACGTCCTCTATCCCCACTCCAACCGCCCTCTTGCAAAGGAGATACTCCAATCGGGCGGCGCGCTGATCTCAGAGTTCGAGCCCGACGAGCGGACTATGATTCATTTCTTCCCACAAAGAAACCGCATTATGGCGGGCATGTCGCACGCAGTCGTGATTGTGGAGGCGGGACTCAAATCTGGCACGCTGATTACTGCACGCCTCGCGACTGACTACAACCGCGAACTACTCGTTGTGCCCCACCCAATCTTTAGCGACGGCGGCGCTGGCGGACATGTGTTTATGAAGCTCGGTGCACAGCCCGTCCGGAGCTCGTCAGACATTCTGGAGGCAGTAGGAATAGTCGAGGAAAAAAACTTGCAGTTGGTCCCCCTCACCAGCGAGGAAGAGGAGGTGCTAGCGCTGTTGCAAGAGCCCATACCGCGAGATGATCTGCTGTACGAACTAGGCATGCCAACCGGCGAGGCCAATGTTTTATTAGCGCAGATGGAGATCCGCGGCCTCATCGCCGAGTCCCTCGGCTGTGTCCGCAAATTGATCTAGTGCTCCAAATTCCTTAACTGACTACGAAACAAAAAATGCAGCCGCAGCGAGCGCAGCGGTCGCGGATGCGACGAGGGCTGCACCAAACGCCACTATCCTCAGGTTCCCATCGGTATTCCCTTTCTCAACAAACCCCTTGCCTATTGCGCGCCTTCTTTTGTCTGCTCGAATACTTTCATCAGCCATAGTGATTTAATTAGGCTCTACGTGACTACTATACTCCTCTACACATAATTGACAACCGCTGACTTAGCCTCGCTTTTTGCGAGTGCCAGGGTCAAAAAGGTATCTGCACAATATCGCTATAGCAATAAGTGCTACTCCAGCATACGCTGCGTTGACGCTATCATCCATCCATTCGTAATACTTCTCATCGCCCGCTCTCCCGAGCGGCCAGTGCATCCGTATCAAAAATCCATCCATCTTAAGCGAGTTGATCCAGTTGAAGATGAGGGCGCTCCCACCAAAAATGGCCGCCCACTGAGCGTAGCCCAGTCTCCGATTACTGTTCCGACGCAGTGTTTCTGAGTCTGGTGCCAAGTCCTCCATTTCTGGAGTATAACACACTATTCCAACATTGCAACTAAGGATACGAAATTGCGCACGTGCGTAAAAAGGTATCCCTTGAGGGAGGTCGGACCTCATTCAGATAGCTATCGGCCGTGCTTTTGATAGTTGCAGTAGCGGATAATGCCGAGACCGGAGGCAAACACGCTGAGCCCGGAGTTAATCATGGAGACGTACCCGAAAAGGTAGTGACTCTCCTCAGATTCCAGCGTCACGTAGTTTGCAAGACCAGACACAGCTGCCGCAGCAAGGAAGAAGACTGCGAGTCCGAGCATAAAGCTGACTTCGAGCCGCACTGACTCCTGTGACATTTGTTTCAGCGTACTCCCCCACCCCCCATTTGACAACAGTAAAATAGTTTAGGTTCGGACTGGGGCTGGTATCCGGTCTTTGATGCCACCATCAGTATCATCGTCATCATCCTCGTCATCATGCTTCTTCTCGACATCAGGCTTAGTGATGCCACGCCATAGGAAGTACAGACCACCGATGAGGAACTCTCCGGCGGCATAGGCATATCTCTCGTAGTATATTGAGTCCGCCGTCAGCCCAACCCAGGCAAGAAACACTGCGACGTCGAAGGGCTTGAGTCCTAATATTCTGAAACTTTTTTTCTCCGCTCCTCTTTCATCTGCCATATGAAAATTAGGAAAAATGGTAATATATTCAGCCTAACACATTTGACACAATCAGGTTCATACCCTAGTAGTAGAGGGGTGAAGCTTGTCATAGTAGAGTCGCCTGCAAAGGCAAAGACTATAGAGAAGTATTTGGGTGCCGGGTACAAAGTGCTGGCAAGTGTGGGTCACGTGCGCGATCTTCCAAAGTCGAACAAGGATGCGGTTGATATCGACGCTGGCTTTGTCCCCCGCTACGTGGTGACTCCCGGCAAGTCGGATGTTATCGCACGCATCAAGGATGCAGCGGAGGAGGCAGACGAGATATTCCTCGCGACTGACCCCGACCGCGAGGGCGAGGCAATAGCCTGGCACGTAGCGGAAGTGACGAAGCTCAAGAAGCCCAAGCGTGTCGTATTTAATGAGATCACCAAAGAGGCGGTCATCGAGGCCATCGCCAATCCGAGGCCTATCGATCAGAACTTGCGGAAGGCCCAAGAGGCGCGCCGCGTCTTGGATCGACTCGTCGGCTATGACCTCTCGGGACTTATTTGGAAGAAGGTCCGCTACGGCCTCTCTGCTGGCCGGGTCCAATCCCCAGCGCTGCGCATTCTGTGCGAGAAGGAGCGCGAGATCCGCGCATTCGTTCCTGAAGAGTTTTATGTCGTCAGTGCCGACTTCAAAACGAAGAAGGGGGCTACGTTTACAGCGATGGCGACGGTAGAGCCAAGGACCGGCCGAGAGGCCGAGGATATAGTAGAGAAGGGACGTAGTGGGTCGTGGGTAGTAGGTAGTGTGGAGAGTGCACCGATGAGGCGCGCCCCTCGTCCCCCATTTAGCACCTCGACGCTGCAGCAGTCGGCCTCCTCTCGCTTAGGCTTCTCACCATCGCGCACCATGCGGGTCGCACAAAAGCTGTACGAGCAGGGGCTCATCACCTACATGCGTACCGACTCGACCAACCTTGCAGCAGTGGCGCTCGCAGCGCTTGGCATGCATATCAAGAAGGAGTACGGAGACGGGTACCACGAAGAGCGTGTCTACAAGACCAAGAGCAAGAACGCGCAGGAGGCCCACGAAGCAGTCCGCCCAACAAATGTAGCGCAGAAGAATGCCGGTTCGACCGACGAGGAGCAGAAGCTCTACCACCTTATATATGCCCGTACGACTGCATCCCAGATGAAGGATGCCATCATGACCCGCACCAAGATTACCGCAGCGACGAGCGGCGTGCCCGAGTTTACCGCCACAGGATCCACGGTTGCGTTCGACGGCTGGCTTGCAGCTGACACAAAGGCCAAGGGCGAGGAGGTGATACTCCCGGAGGTGTCTGAGGGAGAGGGGCTGGTGCTGCAGAAGATCGAGAGCGAACAAAAGTTTACCCAGCCACCTGCACGCTATACCGAAGCGGGACTTGTTAAGGAGTTGGAGAAGCGTGGCATCGGGCGCCCATCGACCTACGCGTCTATCATCAAGACCATTATTGACCGCGAGTATGTCACTAAGGATGGCCGCGCACTAAAGCCGACTGCAACTGGCGAGGTGGTGTCGGGGTTTTTGGAAGAGCACTTCGCACAGTACATCAGTGACTCATTCACCGCCGAGATGGAGAACGAGCTCGACCAGATCGCAAACGGCGAACGCGAGTATGCCGATACGCTGAAGCAGTTCTACACCCCGTTCTACAGGGACGTGAAGAGCAAGGAAAAGATTGACAAGCTCACTACGTTGGGAGAGGTACCCGCACATATCCGCTGCCCGCTCTGCGACTCCAATATGGTTATGAAACTGTCGCGGAATGGCGTGTTTATGTCCTGCGCGCGCTTCCCTGATTGTAAGGGTGCTCGGAAGGAGGACGGCAGCGTGATTAAGGACAGCGAGCCGATCGGTACGCACCCAGACACAGGCAGACCTATTTTTGTTAAGGATGGTCGCTTCGGCCCGTATGTCGAGATGCCCTTGGAGGATCAGCCAGAGCAGGCAGAAGGCAGTAAGCAGAAGAGGAAGAAGGTTCTTGACGCGCGAAGAGCCTCGGTCACGCTACCACTCACCATAGAGACGTTGACGCTTGTTGAAGCGATTAAACTCCTCTCACTCCCTCGGGATCTGGGCGCGCACGAAATGACCGGGAAGCCCGTGACCGCTGGCATTGGCCGCTTTGGGCCGTTCATAGTGCACGACGGTGACTTCCGTTCTCTGAAGAAGGGCGACGACCCGTACGACATCACCTTTCCTCGCGCGATGGAGATACTCAAGGAGCCTAAGAAGACGAGGCCGGGCACCGAGATAGTCCGCGAGGTTGGTACGCATCCGAGGACGAAGAAGAAGATCTATTTGTACAAATCGAAGGTCGGGTTCTTCCTCAAGAAAGGCTTCAAGCGGCTCAATGTCCCTGCGGGCGAGGCAGATGCACTCACCGTCGAGCAAGCCGTGCAAATTCTTAAAGGTTAGGTGAGACCGCGTTCACTGCGATCACAAGTGCCACCACAATCGCTGCAATTCTTGTCAATTTTCGTATTGCTTCCTTCTGTTCTGACCTCTTTCCGCCACCATTCGCACGATTAACAAGCGCGTCGGAGGTCCACCAAGTCTTTCTGGGGCCTTTCCCGTCTCTCTTTTTCATCGCATATAGCTCGACGCTCATGATCATATTATAGCATACTTCTAACTTTAGGTCAAATACGGCTGCGTAGAGCGCTAGACCCTATACCCTAAACCCTATACACTAGCTCTATGCCCCATCCTGCGGACGACATAGTACGGGCCATGCACAGTGCCACCAAGGAGGACGGCGACACGGTACGCCGCGCCTACGACCTTGCCGAAGGTGCCCACGGCACGGAGCTACGCAAATCCGGCGAGCCCTATGTCACCCACCCACACGCAATCGCCCTCCACCTCGCCAAACTCGGCATGGACCGTGACACCATAGTTGCGGGCATCCTCCACGACACCATCGAGGACACTCCACTTACTGCAGACGAGGTCGAGCAGAAGTTTGGGAAGACCGTGCGATTCCTCGTCGAGGGGGTGACCAAGCTTTCGTCTATTAAGTACCGCGGGCTGGACCGCGCGGTGGAGTCACTCCGCCGACTCCTCGTCGCAACCGCAGCTGATATCCGTGTCATCATCATCAAACTTGCAGATCGGCTCCACAATATGGAGACGCTCTCATTTGTTGCAGAGGAGAAGATGCAGCGCATCGCCAAGGAGACCATGGAGGTGTACGTCCCGATTGCAGAGCGCCTCGGTATTGGTATCTTTCGAACCAAGCTCGACGACCTCGCCTTCAAGGCGATGGACCCTAAGGGGTACGCGGAGTCAGCAGCGGTGCTGCAGAAGCGCCGCTCAGAAACCGAAAAGGCCTTGGATGAGGTCCTAAAGGACATCAAGACCAAGCTCGCCCACTCTGGTCTCCGCAAGTTCCGTACTGAAATGCGCGTCAAGGGTGTGCACAGCTTTTCAAAAAAGTTAGCCGAGCGCGATGGCCACATCGACAAGGTGTACGACCTCTTTGCGCTCCGCATCATCGTACCCACCGTTGAAGACTGCTACCAGGCACTCGGACTCATACATGGACTCTGGCAGCCAGTCCCCGGCAGAGTCAAGGACTATATCGCGACCCCAAAGCCGAACGGCTATCGATCCTTGCACACTGCCATCATCAGCCGCAATATCACGGTCGAGATCCAGATCCGCACCGAGGAGATGCACCTCGCGAGCCAGTACGGCGCCGCGGCGCATTTCAGTTACAAGGCACATGGCTCTGCGAGGAAGGCCCAGTCCCCGCTCGCGTGGTTTATGAATATGAATCCGATCAAGAAGTCCATAACAGCCGAGCCGCCAAAGTGGCTGAAGGACCTCGCGTCTGCGGTCGACACTGACGGACACGATATGCTCGGGAGTGCGCTCGCGGAGGACTTCTTTGCGGCGCGCATGTTCGTCTTTACACCTAAGGGCGAGGTCGTCGACCTACCGAAGGGGGCTACGCCAGTCGACTTTGCCTACGCTATCCACTCTGACCTCGGCGACACTATGGTTGGTGCCAAAGTAAACGGGAAGCTGGTCTCTCTTGAGACGCAGCTCCACAATGCCGACAAGGTCGAGATTATGGTCAAGCCCAGCGCCACGCCGAGCAAAAAGTGGCTCGACTTCGCCAAGACTTCTGCTGCCAAAAAGCACATCCGTAGCGCACTCGAAAAAAAGAAGAAGAGGGTTTAGATTGAAAAGTTCTCAACCGAAAACTCGTCCCCCTTCGCTGAAGCTTCGGGGGACATGTCCGCCTTTGGGACATCATCTTGCATCACCAGTGGCTCTTCGACTGCGGGGGCTATCTGCGGCGTGGACTGTGCTTGTTGCTCCATATGTCCCAAGATGGTGCGTAGGTCCTCGGCAGAAAAGTAGCTAATGATCAGCTTGCCTCCCTGCTCTTGAGGGCGTATCTCTACTTTGGTACCAAGGGACTGCGCGAACTGCATCTCGATCTGCTCTAATTCTGGGGGGATGTTGCGCGTACGCGCCTTCTCTACCGCGATCTCGCGGGTGATCTTCTCAACCTCTCGCACGGACAGCTTGCGGATCTGGATATCGCGGAATACCGCATCCTGCTCCTCGGGGCGGTCGATGAGCATGAGGAGTGCACGCGCGTGGCCCTCAGTTATCGCGCCACCCATGACTCCTTGCTGGATCTTCTGCGGCAACATCAGGAGGCGGAGGGAGTTGGAGACGTACTCGCGGCTCTTGCCCACCTTCTTGGCTATCTCGGTATTGTTGAACTTAAATTCTTTTTGCAGCCGATCAAACGCGCGTGCCCGATCTATCGCATTCAGATCCTCGCGCTGCACGTTCTCGATAATTGCCAACTCTAGCTTCATGAGTCCTTGCTCCTCCCCGCTCCGTATCGTTACGGGCACTCGGGTGAGTCCTGCCATCTTGGATGCGCGGAACCGGCGTTCGCCAGCAATAAGCTCGTAGTAGCTGGTGAGCCCCCCGTCTTCCCTGCCCTCTTCGACACGTGTCACAGTAAGCGGCTGCAGCACGCCGTACTGGCGGATAGAGTCCGAGAGCGCCTTTAGTGCCACCTCGTCGAATTCGGTACGGGGCTGGTAGGGGTTCGGCCTGATCTTGTCGATCTCGATCCAAAAGATTGCGTCATTCTCAAACTGTGACTGCGACATGCCGTGATTGTATCATGGCGGCAAAAACTAAAATGCGCTATTCTTGGGCCTAGGCCCGGATGGCGGAATGGTATACGCGCACGACTCAAAATCGTGTCTCGCAAGGGATGAGAGTTCGAGTCTCTCTCCGGGCACATGCAGAAGTACCCAGTTATAGTAGCCTTGGATGGCCTCTCGCTTTCCGAGTCGCTCGCCGTTGCTCGTGTGCTCAAGGACCACGTGTGGGGATACAAGGTGCACGAGCTCGTTATGCGCGAGGGGTTTGGTGTCATCAAAAAGCTGAAGCGCTTCGGCAAGGTCTTTGTAGACCTGAAGCTCCACGATATCCCCCACACCGTCGGGCTCGAGACTGATGCCTTGGTCAAGTACGGTGCAGATCTGATCTCGGTCCATGCAAGTGGTGGACGCGAGATGCTGGAGGCAGCCGTTAAGGCCGGAGGCAGGCGCGTTGTTGCAATAACAGTACTCACCTCTCTCCCTGCGCAGGAGGCACGCAAGGCACCGGGCCTCGCATCACTAGCGCGCGCAGCAGGTGTGACGAACATAGTGTGCTCGCCACAAGAGCTAGGTAGCCTCCGCCGCCTTAGTAAGACAGTTACTCTCATCACGCCGGGCATCCGCCGCGGTAGTAAGCTCTACGACCAAAAGCGCACTATGCCACCCTTGCAGGCACTCGCCCTCGGCGCCGACCTACTCGTTATTGGGCGACCAATCACGGAATCGAGCGACCACGCTGCCGCGCTCGCTACGCTCTTCAGTCCCTCTTCATAACGTGCGCGTGAACCTCGCGTTGCAACTTGTGTACATCGCGGATGAGATGCTCGGTCCGCGCTCCCGCAAAGACTGACACCGTTGCAGCCAAAAGAACAAAGGATATTAGTGATTGCAAGGCTGCAAACGCGCGCGAGGCTCCCGTTGGTATAAAGTCGCCATACCCCACCGTCGTGCCCGTAACCACACTAAAGTAGAGCGCATCGTACCACTGTACCGGCGCATCAGTGCCGAGCAATGGCTCGATAAGTCCATGATCCGGTACCCGATCGAGGAACCAGTAGATACCTGCAAAGACAACTGCATTAATCAACCACACAATAAACAAAGTGCTGTAGTCGCGCGCGTCTAGCTTCGCCATCAGTGTTATATCTTACCAACCAAATTGAGGTCCCCGCCCTTCAGGGTATCGTCGCCCGGGTTCCACTCTGCAGGACATACCTGGCCTCCGTTCGTCTTAACAAACTGAGCTGCCTGCAGCTTACGCAAGAGCTCCTTGCCCGAGCGGCCAATGCCGTTATCGTGTATCTCTGCGGTACGCACTATTCCCTCCGGATCGATTATGAAGGTGCCACGGAGCGACAGCCCTTCGTCCTCGATATGCTCTAATCCTCCATTATCGATACGACAGCCGAATGCCTTCATGATCCTCCCCGCCGGGTCTGAGCCCATAGGAAACTGGATCTTCTTGATCGCAGGACTGGTGTCGTGCCATGCCTTGTGTGTGAAGACGGTGTCCGCGCTCATCGAGATTATTTCGGTGTCGAGCGTCTGAAACTCGCCGTACTTCAGTGCCAACTCCTCGAGTTCAGTTGGGCACACAAAAGTAAAGTCTGCTGGATAAAAGAAGACGATCACCCACTTGTTTTTGTAGTCGGAAAATCTGATCTTCTTGACCTTATCGTCGTGGTACACCTCGAACTCGAAGTCCGGGACTGGGTGGCCCACCTTCACCATACTCATAAACCCGCCCTGTGCGGTATCAGTGTCTTGTGTCATACTCGTCTAGCATACCATGACCAAAATTCTGCCCATTATTGCGGTTGTGGGTCCTACCGCTACCGGCAAGACCGCGCTCGGCATCGCCCTTGCCAAGGAGCTTAGGGGTGAGGTAGTCTCCGCAGACAGCAGACAGGTGTACACCGGCCTCGATATTGGTACTGGCAAGGTGACGGAGGCCGAGATGGATGGCATCCCGCATCACCTTACTGATGTTGCAGATCCCAAAGTGCGCTACAGTGCCTCGGACTTCGTCCGCGCGGGGCGGGCCGCCATTGCCGACATCGCCTCGCGAGGCAAGGTCCCTATCATTGTTGGTGGTACCGGCTTTTATATCGACGCACTCCTCGGTCGCATCGACCTTGCAGCTGCCGCGCCGAATGAAACCCTGCGCGCCGAACTCGAACTACTTAGTCTCGAAGAGTTGCAACAGAAGCTACAGGACGTAGACCCCGAGCGTTATGCAACTGTGGACACTCAGAACCGCCGACGAGTGGAGCGCGCTATCGAGGTAGCCCTACAGCCCGAGGTCCGACCTCGGGCTGTGAGTGAGGTCGGGCCTCATTCAGTCTACTCAGTTACCTGGGTTGGTTTAGCTCTTCCACTCGAAGAGCTACGGCAAAGAATTGTGGAGCGCCTGCATGCCCGCCTTGCTGCTGGAATGCTCGATGAGGCCCGCCATCTCAACAATCAAGGTTTAACCTTGATTAGAATGAGGGAGCTGGGACTCGAATATCGCGCGATGGCGCGGCACCTAGAGGGCGAGCTCACCTACGAAGAGATGGTGGCTGCGCTCGAAGTCGAGATCTATCAGTACGCCAAGCGCCAGATAACCTGGTTTAAGCGCAACAAGGATATCGTGTGGCTCAGTCCCCAGGAAGCCGTGTCGCCCCGGGGCATCCAGGGAATCCGACATTCTTATATGCATAAAACTGGCTAGCGGCAGGCGCGACCAGCACCTCAGCAACAAGGTCGCACAAATCACTGCCACTAATACCAAGGCGCTGCTCAAGATCGATCACCATGCTCCTTCTTGTCTCCGCAATCGGCTCCTTAAGTAGCGCAATGGAGAAGGACCCCTCCTCAGGGAAGTAGAGGATCTCAAACCCGCGCTCTAAGGCTGACAGTGTGCCAGGCGTCGTCGTCCCCATACCGTCTATTTCGGTGAGCGGTGCCGAACCGAGGGAGTAATAGACACTGCTCGTCGCCCGAGGCGAGGTAATCATGAGTGTATCAGGATCTTCATACATATTCCGGACCTCCATGGTCCCCCCTTTTGCAGACGCAACTACAAATGTCTTACTCGACACCGCACCCCCTCCCTGACTTGCGGTAGACGGTCCAAACGGAACAATAGGACCGGCATCAAACTGAGGTCGGTCTGAGGTGCTCTGTACCTCTGGTGTCTGATCTGTAAGCCAAAAGTATGCACCACCAAACAAGAGAGCGATGAGTAGGACAGCTGCGAGGAGATATTTGATGTACATACTAGTCGCCACCACCGGCGTTTATATAGTTGTTAACACTGTCATAGTACGGACAAGTCACCTGGCAATACGGCACGCGGCCTTGTGTGATAAGGCTCGAGTCGTGTATGGGGCACATGTATGTCGCGTACTCTGCACCACACGTTGATGATGGTGCAAGCGCGGCAAAGCCACCGTTGTAGGCCACCGCCGCATTGGCATAGCTCCCCTTAGAGCGAGGGTCGTTGTAACTACGCTGCAGCGCAGCTGCTCCTGCGCACACATTGAAGTTGAGGTCGGTCTCCAGCCTTGTGATCACTTGACGGTCTGTCAGTCCACGAGTCCCCACAGGGTCAAAGCGGCGTGCCTCAGCCAGAGTTACCTGCGCCAACCCATACCCACCTCTCCCTATGGGGCATTGCCCATTAGCATCTCGCGTATATATAGCGTCACAGGCTTTTGGATTTCCGTCCGATTCGATACTCACAATACCCATCATCACGTTCTTTGGAGGGCGGTTCGCTCCTCCTGAACACGAGTTGATCGCGGCCATTACTGGTGTATTTGTGCTCAATTGTGTAAGGTCACGCTGCGCGCGTTCAGGGTCACGATAGTTCATAGCAGCGCCGCAGTACTGCTGCCCAGTGCCGGGGGTGACCTGCGTGCGGAGCTCTGCCTGCGTCGCCTGGCAGGAACCTGCGGGTACGCCAGTAGCACCCGGCCCAGGCGTAGGACCACCTGTGCCGTCGGCGCCAGTACCAGGAGCCGCTTGGTTTGGACCAAGTACCGTCGAGGATACAGTGTCTGCGTACTCGAGACATTGGATTTCTGTAAGAACGTTCAGCGACTGGTTCGAGAGCGAGCGCAATACGAGGTCGACGACGAGCCATGCGACGAGGACGAGGATAAGGCCTATGAAGACGTTCCCAAAGACCGTCTTCGCTGCCTTGAGGTTGGGCTCATTGGCTGCAGCAGTCACATACAGGAAGCCTGCGTAGGCAAACATGAGTGAGGCAACTAGGACCGAGGCTGCGGCAAAGAACTTGATCAGGTTGTCTGCAAGATACACCAAGTCACACGCGCGACAGATGTCATGCGTGCCATTAAAGCTCGGACACTGCGGGACAATATTGCCAAGGAAGCTGGTGTCCGCGGCGAGCGTAAACGACGGCATCAAGAGCCCCAAAAATAGAGCACACGAGAGTACGAAAAATCTCACCCTTTTATTGTACATGAAATAGTGGCCTCGCCATGCTAGAATCCCCCACAGGGGCGCTTAGTTTAGTGGTAGAACAACGGTCTCCAAAACCGTTAGTGTAGGTTCGATTCCTACAGCGCCCGCAAAAAAAATCCCCGTGAGGGGATTATTTCTTGACTTCCTTAAAGACGACTCGCTTGCGGAGCTTTGGGTCGTACTTCTTCAGCTCGATCTTGTGGTTGGCGAGCTTCTTGCGGTTCTTGCGGGTATAGACCAGCGTCCCCGAGGAGGACTTCATCTTGATCAGGTTATCCTGTGACATACCACGCTACTATACCCCATGAGATACCAAACCTCAAGCATCGCAAAATTTATGAGTGCCTTATCTCACGGGGTATACCCTACCCGGGCCACGCTGGCAACGGAGGGCTTAAAATCGGGCCTCTGTCATGGTACACTCGCCATGCGCGTCGGTGGCGGAGTGGTCAATCGCACCAGACTGTAAATTTGGCGCCTTCGGGCTTCGTTGGTTCGAATCCAACCCGGC
>CAYHLC010000009.1:0-21892 GCA_964357395.1 uncultured Candidatus Saccharibacteria bacterium | reverse complement strand
CAATGGTATGAACAAGAGGTACCACCGCAATGGCCAGTGCATGGCGCAGGTCGAGACTCAGTACACCGCTTGCGATTACTGCTCCGGCCCGAACCCGCACCAACAGATCTTCGGCTAATTATTCCTGCCCCACTTATTCTATAGTTCTCAAGAACTTGAGAATAAGGCTGCGCGGAGAGGTCCAACAATAGTCTCCCCTACTTCCTCGTCGCCAACCCAATGATGATGAGCGAAGCAAGTATGTACGCTACGTACAAGATCACCAAAATAAAGCTAGTGAATCCGAAGCTGTAATACGAGTTTCCTTCATCAATAAACATTGAGGCAATAAAGAGCGCAAAGAGTATTGGTACTGCCCACACCGCAAACCCTCGCCATGCCTCGAACACTGACTTTCTAAACGGAAAGGTTAGTACCGCGGGTATTAGGAGATAGAAAACTGTACTCGTGAATATTTTTGCATTGTAGAAAATGTCGCCACATGTGTCTCCGACCACATTACGTGGACAAATGTAATCGAAGGCGTACCACTGAGAAAAACTGAATATGATAACAACTGCCAGTAAGGCTAGGGTCGTATTCAACTTACTGAAATAGCTCAGCATGGGCTTATTTTAACCCAACCCGAACGGATCGGATGGTGCCGTCATCTAGTTGTGTGGAGATTCGATACCAGTAACCAGGTGTCATTCCTTTAGTCTTCCAGTTATAGATATACTGTTTGGACACCTCGTCGTACCTAAAGAGCGCCCCATCCGTAGTCGGCTCGGTACTCACACTTTCGTCCACACTACCTGCGAGTGGCCCCTCCCTAACTGGGGCGAGCCATTGCGGCAACGACTGAGCTGCAGTTAGTGCACCTGCAGCGTTTTTGAGCACAAACTTAACGGGTACCGTGCTGCCTGCCTTAAAGATGCTTGGTGTTGCCCCTACCTGCACAGCTGGGTCATCGATAGGTTGCAGAAAGCCGGTCCACTTGTAGGTAATGGTAAGAGTGCCAGCAACGAAGGTGTCGAACGAATAGTAGTCAGACGTCAGCGTCCCAACAACGCAGGTGATCGGGTACTTGCCAGCCGGACTTGTACTCGTCGCAGTAGTCGTACACATCGCCTCGCCAGTGATGTCGCTCGCCGCGAGCGTCTCGCTGCCAGGAAAGCCGCCGATGGTGTAGCTAAGTGTTGGGAGTGCAGTACCAAGTGGTATGGATGATGACGCAGCAGTAATGGTGAGAGGTGCTTTGGGAGGGGCCACTACCCCATTCTCTTGCGGTACGAGCGATTGATCAATCGTCCCATCACCGTTGTAATCGATTGCGAGGTCATCTGCGTTAGCAATACTGCCGTCAAGGAACATGATGGATGCAATAGTGCTTGCAGTTGTTGGCACACCAACAAAGTCGAGAGACGCCACCGACGTGTCGCCCACAAACTCATCAACCTCGAGCGTAAAGACCCCTTCTGCCTCACCATCAAGGTGCAATGTTGCTGCCACACCCGCAGGAACCCAGATCACCTGTACTTCGCCATAGCGCGTATATGATGAGCCTGGGATAGTCTCTATCCCCTCACCCACTTCATGTCCCGTGCCGTCAGTCACCGAAAGTTTGAGTGGTGAGTGCAATACAAATCTCAACCGATTACTGTTTCCAGTGTCGGGTTGCGAACTAAAGAAATCCTGAGGTAAGGAGTTGGTCGTTTCAGTTAGCAAATTATTGAAAATGAAACCCCGGAGTGACTCAACAGAAAAGATCGTCCCGTGTTTTGTTCTAAAGAAATCAATTTGGGAACCAACGCTTAGTTTCCTATCATTGTATTCATCCAAGTCAACCCACCATCTTTTGACATTTGGGTTGCTGTCGCTCATGGCAAGGGCGCTTGGGGTGACCACGGTGCCGTCGCCATCGACTACCTCCTCGGGTGTATAGATAACTCCGGTTGCATACTCCGCACACCACGGTGTGGAGCTCGTGAGCGACACCCAACGAACGCATCGCACCTTACCACTACTGTAGGTAAGACCCGCGAGCGTATCCTCACCAATGCCCGCAATCTGGTGTACCTCGATACCTGTAGGCGGCGTCCATGACGAGTCGATAGCATCAACATACGCTGTCACTTGGGATAGAAGCATTGCATTTCCTATTGCTGGGTTCTTGAGATCATCATATGCCGGCGCCACTCGTCCATCACTGCCATTAATAAATTGGTACAGCTCGCCAACGGTAGACACAGTACTCCCATCTGCTCGAGTCACAAGTGGAGTGATAATGATTGCCCCTTCACCTTGGTAATAGTCCGAGTGTGGAAGTAGATGGTAAGCAAACGGGGCATTTCGTGCAAAGTCGCGTGCCCGCTCTGACGAGAGTATTGGAGAAAACCAGTCGAACGGTAGCCCAGTATCAAATCCGTGGAGTAAGGAACCGACTGCTTGTGGGGTGCCTGATTGAGGCACTGCAACGAGGATCAGCTTGTCTACCAACACCGAGGCATCAGTCCCGAGCTCATTTAGGAGCACCTTGGCCAATAGGCCGCCGTTGGAGTGGGCGATGATTGTGACCTTACCCGTCTGTGATGTCTCTGCAAGGTGACGCAGAGTCTGTTCGATAAATGGGGTTGACGTCGAGTGCGAGTAAAAGATCGAATGATCGACGAGCGTCTCGCGGCCACCTGCAACAATGTCAGGGAGAGCGAGGCGCCAATCGTATGGGACTGCGGCATAGTTATCAATTGTTCCCGCCGATTTGATAGTTGCAAGGTCGTCGAGAAGTGGTTGATAAATGTCACTACCTGTGACTGGTGCAGTGCCGATGACATCCTTCGTATAGATATCCTGATCAATGCTATTGCCAGCTGTATCTAAATACAGCTGGACGATGTCCTCGTCACCATCCAGCGACTCCCACAAACGCTCTCCGCCAGCGTATAAGCGAGAGCCCATAATACCGGGCAGGAAGAGGACGGAGGAGCAGCAGGTTGGTGTGGGAGGTGGCGGTGGGGTGAAGGGGTCTTCGGTCAGCCACGGGGCGAGGGTGAGGCTGAGGCCGCTCGCTACCGCGCCGGTGCCGGTTGGGTTGAGGGTCGGATGGCTAGGGCCAGACGCGTCGCCCCACCAATTGTTTGATGCGTCTAGTCCGCCAGTCACCGCCTGGAAGTTAGAGAAGTTGGCCGTTTGGTACACTCCATATCCTGGAGTGTCATGGAAGCTGGAGTTCGAGACCGTGAGGCTATGGTTGCTGCCGATGAAGAAGACCGCACCAGTATTGCTACTCGAAATCTCAATATGCTGCAGTGTGTATGCGACGCCGGGGTTTCCGTTATACCACCAGTACGTGATGACGAGCGCCGGGTTAACAAACTTGGCAACGATCTGCTGCGGAAAGACAGACATATCAAGGCCCGCTGACTTACTGATGCCGCCACCGTATTTGATTTTGACGTACTCGAGCAGTAAGTCGCGATTCGTCGAGCCACTACCGAAGTCGATGTGGCCCCAGTCCCCCGCTGCAGGGGTAGAAGCAGCCGCGTCGCCATTAGTATCACCTCCCACACTGTCGTCTTTGATCGAGGTAAAGATGATGGGTTCCGCCGCAGTGCCGACTGCGGTCACTGGTACATCAGCGTGTGCCTGGAGTGATGCTCCGGGCTGGAACTTGATGACGACGCCAGGCTCGATAGTCAGTGTGCCGTAGCGCATCGCCACCTGGCCATTGATCACATACGGGCTATTAGCAACAGTCCACACCTGCGTCCCCCCGTTCCCAGAAGGAAACGGGTTGATGTTGGTCGCAGCAAACGCAAACCCAGGAAGGAATACGAGCGAGGTAAGGACGAAGGCCGCGAACGTACCTCGTAGCATGCCGCCATTATGCGCCCGATAACCTCGGTGTCAAGCGGATCCCGTTGCTGCCCTATCCCCACCCCTCACGGCACTATTCGCGCGAATAGTATAATGATGAAATGAACACGCAGCACAAGGAGTTGGAGCAGGTACTGAAGGCTCTCGCCAACCGGAGGCGTCTTGCAATACTGCAGATTATTCGTGGGCGAAGACGAATCCACGTAGGCGGAATCGCTCAGGTGCTCAAGCTCTCGTTCCGGGCAGTGTCGCAGCACCTCGCCCTACTTGCCAAAGCTGGTATTGTTGAGCACGAGCAAGTCGGCCTTTATATGCACTACTCTCTTGCGCCTGACATGCCATCAGTAGCGCAAAAGATAATTGCGCAGTTGTAAGAGTCACAGCTGTACAAAGAACTGCGAGTGCTGTGTCAGCGCTCAAAACCGCCTCGGGTGAGGCGGTTTTGATTGTCGAGATGTTGAGTACCGGATTGTGCTGCTCAACTTGGCACTCAAGCGCACTAGCGAGTGACCGAGATGTCAGGAGTTGCCTCCTGTGTCGCAGGTGCGGACACAGTCACGCGTCCGTTGGAGTCTTGCGCAATAAAGTAACCAGTTGATGACGCAGTACCCGTTGGGTCAAACGGAACGGTAGGAAGGTAGGTTGGGTAGAGGCACGTATCAAAGTTAATCTCAGTTGCGCCTGCGACATACGCTTGCGGATGAACAACGATCTCCTTTGCAGTTGCCGTGAGTGTCGGACAAACACCGCCTGCAAATGCACCCTTGTTGTCTGCGATGCGCTGGCCGATCGCGTTTAGAATCGCGTTGACGTTAGACGTGCGCTGCGAGTCATTGGCCTGGCGGAACTGGCGCGCTGGGTTAATAGCGACAAGCACAATGCCGGCCAAAATAGCGATGATGCCAATAACGACCAAAATCTCGATCAATGTAAAGCCTCTTGTGGTCTTCTTCATATATTAAGTTAAACGGTTCTTATTTGTTTATTAAGTTTATTAATTTGGAACCTCTACACGACTTGTACCACACCTTCCTGCATACTGCAACTAGGGGGCATTCGCCGTCTCGACCCACGAAACGGGGAGGGCTGTCGCCTCGTCTATCACTACCGTGAGGTGCGTAGTGGCACCACTCTTGGCCCCACGCGCAGATATCGTTGCGCGCGACGCGCTTGGGGTATTAGGAGTGACCGCGACGAGTGTGCAGGTCTCAGTACCGACCGGGACGGTGATGTTGGTCCCGGTATAGTCTGGGTCGTTGGCGATCTTGATGATGCCCACGGTGATGCATGACTCCGCAAGTGCGTACGAAGTGTTCTTGTGTTCGATATCAAGGAGGTACAGACGACCGGCGATCCCGCGCATACCGAGGGTCACCACAGCAAGAATGAGCACAAACGACACCACGATGGTGGAGATGAGTGCGATGAATCCGCGCGGTTGATTAGTAGCGTGCATAAAAGCGTACTGGGCCAACGGTAGAACCATTAACGTCAAATGAGATATCGACAGCGCGTGGCGCACCGCCCGCTGGGGCGATATGTGTTACTGAAAAGTTGCTCAGTGCCACCCGGGATGCGGTAAGCGGCTCGGGGGTGCCACCGTCGACCGATAGATACACTGCCCCACCCGTATTAGTAAAGGAGAGGGTGCCAACTGGATGCACTGATGTCAGTGTATCCCCCGTCGCACCTGCAGTGGGCGATGTGATGCTACTTACCGACGAGAGTGCCCAGCCAATCTTGCGGAGGACAAACACTACCTCACCGTCCGCGGTTATCCGGTCAGCGCTCTGCCCCACTCCGGTCAAGATTGGGTATGTCGCCCCCAAGACTGCGATGAGTAAAAAGGCCGTGAGCCCGACATAGATGATCGACTCGACCAGCGTAAAGGCCTTAGCTACACGAGGTACCTGGTTTGTCATAAATGATTCGTAGTATGTCATTCGAGCGGTTGGCAGAGAAGATGAAATTGTCGAGATAGGAGATCGCACGCGTTACCTGTGAGAAGTTGAAGCCACACGAGCTCTGCACAAACATGGCTGACGGGTCGGTGGTGTCGATAACTTGGAACGGGCTGTTGCTATCGGTCGACATTACAAATGCATATGTCCCTTGCGATATGATTCCCGACACCTCGGTATTTGACCCAATACCGATACGCAATGACCCCAGCTCAGTGAGTGCTGATTGGGTAGAAACGTCGATGATATAGAGGTCGCGCTCATTGGCGTTTGATGCACGCTCACGTCCGAGATACACACGCGTCCCGACCACGTCGAGCGTTGTACCGTTCTCGGTACTCTCGGTTGGTGTGCCGGTGTGCGTCCGTGCGTTAAACTTCTTGTCCATAGTGTCTGGGGTGGAGAAATTGGGCGGCAGCGACAACGACGCCGGGGTGCTAACGTCAATGAGCACAAGCTCGCCATAGTCAGCAGAGGTGGCAAGGTATGCGGTAGAGCTCCGGACCGCTATGTCGTGCACGTTGTGCGTCACCTCCAATGAGCCGAGTGAAGCAGGTGCTGTAGGGGTCGTGACATCAAAGATGTGGAACTCGGGGCCTGCGGTCTCGTTAGTGCCGATGTACAAGCGGTTATTGCTGTATGCAATGCTCCGCCCCTCGGGGTATGACCCGGTCGATACTACCCCCGGGAGCGACGCAGTAGCAACAACTACGGGGGCCGATGGCGTTGAAATGTCGACTACCTGCAGTTGGTCGACATTGTCATTCTGTACCACATACGCGTACTGCCCCGCAACGACGATGTCGTTTAGCCCTTTGCCGGTATTAAGGCTGCCGGTGAGTGAGGGGGACTGTGCGTCGTCGACATTGAAGATGTAGAGGTCTTCCTTAGCGGCTGCCGACGGGTCGGCGGTGAGGAAGACATAGCGATGCCCCGCTACTGAGCGCGCGACAACCCCAGTGCCGTCGGCGCCTGAGACGTCGATGGAGCCAAATGAATCGGGGTTCTCCCACCCGGAAAGTGGGGGGAGTGGATCACACCCGCCGCCGAGCGCGCGCGCCTCGGCAACCGAGCCTGCGAGCATGGTGACCGCGGCGCCGAGCGTTCGACTCTTGTCACTGCTCCATGAAACTGATGAGCTCACCTCCTTGATGCAGGGCGAGACATATGCCACCGTCGTCGAGGTCGAGTACCCTAGGTCATCGTTTGGGTCGGACGCAGCAACCGAGGTGAGGCCCGCCCAGCTACTGTATGCCTGAGCGACGTTGCGCTCGTAGAGCGACATCTCGCGATGGAGTCCCCCACCACTCAGATTCATGTCCATGCCGCTCACCTGCCCACCGAGCGCCACCATGACTGCGCCGGACAACGCGAGCGTCACCACGGTAAATGCGATGAGTATCTCGATAGTGAACGCGCCTTTTACAGTTTTGGTATACATACTTACCATTCGATACGCCCTGCGCTACTTACGTCAACGGTATACGATGCGGGAGCCTCGGAAAGTGTAATGGTGCTGTACCCCGGCGTAGTCGCTGAGAGCTGCGTGAAAATGATATCGACTGGCAACGTGGGCCCAGTGACTGAGACTGCCGCAGTGCGTGCGATGGTGCGGTATGAGGAAGGGTCCGCAGTATAGGTCGCACCCTCAAAGCGCGTGAAGCTGGTTGCATCAATACGTACGCCCTGCGGCACACTATTCATATTGGCGAGTGCTGCGGTGCGCGCGCTCGTGAGGAGCGACACTAACGTATCGCGCTCGGACATTGCAGAGCCGCGCGCAATCGTGTCGATCCCCATAAAGAGCGTGAAGCCCGCAACTGCAATAAAGATCCCAAGAACCACCATCACCTCGACAAGTGAGAAGCCGCGCATACTAGCGTTGCAGGGACTGCGTCACCTGATAAATAGGGGTGATGATTGAGATTGCCACGAATCCGACCAAGAGCCCCATAACAATCATAAGGACTGGCTCGATCGCACTTGAGAGATTCTTCGTTAGATCATCCACCTCACTCTCATAGAGCTCGGCGAGGTACGTAAGCGAGCCCGAGAGATTGCCAGTCCGCTCGCCGATCGCGACCATGTGCGTCATCATCGGCGGGAAGTACCGTTTGTGCTTCATCATCAACTCTGACAGACGCTTGCCGGTCTGTATGCCCTGCGCTATCTCGACACAGATGGCGCGGTACACGCTGTTCTCCATGGTATCGGCAACAACAACGAGCGCCTCCGAGAGGACAATACCGCTCCGCAGCATCAAGCCGAGCGTACGACAGACGTTGGTAACGTTGTAGTAGAGCGCAATAGAGCCCGTAATGGGGAGCATAAGCACCAGGCGATCGGTCGCAAGCCGCACAACGGGGAAGCGCGCGCGAATCGTATAAAACCCAACAATAAACACTATGATACCCAGAAAGACCCATAGACCGTTGTTCTGCAGGAAGAGTGAGAGACCGAGTAGTATGCGCGTCGCGAGTGGCAGTGCGACATTGAGCGAGATAAAGATCGGCATGATCTTCGGGAAGATGTACACCGTCAGAATCCCAGCGACACCGACGGTCGCGACCGTCACAATAATCGGATAGACCAATGCTCCCTGGATCTTCTTGCGGAGCTCGCGGCGCTTCTTAAGCTCATCGGCAAGGTAGATAAGATTCTGTGCCAAGACACCGCTCGTCTCGCCCACACGGATGATGTTGATAGCAAAGGCACTGAACGCACGACCAAACTTGCGCAGCGCGGACGAGAGTGTTTGTCCCTGCGAGATATCCGCGATCAGTACGTCATACAGCGCGTGCATACGACGTGCGTGCGCCTGCTCCTTGAGGACATGGAGACTCTCGAGGAGCGGAACGCTTGCTGATATTAAGAACGAAAGACGCTTGGCGAAGAGCACCTGCTCTTGTGCCGAGAAGCGAGTATTGCGGGGCACAGCTGTACGCGAGGCCAATTTCCCCCAAAGCGAGCCTAGGTGTGGAAAATATTTATTCATGATAGACGCGGAGTACTTCAGTAAAGGTGGTGAGTCCCTGCTTTGCCTTTTCGAAACCATCCACGATGATTGGTGTCATGCCCCGGGCAAGCGCGAGTGCGCGAATATCGTTTGAGGTTGCTTTACTCAATATTGCATCGCGTATTGGGGTGTCGACCTCCAAGACCTCATGAATACCAATCCGGCCGCGATACCCTGTGTTGTCACACTGCTCGCACCCAGTGCCGATATAGCAGGTTGGCGGAACTACCAAGACTGAGGCCGACATGATCTCTGAAACACTTTTCAGCTCGGCGGCAGTGAGTTTGTGCACTGTTTTGCAGTGAACACAGATCCGGCGTACCAGACGCTGCGAAACGACGACCGACACCGTTGATGCAATGAGGAACGGCTCGACCTTCATATCGATGAGGCGAGGGAGTGCGGTCGGCGCGTCGTTGGTGTGTAGTGTTGAGAGCACGAGGTGGCCGGTCAGCGCCGCATTAACCCCGAGGCCCGCAGTCTCTGCATCGCGAATCTCGCCAACCATAATTATGTTTGGATCCTGACGGAGGATGGAACGGAGTCCGTGTGCAAACGTGAGTCCGGTACGCGGATTGACCTGTATCTGGTTGATACCGTCTATCGAGTACTCAACTGGATCCTCAATCGTAATGATGGAACGATCCTTGGTGTTCAGTAATCGAACGAGTGAGTAGAGCGTCGTCGTCTTACCACTCCCCGTCGGGCCAGTGATGAGCACCATGCCGTGCGGCTTTTGGATTGCTGCGTTCAACCGCTTCTGATTCTCTGCAGTAAAGCCGAGGGCCTCGAGCGAGTAGTCGTCGGCCTGCTCGGCCAAGAGACGCATCACGGCGTTCTCGCCATAATAGGTAGGGACAATCGAGACGCGGACGTCGATCTGAGTGCCAGAAACGTCGACGCGGAAGCGTCCGTCCTGCGCCGCCTGATGCTCATCGGTGCGGAGGCCCGAGAGTATCTTGAGGCGTGATATCACCTCCTCGCGCAGATGGGCGGGGATGGTCTCGATGTCTCTGAGGTTGCCGTCGACACGGTAGCGGACCTTTAGTGTGCCACTGACAGGGTCGAGATGGATGTCAGATGCTCGGGCCCGGTAGGCACAGGCAACGAGGCACTCGACCAGCCGTATTACAGAGATATTAGCCCCCTTGCCAAGCTCGGTGGTGAGGTCTAGGTCAGATGGAGTAGCGGTAGTAGTCATTACAATGCCCCGCAGGACTTGGTGCGTATAGTGCCTTAAAAAATGGACTTTGTCCACTCCTTACATCTTCGCCGGGGCTTTGATGCCAAGGAGCCAGAGACCGTTTTGCATCGTCGTTGCAAAGGCTTGGGTGAGCGCCACCTTGTATGGCGAGTGTGGGTCGGCGGCGTCCACAATCTTCCCCACCGCGTACCAACTGTTGAACATTCCTGCGAGCTCAGTGAGGTAGGTGGTGACATAGTGTGGCTCATACTCTGCCGTTGCGCGCTCCACCACCTCGGGGAATCGGTACAGCACGCGCTCGAGGTCTGTACTATTGTCTGGCGCAAGCGCAGCCGATGCTGCAACCCCCTCCGCCTTCGCCTTAGCTAATACTGACACTGCGCGTGTGTGTGAGTACTGCAAGTACGGCCCCGAGTCCCCCTCGAACGACAGTGACTTTTCCGGGTCATACACTATATGCTTGCCAGTCCCCTGCTTAAGCACCTGATACTTTATTGCGGCGATAGCAATCTGATCCGCTACCGAAGCTCGATCGTCACCAAACTCGCGATCTTTCATCTTCTCTAGGGCGAGAGCTTGGATTTCGTTTATAAGCTGCTCGGCACCAAGATTGCCCCCGAGGCGGGAGGATATGCGACCTGTTGGAAGTCGCATACGGCCATGTGGTACATGCGAGACCTTCCCGACGAGATGCGAGTGTATAAGCTCAATAGCCTTCTCAACTACGGTAAAGTATGGCGACTGCTCGACATCAACCACTACGATCGAGCGTGTGTACGGAAAGAGTCCGAGCTTAATGTCTGCGAGCGCAAGATCTTTGGCCTCGTACGTTGGGAGTCCTTGTGAGTTGATGAATACACGTGTATGCAGCCCGTACTGCTCGCCACGGAATATGACTGCGCCGTCGCTCTCCTCAAATATATTGTCTGCGAGATGCGCGCGCACGAGTGGTGTGCCAGCACGTCCCGCTTCGCTCTCTAACAAATTGAAGTCAAACCTGCTCCCCAGCCGCTCGTATATTGATTTAAAATGCTCGAGAGCCACTGTCCTCCCCTGCTCATAGAGATGCATGAGCGGTGAAGTGCCTGCATAGAGCTCTTTGTTAATCTGTTCAATTTCTTGTTTTGCGTCCGCGCCCTCCTCGTACGCCTTACTTCCGGCCGCATACCCACGCCCTTGCGCCTTCACGTCAGAGATATCGAGGCGGCCGCGCTGGATACCCCACAGCGCCTTAGCTACATGGAGGCCAATATCACCGTGGTAGGTCGCGCGCTTAACGAGGGCGCCAGAAAACTCTGCAAGCCGCGACACTGTCTCGCCTACGATATTGTTGACGAGGTGGCCAATGTGCATTTCCTTAAAGGGATTCGGTTGCGTATACTCAAAAATAATCTTTTCAGACTTTAGGGATCCGCCCTTGCCCCAATCCTTACCAATCGCAACAATGTCCGCGACTGAGTGTGCGAAGAAGCTGCGTGTGAGATAAAAGTTGATGAACCCCGGCCCTGCCACCTCTATCCTCTCCACTCCTGCCTGCGCAGGCAGGCCATCTTCCATTAGCTTCGCTACTAACTCATCCGCGAGCGCCTTTGGATTCTTCTTCGCAGCCTTCGCCGCCGCAAGAGCTACATTAGTAGAGTAGTCGCCATTTTGGAACTCGGATGGGTGCTCGAGTATTGGAGCGACTCCCTCCACCCCAAGCTCCGAAAGAGCCTTAGCTATGGCGCTACCAATCTTCCCTACTATCATCTAGCTATAGTAGCGCAGCGCGCTTTAGAATCCCACCCCGACTTATAGCCTATACCAACTCGGTAACGGCAATGATTGCGGCGAGCGCTAATATGCCTTTTGCTACCCTGCCCCAACGACGTGCCGCACGCATGTCGTCTGCCCGCATAGCGTCCGACTGATTATCCTCTGCCATAAAGCCAGCGCCCATCAAGCGTCTAACGAGCGAGGTATTCCTTGGTTTAACTATCGAGTCAACAGATTGCCTGACCATGCTCTAATTATACAAAACTCTCAGGGATTGGGAACTTCTGTGCGAGCGTCTTGATCTCGGCACGTACCCTATCCTTCAGTACCTGGTCGTCTTTGCCCTTCAGTGTCTCGATCATCAACTCGGCAACGCGTGCGCACTCCGCCTCCCCAAACTTGCGAGTCGTAATAGCAGGCGTACCAAAGCGGATACCAGATGGGTTGAATGGTGGCCTGGTGTCGTCCGCAATCGCGTTCTTGTTCAGTGTGATCCCAACATCGTTCAGTGCCCCCTCGGCAGCCTTGCCCTCGATACCCATCGAGCCAAACACATCTGCGAGCAACAAGTGGTTAGACGTCCCGCCGGTTAGTAGTCGGATCTTGTTATCCAGGAACACCTTTTCCATCGCCTTGGCGTTCTTTAGTATCTGACCAGCGTAGACCTTGAACGATGGATGCAACGCCTCGCCGAACGCTACCGCCTTCCCCGCTATCTGGTGCATGTGTGGCCCGCCTTGGAATCCTGGGAACACGGTGCGGTCAATCAAGGTTGGCAGATTCTCTATCGTCTTTTCGGGCGCCTTCAGCGGACTTGATACGACGCCTTTACTCAAGATCATGCCTCCGCGCGGTCCGCGCAAGGTCTTGTGCGTCGTCGTCGTAACAATCTGGAAACCGTAATCGAACGGATTCTTGGCTACTCCTCCTGCGATAAGCCCAGCGATATGTGCGACGTCGGCCATCGCTACCGCACCAACCTCCTTAGCAATATCCGCGATCCTCTGCCACTCCAGCTCGCGTGGGTACGCGGAAAAGCCGCCGAGGATGATCTTCGGCTTCTCCTTAATCGCTGTCTCGCGAAGTTGGTCGTAGTCGATCTCGCCGGTGTCAGGATTCTTCATCTTGTACCTAACAAAGCGGAACAGCTTTGCCATGTAGGTAACGGGTGCGCCATGCGTGAGGTGCCCCCCGTGCCCGAGGTCCATACCAAGCACGGTGTCGCCCGGATCGAGCCATGCAAAGTACGCGGCGACGTTGGCAGCAGCGCCAGAGAGCGGCTGCACATTGGCGTGGTCGCAATTGAACAACTTCTTGGCGCGGTCGATAGCGAGCTGCTCTACTTGGTCAGTGAACTCTTGCCCGCCGTAGTAGCGCGCGTTCGGGTAGCCCTCTGAGTACTTGTTCGTAAAGATGGAGCCGGAGGCCTCCAAGACTGCGCGACTCACATAGTTCTCTGACGGAATGAGCTCAAGCCCTTCCGCCTCGCGCTTCTCCTCGCCATCAATGGTGGCTGCTACTTCTGGGTCCTGCTTACTGATGAATGGGTGATCCATACCGGTTTTTTGCTTTAGTTAGATAATCGAATACCGGCAGGATGTCAGATCATAGTGTGATTATACCTTGCGCCCAACAATGAGGAGCGAACCATTATCGACATCTGCCCCGGTAGAGGCCGCGAGGGAGTACATAAAGTCATCTATAGGGAGCTTCTTTGCCTTAATGCTTGGTAGTGGATCGGTAATGTAGAACGACTTAGTATCGTACCCATGAATAACACTCGTATGATGGAACCTCCCCACTGTCGCACTAGTGGCGCGCGGATAGTAAATAGGTAGAACCAGCGAGCCGACGTTAATTGCTTTTTTGATATGTTCCACGGCTGGCACCTCGAGGCGCACAATGCCGCCGTTTTCTATAAACTTGATAAACAAACCGATCGCGCGTTTATGCTTTTTTAGATCCACATCCTTTGAGGCTCTTAGCCTCTTGAGGCGATTAAGGATCGCCGCAGAAGTCTTGAGCTTTTTTCTGTCCTGCCAAGAGAACAAAATAGGATTTGCTGTCACCAACGACACTCGTAAACCCTCGCGCAAAAGAAGTGAGCCGTTTTCATACAAATAGGTACCAAGTTCGGCATAGTGCATCCCCTTCTTTAGTTCGGCGAGCGACCGCTTAATACCGAAGTGATCGAGTGCCATCTGAACAGACGTTGGTCCACAGTCGACCGAATGCTCAGGTTGGAAGTATCTTTTTACTTTCAATAGCTTCATACTAGTTTCTTAACAATTTTCCATACTTGCTCGTGGATGTCCTCGCGAGGGAGGATAGTCTTGCCCTTATTGCACTCGATCTTGTACCAGCGCGCGCCCTCGCTAATGATCTTCAGCGCGCTCTTTTGTGCGTTAGCAAGATACTTGAGGTCGCTCTCCACCGTGTCCATGCCTCCTTTTATGTACTTCTTCTTGGCCCCTGCAGACTTCTTCTGCAAGAGCGTCACCGAGAGCGCGACAGGGAGGTGCAGGTAGATGATCAAATCTGGGCGCGGAATACCAAAGGCCCCGTGCTCCATAAAGTCGAGCCACTTGAGGAACTCCTTCCGCTTCTTCCCATCCTTGATCTTGCCCCCCTGGTGCATCTGGTTCGCTGAGACATAACGATCGAGGACTACTGTTTTGCCGTTTGCGAGCGCCTTCTGGATAAACTCCTTGGACTCATGCCTGTCCGCTGCATAGAGGACGGAGCAGATGTACGGGTCCACCTTCACAAACTCGCCATGCTTCCCCGCAAGACACGCTCCTATGAACTTGCCAAAGAAGTTGTGCTCGTAGCGGGGGAAGTCGAGGGTCACTACCTTCTTGCCCTCCTTCTTAAGCCGCTCTACGAGGAGCTTGGTCTGCGTAGCCTTGCCGACCCCGTCGGAGCCATCGATAACTATGAGTTTGCCCTTTTTCATACGGTTACCATTTGCCTAAAATATTATTAGGATTATTTTTATTGAATAACACTTCACTATCCTTAAGGAGGTACACGTTCGAAACCCCTGCTTCAAGCATTGCATCCCAGCACGGCTCACAGCACCACCAGTGACCCCATAGATAGAGATCTGCCCCGTGCGTGTCTACTCCATGTGCCCTTGCATCTGCAATCGCCTTTGGTTCAGCATGATTCTTGGGACTACACCCTTCGCATAGCTCGTACCCTTGCCCAGTCGGTAGACCGAGTCTCACACGTTCACACTCATGCGTTTTGTGATAATCGCTACCATTTGCCCCGCGACCTACTACGAGGCCATTCTGGACAAGTACTGCTCCAGTCTTGACTGCATCGTCGAGTGAGTGTGCAAGTGCCTCCCTTTTCGCCTCTGTCATAAACGGATTGTCCGCAGGTGCATACAGTATAGTGCGGCCGTCGGGAACATAGGGGTATACGATTATGTGCTCGTCCATGAACAAAGTATACTGCGGCTATGGCTAGATTCGATACTCTCTACCAGGAAATGCTCCGAAAAATTGTCAAAGATGGCGTACGAGAGGTGAACAAGCGCACGGGTCACGAAGTGAAGGCAATCCCCGGATTGCATTTTTCTATAGACATAGAAAAAGAAGGATTTCCTCTCCTAACGCTCCGTAAAATCCCTGTCAAAATGTTTGTGGCGGAGCAAGTGTGGTTCATTTCTGGTGCTCGCAAGCCTGCGGACTTTTTACGCGAATTTACTAAAATATGGGACCCGTTTACAAACCCTGCTGACACACTTACGGTTGCATATGGGTATCGTTGGCGTAAACATTTTGGTCGTGACCAGCTCGGTACACTCGTGAAGCACCTCAAGGACGACCCTACTTCACGCCACGGCGTTATTATTACCTGGGACCCTGCTGAGGATGGGCTCGGTGGTACGGTGCGTAAGAACGTCCCCTGTCCATTTGCCTTTACTGTAAACATTATTGGCGGGAGACTTAATCTCCACAACATAATTCGCTCAAATGACATGGTGCTCGGCTTCCCTTCTGACGTCGCAGGTTTCGCACTCCTCCAATGTATCCTCGCACAGAAGTTAGGGGTCAAGCCTGGTGTCTACTCGCACTCCATTTCAAATGCACACGTGTACGACAATCAATATGCTGCGGTCAAGGAATTACTTAAGAGAAAAAGTGCCCACAAGCCACTGCGGCTTGAGCTACCAAAAAACGCATATGATAAGGCTGAGCGGAAGGATCCGAAACTTGTTATTGGGGTCGTTGAAAATCTAAACGCCCAGTACAAACCACTTGCACCTATTACTGGATTACAAATAGTTCTTTAACCATGGCGATACTTACGAAAGACGAGATACTTGAGCGCGTAGAGAAGAAGGACATTCGGATTAGTCCAGGATTAGACTCGTTTCAGCTGCAAGCTCACGCGGTAGACTTACGGCTAGGCTTTACGTTCCTTATTCCGAAGGCGTGGAGAATGACCGAGCAGGGTCGCTCCGCATTAACTATTGACCCACTTCGTGATCATGGGCCCGAATACTTTGACGTCATAGAACTCGAGCAGGGACAGTTGTTCGACCTACTGCCCGGTGAGTACGTACTCGTCTCGACATTCGAGACTATTAAATTACCAGACGATCTTATGGCGGTGCTGTATCCGCGCTCATCGGTAAATCGTAAAGGGCTTTCGGTTGACCTCACGGGCATTATCGATGCGGGGTATGAAGGTCCACTCACGCTTCCAATACGAAACAACACCCAATCACAGGTGATACAGCTCCACCCCGGGGAGCGTATTTGCCAAATCGTATTTGAAGAGTTGACGCACTCCATTAAGGCCAGGAAAAGTCGGTGGCACATGAAAGATGTCGTTGAGAAGGGGAAAAAAGAAAAGGTAAAGGAAACAAAACTTTTATTCTCCGGCGATATAAAGAAGCTAAAGCGCGACCATCCCGCAAAGTAGTATGGCGACACTCTACATAGGCTGCAGTCTCACGCAAGCTCCAGAAGGCTTTAAACAGAATGTCGAGGAACTCAAACAAACGCTGCGTACAAATGGGCACACAGTACTCGACTTCATCGGCCTCGTCGCTGGGACCGCAAAAGACGTATATGAGTGGGACATCCACCAATGCGTCGAGAAGTGTGACGTTTTTGTCGCAATCTGCGACTATCCAGCAATCGGACTCGGATACGAACTTGGTGTCGCGGTAGAAAAGCTCAATAAACCGACCTTGGTTCTAGCACACACGGACGCAAAAATTACTCGACTGGTGCAGGGTATTGAATGCCCCAATTATGCAATCGTCCGATACAGCTCATTTTCCGACATTCCGAAGCATATTGAAGTCTTTGTAACAAAAAGTAAGTGATGAGCCGCGTTTCAATGATCGCGGCCATAGGGGCAAGGACGAGAGTCCTGGGCAAGGACAACGACCTGGTGTGGCGAATACCTGCTGACCTTAAGCGTTTTAAGGAGCTCACCACCGGGCACCCTATCATTATGGGTCGGAAGACCTATGAGTCTATTGGCCGCCCGCTCCCCGACCGCACCAACATAATCATTACTCGCGATACTGCTTATGCAGCTGAGGGCTGCGTGGTCGTACATTCACTGGACGAGGCTCTGAGCTATGGACTAAGGACTGATGACTCTGAACTATTCATCATTGGTGGCGGGCAAATATATGAGCAGGCGCTCCCCCACACTGACCGCCTGTACCTTACACTCATAGACGACGACACACCGGGCGACGTGCACTTCCCCGACTATTCTGCCTTCACCAAAGTTGTGAGCGAAGAAAAAGGCGAGCACGCCGGACTCGCCTACACTTGGATCACGTTAGAGAAGTAGCTACTTGAGTGCTTCGACAATGAGAGGCTCAATGTTCTCTTCGTTTTTATAGGTGAGCACAGTAATCTTGGGATCACCTTTAATTATTGATGAGAGCTTGAGCGTATTGTCATCTCGATAGAGTGCTATTACTTTTTTGTCGGCATTCGAGGCTTGAGCAAGCAGGTACCCCACCCCAAGGCCCGGCGTCGTGACCTCTGCAACAACAACATCGGCGGCGGCTAGTGCAGCGAGCTCACGTTCAAGTATCTCCCGGTCAGGCATAGCTGTCTCGCCGTGGAAGGATACTGCCCCCATGTGAGGCGCGTGCACGGTTCCGTAACGCTCCAATACACTTACGATTGTCTTGAACTCCGGCTGGTGTGCCCTGCCCCTTTTGATCGGCGCGGTGAAATAGATTTTCATTTGACTTGTGTGTAGTATAGCGTGCGGTCGACGCTGGTGCGGAGGAGTGAGTCGAACAGACTCTTCTGCATTTCATATAGTGCTTTGTCCTCGATGAGGATTGCTATGGGCTCGTGCTTGCCATAACTGGTCATATATAAAATCTTGCCGTTATAGAGTAGTACATCTATCTCGAACGGCACAAGTGCACCCTCTGGTATGCCGTGATATGTGGTGTAGTCGTTGTAGGCGCGACCTGCTACGAGCTTCAGCGTCTCGAGTGACTCAAAGAATAGTACTTTCTTTTGTACCTTGCGGAGTACTCGACGTCGCTCGTGTGCGGCCCGGGACTCGAGGGCCGGCTTGTGCCCAGCCATGTGCTCGAACGCATAAATCTCTTTTGTCCCCGAGATTAGGCTGTCATCAAGAGCCTTATCGAACTCCTCGACCCCCTCGAACATGCGGACGGACGGACGCTGACCCGCCAATAGATAGTTCTGCTTCAACTGCGGGATGACTGCCCGTATCGCCTCGCTCTGACGCTCTACCTCCTGCTGTTTGTGGCTGAGAAGGTCGTACAGATTCTCCGGGTCCTCGGCGATATAGGTCGTACGCCATGCGTCCTTCTTGGACGATACGAGCCCCCTCGTCGTCAGTTGATTAAGTACGTGGTACAGGAGCGTGCGTGGGAACGGCGACTGGACCCCTAACTCCCTGACCGTAGAGGGTGGCCGGGTAAGCATCAGGGCGTATAGAGTGGCCTCGTTCTCGCTTAGACCTAGATCCTGGAGGGTCCTGATTTGCAGATCTGGCTTTGTTTTAGGCCGTGCCATAGGAATAGTGATTAGTTGTAAATGGAATAATTACATATATTGAGTTGCTGGTATACCTTTGATTATAAGCCTGTTATGGTGAATAAGTCAATAGTTGTATGTTGGCAATATACACATTATAAAAATATTGATTACACATATATGAGTGCCTACGAAAACTACGAGAACCGCCGTAAGTCAGCCGAAGTGTTTAAAAGTCTCTCTGCCCCCCTTATGTGGTTTGCAGTAGGAGCACTTATTGTTGGGCTCGCAGATTTAGTTGATGGCCAAGATAGGGAGTATTTGGGATGGGTACGGAAAAACTTGGGGTGGGAAGGGACACTTGGTATCCCTGCGTTGCTCCTTGCAAGCATAGTAGGCATCCGATGGCGGAATAACCTCGTGGTAAGAGAGGCGGGGAAAGCGGCCGCTGACGAAGGTTTAGCACGTGAGGGGCGAGAGTAGATATGACTGAATACCCAAAAGGATACTTGGACGCACCTGATCGACTCTACTCGGCACTACAGGCCAGCGAAGGCGATGACGCTCCAGTCTCTCGAAGCAAATTGCCACTGTCGCTCCTTTGGGTGAGTGTAGCACTTGCGCTCATAGTCTCTGCAGCAGCCGCCTCGCACTCTAGCCCATGAATGATAAACCTCCACGCTTTGAGCCCTCCATTACCTTGCTCAATGTGTACCTCAGCATCATTATTGCTGCTCTCGCGCCAGTGATCTACAACACCATCATGGTCGACAAGCATATTATGTTGGGACTTGTTGGAGCAGGCTGTGTCGTTGGCCTCCTTGTCGGGTTGTTCTTGATTAATAGAAAGTAACCGGCAAATGATACAGTTATGGTACACATGCAGCCGCAAGAAATCAAAGATATACTCGCCTTCCTCGAAGAGAGCAAGGCGCTCCAGTCAGTGGAGCGTTATGGTGTGTCGCTCCGTGGTGCCAAGAACACTGTGGCCGAACATTCGTGGCGCTTGGGGCTCATGGTGCTCATCCTCTGCAGCAAGTACCAACTCAAGCTCGATATGAGTCGTGCGCTCTCGCTCGCACTCATCCATGACATGGCTGAGGCAAAGACGGGCGATATTGATGCCTACGCACAGATGAACGGCGGCCCGGACGCGCTTAGCAAGAAGGCGGCGGCCGAAGATGCCGCTATGCAGAGTATGACGAAAGGGCTCTCGTTCGGATCGCACCTCTACGACCTATGGCGTGAGTACGAGGACCAGGCAACGGTAGAGGCGAAGTTTATTAAGGCCCTCGATCGTATAGAGGGGTTCCTACACATCGCCGAGGACGGCGTCAGCGTATACATCCCGAAGGAATTCCACGCCGACTATGCAGACAAAGCAGTTGCTGCATTCGACGCAACCGCAGAGCACTTCCCAGAGCTAAAGGGCCTCCTTGATGCGATCAAAGAAGATCTGAAAGCGCAGTTTGAGAAGAAGGGTGTTGCTTGGATCAGCGCCGACTAATCTTTAGGCGAAGAGAACATAAACTTAATATTTTCGACTAGACCCGAACCGTATTTGCGGTCTGCCCGCACTGCAGCCACACCCATCCCACCGAGAGCAGAGAGGAGCAGAATTATAGACTCGAAGGAGTTCGGCACAGTCTCGTTTGAATTTATACTTTCGATGATTAAATCTGTTCCGTAGAGAAACACCAAGAAGAAAGCGGGCGGCGCTATAAAAAGATCGAAAAGGACTCCCATTGGACTGGCTTTCCGCCACGCCTCCTTCTGCTTCTCAGTCCGCTCCGATTCCTTTAACATGCGCCAAGCGTACCTGTGCCTGCTCGGGCGGGCAATGTAAAGTGCTGATTCTGTAACTATTAAACTGACAGCCTACGTACGGCCGCCCTTCTGCCACGGCTGTCTAAGGAACGGAGCGTGGATGTCCTCCTCTATCTCCATACGGAAGGCGTTATGCGCCTTCTTCCTACCAACCTGATCCCTCCCGACATATGGAGCGTTGCGGATGCGGACAACTGGTGTTTGCTCGTTCTGCTCGCCCATTGCTAATACCGCTGCAGCAGCGATCGAGTCCGGTAGGTTAGTCTGCGATCCACCAGAGTCGTGGCCCAAGAGATCCTGGGCAACCCGGTTGTCAAAGAGCGGCTCGAAGCCTGCCCACGCGACTGCCATACCCACAACACCGCGCCGCATCAGCACCGAACGTGAGTCGGTCATTACGAAGTAGAGCTTCTGCAACCCGTACTCCTGTCTGAACCACTCCAACAATTCTGCAGCTGTCTCCATCAAACGCTCGGGCCAGAGGACGTAGTGGCCAGCAAAGGGGTCTATACCGGATGAGGGCATGAAGATCCCGTCGGTGATCGTGTGCATCACAAATCCGCCAGGCACAGCGTCGCGATCTAACCACAGATCCGCCTCGGACTTGATGAGCTCGTCCTTGCCTGCCCTATCGTAGGGAACGCACCTACCCTGGTGTATCGCAACCACCTTGGATGCGAGCGCAACCACGTCGCCCTCCTCTAACGTCAGCTCTGATGCCTTGATCTTCGCCAGCAAATCATCCTTCGGCGGCCGAACAATATCAATCTTAAAGGGGGTTACCTCCATACTTATGCTAGTCTTTTGCAAAACACTGGAATAAGAGCGAGTTAAAGACTTCGTCGCCGTAGGACTCATCGACCATCTTTTCGGGATGGAACTGGAAGCCCCACAGCGGTCGGTCCTTGTGTCGTATAACTTCAGGTCCATGCGCCGAGCGCGCTAGCACCTCGAACTCTGCCGGCACGTCTGCAATAACCCATCGGTGTGCATCGTATGCCTCGAACTCGCTTCGGCCTCCAAAGATAGAATCGTCTTTGGTAACCTTTATCGAAACTAAGTCTTGCTCCCTACTCCCCTCTCCATGATCCGCAAGTGTGCCGCCGAAGGCGTGCGCGATGAGCTCGCACCCGTAGCAGATGCCGATGAGTGGCACGGTAGATGACCTAATCAACTCGATCTCAGCTGCGAGCGCATTGCTATTGTCCAGCGCTACCGGAAAGCCGCTGCTGCCTGAGAGCACAATGAGATCTGGCGCAAATGC
>CAYHLC010000008.1:16586-27047 GCA_964357395.1 uncultured Candidatus Saccharibacteria bacterium | reverse complement strand
GCTGGAACGCAGACACATTGACCCCAGGCGAGGAGGGCTGGGTCAAGTTCAAGGCCAAGGCAAATACGCCATCCTCATGCTCCACCGTGGTTCCGAACAAGGGAAAGATCACGAGCTATGAGTACAACAACTTCCAGGAATGGGTAGTATCAAACATTGTCAATGTGACGGTCAACAAGGACTGCGAGGTCAAAGAGTGTAAGCTCATCATCGACAAGTCGGTAAACAAGACCAATGTCGTGGCATACGACGAGGTCGAGTACACCATCACCTTCAAGAACACTGGCACCAAGAACTGCACCGGAGGCGGTGTTAAGGTTTGGGACGTCGTCGATTCGGGACTGACCTACAAGTCCGAGACACACTCGACGAACGTAAGCGGCGGATACGCAGGCGACCCTGTCTACAAGTCATCCGACCACACGCTCCGCTGGAACGCAGACACATTGACCCCAGGCGAGGAGGGCTGGGTCAAGTTCAAGGCAAAGGTCAACACTCCTTCGTCCTGCACAACTACTATCCCGAACAAGGCCAAGATCACCGCATACGAGCTGAACAACTTCCAGGACTGGGTAGTGTCGAACACGGTCAACCTTACGGCGACCAAGGACTGCACCACTCCAACGCCAGTGTGTACACTTGTCGCGAGCCCAACGAGCTTTACTGGACCTGGCTCAACCACACTTACCTGGACTTCGTCGCACGTAACTGCAGGCTCCATCAACCAGGGTGTAGGATCGATCGCACTCAACGGATCGCTCCAGGTTGCCGCTACGACAACCACGCAGTTCAAGGCGACATTCACCGGCAACTACGGCACGGTTATCTGTACTGCTGATATAATCGTCACTCCACCAGGCCCTGTCTGTACGCTCGGCGTATCGAAGTCCAGGATCAAGCCAGGCGAGTCGATCTTCGTTACCTGGACCACTTCGAACGTCCTCTCCGGATTCATCGCCCCAAACGTTGGTACCACGACTCCGGTATCAGGCGGTCAGTTTGAGGTCTTCCCATCCGACGACACTACGTATGTTGGTACCTGGAAGGGTACTAATGGCCAGACGATAACCTGTGAGGCCCCAGTCACGCTCGAGAAGGGTGGTGGCGGCTGCCAGGGTAATTGTGGTGGCGGTCTCAACCAGCCAAACGTCGTCCTCCTCAACAAGCCAGGCGACGCACCACTCGCGTTCGTGACGCTGTCCCAAATCCCATACACTGGCTTTGAGGCAGGTATGGCACTCACCATCCTCTTCTGGACTGCTATCGGGCTCCTCGCAGCACTCGTCGCATACTTTGTGATGGGCCGCGGCGGAGTGCAATACTTCCTCGGTAGCGCACTCGAGTTCGCCGGTGTATCGACCGCGAGCTACGACGACCACCAGTATCAGTACTCACACCAGATGCCACAGTCGACCTACGATTACTCAACAGTAGCAGCCACGACCGCGCAGAGCGTTGGGATAGTCCCGCACGTTATGGTGACTCCCGCTCCCGCTCCCGCTCCGGCACCAAGCGTTGCAGCTGCACCGGACCTTGCTGAGGTTATCGAGACTCGTGCAAATGCAGCGGGCGTACTCATGAGCCCAGAGTCAGTGATGAAGGCGGTAGCCCTCTCCGCTGATCGAGGCACCGCACTCCGCATGTTTGGTGAGATCCTCCAGAAGGCGCTCCAGAATCTCCCTCGTGAGGACGGCTGGGTACTCCTTACGTCCGAACGCTTTGAGGAGCTCGCATCTGCTACGCCAAAGGTAGCGCCAGTCGCAACTGCACTATCCACACCATCAGTCGAGTCGATCCTCGCAGGAGTTATGACCCCACCCTTGCCCGCCATAGCTCCAGCGACGGCGGGAGCAGACCGCAACGTAGAGATGCCGATGGCGGACTCTGCTGACCAGGCAGTAGTCGTAGGACTCGCACGCGCGATCCTCGCAGGCAACCGCGATATGGCCTACCAGATCGCACGCAGCCTCGAGATCAATGGCGCAAACGCAGCAACCGTTATGACCATCGTCGCAACTGCATTCGACCAGCTGGTACGCGCACGCAAGATGGACACGACTTCGGACCTTACGGAAACAGGAGCAACGGTCGCGGACGCTGCGGTACTGAAGATGGTGGAGATCTTCACCCACGCACTTGACCACAGTTACACAAACGCGTTTACCTCGCTCAAGCTCGCAATCGCCCAGGCCTTCGAAGCCCGCGGCTAACAACGACTATGTTTGACTCACGATCAATAAGTCCCGCAGAACACAAGGAGAGCGCCCGGGTTGAAGCTATCTTTGCAATTCTGGGGCTCGTAGCACTTGTTGCAGCAATTGGCGCTGAGGCTGTCGCTCTTAGCGCAGAGGATAAGAGTTCCTTGCAAGGATGGAGCGCAGCACTAGCTATCTCAGGTGGAATGATGGGGGGAGCGTTTTGGGGTGCTGCAGGCCTCAGCTACTTGACCCGCAAAAGCTAATTAAAGTATGACTCCTAAGCAAGAGCGACTGTTCCTCGGAATTGGTGCAGGAGTGCTGATCGCGCTTGCCCTCTATATCAGCCTTGACGGCGCTGTCTCAGTTATCACTGACAGATACAGCCTTGGCCACGTGGCGCAGATCGTCGCCTTTGCTCTAGGAGGTCTGGGTGCTTGGGCAGGCTACAGAGCACTAAACCCAGACGCATAAGTAGCCGCAGAAACCGCCTCGTGCGAGGCGGTTTTTTAGTGTTAAAATTTTGACATGGCGCTCGGTGTGCAATTCCATGAAGAGGAGGACCTCCGACCAAAGATGGGTGGCAACAAGATCAGCAAGCAAAACATGGCGTTTATGGTCCTGGTTATCGTCATCCTCATCGGAGGGGCACTCTTTGTTTATTCGGAGAGCTACCTCAACGAGCCAACGCTCGGCCCCGACGTTCTCACTCCAGGTGAGAGGCCGCCTGCAAGCAGATCGTTATGAAGGCACTAAGAGCATTCACCTTAATAGAGCTCATTGTGGTCATTGCGATCATTGGGCTCTTAGCCTCGATCGTTATGGCATCGCTTGCTGACACACGCAAGGAGGCGCTCGATAAGCGGCGTATGGAGGACCTCCGGCAGGTCAAGACTGCCCTCGAGCTCTACTACACCGACCACCGTGTGTATCCATCCGAGACCGACGGCAACAACGGCAACATCGCCACGAACGCAACACTGAAGGCGGCGCTCGCCCCATACATCAAGACGCTTCCGCCCGACCCGCGTGGAGTTGGAGACGCGACTTACTATTACTACTACGATGGTGCGCACACGTGCGGTGATACCGACTACGCATACCTCTTTGCGCGGCAGATGGCGAAGCCCGCAAACGCCAACTATGCCGAGCATCTCAACAATGTCTGTGTCGGTGCCCTTGATGGAGAAGGTCGTGGAGGTGGTACCGAGTCGTACAACCTCCGCATCGGCATCTCTGGCGACTACTACGAGCAATAGTCTGTAATTGAGGCTCAGCTCAGCCGCCCTTCGACAAGCTCAGGGCGGCTTTTTGATGTAACCAACGCTGTTTGACTACAGTACTATATTATGCTATAATATATACTCATGGAGTCTGCACACACTACTGCTCCAAATAGGCCCGAAGACCTCATCAGCTCCTCGCAGGGCCGCTTTCTGCGTGCCCTAGACGCACACAATCTTACCATCGACATTCCCCGTGTGGAGTCTTCTGTACCAGCCCCCGTTGCTCCCAAAACTCAGGAGGAAAAGCCAAAGGAGCCGATGGGCAGTATTTGGGTCAAAAAGGAAGACGAACCAAAACGCAAGCCCGACAACGAGTATTGGTTGTGGCCTCCACGACACCTCGATCGCAAGACGTGGTGGGAAACCTATGATGAGATGCGCACTGCAATGCGATACAAAAAAGGCCGCACCATGGGCGAGTTTGTCTCTGACACAATGGATGCAGCGCTGAACCAGCTCGATCCAAAGCTCAAAGACTATGTTCCGCCAGAGCCTACGCACAAGACACCTGGTTGGTGGAACGCAATACGTGGTCCAGTTGCAAAAATTGTCGAAGGTATCCACGGCAGGGTGTGGTGGCAGGCACCGATCATAGGTGGGCTGTACATAGGCTCGATCACTGCACCGATTCCTGGGCCAAACGTTATTGGATGGGTTATCGCTGTTCCTGCGGCAGCTGCTGCGCTCGCCATTCGACTTACTGGCGCTCGTATTCAACATCTTGATGCAATAGTTCGGTACGGCATACATCCAATAGCGTGGACCATATACCACGGTGTCCGATTGGCCGTCGATTACCTCGGCCCAGGGGTTATCGCCAACACTATAGTTAAGCCCATAGGGAGGGGGATCCGCGACACCTACTACAAAATACGCGGAGGCAACAAGGCCGAGCGCAAGGAAAAGAAGGACATAAAGAACAAGGAGGAGGTCAAGAAGCGTGAGGAGAGCGGAGAGCCGTTCGCCGGTGCTCTTTCTGAAGCAAATAGAAAGTTGAAGGAAATGACGAACCGACTCGTGTTTTCGTCGGTGCTCTTCTTGACTGACCGAGCTGCACCAGGAACGTTCAAGCAGGATCTGCTCCTCGACTTTGACCTACCAAAAGGACTGGTCGATCTTATTGGGCTAACCAAACACATTTCAGCTGGACCTGCGTACCAGGCATTCAAGCACGCACTGAAGGAGGCAGGCTATGAGTGCAGGTTAACCCCAACTACAAAGACCGTGGTTCTTGAGACTTGGAAGACGGGCGGCAACCCTGACTATAAAAAACCAGTAGTGGTCGAGGATCCAAACGTGCACACCCCGCACCCACGTGCTTAGGTTTGTCCAGATCACCTTAAAGGTCGCGAAAATCATATCATATATGAGTGATCATATATGAGCGGGTCGGTACGCTGGCAGAGCGGATTGGAAACAATTTGACAGCAGCGGGTGTGGGGCTATAGTGGCCCCATGTCAGGTGAACCTTCTGAGAGACAGTACACACCTGTATCTCGCATACTTGTTGGTCTAGCACTCGTCACTGTTATAGCTAACGTCGCCCTGCTCTCGTATGTAGGGTATATGGTGGGGACCACTGGTGATTTGGACGTTGTTCGAGCAATAGCGCCGTACGGCATCGGCCTCGCGGTCGCCGGCGCGACGCTCGGAATCATTGGAGGTATCCTCTCACCTCGCCCTGGGCGAGGCTAACTACTTCCGCTCTCGGTACTCAGCAGTAAGGCGGGCGACCATCTCACCCAGCGGCTTGGGGCCCTCGGAGCCTGAGCGGGTTTCGACGCCTACCGCATTTGCCTCTATCTCCTTGTCTCCAACGACAAAGAGGTAGGGGACTTTTTCTTGCTTAGCATTTCGGATCTTCTTACCGAGCGATTCATTAGCAGCATCGATTTCGGCTCGCAGCCCTGCGTCTTTGAGCGCCTTCAAAACTTTGTTTCCGTACTCGACGTGGTGCTCGGAAATCGGCAAGACCTTGACCTGTACCGGTGATATCCAGAGAGGGAACGCACCTGCTACGTGCTCGATATATACCGAAAGGAAACGCTCGATCGAGCCAGTAATTGCTGCGTGGATCATTACGACGCGCTCCTTTTCCCCGCCTTCGTTTGTGAACGAGAGCTCGAATCGCTCTGGCTGGACGAAGTCGAGTTGGATAGTAGCAACCTGGTGTGTGCGACCAAGCGCATCCTGCGCCATAAAGTCTATCTTAGGACCATAGAACGCAGCCTCCCCCTTGCCGTCGATGTAGTCCGTAACTCCCATCTTCTTCATTACATCAAGGAGTGCGTTCTCGGCCTTCTGCCACGTTTCGTCGGTACCCAAGTACTTATCTCTTTTTTCTGGATCGTGGCGAGAGAGTCGTGGGGTAAGAGCAAAGCCGAATGCGCCATAAAAACTTTGTATGATTTGCCACACCGCAACTGCTTCGTCTGCAATCTGGCTCTCACGGCAAAAGACGTGGGCGTCGTCTTGAGTGATGCACAGCACGCGGGAGAGTCCAGCGAGCTCGCCGGATTGCTCGTCGCGATACACCATCGTTGTTTCTGCATACCGTACGGGCAGGTCACGATAGCTCCTCGCCTCAGAATCGAATATCTGTATGTGGTGCGGGCAGTTCATCGGCTTCATCGCGTACTCGGTGCCCTCACGAGTAATGATGCGGAATAGATCGTCGCCGTACTTGGCCCAGTGGCCGCTCTTCTCATACAGGGCGCGCTTGGTGATATGCGGTATCGTAACGCGGCTGTATCCACGCGCTTTTCGTAGCTCCCACACGAACGAATCGAGCTCGTCCCGAAGTACCGTACCTTTCGGAGTCCACAACGGGAGTCCACTGCCTACGAGTTCGGAAAAGACGAATAGCCCCATATCCTTGCCAATTTTGCGGTGGTCCCGCTTCTTGGCTTCCTCGCGCTGGGTCGTAAATGCGTCTAGCTCCTCCTTGGTGTCGAAGGCGAGGCCGTAGATGCGGGTGAGCATCGGGTTCTTTTCATCGCCACGCCAGTAGGCGCCTGCAACTCTGTCGAGCTTGAAGGAGTCCGGTGCTATATCTTTTGCTGGATTGTCGACATGGCCGCCTTTGCAGAGGTCAACAAAACCTCCAACGGTGTAAAAGGTGAGTGTCTTGCCTCCAGTTGCGAATTCGTTAATGAGTTCAATCTTATACTCGTTCCATGCAAATTCAGCCTTTGCCTCATCGGCGGTGACTTCGCGCTTTTCAAACTTCTCCCATGATGCAAGCTTCTTCCGCATAAGGCTCTCAATCTTCGGGAGCGCGGTTTCAGAAATCGGTTCAGGAAGCTCGAAGTCTTGATAGAATCCGTCATCAATCGAAGGTCCTATCGCGTTTTTTGCTCCAGGGTAGAGCTCACGGACCGACGACGCCAAAAGATGGGCGAGAGTGTGGCGCTTGTGCTCTAGAGATGTGGACATACGATCGGTGGCTAAGAAATAAAAAGGGGCAGGGCGCAGTTCTTGCCCCTGCCCGGACGATTCGAGAGCGAACCGCGGTTCCACCGAGCTTCTGTCCCTCGATGTTACTCGGGACAGCACTTACTACTACTATAGCGGGCACTTCACAACTGTCAATCAAGTAATCCAGTAAGGTACTTGACAAAAACTTTGTTCATGATAATATACTGACGTATGTCTTTTCACGAAGTAAATCCAGGTCTCCTGATTACCGTTCCGCTTCTAGCAATCATTGGTGCAGTGGTTGTTACCGCTGGTATTGGGGCAGGTGCTTTTGTGGGTATGGTAGTGGAGGGTGTGGCAGATGAAGTAATTGGTCTCCCAGAGGATGTGTCTAACCCACTGGGGCTAGTCGCAGGTAGTTTGGTTGCTGCTCGTTTGATTATGTACTTCCTCTCTCCCAAAGAGGCGTGGAGGTAACACCCAAAACCTCAACCCAAGGCCTTGACCTTGTCGATGATGAGGGATGGGTCGCCGTTTCGGCGATTGACCTTACCCTTCAGCAAGACTGTCTTGCCCTCTAGGAGCGCGTCCTTGTTGTCCTTGTATACGGAAGGGAATGCGACCGCCTCGATCGACGCCTCCTTGTCTGCGATGGTGAGGAAGCCCATACGCTCACCCTTCTTGGTGAGGATGATCTTGGCTATCTCCACCACGCCACCGATCACCATCGGATAGCCGGGGCGCTCCTCGAGGACAGCGCGGCGGACAGAGCCCTTGTACTTTTCCATCGCATCCTTGAACTGGTCCGTGGGGTGCCCAGAGACGTAGATACCCAGGAGCTCCTTCTCCCACTCCAACTTATCCTTCAGCGTCGTCACTTCGGGCCCGAGCATGATGTTTGGAGTCGAGCTCGAGACGGCAAACAACGCGTTCTGATTCTCGTGCGTTTCGTCCTTATGCTGCGCACGGCTGATCTCGTCCAACTTGGCGATCATCGCAGCGCGCTCGCCATAGCGGTCCAGCGCGCCAGCTTTAATTAACGACTCCATAGCGCGCTTGTTGATGGCAGTAGTAGGAATGCGTGATGCAAAGTCGCCAAGCGACACAAACTCGCCGTTCCGCTGCCGTTCGTCGATGATGGCGCGCGCGGCGCCCTCACCAAAGTTCTTGATGGTGTGGAGCCCGAACCGGATGACGCCAGGCTTGGGAACGGAAAAGGACTTGTACGACTCATTAACATCCGGCGGGAGTACGGTGATGCCGAGGCGTTCGCTCTCGGCGACGTGTGATGATATCGAGTCGACGTCGCCCGAGTCGGCGCTCATCAGTGCCGACATATAGTCCTCGGCAAAGTTGGCCTTCATGTACGCAGTCTGGTAGGCAACCTTGCCGTAACTCGCCGCGTGGGCTTTGTTGAATCCGTACGCAGCAAACGGCTCGATCAGCTTCCAGATCGCCTCGGCCTTGTTGCGACTGATTTTGCCGTACGACTCGGCGCCCGCAAGGAACTTTTCCTTCTGTGCTTCCATCTCGGCAGGGATCTTCTTGCCCATCGCCTTTCGCAGGTTATCTGCCTCGAGCCACGAGTAGCCTGCAATGGTGATAGCGGTCATCAGCACGTCGTCCTGGTAGGTGATGATGCCGTACGAGCGGTCCAAGATGTCCTTCATTCTAGGGTCGAGGTAGGTGATGTATGCCGGGTTGTACTTGCGCTGGATGTACTGCGGAATCATCTCCATCGGGCCTGGGCGGTAGAGCGCCACCATAGCGTTGATGTCGTGGATTGAGGTCGGCTTAAGGTCCTTGAGGTAGCGAGTCATACCACCGCCAGAGAGCTGGAACACCCCTTCGGTGAAGCCCTTTGCGAGCATGTCGAAGGTCTTGGGGTCATCGACGGGCACCGTCTCGATGTCTACCGTCTGCCCCATACGGCGGTCCACTCGGTCCACTGCGTCCGCGAGGACGGCAAGGTTCTTGAGTCCCAAGAAGTCGAACTTGAGTAGCCCCACACCGCCGTACTCGTCAGTTAGCGAGTACATGTCGTATTGGGTAATGATCTTCTCGCCATGCGGGTCGAGCTGTATTGGGGTGTAGTCGGTGATGGGCGATGGTGCAACAACGACGCCGGCAGCATGGACGGAGATGTGGCGCGAGTTACCCTCGATCTTCCGCGCCGTATTGATGATGATCTCTGCATCCTCGTCGGACTTGTACAACTTCCGTAGGTCCTCCTCTATTTCGAGCGCGTGCTCGATCGTCATGGGAAATCCCTGCGAGCCAATCGGGATCAGTTTGGCAATCCTGTCGCCGATGCCGTACGAGTAGCCGAGTGCACGCGCAACGTCGCGCACAGCAGCGCGGGCCATCATGGTGCCGAAGGTGCCGATTTGGGCTACGTGGTCGGCGCCGTACTTGCGCTTAACATACTCGACCATGAGATCGCGTTTGTTGTCCGCGATGTCCATATCAATATCGGGAGCCTTGGGCCTGCCAGGGTTCAAGAAGCGCTCGAACGGCAGCTTGTACTCTAGCGGATTGACGTTCGTGATGCCGGAGAGGTAGGAGACCAGCGAGCCTGCAGCCGAACCCCTTGTGGTCGTGAGTATCCTTGTGTTCCGCGCATATGCGAGCAGGTCTGAGACAGTAAGGAAGTAGGGAGAGAAGCCCTTGGAGCTAATGATGCCGAGTTCGTACTCAATGCGCTCTAGTACTTCCGGTGTCTCGGTTAGCCCCCGGCGGGCAATGCCGCTCATAGCGGCTTTGCGCAACTCTGCGTCGTACGTGGTGCCCTCTGGAATTGCAAACTTTGGGAAGATCCAGTTGCCAAGCTCGAGTACGACCGTGCATCGCTCCACGAGTGCCTCCATATTTTTGACTGCTTCGGGGAACTCATGATATCGATCTTCGAGAGTGGTAGGCGATGCGAATGCGCGGTCATTGCCGTCGGCCTCCGCGCTCGGATTCTGAATACGTCTGACAATATCGAGCGGCTGGCGATCCTCAGGCATCAAATAGTACGTGCCGTCGGATGCTACGAGTTCTAGCCCCAGCGCCTTCGCTACCCCTGCAGTGCGGAGCTGACGCTCCTTGCCGCCGTTCCAGCCGAGGCGGGCATACACATTCGCTTTGCCGACAGCCTTCTGTAGTTCTTCGACCAATGCCTCCGCGGACTGCGCGATGAGCGCTGTATCCGGTATGAGCGCAACGAGGCCGGTACCGAACTTCAGTAGATCCTCGCTACGCATCTTTGGTACCGCGGTCATGTTGGCGGCAGACACGAGCCTGATCAGATTTTGGTAGCCGTCTTTGTTTTCGGCGAGCAGTATTACGTGTCCCTCCGCGCCGCCCAAGTTGTAGTCGATATCCACACCAAAAATCGGCTTCAGACCCTTCTTGGTTGCCGCTTTGTAAAACTCAATAGCGCCATACAGGTTATTGCGGTCCGTAAGCGCCATGGCTGGCATGCCGAACGCGACTGCAGCATCGACCAAGGGGTCGATCTGCGGCAGGGCCGCGAGGAGACTATAATGGCTATGTACCGACAGGTGCGAGAATGCCATTAG
>CAYHLC010000008.1:0-16486 GCA_964357395.1 uncultured Candidatus Saccharibacteria bacterium | reverse complement strand
GTGGGCATAGACGAGGTGGGGCGGGGGCCACTCGCAGGCCCCGTCTCGGTAGGTATCGTACTCTGTCGCCAGCACTTCGTCCTCGAAGGTGCAGGGGACTCGAAGACGATGACGGAAAGCGCACGCGAGCGTATATACGATATCGCCGGCGACCTCGCAACGGAGGGTATCGTGCGATTCACAGTGCAGTCGGTCCCCGCAGCTATCATAGATGTCATTGGTATCGAGGCCGCGCTCGGGAAGGCGATTGCAGATGGGCTGCAGAAGCTCGCACCGGATCCGAGCAAGGTCGAGGTAGTACTCGATGGACGACTCAAGGCGCCAGAGCGATATCGGCAGCAATGTCTCATCCACGGCGACTCATTGGTGCCGGCGATATCGCTCGCATCCATTGTTGCCAAAGTCGAGCGCGACCGCTATATGGCCGGCGCGGCGCATAGACGCTACCCCGAATACGGATTCAACTCCCACAAGGGGTACGGCACCAAGATCCACTACGATGCACTGCAAGAGCATGGACTAACCCCCATCCACCGCCGTTCGTTTTTGAAAAATCTTGTGTTACAGTAGCCGCATATGGCAGATGAACCACAGCAGAACCCCCAGGACGATCAGGGCGTAGTGCCCCAGATGCCGCAGATTCCATTGGACGAGAACGGGATGCCCGACTTCTCTAAGATAGACCCATCAACATTGCCTCCTATGCCGGCTGTGGACCAAGAGCTCGCCAAGCGAGTGGTGACGCTGTACCAGAGCGTTGACGCGGCCTTGAAGGAGATGAACCTCGAGCCGAAGGAGCGCAAGGAAATAGAGCAGAACCTGATGGAGGCTATCGCAGCCGACCTACTGGTCAAGCTCGGCGAGCACATGAGCGAGGATGAGAAGGAGGATCTAACGGCAATGGCCGAGGACGCTCAGGGCGGGCAGCCAGACCTCACGGAGGTCGCAGGTTTCTTCAAAGAAAAGTTCACCCAAGAGCAATTGGTGCACGCGCTGGCATCAGCAACCGAGTCGGTCCTCAAGGACTTTACCGACTCAATGGCCAAGTAGCAAAAAAGGGTGTAGTATCTGCCCTTATGGCAGAACCTGGATACGACGAGGTGGCATACCATACGCATGGCAGGGTTGCAGGTATTGGATGGGTTATATTCCTCGTCTGCTTTACGCTTGTAGCGATTGATACAAGGAGGGATATCTTTCCTGATGAGGCTGCAAACCTCCTCTTCGGCACCCTCCTTGGGGCATTCGTCGTTGCTATGAACTCGACCGCGCGGGTCTGGGCTATCAATATGGGCCGGCGCGCTGGTTTAGAGTAACCCTTGACACTTGTCAAAAGTAAGAGTAGGGTAACACCCTATGGTAGCAATAGCAGCAGAGCGTGCGGGCGTGCAGGGACTAGCCATCTTTAACTGGTTAGCAACGGCAGCATTCGGCCTCGCAATCGCATACGGAGGCTTCTCAGGTTTTAAAGACATCATAGATGCTACAGAGGTGGCAAACCCGGACTTACTACTCAAGGGTATCGTGGAAATTATCGGGACTGCTATCATTGCTGACGTCGGCATGTTTGGAGGCAAGCACGTGTGGCCTCGTAGCCATCAGTAAACAGCGAACAAGCCCTGGGATTGCCGGGGCTTTTGTATTGTGCTAGTATCCAGGAACTATGGTTGTCAGAATGCGTCATACCAAGGGCCACTCGGCTAACCGCCGATCCCACCACGCGCTTAAGAATCGCGCGCTTACCGCAAGCCCCGAGGGTACTGTGCACCCACGCCACCGTGTCGTTCTCGAGGGCGGTACATACCGTGGCCGCACACTTATGGACGTCCAGGGCGCTCGCACTGCTCGCAGGACTGCTAAGATCAAGAAGGAAGGCAAGCTGAAGGACGAAGCGAAGTCCTAGCTCTACTTTCACACGATGGCATCCCGGCACCTCTCCCGCGCGCTCGTCCTGCAGACGCTTTTTGAGAGCGACCTCACCAACGCGCTCCAGCTCGCAGATGCAAAAAAGATTCTGAAGCGTAACGCTTCAGAATTTTCCTTGGGTGACTCGGATATGGTGTTCGCTGACGCACTACTTACCGGAATTATCGTCAAGCAGGACGAGATAGATGCGGTGATAATAAAAGCGGCTCCCCAGTGGCCACTGGCACAGATCGCCCCGGTAGACCGGAACGTGCTGCGTATCGGGCTCTACGAGCTACTCTTTGCCGACCGAGCCGCAGTACCGCCCAAGGTGGCACTGAACGAGGCCATCGAGATCGCCAAGTCATTTGGTGGTGATGCGTCCGGCAAGTTTGTGAACGGGGTCCTCGGCGCGGTGTATCGCGATATCGGCGAGCCGCAGAAATATGAGGCACCGAAATCTGAGCCGGGCAAGGAATCTCTTGGGGGTGCAGTTGTTGTTGCAAATGTTGATGGAGCGCCGCAGGTAGCGCTCATCAAAGATGCATTTGGACGATGGACGCTACCAAAGAAGAAGTGTGTGGAAGGTGAGATTTCCGAACTGGCTGCGAAACGCGCGATCAAGGAGGAGCTCGGTATCGACGCCACCATCGTTGCACCGCTGAGGGAGCACACCTACCGCGCGAATGATCCAGAGCTTGGCGCAGTCGATCGCACTGTCGCCTATTTTGTTGCCAAAACTCCTGCAGCGAACGCGCTCAAGTGTGTAGTGTGCGAGGGGATAGTCGAGGCGCGCTGGTTCAGCCCCGAGGCACTCCCAGGGCTGCCGATCTATGACGATTTGCGAGCTATCATTGATGCAGGTATAGTCCAGGCAACTGCATGAGTCCAACTAAGAAACAGGACCAGGAAAAAAGCTTCGAGCGCTTCGAAAAGCGTGCGGGGATTACGTTTGTCGATAAGGAGCTACTACAGACCGCATTCACCCACCGTTCGTACCTCAATGAAACAAGGATAGGCAAGCGGACCCACAACGAGCGCCTAGAGTTTCTCGGCGATGCTGTCATCGAGCTCATCATCACTGATCACCTGTTTCGCAAATTCCCCGATTCGCACGAAGGCGACCTCACTGCGTACCGTGCTGCGCTCGTAAACGCGGTGATGCTCGGCGGGATTGCGGAAGAATTGGGAATGAACGAGTGCCTCCTCCTCTCTCGAGGCGAGGCCAAGGACACGGGGCGCGCACGCGCGACCATCCTCGCCAACACGTTTGAGGCAGTGACCGGCGCGCTCTACCTAGACCAAGGGTATGCTGCTGCAGAAGTGTTTGTGGTGGCGCACGTATTACCAAAGATGGACGAGGTGGTGACGAAGGGCCTCTGGCGCGACGCCAAGAGTGCGTACCAGGAGCTCGCTCAGGCCAAGTACGGTATGACGCCAAGTTATAAAACCGTGAAGGCCGAGGGGCCGGACCACGCCAAGCAGTTTGTGGTAGAGGTCTCGGTGGGAGATGTGGCTGTAGCCGAGGGTGAGGGTAAGAGCAAGCAGGAGGCCGAGCAGGCAGCTGCCGAACGTGCCCTCAGAGAAGGAGGGGAGTCCAAATAGGCCAATATGCTATACTAGGCGCATGGCAGGTATCCCCTCACGACCGGAGCGCTCGCTCGTCGTTGATGTTGCGACGTCTCGGTTCACACCGATACTCGCAGGCGTAGTTGCTGCAATCCTCTTTGCTGAAGGTCAGCCGGGGTATGGCTTTCTTGCCCTCGCAGCAGCTGTCAGTTCTATTCTGGGACGTATGGTTCGTCCGGGAGAGCGCGAGCGCGATGGCGACGACGGGCTCCGCCTCTAAAGTTGCTATACTTGAATAATGCTTTTGTCGCGTCTCGACGTGGCCGGCTTTAAGTCTTTTGCAAAAAAGACCTCTTTTGATTTCGGGACACCGGTTGTTGCAATAGTAGGTCCCAACGGGTCCGGCAAGTCGAACGTTGCCGAGTCCATCCGCTTCGTCCTCGGCGAGCAATCGATGAAGAGTATGCGCGGCAAGCGTGGCGAGGACCTCATCTGGAATGGTTCGAATGCCTCACCACGAGCGGGACGCGCCTCTGTTGCGATCACATTTGATAACTCGAGCAGGTTCCTTACTGTCGACTTTGACGAGATAACAGTGGAGCGTGCGGTGAACCGTGATGGCACCAACGAGTACCGCTTGAACGGGTCGCAGGTGCGCCTCAAGGATATCCAGGAGCTCTTGGCGGGCGCCAACATAGGCCAGACCGGGCACCACATTATCAGCCAAGGTGAGGCAGACAAGATCCTCAGCGCGAGCCCGCGCGACAGGCGCGAGATGCTCGAGGACGCGCTCGGCCTCAAGGTGTACCAGTACAAGAAGGTGGAGGCGCTCCGTAAGCTCGACAAAACGGAGGAGAACATGCGGCAGGTAGAGGCGCTCCGACGCGAGATCGCGCCGCACCTCCGGTTCCTCAAAAAGCAGGTCGAGAAGGTCGAGAAGGCCGAGGAGCTCCGCACCGCAGGAGTGCTGCGCTACCAGGTGTACTTTAAGCGGGAGGACGAGTATATTCGGAGTCAAAAGATGCAGCTGGATGCCGAGCACTCGGCGCTCCGCGCGGAGCTGCAGGGCGTGTCCGCGCAGGTGACGGAGGCAAAGATGCACCTCGCCCGTTCCGCAGAGGACAAGCGCGCCGGCAAGATCGTGGACCTCTCACAATCGCTCGACCGGGCCCGCGCAGAGCGGAGCGAGGCCTCCCGTCGCGCTGCTCGTATTGCAGGACAGGTAGAGACTCTTGCGCGGGTTACCGAGCGCGCCTCGGTCCCCGCAGCAGAGGTCGCGCGGCTTGCAGACGAGAGCGAGCAAGGACTCTTGCGGCTTGCGGATGGCCCCTCCACTGCACTTATCGAGTTTGCAAAAGGAGTGCTCCGCAAGTTCCGCGAGCTTACCCGCTCAGCTCAAAGTGGCGACGCGGACCTTGCCAGCCTACAAAAGCAGCAAGCAGATGCCGAAGTGGAGGAAAAGGAGCTGGCAGTGAAGGAGGGAGCGCTCGCGGCGGAACTAGAGCTGATACGCTCGGAACTCGACAGCGCCCGCGAGGCAACGAGAGAGAAGGAGCGCTCATTGTTCGAGCTCACCTCGACCGAACGCGAGATCCGCCACCGCATGACAGCTACTGAATCGTCCTTGGAGCACCTCCGCCTCATCGATGAAGAGTTTAAGCGAGAGCTTGCCGAGGTAGCGCCACTTATTGGCCGCGAGGTCTTACAGTATAAAGGCGACGCCTTGGATGCGGGAGTTAAGGCGTCGCCTTGGGCACGCGAGGAGCAGGAGCGCGAGAAGCGCGACTTGGAAAAGTTGAAGATCAGACTCGAGGAGATGGGCGCCGCGGGCGGTGCGGAAGTAATGAAGGAGTACAAGGATGCCTCGGAGCGCGAGCAGTTTTTGGAAAAGGAGATAGCAGACCTCACACAGTCCTCTGCACAGCTGAAGGCCTTGATAGTGGATTTGGAAAAGGAGTTAGGCAAGCGTTTTGATGATGGTATTGGAGCGATCAACAAGGAGTTCGCACGGTTCTTCTCCCTCATGTTCGACGGCGGCACGGCGTCGCTGGCTCGTATCCAGGAGGCAGTGCGGAAGCCAAAGCTCCTCGATCTTGGGGATGGTGGCGATGAAGATGAGGGAGATGCTGAAATCGATGGCGAGACAAAGGAGGTCATCGAGGGTATCGAGATCTCACTCAACATTCCAAGGAAGCGCATCAAGTCTCTGGTCATGCTCTCGGGAGGCGAGCGAGCACTTACCTCTATCGCACTCATCTTTGCAATGTCCTCGGTCAATCCGCCACCATTTTTAGTCCTCGACGAGACTGATGCCGCTTTGGACGAGGCCAACAGCCGCCGCTACGCAGATATGGTCAAGGCCTTGTCGGAAAAGTCGCAGCTCGTCGTCATAACCCACAACCGCGAGACCATGAGTAGGGCAGGTATCCTCTACGGTGTCACTATGGGTGGCGATGGCGTCTCCAAGGTCCTCTCCGTCAAGCTCGAGGAGGCAGTAAAGGTAGCTAAATGATCAATCCCCCCAGCTCACAGCAGTCTCAACCAAAAAACAATTGTATATAGATTTCACCATGGTGAAATCTATATACATCACAAGCCGAAGAGTTTTTTGAGTCGACTGTGCTCCTGTATGTCGGCAGCAAAAAAATACAAGACATTGCTACTCACCCCATAATAGTCAGTAAGAAAATCTAATTCAGAACTGTAGTCGCTGGGATGAATATAGAGAGATTTATGATACTGAGCAAATCCGAGCTCTTTAAGTTTATGGCGGAAGGCGTCTCGGGATTTGCGCTGCTCCTTTGGGATGTCAAACGATACCATAAACCAACCCTGATCCCATGTCCTACGATCCGGCTTCTTTCGTTGGATTGAATACAAATGAGCAATCCGCCTGCCTGCATCGGTTAGCTGCGCCTTTCGTGCGCCATGGCTTCCTGAGAGGGTGATATACCCTCTGCGATACAGTGTGCGCATCACTTGTTCTAATCCACGGCCATAGCGCTGTTCGCGTGGCAGGAGGCGCGCGACCTCCGCGAGTCCAGGGGCAATGATCACGGAGGCTACACCAACGGTAGCGAGGCCCATTAATACTAGGTGAGTGAGGGCCTGTCCTGCAGCTCGTCGCTTTCTTCTGAGCTCCTTTTGTGCGAGTATACGTTTCCTCATATATGCATATTTCACCATGGTGAAAAGTATATACATCATGCTAGGACGCGAGCTGTGGAAATCATCGTGTACCTGCTGCGGTACAATAAGGTTCTTATGGACATCTTTGAGGAGTCGTTGGAGTTTCATAAAAAGCTGAGAGGCAAGCTCTCGATCAACGCCAAGGCGCCGATCAAGAGTCGCAAGGACCTCTCCTTGATGTACACACCGGGCGTTGCCGCAGCGTCGCGTGCAATCGCCGAGGATCCAGCCGTTGCAGCAGAGGTTACTGGCAGGGCAAATACTGTTGCAGTTATTACAGACGGCACTTCGGTGCTGGGCCTGGGTGACATCGGCCCCTTGGCGGGACTTCCGGTTATGGAGGGGAAGTGTGCACTGTTCAAGGAGTTCGCAGGCATTGATGCATTTCCTATACTTATTGATTCAAAAGATACTGACGAAATCGTGCGAACGATCAAGAATATCGCGCTCTCGTTCGGCGCTATCAATCTCGAGGATATCAGCGCCCCGCGCTGCTTCGAGATCGAGGAGCGGTTGAAGGCGGAATTGGACATTCCGGTTATGCACGACGATCAGCACGGCACCGCGATAGTGATCGCAGCGGGGCTTATGAACGCCTTCACTGTCACGAACCGCACAGCAGCAGGTACGCGGGTCGTCATCAATGGTGCTGGTGCAGCAGGAGTTGCGACTGCGAAATTGCTCCGCTTATTTGGAATTGCCGATATAGCGCTCGTAGACAGCAAGGGGATTATCAGCCCTTCGCGCACAGACCTCGCTCCGTACAAAAAGGACCTGCTCGGTGTTACTAATCCGCGCGGAGTGTCAGGCTCGCTTGCAGATGCATTGATCGGCGCTGATGTTGTGATTGGTGTCAGCGTTGCTGGGGCAATTACTGAGGAAATGGTACGGAGTATGAACAAGGACGCTATCGTTTTTGCGCTTGCTAACCCAACGCCCGAGATCATGCCCGAGTTGGCGAAAGCGGCAGGAGCAGCTGTTGTTGCTACAGGGCGTAGCGACTTTCCAAATCAGGTCAACAACGTCTTGGCATACCCAGGCATCTTTCGCGGGGCGCTCGATGGCAGGAAGCCCCAGATTACTGACGCTATGAAGGCCGCTGCAGCGTGTGCGCTCGCGTGTATAGTTGAGCAGCCAACTGCAGAGCGCATAATCCCAGACGTGTTCGATCCCTCAGTCGTGGAGGCAGTCTCGCGAGCGGTCGTAACGTACGGTACGCCACTGTATCAGGCGGTATGTGTGCAAGCACTTCCGTTTGTCGGCTAGTGCTCCTTGGCGGTCTTCCAGCGGCGAGCGCCATCGACTGGGATGGTAGCGCCGTTGATATGTTCTGAGCCGATGACTGATACTACAGTTTCTGCGACTGCCTTGGCACCGATCCATGGGTCGAGCTTTTCTTCGGGGACATTGATCTCCTTCTTGATCTTGTCGACTGTATCCTTTGGGGCGCTTGGTGGCGGTTCGATAGGGCCATTCAGGACCACGTTGAAGCGGAATCCGAGTTTGCCGAAGTTTGCTGCAAAGAACTGTGCCAAGTATTCGGCGCCCGCCTTTGACAGGACATAGCCACCCAAGTTTTCGTCATAGATGCCACCGTTTGATATGAAGGCGTCGCCAATAAAGACAAAGGTGCCCGTCATACCTCTGTCTTTCAGCGCGCGTATCGCACGGATGGTAGTGAGGTACACCGCCTTCATATTGATATCCATGTTGAGGTCGAAGGCGAGCTCGTGCGCGTCTAGCTCCTCCTCTGGCGTTGCTCCTTCGGCTACCCGTGCAGGCTCGAACACGGCTGCGTTGTGTACCACAATGCTTGGTGCGTGTGCGCCAAAGAGCGTGTGGAGGTCAGCCTTCTCAGTCAGGTCGGCAGCAACCAAAACCACTTTGACGCCAAACTCCGCTCCCGCCGCTTCGACGTCCTTTCTTACCAACTCCGCATCTGCCTCGCCACCTGCACGGTGCTGCAACAGAATGTTGGCCCCCTTACTCGCGAGTTCCATCGCTATTGCCGCGCCGATGCGGCCGGGCCTGCCTGCACCAGTAACCAGTGCCCACTTGCCAATATATTCGTACGCCATTAGGCTCATGCTAGCCCTGTACCATGGAGAGGTCAATGGTGCGGCCGGTGAGGTCAACCGCCTCGATCTTGACGGTGACTGTGTCGCCGAGGCGGTACGCCTTTTTGGTTCGGCTGCCGATTGCGGAGAACTTCTTTGGGTGATACTCGTACGTATCATCGGCGAGCGACATCAGGCGGACCATACCCTCGGCGCCGGACTCCTTGTCTTCGACAAACATGCCCCACTCAGTAATGCCACTAATGACACCCCTCCGCTCCTCACCAATCTTCTTAGCAAAGTACTCAACCTGCTTCAGCTTCACTGAACTTCGCTCGGCGTCCGCGGCGTCTGCCTCGCGCTCTGACGTATGGACGGCGAGCTCCTCCATCTGAAACGGAGTTTCGGTCACGGGCTCACCCGCAAGGATCTTGGTAAGCGTGCGATGGACGAGGAGGTCTGGGTAGCGGCGGATGGGCGAGGTGAAGTGCGCATAATCCTGGAACGAGAGTCCGAAGTGGCCAATGTTCTTGGTCGCGTAGGACGCGCGTGCCATACTCCGTATAGTTGCGGTTTTGATGAGGTCCTCCTCCGGAGTTCCCTTGATCGAGGCGAGCATGCGGTTCAGCTCCTTTTGCTGCACGCCACTAGCCGACAAAGTGAGTTGGTACCCAATAGCGCGGAGGAATACTGAGAGCTCCTCCAGCTTTTCGACATTGGGGACGTCGTGGATGCGGTAGAGGAATACTCGATTCTTCTTGCCCAAGGTCTTGGTGACGAGGGTCGCAACCTCGCGGTTTGCAAGCAGCATCAACTCCTCGATGAGTCGGTGGCTCTCGGTGTGCACGACCCTGCGGAAGCTTACGACCTCCTTCTGCTCGCTCAAGACCGGCTTTAGCTCATCACGGTCGAACATGATGGCACCGTACTCAAGGCGTTTTTTGCGCAAGAACGCAGCGTAGTTCCACACAGTGGACAATTCCTGATGGAGAGGTAGCGAGGCATCCTTCAGCGAAGCGTCTGCCTCGTCGTAGGTGAAGCGCTTGCCCGAGCGGATGATGGTGCGGCCGAACCAGCGGTCCGTAATTGAGGTGCCGCGGATGGTAAAGATGGCAGAAAAGGTGAGCCGATCCACGTCGGGCTTTAGTGAGCAGAGGTCCTCGGAAAGCTGCGGTGGGAGCATCGGGATAGTGCGGTCCACCAGATACACCGACGTAGCGCGTCGCTCGGCCTCACGGCCAATCGAGGTTCCCGGGCGTACAAAGTGCGAGACGTCCGCAATGTGGATGCCGATCTCTACCTGGCCATCGCCCAAATCTTTGAACGAGATAGCGTCGTCAAAATCCTTGGCATCGTCCGGGTCGATAGTAAAGGTGAGTGTGGTGCGCATGTCCCGCCTTCGCTCCTGCGGAGCTTCGGTGGGCAAGCCCGCCTCCATTCCGTTTTTGTACTGTTCGTAGATTGCGTCCGCTTCGCGCATCACATCGCCTGGGAACTCGGCCTCGAAGCCGCGTCCCGCAAGGATGGCGCGCATCTCTGTTTCGTGGGCGCCGGCCATGCCGAGCGCACGGCGGACCGATACCTGCGGTAGCTGCGCGTCCCAATTGACCACATCTACTATGGCCTTCTGTCCTGGGGGTGCACCAATGCCGCTTACGATCTCAAAGTCGGTGTAGATGCGGGGGTCGTCGGGGACGAGGATGGTGCGCCCATTTTCCTTCCGTACTTCGCCGACGAACGAGTTTTTCTTCCGCTCCAGGACGCGGACGACGTAGCCTATCTGCTCGCGCTTCCCGGCTCGAAGCTGCACCTCGACTATGTCGCCCGAGAGGGCACCTCCGAGCCCCTCGCGGGGGATTGGGACATCGTCCTGCCCCTCGGGCATAACCAAAAAACCCTTGCCAGAGCGGGTCACGTCGATAACTCCCTTCAAATTAGAGGAAGGTTTGCTCTTTTTGCCCATTTCTGTTACAGTAGCACGGCAATGTTAATGATCCGCCTCAAGCGCGTAGGACGTACGAACGATCCATCGTTCCGTATTGTCGTGGGCGAGAAGATCTACAGTCCTAAGTCGGGCAAGCACTTCGCATACCTCGGCTCCTACAATCCTAAAACCAAGGCCACCATTATCGACAAGGAGGCTGTTAAAGAGTGGATCGGGAAGGGGGCACAGCTCTCGGATACCGTCCACAACCTGTTTCTAAACAATAAGATTATTGAAGGAAAGAAGATCAACGTCCTGCCTGCATTCAAAGCAGCTCCGGTAGAGGAGAAGCCTGCGGAGGCGGTCGCATCAGCGCCAGCTGTTGAGGAATCACCAGCCGAAGTGGCAGAAGCTCCAGCCGAGGAGCCAGCAAAAGCAGAGTAAGTCGCCACTTCCTAGGAAGTGGTTTTTTTGTTATAGTAGAGGCGTTAGATTAGTTACGTAATATACCGAATATGCAGAACGGCGATCAAGAGTTCCTGGAGTTCGTAGTCAAGGCATTAGTAGATAATCCAGGCGATGTGAAGGTCAACCGCCAGGTAGACGAGATGGGTGTCCTCCTTACCCTCGACGTCAATCCTGCCGACATGGGCAAGGTGATAGGCCGCTCCGGCAATACTGCCAAGGCGATCCGCATACTCCTCCGCGTTGTAGGTATGAAGAACAACGCCCGCGTTAACCTCAAGATCAATGAGCCAGCTGGTTCGACCCGCGGAATGGGAGGTGGTATGGGTGGTGGTGAGAACCGCGCACCTATGTCAGAGCTGAACCGCGAGCCCGAGGCTCCGATGGGTGCAGCAAGCAGGGCTATCGATGACGCCCTCGACGATATCCGCCTTTAATTTGTAATGGGACTCATTCCTGACCGAGTATTCGGCAAGACGGAGGAACGGCAGGAGGCGAACAAGGCGTGGGTACGAATGTGTGCAAAGGCGACTATGGGGCTCGCCTTTGTTTCTATCGTGGGCTCGATTATTGCATCCTTTGCTTCGGAGCCTATTTCGATCATGGCGGCGGACGGTGTAACGGTCGATAGGGTCCTTAGCGACATGGGCTTGCCCCGCACGTTCGTTGATTGGTGCAAGGCGCTCTGCATCTCACCAGAAACGGGGTTGATGGCACCGCAGTTCTTTGTCGGTTTTGGCGTCGTGCAGTTTGCAGGTGGGTATCTGGCACACTCCTTGGCAGCCGCTAAGGCGTAAGTGGCGCTGTAGTAGTTTTCGTGCTATAATCCACATATGGCAGAGTGGCCGCATGCAAATGATAACGAGAGGCCGTTATCGAGACTGACTCTCGTCGTCTTTTGGGCCGTTGTTATTGGAGCGACACTTGCTGGCTATTGGGTGCTGGGTAGTGCGATTGGTGACGCGCTAGGCGCAGAGTAAGCATGATTACATTTCATATCGTGACGTTGTTTCCGGACGCATTCCGCTCCTACTTCGGAGCGTCTATCATTGCGCGCGCGATTAAGGAAAAGAAGATCAGTGTTAAGTACTACAACCCTCGAGACTTCACCCACGACAAGTGGGCACGAGTCGATCGCAGGCCGTATGGCGGGGGGCCTGGCATGGTCTTGGAGCCTGAGTCGGTACTAAAGGCGGCACTGAAGGCGAAGGGTAAGACGAAGGCAGAAATCTACTTTTTTGATCGATCAGGAGAGCAGTTCACCAACGAAGTGGCGCGGACGCTAGTTAAGAAGAAGACCAAGAACATTATATTGATCTGCGGCCACTACGAGGGCATCGATTCAAGGGTGCAGAAAATATTGAAGGCGAAGAAGATCAGCGTCGGCCCGTACACCCTAACTGGTGGCGAGCTCCCAGCCATGCTTGTTATAGACGCGGTGTCGCGCCAGATCCCCGGGGTGCTAGGCAAGTTCGAGTCCGTAGAGGAGGAGCGCGTCTCGAGCTCCGAGGTCTATACCCGCCCAGAAGTCTTTAAGTGGAAGGGCAAGAACCACCGAGTCCCCAAGGTCCTCCTCTCTGGCAACCACGCCGAAATTGACAAGTGGAAGCGCGGAGAGTAGTAGTGTTGTATGTCGAGTGTCGAAAGCGCTACCGCTGATGAACATTACGAAGGTGAAGCGGGCCCGCCGAAGTATTGCAGTTTGTGCCAGGACTCACGTGATACGCAATGGTCGCTCCGCAATATAGACGGAGAATGGGAGTGGACACTTGTCTTTAAACGTCACCGCAACAGTACCTTTATCAATTCTTGCTTAAACTCTGAGCAGCCAGTGGACTAATATAAAAATCTATCGATTTCGGAAATCGGTATTCTGATTTGGTGCCGAAATTGACAAGTGGAAGCGCGGACGCTAGTTTGGCACTATGTCCGGCTATTTAGAGAAGGAGGCAAAAAGAAATCGTGCCGAATCGAGTTGGCTGACCAAGGTTGCCTGGACAGCGTTTTTGGTTGCTCTTGGCGCTGGAGTCAGTGCACCATTTTTAGGGGAAGCATGGTGGGTAGCAGTTGGTGTGGCAGTCCCTTCCTTTGTTGTGTCTATCTTGTATGCGCTCGCGGCAGTCAGTAAGTTTGAGCAGCGGATCAGTGAAGGAGAGTTCCGCCGAGGGGCCCCCGTTGCGGTCCGCCGTAGCGTTGTGGCCAATTAATGATTGACAAATGGAAGTGGATCAAATGTATATATATTTCACCATGGTGAAAAGTTTATGCATTGAGTAATATACACTCCAGCAGAATTGACAAGTGGAGGCGGGGTACGTAGAGCGAGGGTTATCACCAGAAACCCATCAAGTTTTTGAGTGCGGCACCGCTCATGCGGGGTAGGCTGAGCATAATGATGGGATTTCGGCACCAGGAGGACGGAGGTGGTGGACGCAGGGGTCGCCAGCAAGGTGGGCCGGGATTTGAGTCGTTCAACCCACAGGGGCAGGAGTTGAATGAGAAGGTGCGTGCCGTACTCGCGGCACTAGGTATCATAGTCCTCGCTATGGCACTTGGCGGCACGATTGTTGCCACATCGTAGGCACAGGAGGGGGTTGACGAAGATGGGGTGAAGAGGGTAGGATAGGAGTACCACTTTTGGATGAGTTAGGGGTTTTGGTGGGGGACTGATTTAATACCAAATAACTTAGAACAAGCGGGACGCGCTTTTTTGCGTGTTTCGCGCGTACTTATATCAAGGCATGTCTAAGAAACTCCCACAGAAGCGCTTTATGCGCCACCGCGAGGCCCGGGTCCCAATGCCAGACTTGATCGCCCCACAGGTGGCATCGTTCCGCACGTTCGTCAACGACGGACTGAAGGCCCTCTTTAAGGAGTTCTCCCCCATAAACGATTATTCAAAAAAGAAGTTCGAGCTCGAGTTCGTTTCTTTTGAGCTCGGCGAGCCGAAGGTTGACGAGTATGGTGCTAAGAATCACAAGCAGACGTTCGATGCGCCACTGAAGGCCAACATCAGACTCATCAACAAGGGGCTCGGTACAAAGAAGGAGCAGTCCATCTTCCTTGCAGACATGCCGATCATGACTGATCACGGCACCTTCATCATCAATGGTGTCGAGCGCGTGGTCGTGCCGCAGCTCGCCCGAAGTTTCGGCGTTTTCTTTACCACTGCTGAAGTTCGCAATAAGACCTGCTTCGGTGCCAAGATCATTCCTGCGCGCGGTGCATGGATCGAGATCGAGTCAGAGGCTGACGGTGCCATTTTTGTTAAGATCGACCGCAAGCGCAAGTTCCCCATCACGACGCTCCTCCGTATCCTTGGCGCATCATTCGACCGCGACATGCTCACGCTTTTTGAGCGTGTCCCCGGTGGCAAGGCAGCAATCCAGGCCAGCCTAGAGAAGGACACCGCCGAGACCGCAGAGAAGGGCTATATTGAGATCTACCGCCGCCTCCGCGATGGCGACCTAGCCACCCCTGACACAGCGCGTGAGTACGTGCAAGGCCTCTTTTCTTCTGAGCGATACGACCTCAGCTACCCTGGCCGTCACCGCTTCAACCAGCGCTTTAATCTCCCGATGGACAAGGAGTCCTTGTCCCGCTACACCCTCAATCTCGACGACGTCGTCCAGATCGTCCGTCATATTATTGAGCTGAACCAACAGCCAGGCGCACAGCCGGACGATATCGACCACCTCGGCTTCCGCCGTGTCCGACAGATTGGCGAGCTTTTGGAGGCACGCGTACGCGTTGGCCTCTCGCGTATGAAGCGCAATATCCAGGACAAGATGTCCACGATCGACGTCGAGACCACGCTTCCAACCCAGCTCGTTAACCCACGACCACTCGCCGCTGCTATCAAAGAGTTCTTTACTGCCAACCAGCTCTCGCAGCTGACGCAGCAGCAGAACATCCTTGATGAGTTGGAGACACTCCGCACCCTTTCTGCACTTGGTCCCGGCGGCCTTACGCGCGAGCGCGCCGGCTTTGAAGTTCGTGACGTACATACCAGTCACTACGGACGACTCTGTCCAATTCAGACACCAGAAGGTCCGAACATTGGTCTTATCCTCCGCCTCGCTTCCTACGCACGTATCAACGACTTCGGTATTATCGAGTCACCATACGCAAAGGTGGTCAAAGGCAAGGTGACCGACGAGATTGTGCACCTCAACGCATTTGAGGAGGAGCAGCACGCCATCGCACACGCTTCTATTGGGATGAATGATAAGGGCGAGCTCACCGACGAGTTCGTAGAGGTCCGCTACAAGACAGAGCCAAAGCTGGTCAGTAAGGACGAGGTCGAGTACATCGACGTTGCGACGAACCAGATGTTCTCGATCGCAACCTCGATGATTCCATTTATCGAGAATGACGACTCGACTCGTGCGCTCATGGGTTCCAACATGCAGAAGCAGGCAACACCATGCGTCGTTGCCGAGGCACCAATCGTTGCTACCGGCGTCGAGGAACTCGCAGCGCGCGACACTGGCCGCCTGATATACAGCAAGGAGGCAGGTACCGTTACGTCCGTTGATGCCGAGCGTATTGTCGTGACTAACAATGATGGCAAGAAGCACGAGTACACACTCCAGCCGTTTACGATGACAAACGAGTTTTCCGACTTCCATCACAAGCCCGCAGTGGACTTGAACCAGAAGGTGAAGCGTGGCGACCTCCTCGCTGACACCTCATCGACTGCAGGCGGGCAGCTCGCCTTGGGCCAGAACGTTCGTGTCGCATTCATGAGCTGGTCAGGTAACAACTACGAGGATGCCATCGTTCTTTCTGAGCGACTGGTGCAGCAGAGCAAGTTTTCGACCATTCACATCGAGGAGTTCGACGTTTCGGTGCGCGACACCAAGCTTGGTCCCGAAGTAACCACACCAGACATCCCAAATGTCTCAGAGGTAAAGCTCCGTAACCTCGACGAGGAGGGGATCGTCCGCGTTGGTGCGGAAGTCCGCCCTGGCGACATCTTGGTTGGCAAGGTAACTCCAAAGGGAGAGACACAGCTCTCGCCCGAGGAACGACTCCTCCGGTCCATCTTCGGCGACAAGGCCAAGGATGTGAAGGATACGTCGCTCCGCATGGATTCGGGTAAGAAGGGCCGTGTCATCGGCGTTAAGGTCTTCTCTCGCGAGAAGGGCGATACGCTGGAGTCCGGCACCATCAAGAAGATCTTCATCACCGTCGCACAGCTCCGCAATGTCTCAGTCGGCGACAAGCTCGCAGGACGCCACGGAAACAAAGGTGTCATCTCGCGCGTGCTACCGGTTGAGGATATGCCATACACCGAAGATGGCGAGCCAGTCGATGTGATCCTCACACCGCTCGGCGTTCCGTCTCGTATGAACTTGGGTCAGATCTTGGAGCT
>CAYHLC010000007.1:0-33817 GCA_964357395.1 uncultured Candidatus Saccharibacteria bacterium | reverse complement strand
AAGACCAGATCATCACCTCCGACCCATCGCAACTCCTTGCGATCGCCAAGGCAAAACGCGAGATACCGTAACCTATGCAAAAGCGCCAGACTATATCCCCCGATAGCGAGCGTTTTATTGTACGTACTGCCGTATTCTTTGACTTTTGGGTAGTTACCATGGGTTGGATACCAATTGTGGGGTGGCTTGGATCTTTCGCCTGGAGCTGGATCCTCTTTTGGTGGCTCTGGACACAGAATGGCCGTGTGCGTGCGCAGTGGATATATATATCGTCCCTCGGCGTGCTCCAGGTCCTAACGTTGCTTCTGACCCCGTTTCCAATCCTCGGGAACTTTTTTGATATCGCGTTCAAATTCGCGATAACCTTGTCTATTGTTCTCCTCATCCATAAGATCAAGAAGCAGGACGAGGAGTATAATAAGAAAATGGGAAAGAGCCTCGCCCAAAAGCTCATGGCCAACAAGGACAATACACCTAAGCAAGAAACTATATGAGGTTCATCGTTATCATCGGACTACTCCTGCTTCCGGCCAGCGCTGGGGCCGCTTTTCAGAGCGTACTTCTTACTGCAACGCCCGAGCATCCACAACCGGGGGCGAGCGTGGTACTTACTGCCACAGTCTTGGGCGAAGACTCAAAAGCTATCGACTTTGTATGGGAGGTGGACGGCCAGGTAGTAAGTCAGGGCTCTAATATGAGCTCGCTCAGCATAGCCGCACCAAACGCGGGGGACTCGAGCGAGGTAGTCGTCTCGATATTCAAAGGAGGTAAGTCGCTCGGCTCGGCACTTCGTGTCATACGCCCCGCATTCGTTGCCATCGAGTGGGAGAGCCTCGGCTCACGGCCACCGTTCTATATCGGCAGGCCACTCCCGAGCGCGCGGGGAACAATTACTGCAGTTGCAGTACCAATCCTGCAGAGAGAGAGCGGCAGTGTGGTATCGGCGGCTGACACCCTCTTTACCTGGAGAGTGGATGGTAAGGTCCAGTCGAGAGCATCTGGGTACGGCCGCACTACCATTCGAGTTGCCCCAACTTTCTTTAATGAGCCGTACCTGCTGAGTGTCTCTGCGGAGTCGCGGGATGGGCAGCTGAAGGCCGAGCGGGGGACACTCATCCGGCAGTTGGATCCGAGCATTGTTGTGTACGAGGTCTCGCCCCTTGCGGGGCTACGCGATGAGCGAGCCGTTGTTGGCTCGTACACCTTCGCACATGACGAAGTATCCTTTAAAGCCTACCCGCTCAATGCGGAGGACCCCGCATCGCTCAGCGTCCAGTGGGAACTAGGAGGAGAAACGCTCGTACTTGAAACTGGCGATCCGTTCCTCGCAGTATTCCGTAAGACCGGTGCAGGGAGCGGCTCCTACGAGGTTGGGTTCTCGTTTAGTCATGTTGGTGACTTTTTGCGCCGGGCATCGACCTCATTTCTGCTAACATTCTAATATGCGCATACTTTTCATCTTCGCCCTCGCCACACTTCTTTCAACCGGTACCGCGCTTGCCGCGGTGGACTACAACTTCGTGCCAATTGCACCGCTCCCAGCTCCTGGCGGTGGTGTGGCTACAGAGTCTGGCTCTATCCCCGCCTACATTGATGCCGCGTTCCAAATAGCACTCGCCGTCGGCGCCGTATTCGCAGTGATCAATATCGCAATCGGCGGCTTTGAATACATACTCTCAGAGGCGATGACCAACAAGGCAGACGGCAAGAAGCGCATCCAGCAGGCGCTCGCAGGGCTCCTCATACTGCTTATGGTGTACCTCATTCTGTTTGTCATAAATCCAGAGATTTTGTCGCTTGATTTCCTCAAGTAATACATGCAACTCTCCAAACTAGTGCTGCCACTTGCCTTCATTGGGCTCCTTGGCGTACTTGGTATTGGGATATGGTTGTACCAATCATTCGGCAATTCCGAGTCTGGAGCTGCGGGGGAGGAATCGAACTTCTTTGGCTCACTATTCCCATTTGGAGGAGGAGAGCTGAATCTGCCACCGATCCTTGGTGGAGATACCGAGGAGGGAGATTTGGGACCAGTACCGACGATACGCCACCTAACAGACGTTGAGGTAGCTGGCGCGACCTTTGCACGATCGAGCGATGCGCTCGTGGTGCGCTACGTGGAGCGAGAGACCGGGCACACGTACGAGGTGCCGGTCGACTCATACACCGCAACGCGCCTCACCAACACCACCGTCCCTGCGGTCCACGACGCGGTATGGATCAATGCATCCTCCAGCATACTTCGCTTCCTCGGCGAGGACGGGTCGATACAAAACTTTTATAGCTTTTTCAGCTCTACTACCCCCGACCAGTCGTTGAACGGGACATTCCTAAAGCCCTATGCACGCCTTGCGCTCGGGGCAGGAGGCGCAGCACTGATCGGCATTACAGAGTCACTGCAAGGCTCCACGGTAGAGGTGTCACTGCCTGACGGCACCAAACCTAAGTCGGTCATGGCCTCAGCGCTCCGCGCATGGATACCACTCGGCGCAGGAAATAAGATATACCTCGCGAGTGCCCCAACCTCGGGAGTCTTTGGCGCCGTATACGATATAACCGGGGGGAGCCTCAAGCGGGTTGTCGGCGACATCCCCGGCCTCGAGGCGCTGCCAAATGGGCTTGGTACCCATATGCTTCTTTCAGGGGGCGGGCGAGGGCTAATGGTTCTTAGCGTCGTGGATTTGGAGAGCGGAGAGTCAATTTCCTCGCCTCAGGCAACACTGGTTGCTAAGTGCGCATGGGTCGGTCTTACGAGCTCAGTACTCTGTGCTATCCCAAATGGGATCCCACTCGCCAACTACCCCGACGACTGGCACTTAGGCCGCGTGCATACCGTCGATACTCTCTGGTATGTAAACGCCTCAACTGGACTCCTCACGAGCGCCGTCGATCTCGTTCAAGCAGACTACACCTTTGATGTATCGAAGCTCCAGGTGAGTGAGGATGGTGACTACGCCACATTTATAGACCGCAACGACGGGACCCTCTGGCTCGTTGATCTAACAGCTAGACCTCAGGAGTAGCGGGCTTGTCCTCCGCAGCCTTGGCGGAGGAGGGATCGATATATCGCACCACGATGTGACGCATCGTTCCCTCGCCCTGCGAAGATGTCTCTATATCTGGCATCGCCTTCAGTGTCGAGTGGATAATCATCCGCTCGTACGAGCTCATCGGGCTCATCTCGATGTCATAGCGGAACGTACGCGCCCGCTCCGCTACGAGGCGGGCCTGGTCCTCGAGCGACTTGATACGGCGGGTCTGGTAGCCGTTAACGTCGATCGAGAAGTGTACCTCCTTAGGTAGCGTGTCCTCGAACATGAGCTTGACGAGGTGGTTCAGGGACTGCAGCGTCTCGCCGTGGTTGCCAATAAGGAGTGGAGACTCGGTACTAACGATGCTGAAGATGGTGCTGCCGGCCACTTCAGACGGGGTAATGGAAGAGTAAGAGACGCCGAGACTCTTCAAGAGCCCCTCGATAAGTGCAATGATCTTACTGTTGTCCACCCCGTGAGATACATCTGCAGTGTCGTTGGTCATATATTATTTGCTGGTTATCTCACGGGGTCCATAGTGCATCCTTTTGGCGATGATCTCCTGCATAATGCCAAAAATATTGGAAGTTACAAAGTAGAGGGCTATCGCGGCCCCTGCTACGTAGGCAACAGCCCCAAGGACAACGGGGAATACATACCGCATTTGGAGGTGCATGCTACTCGCGAGGTCGTCTTGGAAGCCCTTGCCGGTTTTGGTCGGTGCAACAGGCATGAGGAGCTGTGCCTGCCAAAACTGGGTTGCCGCAACGAGGATTGCGAGGATGATAGACCCCTCCTTCAGGGGGAGTAGTCCAAGGAAGGAGAACGAGGTGACCGCAGGCACCACTACAAAGGAGTAGAGGAGTGTTGGATCGAAGGTACCCCCCGTCCCTTCGGCAAGAATGACCCAGTACAGGCCAAGAATAATGGGGATTTGGATGAGAAGGATGAGGATGGAGGCAAACGGGCGAACACCGTGCTCTTTGTACAGAGCGAGTGTCGCGCGTGCCAGTGCCTCGTTGTTGCCCTTATTCTTTTCTTTAATAGCAGTGAGCTCCGGCTCGAGATCACGCATTGCATGCTGCGTTTTTGATGCCCGCACCGCAAGAGGGAAGAGGATGACCTTGATGAGTATGGTGACGATGATAATCGCGACACCAACGTCGCCCCCGGGCACCCACGCTACTGTAAAGGCGAGTGTGTTATACAGTGGCACATAAATAACAGCGTGGAAGAAATCGACGATCACTGCGCCATTTTAGCGCGAGGCGAGCGCTTCTCCTAGGAGGCGCTTGAGCTCAACAAAAGATACTTTGGCTACCGCGGCGGTAGGAAACACAGTAAGTCCCTTCTGCCCGAGTGGGAGTGCGTGCCGCACGCGGCGGCGAATCTTGTTGCGTAGTACTGCAGTCTTGGCAACCTTCTTTGACACGACAATGACCACCCCGCTTTGGGGACCCCCTGTCTGCAGGGTTCCAAAACCAAAGGAGCGGCGGGCCATTTAGACCGTGAGCTTCTTTCGGCCCTTGCGACGGCGGCGCAGGAGGACCCGACGGCCCGTTTTTGTCTTGGTACGCGACATAAAGCCGTGTTTCTTTGCTCGCTTACGCTTTTTTGGTTGATAGGTACGTTTTGTTGCCATAGAAATTAATTATACACACGTTATGCACATACTGTGGCATATTCCCACGTTTTCCGCAATCTTGCTGTTTTGTCCCCATAGGTAATAATGGGCTCTATACCTCCATGGAACTCGATACAAAGCAGTTGTGGGAAAACGTACTGACGAACATCGAGCTCTCCATACCCCCAGCCAGTTTCAAAATGTGGTTCGCCGAGACCCACATCGTCCGCATCGAGGATGGGGTACTTACGGTTGGCGTACCCAACCAACTTACCCGGGATTGGCTCCAGGAGAAGTTTGGTAAGTTGATTCTTAAAACTGTACGGAGTTTTGTAGATACCGTCCGGGCGGTCGAATTTGCTGTATCGAGAGACTCGTCTCGCCGAACGCCAGAAAAGGTTGCAACGCAGCCAAAATCTGAAGAGTTACCCCTCGCGGACTACCTCATAAACCGCGCGGACAATCTCAATCCCCGGTACACCTTCGATTCGTTCGTGGTGGGGCCCTTCAACGAACTCGCGTACACGGCGGGGGTGTCGGTAGCCCAAAACCCCGGGATTGCCTACAACCCCCTCTTCATCTACGGCAACACCGGTACCGGCAAAACCCACCTCATACAGGCAGTCGGGGCACACATAAAGAAGAACAGCCAGACGAAAAAAGTCTTTTACCTCACCGCAGAGCGGTTTGGATTCGAGTTTATGACCTCGATCAACAATCGGACCATCCCACAATTCAAGGAGAAGTACCGAGCGTACGATGTGCTTATTGTCGACGACATGCAGTTCTTTTCCAAAAAGGGAACGCTGCAGGAGGAGTTCTTCCACCTCTTTAACACCCTCCATGACGCCAACAAGCAGATCATTTGCTCGTCTGACCGGCATCCAAACCTGATCCAGGATATTACCGACCGCTTGAAGAGCAGGTTCATCGCCGGCATGACCGTTGCCATCCAAGAGCCTGACCACATGAGCCGTATGGCAATTATTAAGGCTAAGGCTGAGTCTATTAAGCTCTCCCTCTCAGATATCGTCATCGAGCAGCTCTCACTCGCTGTACCGGGCAATATTCGCGAAATAGAGGGGATGCTAAACACCATCCTCTGCCAGCAGCAGCTGCGCGGGGCACTCTCAGACGATCAGGTACGCGACCTGATCAAGTCGACCGCGCGTCCAAAGAAGAGCGTGTCTGTGAAGCATGTGATCCAGAAGATCTCCGAGTTCTACTCCATCGATGAGTCGAATATGTATGCAAAAACGAGGAGGAGAGAGGTGGTAAAGCCGCGTCAGATTATTATGTACATCCTCCGCGAGGACTTCCATATGTCGTACCCCGCAATCGGCTCTGTATTTGGTGGGCGCGACCACACAACAGTTATCCACGCCTGCGAAAAAATAAAAGGGGATATGGGTGTGAATGACGAACTGAAAACTCAGATCGAGGAGATCCGCGGGATGCTGAAATAGCTCATGTCGTACTTAATACACACTTCATTAAAAACTTATGAACATACTTTTACAAAACTGAATTCTGAATAACGAATGAATGTATGAACCAAAAAGTATTCCACACAATCCACAGAGCATAAGAATAATAAAAGTCTTTGTATGAAACTAGAAATATTAAGAGAGCATCTAGATCGGGCAGCGGGGATAGCTGCAAAGGTGAGCAACAAGAACCTCTCACTCCCAGTACTTGGGTGTGCACTTTTTGTAGTATCGAATGATAGGGCGGTATTGAGAGCTACAAATCTAGATGTGAGTGTGGAGGTGGTACTAAAGGCGAAGGTTTCTAAAGATGGAGTGGTGGCAGTCCCTGCAACTGTTTTGGCTCAGACTGTAGCTGCATTCTCAGACCAGAAACTTACTGTGGAATTGGTGGGGACAAGTGTGGTTATCAAGGGAGAGAAGGGGAAAAGCTCTATCGCGACTATCGACACATCCGAATTCCCAACACTTCCGTATGTTAAGCAGGGTGAGGGGGTCTCGGCTACCCTACCAACACATGAGATTGTTTCGGCGCTTCGTATGGTCTCTTTCGCAGCGGCACAGTCCAGTATGAAGCCCGAGCTCTCCTCGATCTCGATCTTACTTGAGAAGGGTGAGTTGGTAGCTGCTGCAACAGACTCGTTCCGCCTCGCTGAGGTGCGTATTCCTGCAAAGGTAAAGGCTAGTTTTGGTCCGACCCTCATTCCTGCGCGCAACGTGCCCGATATTATACGTGCCACTGAAGGCTCTCTGAACGTCGAGGTTCGTGTTTCTGAGAACCAATGTACGTTTGTGTCGGATGCGGGGTTTGTCACCTCTAGGACGATAGATGGGGCCTTTCCTGATTACAACGCAATTATTCCAAAAGAGTTTGTTGCAACGGTAACCTCCTTGAAGGAGGATGTGGTCCGCGCATTTCGTAAGGTATCTATCTTTGCAGACACCTTCAACCAAGTACACATCGCTGTTAAGCCGTCTGAAAAGAAGTTCGCCGTCCAGTCCTCGAACACTGCCGTTGGTGAGACGGATGAGGAGGTACCTGGAGCTCTTGATGGGCAGGATGTTGAAATCAACTTCAATGCACGCTATATCACCGACGCCCTTTCGGTGATCGGAGGGGACTCAGTCACCTTCTCCGTCGCTGGCGCCGGGAAGCCGATGATCATCGAGGATAGCCCCAAGCGCGGCTTCCTGTACCTCGTGATGCCAATGAATCGCTGAGGGTATGAGGGTTGGTGTTATTGGGTATGGCCAATTTGCGCAATTTGCGATTCCGCTTGTTAGCAAGCTTTCTGAAGTTATTGCGTACGATATAGCGGGTGGCGAGGGCACAAAAACGCTCCAAGAAGTGTGTAGTACCGACCTAGTTGTTTTTGCTGTACCCGCTCAAGCTTTCGACGCGGCGTGTGCTGCAGCGCAGCAGTTCATACAGCCCACTACCCTCATCGCGGACATATCGTCAGTAAAGGTTGGTCCTATCGCGATGATGAGGAAGTACTTCCTGAACAATGAAATACTTGGTACCCATCCGATCTTCGGGCCGCAATCCGGTAAGGACGGCATCGTTGGTCTCCCTATAGTGCTCTTCAATGTTTCGTGGACTGAAAGCCACTATGCCGCATGCAAGGACTTCTTGGGGGGTACCCTCAAGTTGCACGTTATTGAGCAGAGTGCCGAACAACACGACAAGGAAATGGCACGGGTACAGGGGCTCACCCACTTTATTGGTCGTGCACTTGGCTCAATCGACATGACCGCCTATCCGACAAGCACTAAGAGCTACACGCACCTTCTTGAGTTGGTAGAGTTGCTGAAGAACGACTCATGGGATTTGTTCCGTACTATCCAGATGGAGAACCCATACGCGGAGAATGTCCGGAAAGAGTTTTTGGCAGAATTGCATGATCTCGAGGAAAAGCTCAAGAGGGACGTATGAAGCAGATTAATAACCTTTTTGCGAAGTTTGAAAAGCTGTTGCCGCCAAACGATGCGGTGAGGAAGGCGGTGGCTACGTCAATCAACGAAGTCCTCGGCACCAAGCTGACCAAGGTACAGGTGCGCGTACAGAACGCTATCGCGTTTGTGGACTGCTCCTCGATAGTCAAGAACAAGATCCGCATCGAGCGGAAGGAGATACTCGATTTGGCGCAGGAAAAGCTCCCCAAAGGCCGCGACATCATCCGCGATATTAGATAGTTGGTGGCAGGATGACCTGCATACCGTCCGTGTAACCGTTCTGTGCGGCCCAGCGGCGTGCACCGAGGTCCCAGCGGAGGAATTGTGGATCGTTCGCGGGGTTTGCGGGTCGGGGTCCTGCGGGATTTTCCTTATCTACCCAGTAGAGGATGTCGTGCACGTTAGCGCTAACGCGATCCAGGCCACCAACATTCATTACATCCCCTCCTTGCCAGATACCACGAAGGACCGGCTTTGATGACGAGTCGACGAGAGGCTGCGGCTCGGGGAACGGGCTATCAGGATACTTGGTAAGCGCGTAGCGCACAAACTCATTCCACATCGGCGCGATAATGAATCCAGCAATCTTCTTTTCCATCGGAGTATTGTCGTTGTTACCGGCCCAGGCACCAACAGCAAGGCTGGGAGAGTAGCCGACGATCCATACGTCGCGGAAGTCGTTTGTGGTGCCGGTCTTTGATGCGACGTGGTGGCCACTCACGTAGAGTGCAGAGTTAGCGCCGAACTCAGGGGTACGCGCCACATTGTCCGAGAGTATGTCAGAGATATTGAGTGCCACGTTTTGTGGGAGTACCTGCTCGGGGGAGATCTGGTACTCCTTAACCACAGTGCCGTTCCTATCCTCGATCTTAAGGATGGGGCGAGGTGGAGTGCGCGTACCCTCAGCAGCAAATACGCCGTAGGCCGAGGTGAGGTCGAGGAGGGTAACCTCGCCGCCACCAAGCACCAAGGTGAGGCCGTAGCGGTCGGGCCCTTCGAGGGTCGAGATACCGAGCGCGCGAGCAACATTGATCGCGTCGCGCAGCCCCACGAGGTAGAGCGTCTTGACCGCAATAATGTTTATGGACTGAGCGAGTGCATTTCGTATCGACATTGGGCCTCGAAACTTCTCATCATAATTGCCCGGGTAGTAGCAGGGGGACTCCGACGAGGTCGACTCGACTGGGCACTCGGTCGAGAACTGTGTGGGCATATCAAACAGCACCGTCTCAGGTGCGTAGCCCCGCTCGAATGCGGCTGCGTACACAAAGGGTTTGAACGACGAGCCTGGCTGACGCTTGGCGAGTGTCACATTCACGTTGCCGTCGATCGCAGGGTCGAAGTAGTCGCGCGAGCCCACCATCGAGAGCACGTCTCCGGTTTGTGGGTGGATAGCAACGAGGCCCGAGTTCGAGGCATTGAAGTCCACCTCGTTCTTCAGTGCGTATGTATTAACAATCTTTTCTGCCTCGGCCTGGAGCTCAGCGTCGAGGGAGGTGATGATGCGCCACCCGTTTTCCTCAAGTGCGCCGCGGCCATACTCCCTTTCCAATAGCTCGCGGACGTAGAAGACGAAGTGCGGCGCCCGAATACCGGCTGGTGCAGGTGGGAGGAAGGTGACGACCTCATCGGTTGCGCGGCGATACTCGCTCTCGTTGATGAAGCCGAGCTCCCACATACGCTCTAGGACCAAGTTCTTCCGAGCATCGAGCGCCTCGCGGTGGTTGCCGTGCGGAGAGTAGTAGGTGGGCGCCTGCGGGAGTGCGGCGAGGTAGGCTGCCTCCGCAAGCCCCACATCCTTGGCGTGCTTGCCGAAGAAATTGAACGCTGCCTCCTCGACGCCGTACATCGAACCTCCGTACGGAGCCTCGTTGAGGTATGTCTCAAGGATCTGGTCCTTGGTCAGCACCCGCTCGAGCTTAACGGCGAGGACCCACTCCTTAAACTTTCGGGTAATCGTCTGGTCGGTGGTGAGGACGGAGTTCTTGATTACCTGCTGGGTAATGGTCGACCCCCCTTGGGTATATCCGTCGGAGAGGCCGACCTTGATAAGGAGATTAGCAAACACTGCGCGGATGATGGCAGTTGGCTTGATACCTTTGTGCTCATAAAACTCATCGTCCTCGATCGCGACCGCTGCCTGCTGCACCATAGGCGAGATTTCTGCGATCGGAACGATGGTACGGGTGATATCGTCGCCCAGGTCGTCGAGGAGGATGGTGCCGGTTCGGTCATAGATCTTGGCCGACTGGGTTATCTTCCGCTCAACGAGGGACTGTACATCAGGGATAGGGAGCGTGGCTGCCCAAAGGAAGAGAGCTCCACCCACGAGGAGTGCGCCGGATCCAACGATCAAGATGATCTCGCGCCGTCTGCGCCACAATTTGCGCCATATGGTGCGCCGCATGTGTCTAAATCGTAGCATGATACAGTGTTTTTATGTTTTGGAGTGCAACCCCGAAGGTAAGTACCGATGAGGCAAAAATCGAAGAGCTCCTCACGCGAGGGGTGCACGAAGTTATACCCGGCGCGGACACGCTCCGCAAGGTACTACGTTCCGGCAAGCAACTTCGTATCAAGCTCGGCTTCGACCCCACAGGCGAGCGGATCCATGTTGGTCACTCTGCACCGCTCCTGAAGCTTCGGGACTTTCAGCAGCTTGGGCACAAGGTCGTGTTCATAGTAGGCGATTTTACTGCCGTTATTGGAGATACATCGGACAAGGAGTCCGAGCGCCCCATGCTGACGAATGACGCAATCGAGAAGAACATGGCAACGTGGAAGTTGCAGGTCGGTAAGATCCTCGACCTCTCGAAAGCTGAGTTCAGATACAACTCAGAGTGGTTAGGCAAGCTTACGTATCGTGAGATCGGGGAGCATGCAGACGCCTTTTCCGTTTCCGACTTTGTCGCAAGGGAGAATATCAAGCGGAGACTGGATGCGGGGAAGCGCGTTTCGCTCCGCGAGGTGCTCTACCCCTTGATGCAAGGCTATGACTCGGTTGCAGTCGAGGCGAATGTCGAAATTGGTGGGACTGATCAGCGCTTCAACCTCCTTGCCGGCCGCGTCTTGCAAGAAAAGTACAAGCAGCAACCACAGAACATACTCACACTCGCACTCCTCACCGACGCGACTGGAAAGAAGATGAGTAAGACTGGTGGCGCGACGGTGTACGTTACTGACACTCCTGACGATATGTTCGGCAAGACCATGTCGGTGCCGGACGAATTGGTACGACAGTACTTCATCTCTATGACGCGACTACCAATGTCCGAAGTAGATGCAGCAGTTGTGGGGCATCCAAAGGAAGCTAAGATGCGGCTCGGCTCTGAATTGGTACGCATGTACCACGGCGAGGCTGCAGCCTCGGAGGCGAAGGCGAACTTTGACCGCGCCTTCACCAAAGGAGGTGTGCCTGAAAATGTACCCGAGGTAGCAGTGGGGGACGAGGGTCTGATGGATGCACTCGTCGCTGCAAGGATAGTTGAGTCGAAGTCTGACTATCGCCGCCTCCTCTCGGACGGCGCGATCCGGATTGTGGAAACAGACGAAAAGATTTCGGAGCGCTCGCTCCCGCCATATGGGCAGACACTCCGCATCGGCAAGCACCGTTTCGTGAAAGTGGTGAAGTAGTCACCACCAGACACCGGATACCTTTTTACGCACGTGCGCAATTTTGTATCCTTTTGACATGCACTTGATGCGAGCGTACGATACTCCTATATGGGACAAACAAGCAAGGGTGAGCAGGGAGTGGTGTACTACGGTATGCGCACCGTCGACTCGGCGGAGAAGGCCGAGAGGGCACTTTGGTGGAAAGAGTTTGCTGTGCAGGCGCTTCTCCCCACGCTGTTTATTATTTTGGGTGGGTATGGGGCATACCTTTTTGCAGGTGCAGATAGTAGTTACGCAGCAGGACTCTGTCTAGCTGGTTTAACTTTAGTCACCATTCATTACTTTGCACGTAAGGCTTTTGTAAAGCATTCACTGGACACAATAAAGCACTCAACAGATCAGCTGCGTCGAATGTCTGAGGATTTAAAATAAAAAATCCCGGCACTGCCGGGATTTTGGTTGGTGACTATTCGGATTCGTCTGCGTCCTCGGCGATGTCCTCGTCTGCCTCGGCCTCATCCTCCTCTGCCTCATCGCCAATAGCCGCATCGAGCACCTCTGGGTCAAGATCGTTTTTTGGGTCGTCCATAGTTTTTGTTTGATAAGTCCACCAAGCCGGGGGACAGTGCATTTGTACCAGATCCTATTTTGCGCGCAAGGGGCCTAGGTGTGGATTGTGGTTCGTATGGGCTATGCCGAGGGCTATGGCATCGTATTCGTCGTCCAGTCGCCTCCGAGCGGGGAGCTCCACCAAGCGGTCTACCATCTTGATAACTCCATCCTTACTGGCGTTGCCGGAGCCGGTCACAGCAATCTTGACTGCCTGGGGCGAGTACTCAAAGACGTCTAGCCCATGCCGCGCTGCCGCAACGATGATGGCGCCGCGCGCCTCCGCAACGGCGAGCGCGGTCTTTTGGTTCTTGCTAAAGAAGAGTGTTTCGATCGCAAGCGCGCCCGGCTGCAGCTCCTCAATCAGTGCATCGATGTGCGCGGCGACCGCTACCAACCGCTCGTACAGCTGGCCCTTCGGCGGCACAAAGCACTCCGAGTGTATAAGCTCCTTTCCCTCAAAAACCGCAATCCCTACGCGGTCGTACCCTGGATCAATGGCGAGTGATCTGCTCATGTTACATAAACTGCTCGTACAGCGTATCAAAAGCGACTTTCATATCCTTGGTGGCGAGGTAAAACACTAGTTCAGTATACGTGGAGGAAAACTCGACCACGTTAACGTTCTGGAAGGTGAGTTGCTGGATCAGTGTGTACACCATGCCTGATTGCTCGATGTACTTTTCATCAAACTGGACGCTAATAGCAACAAGGTTGCGTATTTCTGCCCGTGGCCGAGCGCTCACCGCTTTGCGAACGGTCTGCTCTGAGCCACGCGCCACAATGAGGGTTATCTCGGATGTGCCGTAGGTAGCGACGCAGTACTCGCTAGTGCGGCGCAGCTCGGCACTCACTTTTTCGAGCGCGTGGGTATGTTCGGCGGTGCGCTCGTAGGTCAGCTCAGCCAAGTCCTTGTGGATGCGGATGGCGCTCAGCTTTACTGCCTTCAGCTGGGCATTCTTTTGGTGCTTGCGCACCCGGAGGCGAGAGAGCGCCATGGTGATGGCGGATATAGACACCGACTTCTTGGTCCTCGCTTCCACCAGGGGTTTGATGAACTTGGCTGTCTTTGACAGGTTGAGTACCCGGTTTGCTAGTCCGAAGTGGAGGAACCCGTCTGTCTCGATGGCATCCTGTACTGCCTGGGGGATAGAACGCATGTTTGAAATGTAACATATTTTGTTAAAAATCAATAGTCTTTCTTGAAACATCGAATTGCGAGCTTGTTCGGACTATAACTCGAGAGTGATCGCGCGGTTACATTATAAACAATCAAATAACATACATGAACATTAGAGAAAGAGCACTTGAAGTGACTGTAGATGTAGCTTTTTCACTCGCGACATGTGCGGTTATTACAGTCATGCTGTACCCAATAATTGATACCTACTCCAACATGAGTGAGTTTGCAACGCTCACGTCCGCTATTGGGGCTGGGACTATAGGCAGGCTCATCGTTGAGTATATGGCAATTGGTTTGGCGCGACCACGCCCTTCTTGAGCTTGAGAGGTACAACAGGACTACAGTTGAGCGACTGCGGATTATTAGCTAATCACAAGAGGTATATGAGTTTTGATTCGCTACACGAACAAGTCGCAGCAGGCTGCCCCTTATGTGGGGAAGGTTTTAGTACCTGGGAGCAGCTCGAGGATCATTATGAAATCGAGCATCCTAATTCCAGCCCGCATTAATCGGTTCGTAAATATGAGCCACGAGCAAGAAAATGGCGACGCGGCCCGAAGGAGAGCGCGATACCGAAAGAATCCTCGATTGCCGGCGAGGAGGGATCGAAGTCGTCAGGCGGATATTGCCCGGGATATGGAGTGGTCTCGCGAATACAATTATTTCCTTGGTCTTGGACTTACTAAGAAAGAAGCAGCATACGTAGGTACCCTGCTTGTTTTTGGCGCAACTGCAGCAGCACTGCTGTATCAATAGTTACACCAACTTTCCTTGTTTGGCGACGGAGCCTAGGTGCTCGCGCGCGCGGTTCGTGGCCACGCGGCCACGCGGCGTGCGCTCGATGAACCCCTCTTGGAGGAGGTACGGCTCGTACACATCCTCGATAGTGTCCTCCTCCTCCGCTGACGCAGCAGCGAGCGTACCGAGTCCGACTGGACCGCCATTAAATTTGTTGATCAGTGCCTCGAGTATGCGGCGGTCCGATGGGGTGAGCCCCGCTTCGTCGATACCGATCATGGCGAGCGCTTTGTCTGCAGCTGCTTTGGTGATGGCGCTTCGGTCCAACTGCGCTACATCGCGTGCGCGCTTCAGCAAGTAGTTGGCGGTGCGTGGCGTCCGGCGTGCGCGCTTAGCTATCTCGGTTACTGCACCATCCTCGACCTGCACGCCGAGTATCTCCGCGGAGCGACGCAATATCTTGCCGATCTCCTTATCTGAATAGAAGTCGAGCTGGAACACGCCGCCAGAAAAACGGGAGCGAAGTGGCGAGGAGATGAGCCCAATACGGGTTGTTGCACCAATCAAGGTGAAGGGCGGGAGTGCAAGCTCGATGGTGCGTGCCGACGGGCCCTTGCCGATGATGATGTCGAGCTTACCGGCCTCCATGGCGGGGTAGAGGACCTCCTCGACCGACTTCTGCAGACGGTGTATCTCGTCGATAAAGAGGATGGAGTTCGGCTCTAAGTTGGTGAGTATGGCCGCGAGGTCGCCGACGCGCTCGATGACGGGCCCCGCAGTCGCCTTCAGTGGTGTTCCGAGCTCCTCAGCAATCAAGTGGGCGAGTGTGGTCTTGCCGAGGCCAGGTGGGCCATAGAGGAGGGTATGCTCGGGTGCGTGCTCGCGCTCTCTCGCTGCGGTAATCAAGACTCGGAGGTTCTCCTTTATCTGTTCTTGGCCGACATAGTCGTCCCAGCGCTTGGGGCGGAGCGTTTGGTCGAGCGCATTCTCCGGTTTTGGAGCTGCTTTTGGTGGCATACCTATAGCATACCGCGTCAAAAGCGAGGGCTTGACATAGTTATTAGACCATGATACGATACCACAGTCCCCGTTGGGGGACCTGTTGTTTTAAAAAGAAGCTATTCCCCTCTAAGCAACGCCGTGGCTTTTCAGCAAGGATCCGCCGGTTCTGGACTCCGGTCCAGTTACTATCGGTCTCCTCAGGTGAATCCCACCTATGCAAAGTGCTGCTTAGAGTGGAATAGCTTTTTTGTTTTTCTACTCGACAATAACGACGCGGTCGAGCTCGGCCATGGAGGTGAGGCCGTTTAATACCTTCACGACGCCGTCTTCGGCCATCATCATAATCTCTTGCTTCCGCTGTACCGCTTGAATATCGCCTTCGGACGGTAGGGTGCGCAGCAGTTTTTCCATCTCGTCAGTTACGACGACCGCCTCAAAGATACCAATGCGGCCCTTGTACCCCGTTGCATTGCACGCCGGGCAGCCGACTGGTGCATAGATCTTCGACATATCTGCCGGTAGCACTGTCCTGTCGCGGAGGCCCGCAATTATCTTCTCTATCCGCTCCTTGTCCTTGCCCTCGAGCGGGATCTGCTTCTTGCACACCTTGCACAGCGTACGCACCAGGCGCTGCGCCATGGCGATGTTCACGGCAGAGCCAAACACCTTCGGGTCGACACCGAGGTCCGCAAGGCGAGGGAAGGTGCCTGCGGCATTGTTGGTGTGTATGGTCGAGAACACAAAGTGACCAGTCAATGCCGCATCGATTGCGGTGCGCGCCACCTCCTCGTCGCGGATCTCACCAATCATAATCACGTCCGGGTCTTGGCGGAGCGCCGAGCGGAGGCCAGAGAGGAATGTGTAGTTCTTCTCGACCTGGGTCTGCACGAGACCAGCAACGTGGTATTCGATCGGGTCCTCGATTGTAATGATCTTCACTTCTGGAGTGCTGATCGACTTCATGCACGCATAGAGTGTGGTCGACTTGCCGCTCCCAGTGGGGCCTGTGTTGAGGAGCATGCCGTTCGGGTTCCGGATCTCTCGCTCCACCAGTGCCTTGAGGCGCGGTTCCATGCCGAGCGCTTCGAACGGGACCGAGATAGTTTCGGGGTTGAGGAGTCGCATCACGATAGACTCGCCATACGCGCCGGGTATCACAGAGGTGCGAATCTCGATCTCTGCGCCCTTCAGAAAGACGCTGAAGCGTCCATCCTGAGCTATGTCATGGAGGTTCAGCTTCAGTCCTGACAAGAGTTTGACGCGTGAAAGTAGGAGCGCGTGTGTCTCCTGATCAAAGCGAGCGACCTCGTGCAGAACGCCGTCGAGGCGGAAGCGCAGCCGCACATCGTTCTGTTCAGGTTCGATGTGTACGTCGGATGCGTCGACGGCGAAGGCGCCTGCCATCACCACCTCCACAATGCGGCTCACACGGTATGTCTTTTTGAGTGCGCCCACATCGGTGATAGTTGTGGCGACGTCCTCGATCTTCTTGATCTTCTCCATCGTCTGCGAGAGCTCTTCGGACGAGATATCAATCACACCCTCTTTGGACGAGACTGCGTACGACAAGTCCTTGTATCGATTCCATGCAGCCTCGAGACTTGCATGAGAGACCATATAGTTCGCAGTGTCGTAGTTGCGCTTGGTAAGGGCCTCCTTGATTGCGGTTACGGCAGGATTGGCTGGCGAGCGCATCGCGAGAGAGATCTTCCTGCCCACAATGTCGAAGGCGGCCACCTCTGCCGCACGGGCCTCAGGTTCGGTGATGAGTCGGAGGGCCTCGGAGTTGATAGTGACGCGGGAGAGGTCGATATACTCCGCGCCGTACTTCTGTGAGAGGATGGACGCGAGCTCCTCTTCCTCCCTTCGGTGTAGTTCGTCCAGTTTTAAATCCTTTAAATCATTATCGGCCATAGATACTGAAAATGGTAGCATGCTTCATATGGAGGTAACGCTGCTTTCGCTCGCCGATTTTGCCGCCGAATTCGTTGCGGCGCTGCCGAAGGCAGAAGGGCAGCGCGCACATCTCGTGGGGCTCCGCGGCGACCTAGGGGCAGGCAAGACCACCTTTGTGCAGGAGGTTGCGAAGCTTCTTGGTGCAGATACACCAACCTCGCCGACATTCGTTTTTGCGCAGCGCTACGCTACGACACATCCTATATTCCGCTCGCTCATACATATCGATGGGTATCGGCTCCAAAGTGGCGAGGCACACACTATCGGCTTTACAGAATTCCTCAAGGACCCAAAGAATCTGATGCTGGTCGAATGGCCAGAGCGCCTCGGGGCGGACTTCCCACCTGAGGCACCCATACTCGATTTTGTTGTGACCGGCGAGGATACACGATCAATAACCTATGCCAAGTAAGAAAGCTCAGAAGGAAACGCTGGTCCTCCTCGACACCCACGCGATCATACATCGCGCGTACCACGCGCTCCCACCACTTACGAACCCTGCAGGCGAGCCTGTGGGTGCGGTATATGGACTCACCACGATGCTCCTGAAGTTGATTCGCGATCTCCACCCCGACCATATTGTTGCGGCGTACGACCTACCCGGCCCTACGCACCGCCATGAGGTATACAAGGAGTACAAGGGGACACGCGCCAAAATAGACGATGAACTCATTGTGCAGCTCGGCACGAGCCGCAATGTCCTTGCTGCCTTCGGCATCCCGATATACGAGGCCCCCGGATTTGAGGCGGACGATGTGATCGGTACCATTGCTGTGGCGCAGAAGAAAAACTTTGATGTCATTATCGCCTCTGGTGATATGGACACGCTGCAACTTGTTGATGAGAGACGAGTGCGTGTCTATACCCTCAGGAAGGGGATACAGGACACCGTCCTCTATGACGAGGATGCGGTTACCGAGCGGTATGGCTTTGGTCCCGAACACATTACGGACTACAAAGGCATAGCGGGGGACACGTCAGACAACATTATTGGTATCCCCGGTATTGGTGAGAAGGGCGCCACCGATTTGATCAAAGCCTTCGGCTCGGTAGAGAAGATCTACGCCGCGCTGAAGAAGAACAAGGGCGCCCTGGTAGATAAAGGATTTAAAGAGCGGTTGCAAAACTTGGTTATCGAGCATCAGGACGAGGCCGAGTTCTCGAAGGTGCTCGCAACCATCCGCACAGACGCACCAATCAAGTTCGTAGAGCCGAAGCAAAGCTTTGTTGAGACACTCAATGTCGAGCGGGCTGTCGAGTTCTGCAACTCGCAAGGATTCAGAACTATTATCCCGCGGATCCGCTCGCTCAAGGACGCCGCAGCGCCTGAGGGCCCAAAGGAGAAGGCAGCGCCTCTGATGCAGGTCTCACTCAGCGAGGAAGAAACAAAATTGCTGAAAGAGTGCGCCGTTATGGTTTTCCTCCTCAACTCTGATCAAGCAAACCCGACACTTGAGGATGTCTACGCAGTGTCGAAGGAAAGGACACTGGTTGACGCCCATTCCAAGCTCACCTCGATGCTTAGTCGCGAACGGCTGGACAAGGTGTACCAGGATATTGAGCGCCCGCTGATCCCTGTCATCGACGCTATCAACAAAACCGGCGTTGCTATAGACGCTGCGTACCTCAGGGAATTATCTAAGGAGTATCACAAAGAGCTAGACACGAGGGCGAGGGCGATATTCAAAGCTGCTGGGTCTGAGTTCAATATCAACTCACCAAAGCAATTGGGTGACGTCCTCTTTGGAACGCTGGGACTCTCGAGCGGTAGCCGGCAGAAGAAGACCGCGACGGGCCAGCTCTCGACCAAGGAGTCGGAGCTGCAGAAGCTGGCGGAGCGCCACCCCATAGTGGGCGAGATCCTCGCGTATCGCGAGCTTAACAAGCTTCTCGGCACCTACATCGACGCCATTCCGCCACTCTTGGACAAGGAGGGTCGTCTACACACCACCTTTTCGCAAACGGGAGCTGCGACGGGGCGTATGTCGAGCCGAGACCCCGGGCTACAGAACATTCCCATCAAGACCGAGCTCGGCCGCCGCATCCGCCACGCGTTTGTTGCGGAAAAGGGGAAGGTGCTCCTCGCCTCCGACTACTCACAGATAGAACTCCGCATCGCCGCGATACTTTCGGGCGACGAAAAGTTGACCAGTATCTTCCGCAACGGCGAGGACGTACACGCCGCTGTCGCTGCGCAGGTGTTTGGTGTGACGCAGGTGGAAGTAACGAAGGAGATGCGCCGCAGGGCCAAGGTCATCAACTTCGGCATACTCTATGGCATGGGCGTTAATGCGCTCCGCGAGAATCTCGGCACCGACCGCGCTGAGGCCCAAGCCTTCTTTACCAAGTACTTTGAGACCTACCCAGGACTCGCGGAGTATTTGGAAAAGACCAAGGCATCTGCCTCGCGTACCGGATATACCGAAACCATGTTCGGGCGGAAACGCTACTTCCCAGGTATGAAGAGCAAGCTGCCGTTCATCCGCGCGTCCGCAGAGCGGATGGCTATCAACGCACCGCTTCAGGGCACACAAGCAGACATCATCAAGATCGCGATGGTACAAATTCATGACCTACTTAAAAAAGAGTTTCCGGGCTCTGCCATAGTGTTGCAGATCCACGACGAATTGGTCCTTGAGGTCCCGAAGGATGATCTCCAGAGTGTCGCAAAAGAGGTTAAGAAGATTATGGAGGGTGTACTCACTCCCGCGGAAACCAACGGGGTACCTATCACCGTCTCCTCCGAATCCGGTCCGACCTGGGGCGATATGCAAAAACTATAGTAGTCAGACTAATATAATATGTTGCAGATATTTGTTGGCGAGGATGTAGTCAGGGCGAAGGCGGAAGCTCTGAAGCGTGGCGCGGGAGCCGAGGTGGTCCGCTTTGGCGAGGGAGGCGAGCCGTTTGAAAATGTTGGTGGGTACCTCAGCCAATCAGGGATGTTCGCCACTAAAGTTGTCCTCGTCCTCGATCGCCCACTAGACACTGCGGATGGGAAGGAGCTTTTGTTTGAGAACGGGGAGGACTTGGTTTCTGCAGCCGCGCTTGTCATAGCCATAGTCCCCGACGTGACCGCGACTGACAGTAAGAAGTTCCCAAAGGGAGCTGAGATCGAAAAGTTTGACCTCAAGAGAGTGGCAGAGGAGCCGCCGGGAAATGTGTTTGCCTTAACCGACGCATACACGGCAGGGGATAGGAAGAAGTCGTGGGTGCTGTACCGCTCGCTAATCAATGCAGGTTCGTCCGCTGAGGAGATACACGGAGCTCTCTCGTGGGCAGTGCGTGGGATGATCCTCGCAGGCAAGACGAGATCGGCCGAGGAGGCAGGGATGAAAGACTTTCCGTATCGCAAAGCAAAAGGAGCAGTTGCGCGTGTCGGCGTATCGCAGGCTGAAAAGTCTTCAGAAGAATTAGTGGACCTCTACCACCAGGCACGCTCGGGCAATGGCGATTTGGAAGACCTCCTCGAAGCATTTCTGCTACGAAAGTAACACTACCGTTCGTAGCTCGCTATTGCGCGTCTGAGCAACTCGCGCTTCTCGTACGATTTTTTCCAGATACTATTTGATCGATTCCCGTTAATTCTTACACCGGGAGAGAAATTGATTAGCTCCTGGAAAAGACATAGATCTTTTTTTCCTGTCACCACTATTTCATTAGGGTACACAACTCGAGACCCAATGCCACTTTGGGTAAGTAGTTTTTTAACAAGCAGGAGGATCTTTCTGTCCTTCTGATACCCGCGTACTCGCCGCACCCCTTTGCGGGGCCTAAAATCTATACATCCCTCATCATCAAAAAAAGAGCGTAAAAACTCAAGTTGAAGACTGGTATCCAGCGAACGAATGTCACTTATCAACTCCTTAACTTTCAGCAAAATATGTTCACCCAAAGCGACATTGAAGTAGCTAATTCGCTCGACACCGGTATGAGCATCGTGATACCGCTTAGGCGGATAGTCATAAAAATTCCGCATCGCGAACTCAACTCTGCCGAGGAGACTTTTTGAACGACTTTGATAGCTTAAATCCGATCGTCTCAGTGTTCCGTCAAATAAAAGGTGGGAGCCCAAAAAAACTGCGTCAACCCCCCATTAAGTGATTGGTCTAAAGGATTTTGTGCTTTTGCCCCTACGTTGTGCTGATACACGGAGCGCGAGGCGCCTTGACGCTTCACTAATCTCCGCTTGTTTTTGGGCACTTAATGGCGTCGCGTGTATATAGTAATACACTGTTGACTTAGCCAGCCCTGTTTCCTTCACTATTTCAGGCAACGTCCAATCCTTACGCCTAAGAGCAAGAACTTTCTGCTGAGTTGATTCCATGTCCGCCCGGTTGGGATCGAACCAACGACCTTGAACTTAAAAGGTTCCTGCTCTACCACTGAGCTACGGGCGGATACCTTATTACTATAGCAGTCACAGGTTCGAAAAGCGACCGCGGTAATCTCCCCAGGCATTCTTGACAGAATTTGGGCGGAGAGTACTATTCGACTCCAATGATAGAGGGCCCACATATCGAGGAGTCGAGCATCATCATAGAGGACGACGTCTATTGCATACCGTGTGGAAGGAGCCACCACCCACGTTTCCACGACTAGCTTAGTGCGGTACTATAGTTGCATATGACAGAGGTGCCTCCAGATAATTTTGATGCGGGAGATAGCGTCTTCGCAAACTGGACCAACACCCCTTTTTGGGGAAAGGCGCTCGTCGGCAGCATGATCGTTTTGTTTTTTGGGACCACGGCAGTATTGTTTCTGAATGAGTCTTCAGATTAGCCTCATACTCCACAACATCCGTTCGATGGAGAACGTGGGCAGCATGTTCCGCACCGCGGACGCGTTCGGTGTTACTAGGATTTACATAACTGGCTACACGCCTGCACCCACCGACCGCTTTGGTAGGGAGGTAGGCAAGATAGCCAAGACCGCGCTCGGCGCAGAGGTGTCGGTGCCGTGGCAGAAAGTCGAGATAAGCGAGTGTGTAGCAGAGCTGAAACAAAATGGAGTTCGCATTGTTGCCCTCGAGCAGGACCCGCGCTCCGTGCCGCTACAGACATATGTTCGAAACCCGGGTGTCGAACAGATGGCTTTGTTGGTCGGTAACGAGGTAACAGGGGTCGAGCCTGAAGTTTTGGCGCTTGCCGAGGATGTCATTGAGATCTCAATGATGGGGAAGAAGGAATCGCTTAATGTGGCGGTCGCAACTGGGATAGCATTGTTCCATTTGTCCAGGCCTTAGGGTTATCCCCCTTTTTCATCCAAATTTCATTGACCCCCTAGCCCCACGGGTGTTTCATTCCCTTATGGCAACTTTACATATGGGTAGCGCAGAGCGCTCCAAGCCAGACCCATTCTTTAGAAACTCGATAATCGCTATTGCCTTACTTGGGCTAGCGTCGATGGCACTCTTTTATGGAGTTGCCGAGGCAACAACATCAGGTTTGACCAATTAGTAACTACCTAAGAGGCACCCGGTTGACTTCATGGAGCGCCGGGTGTTTTTTGTTTGCCACTATTCATTGACACCCCATACGTGGGTGGTATAATTAACTCATGTTTGGAGATGAACAACAGTCAGGACGAGCAATGGTTAGGGAGTGGAATGAACTCCGCCTCTTGCAAATAATCGGCGGCTTCAGTGCACTTATGGTTGCACTAGGATGTTTTGCCTGGGCTAGCTCTGGCGTTAGAGCAGGAGACGTCGTCGAATTTATTAAGGGCGGAGGTGGCGCAGTTTTCACTGCGTGGCTCGCAAAGAAGGGGATGATTGGTTAGTAGCTGACGACGCTCACTACTTTCCCGGTTTCGTCGACGAGGCGGATACGCTCCTGCCTGTCTCGCCACAACTCTTGATCACGTTTCAGAAATAGTCGCCATTCGTCTCGATAGAAGTTTGGTTCTTGTTGATGTGCTGACACACATGCGTTGTAGGTGAGGTCGTTTTGAATAAAGTTGTAACACGCGCCACCAACATTGCCGGGGATTGAACTAAAGGTCACCTCGCAGCGGTCGATATCGCCTACATAGTTCTCGCACTCCTCTGTATAGTTACCAAATGGTAGTACGCGCTCGGCCTCGTCCTCGGGGCGAGGGCACTCGAGCTTGAGGCTCGGATCGAAGTCCTGAAACTGCTCAAAGTAGCCGGTACAGAGGTTGGTGCGGAACCCTACACCAACAGGCGAGCGACCAGTCGAGACATAGATGACTGAGCCTGGGTTAACGGCAAGTACATTCTCTGCATTGACCTGTCCTGCGATGGGGAGGAACGAGGCGTTGCCGAGCTTGACTCCGACCAAGGACATGGTGGACTCGAGTTTCCAGTCACTCAGGGTTATCTTTTGTGGGGCACTCTTCGAGATACGGATGGTGACATATTCGTCCGCATACTTGCTATCTGCGCGGCTTCGCTCCAATGTGACATACCCCGAGTATGGCGAGCGCTCCTCGCTGAAGGTCCCAAAGTAGTTAGTAAAGGTGCTCCACACTGTAGTCCCACCTCCGTCGCTGTCTTCGCCCCCGCTCGTCGACGTTCCGTGGCGCATCGCAACTCCTGGTACTGTGTACGCCTGGCCGCTACCGATCTTGGGCTGGTTGAGGAGTATGCCGCCGCGCGCTGCAGAGCGCTCGGGGCCACCCGTTGCATACCACGCAATACCGAGGCCGATGAGGAGTGCAATAACAAGGAGGAAATCGCGTGTCGCTTCTGATGCCATATGAGCAGTATATAGTTTTTAGTTGGTAGTTGGTAGAAGCTTCTCCAATTCTTCACGAACAACTACGGCGTCACTCCACACAGTCTTCTTTCCCTTCGCTTCCATGATGTACGGGTCGGTGCCCTTCCCGGAAATGAGAACGGCAACGTTTTCATTTCCGCCCTGAGCTTGTCGAAGGGCTTCTGCGATAGCGCTGCGCCTGTCCATAATGATCGTAGGGGTGCGCTTCATCGCGGCCGCCATCTCTTTGACTATTACTTCTGGATCCTCATCGTAGGGGTCCTCATTAGTGAGGATCACTGTGTCGCAGAGTTCGTCCGCGATCGTGCCCATCTCGGGGCGCTTCCACTTATCTCGGCCACCACCGGTATTGCCGAGCACACATATCTTTTTTTGTGTAGAGAACGCACCGTAGAGGGCACGGAGGGAATCCGGTGTGTGTGCATAGTCAACAATCGCGAGGAACTTCTGCGCTGGGCCAATGTCTATGTGCTCGACACGTCCTCTAACCGGGGGGAGTACGGAGAGTGCCGCGCGTACCACTTGTGCTGGAGCGCCGACATGCTCGGCTGCAATTGCTGCCGCAAGCGCGTTGAGGCGGTTGAATTCCCCGTCGAGTGGAACCATAGGAGCCTGAGGCAGGTCCGCTGCAGAGTAGCCGACCGTGCGTACCGAGCTACTGCGCAGCGGCTCCGCCGAATCGGTATTGATGACCTCCAGCTTATTCTTCTTCCATGAGCGCTCGAGGGCGTAGACGATCTGTCGCTTGGCCTTCACATACTTGTCGAACGAGCCATGACTCTCGATGTGCTCCTTATGGAGTCCGGTAACGATGAGGACGTTGAGCGAGAGGAAGAGGTGGCGGTATTGTGCAGCCCCCTCGGAGGAGAGCTCGACGACCACGTGCGTCGCTCCTTCCTTCCGTGCTCGCGCAAGGAAGAACTGGATGAATCCGCGCCCCTGCATCGTCATTTTAAATTTGTTCGGCTCTTCGCTCGCAGGCGTTACATATCGAATGGTCGAGGCAAGGGCGGTGGGGTACCCAGCGCTCTTCAAGGTGTGGTACAGCATGTCACAGGTGGTGGACTTGCCCTTGGTGCCAGTAACACCAATGACGATCATTGCCCGTGCCGGGAATCCTGTTATGAGCGCAGCTCCAAACTGGAGGAGGAAGTGGTATGGAATTCGTAGGAGTGCGGCGATTGGAGAGGGGATGACCGCTTTCAGGATCCGCAACATACTATGCGCGAGAGGCGATACGGATTGCCTCGCGGATCCGATCCTCGGTGCTCGCGAGGGAGGGTGGGAGCGAGCGGGCAACATCACGCGCCTCCTTCTGCGAGTAGCCGAGGCCGACGAGCGCGTCCACTACGTCGCTCGAGCCGGGGCCCACACTTTCGATGGAGCCGACCTTCTCGCGCAATTCGAGCACAATCTTTTCTGCAGTCTTCTTGCCGACGCCCGGCGCTGCGAGTGCCGAGAGGTCTCTGCGGGCTATCGCGCTCTCCAGGGTGGCGGTATCAACAGCGCTCATAATTGCGAGCGCTGATTTGGGGCCGACACCGGAAACGGTGAGGAGCATCTCAAACCACAGCAGCTCTTCCTGGGTTCGGAAGCCGTACAGGTCTTGTGCAGTCTCGCGCACAGCCATGTGTGTCCAGAGCAAGACCTCCTGCCCCTCGACAAGCGAGGTGAGCGAGTCTGCCGTCACACCCACGCGGTACCCCACGCCTCCAACATCTATCAGCACCTGGCCTCGGATGTGGCCGCAGACGGTGCCGCGCAGTGAGCCGATCATTCTTGCATTATAGGGGCTTTTACGATATCGTACGACCCATGGCATTGATTAAGTCCGCAAAGAAGGCAATCCGCTCTAGTCGACGCAAGCGCGTACAGAACCTACGACGCAAGCGCGCCGTACACGATATTGTTAAGGAGACACGCACCCACAAGGGCGCCGACCGCAAGGTGCAGAATGAGGCACTAAGCAAGGCCTACCAGGCTATCGATAAGGCACTGAAGCGTGGCGTCATCAAGAAGAACACGGCAGCTAGGAAGAAGGCTCGCCTCGCCAAGTTTCTGAAAGCAGCTAAATAACCACAATGGGAGAAGGTTTCGCTGAGGGAGCTCCGCACAGACCCAAGGGCAGCGAGGCCTATGACTGCGGGGGTACAGGGTGGATAGGTCCGAAGAAGGACAATGAGCAATGTCTCGGATGCCAAAACGCCAAGTGCCCGCATAAGCCAAAATAAAACCCACCGATCGGCGGGTTTTCTTAACTGCAAAGCCCCTGCCAGCAGGGCTTACACATTCCACCGTAGGAGGTGTCGCTACTGTGACAACCGTGGGTTTCTTTGTGCGAACAGCTTGTTGCCGCTTCAACTGGGTGAGAGCGATCAATGTTTGAATCAAATCCCATATACCGAGGATAATCCAGGCCAAATGGCGAGTCAAGGCGGTTTTTTATTAAGCCAATGCGTGGTATATTCCACACGACGCTCCCGTAAGCCAAGCTTGCGGCAGCTTCACTCGGACACCATAAGCACAAGTGCTTGCGGCGCTCCTCGTTAGCTCCCGTCGTTCAATGGATAGGACGGTTCCTTGCGGAGGAACTGATGTGGGTTCGATTCCTGCCGGGAGCACATGAATAAAAAGACCAGCGTATGCTGGTTTTTATTCATGGCGTGAGGACAGGAATCGAAGCCGACCCGAGCGCGCGAAGCGGAGGAGCGAGGGCGGCGGGCTCTGGAGGAATCCCGCATATGCGGGATGGGGGATGAGGATTCCTGCCGGGAGCACTAAGAATTAACTCAGGCCCATCCAGTCGGAGAGGCGGGCAGCAAAGGTGTTGAGGTGCTCAACCTCCTCGAGGTTTCGGTTCTTCAGTTCCATGCGCACCTTGCGGTAGTCGACGTTTGCAAGTGGAATAGTCATAACCTTAACAACGCCCTGCTTCAGCTCGAACAGGAGCTTCTTCGGCTCTTGCTCCTCGATAGCAAAGTGCATGATGTTATCCCAGCGGAAGAGCTGCTCGCCGACGTGGATACCGCGGTTGGTGAGGCGGAAGTGATGCATTGCAGGGTGGCGCGAGCCGACAAGTGCAGTCGTAAATCCTGCGAGTATCAGAATGATGCCGAATAGGAAGTTGTCGATGATGAACGCGGCAATAGCCGATCCGACTGAGAGGATGCCGAGGGTCCAATACCAAGAGCTGGACTTCGGCTTAAACTCAGACTCCTCGCCGTGCCACTCGACTGCAACTACTGGCTGCTCCATGCAGAAAGTATACCGCACCAGAATCCTGGTAGACTGGCAGTGTTAAGATCTATGGAAGTCTTTTTTCACTTTCCCACCACTGCCCTTGGCTGGGTACTGAACATCGTGTTTGGTGGCATTGGGGCAGTGCTCCTCATGTCGTTCGTAGAGATCATTCTGCATGGGTACTTTATGCATACTCGCTTCCTCCCCGCATGGGTCTACCGGAGGGTGCCGTATCTAGAGCGCGCGGTCCTCGAGCATAACGACCTTCACCACACAAAGTATTACGTTCAGTTCGATCGAGAGGACGACCCGTACGGAAAGAACTTGAACCTCAAGATACACCCGCCTATCGTTCTTGTAGGGATTATCGGAGTAGCGCCGATATACGCGTACGTCGCCACGCTCAGCTCCTCTGTCCCGTACATCGTTTTCATACTAGTGGTGACACTCCACATGTTCGCCTGGAACCTGATCCACACAGAGATGCACCAGCCTCGCCACCCGTGGTGGTCAAAGACGGGGACATTCAAGTTTCTCGCGCGATATCACTATCTGCATCACCACCATATTCGTAACCACGGTGGCAAAAACTTTAACGTCGTCGTCCCGTTTTGGGACTTTGTACTAGGCAGTTCCTCAACGCATGTCGAGGGGACAGAGCTAGAGCTCGATCGATTGGGGTACCTCGCTTAGCGAGGGAATACGTCAACAAGTTCGGAGGAGTAGAAAAAGGACTCGCCCAGGGCGCCAAAGGTGTAGGGGATACCGCTAATGGTGATAATCGCACCACCTACTTGTGGGTTAGGCTTGGGCTCTGAGTTCAGAAACCCGATGTTAAAGAGGGTAACAATGACGCCAGGATCCCGCTCGATAGGGTGCCCAGCCTCGCGCCACTCTTCAGTAATCTGTTTTATAAAGAGCGCGGTGTAGAGGTATGAGTAGTAGTGGTTTTTCGGATCGGTAAGGCGCTCGTAGAGGAGTTGCGGTTCGACCAACTCGCCGCGCCTGCGGTCCACCTCAGCTGCGGTGTCCTGCTTGATACCTGATACGCCAAGCGAGAACTCGGATAGCGAGCCCAAGATCTTGAGTGGCTCGAACACGCGCTTGTAGATCTCCCGTTCGGAGGTAAAGAAGCGCATCTGCTCCGGCACCACAACTGCGGCAATGAGGCGTGCTGGCACCCCAGTTTCGACAGACACCTGGTTGATAACACCTACGTCCTTCCGTAGTCCCTCGGCTACAGTGGCCCACTCAGGCGTTTCCTGCCACGCACATTCACTGCTGCAGGCGTCCCCCAGGACCGATCCAAAAAAGGAATTGCGCTCGGCAATAGAGCCGCGCACATTGAGGAGTCCGAACTGCATCGCAATGAATACGGCAGTAAAAAGCACTCCGACGAGTGCAAAGAAAATGACAATGCCATACAGTACTTTTTTCACGGCGGAGGCGGAGCGATTCGAACGCTCGAAGGGTTGCCCCTTGCCTGTTTTCAAGACAGGTGCACTAGACCACTATGCGACGCCTCCGAGGTGATACTAGCGTGTTTTGTGCATTGGAGCAAAGCCGTATACTGCAGGTAATGGCCAAGATTATGGGGATCGACTACGGTACCAAACGGGTGGGCGTTGCTATTACAGACGAGGCCGAGCGGGTTGCGTTCCCCAAGGCGGCGCTGCCGAACGACCGCACCCTGATGCGCGACCTGGTACAGATGATCAAGGATGAGGGAGTGACCGAGGTAGTTGTTGGTGAGTCCAAGAATAGTAGCGGCGGCGATAATGAGGTAACCAAGAACATCCGCAAGTTTATGGATGATTTAGCAAGGGAGGCCGGTGTTACAATACACACAGAACCCGAGTTCTACTCGACACAAGAGGTACGTACGCATACGGGGCAGTACCTCGTCGATGCGCAGGCAGCCGCCATAATACTTAATAGTTTTCTTACGAAGCGTAATCCTATGAGCGACTATGGCCATAACGATTGATCAGTTCAAGGAGGTGGAGATCAAGGTTGGTACCGTCAAGCACGCCGAGCGTGTACCAGAGTCGGATAAGTTGCTGCGCCTGGAGGTCGACTTTGGTGAGCCTGGTGTACGACAGATCCTCTCCGGCATCGCGGAGTTCCTGGGGCCAGAAGAGCTGATCGGTAGGCAATTTCCATTTGTTACCAACCTCGAGCCGCGTGTCATTCGCGGACTAGTCTCGAACGGCATGATCCTCGCCTTGGGCGAGGCAGACACCTTTTCCTTGCTTACACCCACGAAATCAGTCGCGCCAGGTAGCCGCATACGCTAGTCTATGCTCGGGAAACTGCAGATACTTGTTGTTCGCGCGTGGCTGTGGTTTAAGACGGAGGTAGCAGCGGGGAGAGCAGAGCCAGTACTGTGGGGGCTCTCGTTCGGCGAGTCGTTCCTCTTTGCGATACCGATCGACGCGTTCCTCGCCGCTATGGTACTTGCTGACCGGACGAGGTGGATTTACCTTGCGACGGTCACGACCATTACCTCATCCCTTGGCGCAGCTGTTGGGTACCTCATTGGTTTTTTTGCCTTTGACCTCATCGGCACATGGTTTTTGCACGTTACCAACACTTCTGCATTTATCGGCAAGGTGACAGAGCTGTTTGCAGACCACGCACTCCTCCTCACATTCGCTGCAGCATTTACACCAGTACCAAATGGGCCAATCGTGGTAGCAGCCGGCTTTATTGGCACTGACTTCCTCCTCTTCATGGTGGCGTGGACCGTTGGGCGCGCGCTACGCTTCTTTGCGGTTGCGTACATCGTGTATGCGTTCGGCGCAGCATCGCTCGGGAAGAGTGAACGCTACCTTAACATCGGTACCGTCGTGTTTGTACTACTCGTGGTTGGTTGGTTTGTCTATCGCGCTGCTGGTATATGAGATAATAGGAGCGTGCAGCAGAGCGCTCTACAGCGGTTCGGATTTTTTGTCCCGGCAACACTTGCGATGCCTGCCTCCGGTGTCGACATTTCTGGTGGCTCGGTAAAGTGCGTGCGCCTCACGCACGAGCATGGACATATCGCACTCGCTGCGTATGGTGAGGTCCCCTTGCAGCCTGGAGTGGTCGTCGAAGGTGATATCGAGAAGCCAGACGTCATCGCTGACATACTCCGGAGTTTCCGGCTGAAGTATCGCGTCCGCTATGCCAACGCCACTCTTTCCGAAAAGAAGGCATTTTTGTACCAGATTTTGGTGCCACCAGGCACTGCGTCCTTGCGGGAGGCAGTCGAGTTCGACCTCGAGGCGCACGTACCGCTGCCACCAGCCGAGACTCTATACGACTATGAAGTTGCGCGGCAGACTCCGGAGGGAGCAATCGTCTCGGTCACCGCGTTTGCAAAGCGAGTTGTCGAGACCTACCAAGCAGTATTTGTTAAGGCGGGGATAGGCCTACGGGCGCTCGAGGTCGAGTCGCACGCGATTGCTCGCGCTGCCCTTAAAGCCAAGGACCGTACTCGCGCCGTTATGCTCGTCGACATGGGCAAGAAGACCACACGAATAGCAGTTGCGGATCATGGAGTTATTTCCTACACCACGACGATGGACCTCGGAGGAGATTTATTGACTCAGGCGCTCATGAAGCGCTTCTCGATCGAGGCAAGCGCCGCGGAAGAGAAGAAGAATGCAACCGGCTTCTTGCGTGGCAAGGACAACGCAGATGTGGTCGAGGCAGTCGTTGCCTCTATCTCCGTACTTCGTGACGAGTTACTAAAGAATATCGACTACTGGAACAACCCAGCCGACGATGAGTTGCCACGTACACCGGTGGAGAAGGTGATCATATCCGGAGGCAACGCCAACGTCATCGGGCTTGCCGAGTACTTGGCAGACGCAACCAGGCTCACCGTGGTACCGGCCAAGGTGTGGCAGAATGCCTTTTCCTTAGACGAGTATATTCCTCCAATGCCAGCACAACACTCATTAGAGTACGCACCCGCAATAGGCCTTGCGCTCCGAGGCGCCTTCAATCAATCATGGTAAATCTCTTAACACCGAGAGCCAAGGCGACACTCGCACGTGTGTACTACGTGCGGCTCACAACGCTCACACTTATTGTGATCGCTGTTGCGGTTGGTATCAGCGCGGTCTTGCTCCTCCCTACGTACTTTGCTGTGCAGGTGGAGGTAGGTGAGGCAGAGCGCTACGTCGCAACGCTCACCGAGTCTGCCAATCAGCGCGCCAAGAGCCAGTCGGGACAGACGGCAGCTATTTTTAACGAGTCTATCAAGATCCTTGCCGCTGCAGACCGCACTGCGGTAGTCGGCCCTGTGCTCGAGACAATCCTCAGCCCTGTACCAAACAACGTGTCAGTCGACACGCTTGCAATAGACAGGACCACAGAGACGGTCCGTATCACGATTGGTGGCATCGCAGCAACACGTACCTCCCTCATTGCGTATATTGATGGACTGAAGGCGATACCACACTTAAGTGGCGTCACCGCTCCGGTTGCTGACCTTGTTGCTGAGACGAACAACCCCTACACGATCAGCGCTACGTACACCCCACCAAAGCCATGATGCAGTTCCTCTCACCAGTCCTCGCGCTTCTCGTCCTCCTCGGTGCCCTCTCGGGCTGGGGGTTCCTGTATCTCGATATCATGAGTAGTGTCGATAAGGTTGCTGTTGCCGAAGAGGAGCTGATTGCGCTCGCCCAAAGGGACTCGTTCGCCAAGGTTGCAGAGGCGTTTGTGGGCGAGACTGGGACAGAGCAGGCTGCGGTCGCGGCATTCATTATCCCGGCAGAAGCAACTGCCTCCGCCATCGAGCTCGTGGAGGATGCGAGTCGCAAGGCAAAGGTGGATGCTACCGTCGATAGCGCGACTATTAAGGATAGTGGGGCACAACACCACGAGCAGCTGGATGTGGTAGTAATTGCGCGCGGAGCATTCAAAGACCTTGTGCGCTTCGCATCCTTACTCGAGGCACTGCCGAGCGCGGCATCAGTCACGTCTGCCCGGTTCGAGTCTGCAGATAAGGGCTGGCTAGCGACGTACACAATCTCGTTTGTTAAGCGGAAGCCACTATGAACCTCAGTCTAGATCTCGCAGTAGTTACAAATTGGCTGAAGCGTATGGGCACGCCATACCCAGCGCGCGACTGGCTCGTAGCAGTTACAACTGGTGCGCTTATCGTTCTCGCTGGTATTGGGATTGCTGCATACCTCTTTTTGGGAGTGCGCACCGGAACACTGATTGAGGCAGGCACCCCGCGAGGCACCCCGCCTGAGCCAGTGCCCCGGCAAGAGATGAGTCGCGTCCTCGAGCGCTATGGTATTCGTCTCGTCAACTATGATTCTGCAAACGTCCCTACGTTCGACATCTTTGACCCGCACCTCAATTTAGGCGCAAAGAAAAAGTAGAGCCCCGACTCTATCAAATATTCAGATTTAAGCACGTGCTCAAAACTGAATACACCTTTTAACTTTTTGGTGGGCGATACAGGACTCGAACCTGTGACCTTCTCAGTGTAAATGAGTTGCTCTACCAACTGAGCTAATCGCCCTAACCCTATCTACGGTATCATAGTTTAAATAGAAATAGAATATAAACAAATCTCCTCAAATCTCATGTGCTGGCATCATTGCGGACGAGAATCGGGATTATCGACTTGAAAAATAAATAAATTTCAAAAGTTCAAGTGCATGGTAGGGTGGAGTCATGGAACTTACGATACTCTACGAAGATGCGGATGTTGTTGCGGTTGCAAAGCCTGCAGGGCTTATTACGCACTCTGATGGGAGAACAGAGGAAGAAACGGCAGAAGATTGGTTTAAGGAAAAATATAGCCCTGAGGAAACAGTCCCTCCTTCTTCCGGATATGTTCATCGACTCGATCGAGACACTTCAGGTGTGTTGGTATTTGCAAAGAATGCGGTTGCGTATGAATTTCTTCGTAATGCATTTCATAACAGGGAAGTGAAGAAAGAATATTTGGCGTTTGTATATGGGGTACCAAAAGAGAAAATAGGATCTATTGATTTTGATATTGGACGATCACGAAAAGACTTTCGTCTGCGGAGCGCGCAACCTAAAGCAAAAGGACGCTTGCGTGATGCTCTGACTCATTATGAAGTACTTGGAGAAATAGCGGGATACGCCCTTTTAAGAATGACCCCAGAAACTGGTAGAACTCATCAGATTCGAGTTCATCTTAAAGCTATTCATCATTCAATAGTTAGTGACCCTCTTTATTCTCCAAATCATCCGTCGGCACTTGGTATCAAGCGTCTTGGGCTTCATGCGTATACATTGAATATTCCACTTCTTTCAGGGGAGCGAGTAATAATTGTTGCACCCATTCCGAACGATCTTGCTCCAGCGTTTTCGCATTTTGCTGGTGTTCGAGAGAAATTTGCTCTCCTGTAGTGCGCGTGGTAGTGTGCACGATATATGCGGAAAGTCATAACGCCAGTCAATGTTGAGGGACGCGCGAATCTCGGGATTCGTTCGGGTGATACTGTGCGCGTTACACAAAACATCGTTGAGCTTAAGAAAGGTCGCGGAACCGATAAGAAAGAGAAGACTATCAAAAATACTCGAAAGCAGGTTTTTGAAGGACTCGTTCTTTCTGTAAAGCACGGTACCGAAGCGGGGGGTATGTTTACGGTTCG
>CAYHLC010000006.1:0-37063 GCA_964357395.1 uncultured Candidatus Saccharibacteria bacterium | reverse complement strand
CGGTGACAGGGAGTAAGTCGTAACAAGGCACGGCTAGCGGAAGCTGGTCGTGGATCAATTCCAATCGGAAACGTTGGCACTATGTGCTAACTAACCGGTCGATTGTCCTAACCGACAAAAAGAGTATTGGCACACAACTCTAAATGGTGCTCGGTACCCCGGATACCGAAACGGGGATAGTTGGAGCAGAATAAAGCACGGATCTCTAGCTTAACCAGGTTTGCTTAGACTTTTCAGCCCCCATTGTGGGGGCTTTCCCATACGCGCTTGCAATCGCAGAAACGGAGGAGTAGGATAGCGCGATGGGAACAATAGGTAGATTTGAGGAACTATTAGTCTCGGGCGCGGGTATTGGCGGCTTGCTGTCGACTGTAGCGGGAGTGACACACTTGTTTACCGCACCCGGCGTGTCAGATTCAGAAAATTTTTTGCCACTGATCCAACTCGGTCTCACCGAGCTTGTTGCGGGCTTGGCGGTCACGTTCATCTCGCTCAGGATATTGCGCGCCAATCCTACCGAGTAGGCACCCTGGCCCAAATCCTTGTTTTTTGCTAGTATAGCTTCACGCACGCAGCGGCCTGGCCGGTGTAGCGAACCGCAAGCATAGCTCAGTTGGTAGAGCAACCGCCTGATACGCGGTAGGTCCTAGGTTCGAATCCTAGTGCTTGCACAAAAGCCAAAAAGAGTTGACGCGCACTCTGCGCGGGACTACAGTGCCCCCATGAGCACAGAGGCCTCAGTCGAACCTGGCCACGACGAAGACGAAGATGATGACGAGGAGCCACGCCTCCTCGAGTGCGGGTGCGACTGCGGCTGCGAGGAACCGCTCGGGCTCGAGGAGGACAGCTGCACTGGCTGCATGCTCAAATGTAGATATGGAGGCTAGCGGCACCCGCAATGCGGATGACGAGCAGGAAGAAGAACCCTTTTATGAGTGCACATGCGACTGCAAGTGTGGCCAGAACACCGGTGCGTACGACAAGACTATCTGCGGCCCCTGCGGGAGGAGCGAGCACAATACTGAGGAGCCAGAAGAGCCAGAACCAACGTGGTGACTAGAAGCCGAGCAGGGACAAAAACTTTTTCAGCTCCTGCCCTTCAATGGGGCGCGTCTTGCCTATGGGGAGGGCGCCGAGCTTGATGTTCATAACTCGCACACGCTCTAAGTCGAGCACCGTGCGCTGCACTGCCTCGCACATACGCCGTATTTGGTGCTTCTTGCCCTCGGTTAGCGTGATCAAAAAGGTGTTCGGCCCCAGTTCGTCAATGATGCATGGCTTCGTGGTGTAACCGCCAATGTCGAGGCCTGCGCTCATCTTTTCTGCAAAGTCGGGCGTCAGCTCCTCGCGCACCTTAACCTTGTACTCCTTATCATGCTCGAAGTCGGGGTTGAGGAGTCTGTCTGTGATCCGTCCATCGTCGGTAAGGATGATAAGTCCGTGTGACTCCTTGTCGAGGCGGCCGATAGGAAAGACGCCCTCGATCCCCGCCTCCTCGCGTATATCACGCTCGTACTCTTGTGGCGAGTGGGTGACCACCCCGCGCGGCTTGTTGAACGCGAAGTAGCGGTAAGAACGCTTGGCGCTATGCAGCTCCACCACATCTGCCTCGGTTACTTTGTCTCCGAGGACTGCGACGCGCCCATTGATGGTGACCTTGCCTGCAGCAATATAGGTGTCTGCCTCGCGGCGGGTAGCGAGTTTCATGTACGCGAGGTACTTGTTGATCCGCATTGGGTATACTGGGCCTTGCATACTGCTACTGTACATGAAAGCTGTTATATTTGCTGCAGGAGAGGGGAAGCGCATGCGCCCTCTGACAGAGGACAAACCGAAGGCGCTGGTACAACTTCTCGGTCGCCCACTTATCGACTACACATTCGATGCTATCCCAGACCAGGTCACCGAGGTGGTGATGGTGGTCGGGTACAGGCACGAACAGCTCCGCGCGTACCTCGGCGCTGAGTTTAGAGGAAAGAAGGTGGAGTATGTGCAGCAGGAAAAGGTGACCGGCACCGCAGATGCGCTCCGCCTCGCGCGACCCCTCTTAGGAGACGGTCGATTCCTCACCTACTATGCAGACGATGTCTATACCAAAGCCGATGCTGAAAAATTGTTCGAGCATCAGTACGCCATATTGGTTGCAGAGGTAGAGAACCCAAAGGTGTTCGGTGTGGTCGAGCTTGCTGCAGACAATCACATCGTGTCCTTTGAAGAGTGGCCCGAAAAGCCAAAATCAAATCTAGTGTCAGCAGGCATTATGCTCCTCGACGATACGATCTTTAGATACGAAGCGCCAATACATCCAACTAAGGGTGAGCGCTGCCTCCCCGACCTTGTGCTCGGTCTTATGGCAGACGCGCCGGTATACGGAGTTCGTGCGACGCGCTGGATCCCCATCGGCTACCCGGAGGATTTGGAGCGAGCCACTCAGATGTTAGAAAGGAGCTAGTGTGGTAGAGTAGCTCCATCGGGCACGTGGCGGAACTGGTATACGCGTACGTCTCAGAAGCGTATCCCGCAAGGGGTGGAGGTTCAAATCCTCTCGTGCCCACTCACTTTTTCTTTTTCTTGCCAGGCTTTCTGAGTATGTCATCGAAGGCTGCTATGCCAACCGGCTTTGTCATGTGATGGTCAAAGCCGGCGCGCATCGCCTTCTGCTTGTCCTCGTCCTGCCCGTATCCAGTCACTGCAACATAGACGGGGCGCTCGAGTAGCTTCTTTTGCAGCATGCCGATCACTTGGTACCCATCAAAGTCGGGGAGTCCGATGTCGAGGATAACCAAGGTAGGGTTGAAGGCCTCTGCCACCTCGACTGCGGATGTTCCGTCGCGCGCGAGCCGCACTTCGGAGCCCCGATGCTGGAAGAGCTTGCCGAGCCCCTCGGCTGCTGGCTCGTTGTCGTCCACAATAAGCACACGGTGTGCGGTTGGCTCCTGTGGTAGTTGCTGCGGGGTCTGCTGCGTGGCTACGGTGCTCGGTAGCGGTGCCGTAACAGCAGGGAGTTGGACGACAAACTCGCTTCCTTTCCCTATACCAGCGCTCGTTGCAGTGATGGTGCCACCATGGAGTTCGACCAACTTTTTGGTAAGCGAGAGCCCGATACCGAGGCCTGAGGTGCGTTTTGCTCCGTCACGGGAAACCTGGAGGAAGGGTTCAAAGATTTGTGTCAGCATGTGCTGCTGGATGCCTATGCCGTTGTCGCGCACGCGTATCGCGATGCGCTCGCGGGTCCCCGTTGCAGTTACTGATATTGTTCCGCCTGGGTTGGTGTACTTGGCGGCGTTGTTGAGAAGGTTAACCAGTATTTGCTCAAGTCGGAGCGGATCTGCATCCACCATGAGGGGATGATCAGGGGTCGAGGCAGTGAGTGTATGCTGGTGTGCCTCCATAGTTGGTGCGACGCTCTCCATGGAGTGGGCAAGTGTGGTGCGTACGTCGATAACCTCCTTGACCAGACTAATCTTCCGCTCCGAAATGCGCGAGATGTCGAGGAGGTCGTCGAGGAGCCCTGTGGCGTTCCGCACCTGCTTGTCCATTACCGCTATCGAGTGTGCTGCCTCACGGCTCCCCAAACCTTTGATCTTGATAAGCTCGAGTGCGGAGAGGACAGGCGCGAGCGGGTTTCGAAGTTCGTGCGCGAGGACGGCGAGGAACTCTGTTTTTGCACGATCTTCAGAGCGGATCTTGTGCAAGGCGTACTCGAGCTTTCGGACGTAGTCAGTCAGCTTGTCCCCCGTATGCTCAAGGTCCTTCACAATCGCAGCAAAGATGAGGAAGGTGATGGCGATGGTCGCAACATACATCTGCAAGAAGAGCGCCCCGCGTGCGTACTCAGTCGCCACGAACTGTCCAGACCCAAGCGCCGTTGCGGCTACTGCTATTGCGAGGTGTACAAAGATTGCGAGCGTAGTGCCCCTTGGACCAAAGCGCACTGCGGCCCACGTAAGCGGGATCAGGGAGAGGAAGAGGAGTGATGTGCTGTCCGGAATGAATGCCGGATTAAAATTGAAGAAGCTCAGAGCATTAATGGCGATGATGAGGAGGAATAGGAACACAGCCTCGCCCAAGTGGCCCCGCAAGGATCCTGCTGGGTATGCATATCCCCACAGCCAGGTAAGGAAGAGTGGAGTAATGGTAATAGCGCCGAGTGCATCGCCGAAGGCCCACGCCACCCACATCTCGACAGTATTCCCTGGTGCGAGGCCTGCGAGCCACAGCACCGTAACGCCGATGGTCGCACTCACATAACTCGCAAGTGTGATCGAGATGAAGAAGAGGATTAATTCGTACGGCCTCCGGAATATCTCGTCGACGCTGGTGAGTCTGGAAATAAGATAGCTACCGAGGAGCGCCTCGAGCGTATTGCCGACCGCAATGCCGATAGCAACTAGGAGCGGCGCGCCGGAGAGTATATTAACGGCAAGTGCGCCAAGCGCGATTGCTGGCCAGAGTCGATACCCTCCGAGGAGGAGTGCAGCGAGCGCAATGCCGGTGGGGAGCCAGATGGGGGCCGCAAATGTATTGACGGCTCCGAATTGGAGCCCGAGGTATCCTGCTGCCGTGTAGCCAAGAAAGAGGGCCACGCTCCAACCGAGCTTCACACCATCTATAGTTACTACACTAGCCGTGAACGCTTCATGAAGCAAGCCCCGTGAGATAGGCTGTGGCCGCCATCTCACGGGGCAAGGGCCCAAGTAGTACAATGCCCTCTATGGGCTACAGACCTCTCGCACAGACCTTTTTTTTCGACTCCTTCCGCATAGAGCCGGAGCATATAGTCTATGAGTATTCGACCGATGCGGGACACCAGTTTACCCACACCCTGAGCCACACCTTTCCAAACCCTGATGCGGTGCGTTTGGCGCCAGCCCTCTTTGCGCTCGGGATGGCCGAGATCTCTGGGTATTGGAAGGCGATACTTGCGCCAAAGATAATAGTCAAAGCTGGTGCCCTAAACCCCGAGCAAATAGCGTTTTGGGAAAATCTGTATCGCAGGGGGCTAGGTGAGTTTTTCTTCAAAAACGAAATAGATTTTCGAAACCTGATTAACGTCTCGTCCGAGGCAGGTGCTCTGGCGCATGCGCCAAGCAGCGCTGCTCTTTCCGGCGCACTTGTTCCGTTTGGTGGTGGCAAGGACTCGCTCGTCACTGGCGAAATGTTGAAAAAGGCAAGCAAGAAGTTCGTATGGTTCGAGCTCGAATCGCTCCCGATATCTGCCCCGCTGATGGCAGCAACAGGAATCAGCGCTTCAATACAGCTCGGTAGAGACGTGCAGAAGAACTTTGGACCGATTATTGATCTGGTCGAGCAGGGCGCACCAAACGGACATGTGCCCATAACGAGCGTGTACATCTTTTCCGCTGTGCTTGCGGCGCTCGCAAGTGGCCAAAGGGACGTTATCCCATCTCTGGAGCGGAGTGCTGAGTTTGGGAATACCGAGTACTTGGGAATGGAGATTAACCACCAGTACTCGAAGAGTCTTGAGTTTGAGAGTGCGGTACACGACTATGTGCAGAAGTTTGTAAATCCGAACATTCGGGTCTTCTCGCTTTTGCGACCGTTGTATGAGATACAGATTGTCAAAGAGTTTGTGCGCTATCCAAAGTACTTCAGTTTGTTTGTCTCATGTAACCGCCGACTAAAGACCGGAGGTTGGTGTGGCGAATGCGCCAAGTGTGCCTTTATGTTCGCCGCACTCTCAGCGTTTCTCGCACCAGCTGAGGTCATTGTGATCTTCAAGAAGAACTTGTTCGAGGACAAAACGCTGGTCACGCTATACAAAGATATGACAGGGCTAGGAAGTATGAAGCCATTCGACTGCGTCGGCACCTTTGAGGAAAACATGCTCGCGCTCTACCTCTCTGCGGAGCAATACGCAAGTGTAGGTTTGCCATTACCGGTCGTGCTTACCGAGCTTCCAGTCGAGCGAGGTGCGCAGCACCTGCAACTCCTTTCGGAGCGAGGACCGCATATAATTCCTGAGGACTATGCCTAAGATCGCACTCGCAGGTTTTGGGATGGAGGGCAAGGCCGCCTACGAGTGGCTGAAGGGCAAGGCAGAGATGGAGATCTTTGATGAGCAGGTGATAGCTGACGCGCCTGTTCCTGCGCATGTTGGGCTTACGATTCCTGGCGAGTTTGCTGTGGTGTACAAGACTCCTGGCATTTCGGACTCAAAGCTGAAGCTTGAGTCGCCTGCAACTCGCGTTACTACGCTCATGGATGATGTAGTTGCAAAAGTTGGTGCGCGCGCAGTTGGGATAACAGGCACGAAGGGCAAGAGCACTGTTGCGTCGCTCGTGCACCACATACTCCAAAAGTCTGGCAAGAAGTCGATACTCTTTGGCAATATCGGTATCGCCGATATGGAGCTCGTGCGTGGAGCAACGCCCGACACCATTTTTGTGCTCGAGCTCTCAAGCTACCAGTGCGAGCATCTTTCGCACTCGCCACATGTGGGAGTACTTACCAATCTCTACCCCGAGCATCTCTCGCACCACGGCTCGTTTGAGGCGTACAAAGCAGCAAAGATGAACCTCTTTGCACACCAGGCGCTTGGCGACGTGTTTATCGATGGGCGCACCATTGCCGCCGTCGAACCATTCGAGACCAAGCTTCTCGGTGCACATAATCAAACTAACTGCACTATCGCAGTTGCTGCTGTGGCAGCTTTCGGTGTTGCTGAAGCAGAAGCGCGCGAAGCTGTTCAGAGCTTTGAGCCGCTCCCGTATCGAAACGAGAAAGTGGGCGAGTACAGAGGCGTTACCTTTTATGATGATGCGCTCGCAACGATCCCAGAGGCTACATTGGCCTCCATTGCAGCGCTGCCCCAGGTAGACACTATTATTCTTGGAGGCGAGGACAGGGGCATCTCTTTTGACGGGATCGCGAATGCGCTACCACTCACCAGGATCAATACCTTTATTGTGTTTCCAGATACCGGCCCCAAAATGGTGGCCAAGGTTGCCGTAGACAAAGTCGTTCATGCATCCTCAATGGAGGAGGCGGTCCGTGCTGCGTATGAACACACTCCGGAGGGCGGCGCGGTGCTCCTCTCACCAGCCTCGCCAAGTTTCAATATGTTTAAGGATTACAAAGACCGAAGCGCGCAGTATCGAGAGTGGATTAAGAAGCTTGCATGAGCAAGTTCCTTCAGCGCATGCGTATCTATATGCAAACGCCGTTTCTGCGCCTGTACTGGCGCATCGTGCAGCCGCACACGCACGGCGTTAAGGTATTGATAGAGCACGAGGGGCAATTCCTGTTCATTAGGCACACGTACCAACCTAACTTCTGGAGCCTCCCCGGAGGGGCGGTGGAGCGTGGCGAGACGGAGGAGCAGGCGGTACGCCGCGAGGTGCATGAGGAGATCGGTGTTGAGCTCGGCGCACTTATTCGACTTGGGGAGATCGAATCAAACCTCGAGGGTAAGCACGACCATGTAAGTGTCTATCGCGCACAGTTGCGCTCAGGTGAGCCACAGTGCGACAGAGTAGAGGTTGCCGAGCTTCGCTGGTTCCCCGTCGATACGCCGCCAGAATTGGGACGGGCGACGCAGGCTATGTATAACCGATACCGCGATGCAAATGGATGACGCAGATGCCAAGTTGATTTGGGATTATATGCTCATGCATCATGAGCTGAAGCCCGCAGACGCAATCTTTGGACTTGGTACCAACGATACGCGGGTCGCAGAGCGCGCAGCAGAGCTGTATCTGCAGGGACTCGCGCCACGCGTCATCTTTTCAGGAGGCAACGGTAAGGGCTCGATATTCGATCGCCCGGAAGCCGAAGTGTTTGCAGAGGTGGCGATTAAGCTCGGAGTCCCTGCCGAGTCCATACTTATGGAAACCAAGGCAGCGAACACTGGGCAGAACATCATGTTTACAAAAGCTTTGCTAAAGGAAAATGGAATACAGGCCAACTCGTTTATCTTGGTCCAAAAGCCATATATGGAGCGCCGTACGTACGCGACGTTCCGGAAGCAGTGGCCGGAAGCGACCTGCGTGGTGACATCGCCGAACATTGCGTATGAGGACTTCGCCAAGAGCTGGCATTACACCGACCGCTGGATCGACGTCATGGTGGGGGATCTGCAGCGCATCAAGGACTATCCAGCACTAGGCTTCCAAACTGAGCAGGAGATTCCGCCCGAAGTGTTAGCAGCCTACGAGCGCCTCGTCGCCCAAGGTTACACCAAATATATTCTATAGTTCTGCAGAATTATAGAATAAGTTCTGGGGTGGTAGTATATGGAGTATGGCGTTAAATCACAGAATGTTGGAGAGGCTCGTACGGGGTTTCTCAAACCATCGTCGCATCCAACTACTCGAGAGTCTCGATCGAACTCCTGAGCAGTCAGTTATGGAGCTGTCGCGTGCGCTCAAAACCCAGTTCAAGACTATCGCGCAGCACGTGCAGCGGCTTGCTCAGGCGGGTCTCGTCTTGAAGCGGAGTGATGGTCACTCGGTGCGTCACAAGCTCTCGCAGCGCGGGAACTTAATTCTTAAGTTCTTGAGAACTATAGAATAAGTATGAAGATATACATGATCGGGATTGGGGGGATTGGGATGAGCGCGTTGGCGCAGCTGTACCTCGCGCGGGGCGACGAGGTGTCGGGTTCTGACCGCGAGTCAGGCCCTACGACAGAGATGTTGGAGAAGCTCGGCATTCAGATCTCGTACGGGCAGAAGGTGGCCAAGATGCCGGGAGATACTGACCTCGTTATCTATTCTGACGCTATCCCCGAGAGTCATGTCGAGCGCGCGCAGGCACGCGAACTCCGCAAGAACCAGAAGTCATACTTCGAGGCGCTTGGCGACGTGAGTAGGAAGATGACGGCGATTGCAGTCTCGGGCACGCACGGCAAGACGACGACTACTGCAATGCTCACGAAGATTTTGAAAGATGGTGGCAAGAATCCAACAGCAGTTATAGGCTCGCTGATCAAGGACTTTGGTAGCAACTTCGTTTCGGGTGATCCGCAGCTTTTTGTGGTGGAGGCATGTGAGTACCGGGATCACCTACTGGAGCTCTCGCCAAAGATACTGATCATCACGAACGTGGAGTGGGACCACACAGACTGGTTCCACACCGAATCCGACATGGTGGCGACGTTCCATAAGGCAGCTCTCAAGGTTCCTGCTGATGGTTACATCGTTGCAAATGTAGGTGGGAAGAATATGAGTGCAGTCCTCGACGGTGTCGCAGCAACTGTTGTCGATTACACCAAAGAAGACGTGCCAGAGTTGAAGCTCATTGGCGAGTTTAACAAAATGAACGCTCGCGCAGCAATTGCTGCCGCCAAAGCGTTTGCTCCTGATCTTGCGAACACTATCATATATGATAGTGTTTCGAGCTTCCAGGGTTCATGGAGACGCTTCGAGTATAAGGGGAGGTCGAAGACCGGTGCCGAGGTGTACGACGACTATGCGCACCACCCAACTGCAGTGCGGGAAACTATTCACGGGATCCGCCAAAAATTTCCTGGTAAGAAAGTTGTAGTTGCATTCCACCCACACCTCTATTCGCGTACGCGCGACCTGATGGCCGAGTTTGCGCGCGCGTTCGATGGTGCCGATCGAGTGTTGCTCGCCCCTATTTATGCTGCGCGTGAGGCTCCGCTTGAGGGGGTGTCGAGCGAGGTATTGGAGGCACGCATCGCTGCAGAGCGGCCAGGCCTTGCGGCGGCACTGCCTACATTTGATACGATCCAAGAAACATTGGAGCGCGAGTCAGATCCGGACACTATTATAGTGACTATGGGTGCAGGTGACATTTATAAAGTTGCCGATAGGCTCGTCGCGTAGCTATGCTGGGAGAGCCTGTTAAGGAGGGTCCTGGACTAAAGGTCTGGGAGACTGTCACCAGATCGGGCAAGCTGCTCCGCATCATCAGAACTCAAAATGGAGACGAGGCAGACTATACTGTAGGTAAGATGGTAGTGCTCGGCGGCGCGGCAACGGCATTTTTGTGGCTTGTGGTGATGGTTGATAAATGAAAATATGGCAGGAAAACTATATATAGTAGGAACACCGATAGGAAACCTCAGCGATATTACGCTCCGAGCTTTGGAGACACTGAAGGCGGTGGATCGGGTCGTCGCCGAGGATACACGGGTGACCGGAAAGCTGCTCTCGCGCTACGAGATCAAGAAGCCCATGCTGAGCCTACGTGCCCGCTCCGGGAAAGGCCAGTTCGAGAGGGTGGCGGAGTTGGTGGAGGCGGGTGAGGTGCTCGCCTACGTCACTGACGCTGGTACTCCAGGCATATCGGACCCCGGGCCACTCTTGGTGTCCCTCGTTCGAGAGCGTTGCGGAGAGGAAGCAATTGCGGTAATCCCAGGGGCCTCGGCGCTTGCTGCAGCTGTCTCTGTTGCAGGCATACCTATCGATGAATTCGTCTTTGTTGGCTTCCTTCCGCACAAGAAGGGGAGGCAGAAGGCCCTAGATCAGCTCGTAGCCCGCGATATGCCGACTGTGCTCTACGAGTCTCCGCACCGAATACAGAAGCTCCTGGATGAGCTCGTCGCTCGCTCCCCAAAGGCAGAGGTAGTTATTGGCCGTGAGCTCACTAAGCTCTACGAGCAGGTCGCTCGTGGCACTGCCTTGGAGCTGAAAGAGAGGCTAGGGAAAGATATCCCCCTCCGCGGAGAGTTTGTGGTCATCATTCAGCCTTGCTAGAATTCAGGTATGTCCAAGGCCACTGTCGTCGTATTCATAGGTATCATTGTTGCTCTCATTTCCTTTATGGGCTTTCCTTCGGTGGTCAAGGTTACGGTCACCGTGCTCGCCGGCATTGCGATCATCATCCTCGGACTCTTGATGCGAGTAGAGCGACTGTGGCTCCTCCGAGCGCTCCAGGGGGGCCACAAAACTGATGCGTATGCGGAAAACGGGGCGCCGAACGCGGGCGAATGATGCCCGGTGGTGCTGCGGTAGGTGGCGTGCTTCTCGCCCTTGTAGTTGTGGGTGGAGTGTATATGATGCCCGCACAGTGGGAAGTAGGTATTGGGACTGGGGCAGCCTTGATCGAAGAAGCCAAAGAACAGAAAAATGCGCAAGTAGTTGAGCATATTACGACACCGCAGCCGCTGAAAGGTATCTACATGTCGCAGTGTGTCGTTGGCACACCAAGCTTTCGAGACAAGCTGGTCAAGCTGATTGACGAGACGGACTTGAACGCCGTAGTTATCGACATCAAGGACTACACCGGGCGTGTCGCATTTACCACCGACAATCCGATACTCAAGGATTCAGTATCGCCGGATTGCGGCGCACGCGACATGCGCTCGTTCGTAGAGATGCTGCACGAAAAGAATATCTACGTCATCGGGCGCATCACGGTGTTCCAGGATCCGTATTACACCAAGTTGCACCCATCGGAGGCGGTACAGAGTGCCGCAACCGGCGCGCCGTGGAAGGACTTCAAGGGACTCTCGTTTATTGATGTATCAAGTCGTGGGTACTGGGACTACGTCGTAGAGCTCTCTCGCGTCGCACATCAAGAATTCGGGTTTGATGAGCTGAATTACGACTACATCCGCTACCCATCGGACGGTCCGATGAAGGATGCTCGCTACGTGAACCCCAATAAATCAGAAGCAGTGGAGATGTTTTTTGCGTACCTAGCGGACAAGGTCCGCCCGACTGGCGCAGTGATGTCTGCAGATCTATTCGGCATGGTGGCGACGAACTCGGATGACCTCAACATCGGCCAGCAGCTTGAGCGTGCATTGCCGCACTTCGATTACATTATGCCGATGGTGTACCCATCGCACTATCCGAAGGGCTACCACAACTTTGCTAACCCAAACAACTTTCCGTACGAGATCGTGAACGACGCGATGCTGGTTGCCGCGACGCGCGCTGCAGCAACGACAACACTCGTGCGTACGCTCGGTGGCACTGCGATTGCATCAACGTCACCGCAGCTCTACACCAAGGAGGCATACAGCCGCCTCAAGATCCGGCCGTGGCTCCAAGACTTTGATTATGGCAAGGAGTATCTGCCTGCGGATATTGCTGCACAGATCAAGGCGACTACTGATGCTGGGCTTGACTCATGGATATTCTGGGATCCTGCCAATCGTTACGACAGCCTCAAGACGGTACTTAGCCACTAGGGTATAGGGTTTAGGGAATTTACTATACCCTAACCCCTAGACCCTATATACTAGTTGCATGGACTGGGGACAGCGCGTGACCTACCTCGCTTCGACTGCGCTTAAGGAGCGCGTAACCCCATTTGGTATTAAGGATCAGGACCGCACCAGCCATGTGTGTGTGATGGGCAAGGTTGGCTCGGGCCGTGCGGAAATACTCGCGCGGATGGCCTTGCAGGATATCGAGCGTGGCGTGGGGGTCCTCGTTCTCGACGCAGGAGGAAACCTAGGGCCGATGATCATGGAGCGCCTAGGAAAGGAAGCCGAGGCACGGATCGCGTACCTCGACGCAGCGGACGCGGAGTATCCGTTTTCCTGGACATCTGCCAGCGAGTTTCGTGGCTTCGAGGAAGGAAAGAAGATATTCCGCATCGTATTGCCGAGTGTGTACTCTGTACCACAAACCGAACTTTCTGACTTTGTTGCAGACTACATACTACAGTCTGAGGGTGCGACGATACTCGACCTGTTCCACATCCTTGGAGAGGAGAAGCGCCGAGCGGAGATGATGCCATCGGAGAGCGAGGATGGCAAAAAGTTGACAGAGCTCATGGCAGCGCATACCGAAACAGTAACGAAGGTGACTGAAGGTGGCCGCTACCTCGCCAAGGACACTATGGTCCGCAATCTCCTTGGACAGAAGGAGAGCAAGCTCAACCTATCGGATTTGCATCAAGGCGCCATTATTATCCTCGACCTCTCGCGCATACGCGTCTTCCCGACACGTGTGGCCCCGCTCCTGAAGCTCTTCAGTTACGCAGGGCAGGCGGTCGCCGCACGGGAGGGGAAGCCAATAGGCCTCTTTATGCACGACTGTCTCCGGTATCTCAGTGAGGCAGATGCGGAGTACCTCTTTTCTGACCACTCGCTTGCGATGACACTCTCTGACACCATTTATCGCGAGTCAGACCAACCCCTCCGCGAGCGTGCACTCACTCGTTGCGGCTCCGTACTCACGTTCCAACCACATCAGGCGGACATCGAGTTGGTGCAGAAGTCCTTCTACCCCTATGTCTCGAACGAGGACCTGACCCAGCTGGAGCCGGGCGAGGCGTGTGTCGCGCTTACCATTGATGGCACGCGGTCGAACCCGTTTTTTGCTACCGCGCTGCCACTCCCAGACCGACTCAACATTTCCTTGCAGGATATCTTTGTACACTCGCGGCAGAAGTACACTACGCCGCGTCAGAAGGTGGACCAGGACTTCAAGCGGCCGGATGATGATGAGGATAAGAAGAAGGGCCCGGGCCAGTTTAATGACGCGTTCCGAAACATCTTTAACAAACGCCAGGCGGCAGCTGCGGCAACGATGAGTGGCGGCAAGCCTGCTGATCCGAACCAGCCTCCAAAAGAAGATACCTCCGCTCCTCCTTCGCCAAAGGCTATGGAGGACAAAGCAGAACCTGTGGCAGCACCCGCACCTGCTCCTGCCGTCCCAGCACAAGCTGAGGCTAAGGTGGAGAAGCGTGAGATACCGGAGGCAGACCTGAGAAAGCTACTTTATGTTGGTCCGATTCCTGCTTAGTACACTTTTCCTCGCCCCCGCAATCGCATTCGGTGCGACGATTGAAATTGCCGAGGTGCAGTACAACCCGGATGGGTCAGACAAAGGGCGAGAGTGGGTACGAATTCTGAATACTTCGGGGGCGCCACTCGACCTCACGGGATGGAAGTTTGTGGAGGCCGGGGTGAACCACAACATACAGCCAGTCGACACTGCCATCATCCCCGTAGGTGGCTACGCGATCATTGCAGATAACGCGGTGCAGTACTTTGCTGACAACCTGAACACACCTGATGTGTTGTTCGACTCTGCGTTCTCGCTCAGCAATACCGGTGAGACTATCTCGTTTGTAGACGCGAGCAAAAACATTGCAGCAACGAAGACGTATGTAGCTGCGCCGACACAAGTTGCTGCGGCAGCGGCTGCGCCAAAAATAAAAAGTCAAAAGTCAAAAGGTGAGAGTAATTCGGCGGCTCCACAGATCGAGTCGGACCAGGCACGCGTACCACTCATCGCGGCTCCGGCAGCGAGTGGAGCGGGCCTGTGGCCCTGGCTCCTGGGGCTTGGGGTCCTCGTGGTCCTCGGTGGGGCGGCCCTCTTTTTCGTACCCTCGGGGACGAAGAGCGGGTATGAGATAATCGAGACTCATGACTAATCTGCGGAAACTGGCAGTCGTCACTGGCGGGGCGGGCTTCATAGGCTCGCACCTCTGCGAGCGCTTGGCTCGCGAGGGGTACCGAGTCATTAGCCTCGACAACTACTTTACGGGCTCCAAAGACAACCATGTAGCGGGGGTCGAGTACCGCGAGGGCCACACCAAGGACATCGCCACCCTCATCCCCGAGGACCCCGACATCATCTACCACCTCGGTGAGTATGCTCGAGTTGAGCAAAGTCTTGATGAACCCGCGATTGTTTGGGACTTCAATGCAGCAGGGACTTTTGCGGTTCTAGAGCTTTGGCGTCGGCTCAAGTGCAAGTTGGTGTACGCTGGATCGTCAACCAAATTTGGTGATGGCGGTCTTGCACGAGTGGCAACGCCCTATGCGTGGACCAAAGCTGCTAACACTGAATTGGTGAAGAATTATGCAGCTTGGTACCAGCTCCCGTTTGCTATTACTTATTTTTACAATGTCTATGGGCCACGAGAGCGAGCGGGAAAGTACGGTACCGTGGTTGAGATCTTCAGACAAAAATTCTTGCACGGCGAACCACTGACCGTCACTGCGCCGGGGACACAGCGGCGAAACTTTACCCACGTTACTGACATTGTCGATGGGCTCATGCTTGTGGGCGAGAAGGGTGACGGTGATGAATTTGGTCTCGGTGACGAACGACAGCATTCGATTATAGAGATAGCTGAGATGTTTGGCAGTAGTATAGAGATGTTGCCGGAGCGTCCGGGCAATCGCATGGAGTCATCCATCGACGATACCAAGTCTCGAGCAATTGGCTGGCAAGCAAAACACTCTGTTGCTGACTATATCGCTGACATTGTTGCGAAAAAGCAATGAAGCGGATACTCATCTTTTCGCTGGCATATCCACGCATAGAGAACTTTGGCGGGGCGGAAGTTGCTATAAAAGAAATAACTGACAGAATTCCTAATGTCGAGTTTCATATGGTGACGAACCGTTTTGACAGCTTGCTACCCAAGGTAGAGAAGGTAGGGAATATAACAGTGCATCGTATCGGTATTGTTCTGCGTAATCCCTCAATGAGTGACTTAAAGCAGTTTCCACTCGATCTCAATAAGCCACTATTTCAATTCCTCGCTTTCTTTAAAGCGATTTCTCTCCAGCACCATTATTCGTTTGATGGGGTGTGGGCAATGATGGCGCACTCGACCGGGGTACCCTCGGCCTTGTTTAAAATGTTGTACCCAAGAATCCCATACGTCCTGACTCTGCAGGAGGGTGATCCTCTGCCCTATATTGAAAAACGTATGATGCTAGTGTGGCCACTGTTCGTTCGGGCATTCAGGACTGCAAACGTTATTCAATCAATCTCAACATATCTTGATACATGGGCCCGTTCGTTGGGTGCCCGTGGAAAATTGATCATCGTACCGAATGCAACAGATACGAAACTTTTTTTCCAGCGACCATCTCCTGGTGAGCTGCAAGCGGCTCTCGACAGTATGCGGATGCAGCGCAGTGCTGTTGTCATGATAAGTACCTCACGACTTGTTCACAAAAATGCACTCGATGACGTAATACGGGCGCTCCCGCTACTCGATACACAGATCCATTTTGTAAATTTGGGTTTTGGTCCCGACAAGGAGCAGCTTGAAAAATTGGCTACGTCGCTTGGTGTTGGGAGTAGGGTCCACCTCTTGCCACATCCAGGAATTTCTAAGCTCTCCGCGTACCTGCATGCAAGCTCACTCTTCGTTCGTCCCTCGCGGACTGAGGGATTTGGAGTTTCTTTTGTAGAGGCGATGGCGGCGGGTTTGCCGGTCATCGCGACACAGGAGGGCGGCATTGCGGACTTCCTTTTTGATGCAAAGAGGAACCCCAACAAGCCTACGACAGGCTGGGCAGTCGACAAAGACAGTCCGGAGCAAATTGTAGCGGCAGTGCGTGATATCTTGGCACATCCAGAACAGGTACAGAGAGTAACTGAAACTGCAAAAAGCCTTGTACTCTCGAAGTACGATTGGGACTTGATAGCCAAGGATATGCAAACCAAGGTATTTGATGTAGTACTGAAAAAGTAATATGCGACATGGAATTGTAGACACGGCAGCGCGCATCGCGCTTCGGGCGCACCAGAGTCAAAAAAGGAGGAACGATGGCGATCCGTACATCATCCACCCCTTCATGATTGCAATGCAACTCAAAGGGTTTGGTTTTGATGATGAGGTGGTGGCAGCCGCACTTCTGCACGATGTATTGGAAGATACCGCGGTAACTGCACGCGAGCTTGGTGCAGAGGTGGGTGCAAAGGTAGTTGCCATGGTGCAGGTGCTGTCTGAGGACAAGTCACTTCCATGGGAAGAGCGTAAGGAGTTGTATATCAACAATGTTGTCGCCGCCACAGACGGTGTCAAGGCAATAGCAGTGGCTGACAAACTTTACAATCTTACCGATATGCTCGCAGGACTTGATCATGAGGGCGAGGAATTCTGGCAAGACTTCACTCGCGGCAGTGATCAACAAAAGTGGTTTTTCCGTTCCTTTGTTGATGCAATCAAAACATCATGGAAACACCCACTCGTGGACGAGCTGGAGACACTGACACAAGAGTTTGAGGTTCTGCCCTAGCAGGGGCGTTTTTTGCTATAGTACCCACATGAAGGTGCTGGTAGCGACGGGTCTCTACCCGCCCGAAATAGGGGGGCCGGCGACCTACTCCAAGCTCCTCGAGGTCGAGCTTCCGAAGCGAGGCATTGCGACCGTCGTATTACCCTTCCGCGATGTACGCAGGTACCCAATCATCATCCGTCACGTGGTGTACTGCTATCGATTGCTGCGCGCTGGTTGGAAGAGCGATATTGTATACGCGCAGGATCCAATTTCCGTTGGATTACCCGCTTGGTTTGCGGCATTCGTATTGCGGAAGAAGTTCGTGCTGAAGGTGGTGGGCGACTATGCGTGGGAGCAGGCGCGGCAGCGCTCCGGCTTTGTGGGGACGCTCGAGGAATTCCAGAGTGCTGACGTATCGCTCTTCATACAGATCCTCCGTACACTCGAGCGGTTTGTGGCGCGCCGGGCACTCCGCGTTGTGGTGCCGTCCAAGTACTTGGCAGGGATCGTAGCGGAGTGGGGAGTTGAGAAGAAAAGAATAGTAGTGATCTACAACGGAGTATCGATCGGGGATGTGGGGGAGCGCCAGATCATCCGCGGCCTCCTGCACTTTTCAGGCAAGCTCTTGATCTCGGTTGGGCGTCTCGTACCGTGGAAGGGGTTTGATGTAGTCATCAAGGTTTTTGCGAGGTTGAAGAAGAAGTTCCCCGACCTCACGCTCTTTATTGCAGGATCTGGCCCTGAGATGAATAGGTTACAGCTTACAGTTGACAGCTTACAGCTCGGGGAGAGTGTTATTTTTGCTGGCCAGGTGGACCACGATGCCTTGCTGCGGTATGTCCGCGCAGCAGACATCTTTGTGCTGAATACTTCGTACGAGGGGTTCTCGCATCAGATTTTGGAGACTATGGCGGTGGGGACGCCGATAGTCACCACGAATATTGGAGGCAATCCAGAAGCGATCACGGACGGGGTGGATGGATACTTGGTAAGGCCGGGAGATATGAGCGCGCTGGAGTCACGAGTCACCACTCTCTTAGAGAAGCCGGACCAGTACAAGAAGATAGTTGTGGCAGCACGGAAGCGCGTAGCGGTGTTTACCGACGAGCGCACGGTGTCAGAAACAGCTACACTGTTACAGTCACTATGAAGGTCGTAATGCTATCGACGGACCGGACGCTCCTCAATCCGGAATCACCCATATCGAAGCGCATGCAGCGGTACGCAACGTTCTGTGACGGGCTCGCCATCATCCTTTCTGGACATGGTGAGCGGAAGGAGGAAGCCCGCGGCACAGTCAAGATCATCTACCCTGGTGGGCAGAACAAGGTGAGTAACTTCTTCAACATAGTTGAGGCGGTGCGACGCGAGCCTGCGACAGTAGTATCTGCACAAGACCCGTTTTGGATGGGGCTCGCCGCGCTCCTCTCCGGGCAAAGGCCCATACAGATGCAGATACATACAGACCACTTCGGTCCCTTGGGTATACTTCTTGCCTTTTTTACACTGCGCTCCGCATCGTGCGTCCGAGCAATGACGGATGTGGTAGCAAAGAAGGCGCGGCGGATGACGAGCGCCTCTGTTTCGGTCCTCCCAATCTTTATCGATCCTGAGCAGTTTGGGCCTCGGCATCCAAGACCTGTCGAGTTCGGTACGCACCCTATTGTGCTCATGGTCGCCCGCCTCGCCCCAGAAAAGCGGCTCGAGCTCGGCATCCGCACACTCACACATGTACCCACGGCGCACCTCTATATTATTGGAGATGGTTCGCAGCGGTCAAACTTGGAGCGGGCTGCACGGGCGGCAGAGGTCTCGGATCGGGTGCACTTCCTCGGGTGGCGCGACTACACGCTGCCGTACTACCAGCATGCAGACTGCTTCCTCCAAACCTCTGCTTACGAGGGCTATGGTATGGCCCTCGTCGAGGCTATGCTCTCGGGCTGCCCAGTGCTCTCGACCGATGTGGGCGTTGCTCGCGAGTGGGGCGCAACGATAGTCTCGCCGCGCGAGTATGATATTGCGAGCGCCATCCAAAATGTACTCGAAAATCCTGAGGCCAAGGCCGCAGCCGAGCGTGCCGCAAACGAGTTCCTCTCCCGGCTCCCGTCGGAGGAGCAGCACCTTGCCGAGTATCGAGACTTGCTTATAACGTGCGGCAACCCATGATCGGCTTTATTGGGCAGGGCTTCATTGGCAAGAACTACGCGGATGACTTTGAGGAGCGCGGCCACGCTGTGGTGAGGTACTCCCGCACTCGTTTTCCGGAGACAAAGGACAGGATTGCAAAATGCGGAACGGTCTTTATTGCGGTGCCGACGCCAACGACTCCTCTAGGGTTTGATCTCTCCTCAGTACGCTCGGCGCTCACCCTTGTGGGGGAGGGGCACACCGCAGTTATTAAGTCGACCATGCAGGTGGGGAGCACAGAGCTGCTGCAGAAGGAATTCCCCAACATTGTAGTCATGCACTCGCCCGAGTTCCTGCGAGAGAAGTATGCTGCCGAGGACGCGAGACACCCCGAGCGCAATATCGTCGGCATTGTCGACGAGTCAGTGCGTGGCAAGGCGGAAGAGGTGATCAAGCTCTTGCCGAAGGCCCCGTACGAAGCGGTTGTCTCAGCGCGCACTGCAGAGTTGATCAAGTACGCAGGCAACACCCTCCTCACCACTAAGGTTATTTTTATGAACCTGCTGTACGATCTTGCGACTGCCGAGGGGGTGAAGTGGGACGAGCTCCGCGAGGCACTCATCCATGACTCGCGCATTGGAACGAGCCATGCTGATCCTGTGCATGAAAGTGGGCACGGAGGCCCCTCGGGGCGCGGCGCGGGCGGGCACTGCTTTATCAAGGACTTCGCAGCCTTTCGGGATATGTACCAATCTGCCGTGCCCGGCGACCTGCCTGGACTTACGGTCCTGCGCGCACTCGAGCAAAAGAATATCGATTTGCTGCGATCGAGCGGCAAGGATCTTGACCTTTTGAACCAAGTCTACGGCGTATGAGATTGCTGATTGTTTGCCAAGCAGTTGATAGCGCACATCCGAACCTCGGCTTTTTTGTCCGTTGGATAGCCGAGTTCGCAAAGCACGCAGATGTTGTTGTTATTGCAAACGAGGTGGGCGAGCACGCACTCCCGGCAAACGTAACTGTACATTCGTTGGGGAAGGAGAGAGGTGTCGGGCGCATTGGGAGATACGCAACATTCTTCTCGCTCATTACGAGCCTCCAGTATGACGAGGTGTTCTGTCACATGAACCCCGAGTTCGTGATTGCAGGCTCTGCCTGGTGGCTCCCGATGCAAAAAAGAGTGATCTTGTGGTATGTACACGGCAAGGTGAGCCTCCGCCTTCGATTCGCGCTCGCATTTGTGCATCGCGCTGCAACAGTGAACGCGGAGAGCCTCCGCATTCGTAGCCCCAAGGTCGTGTACCTCGGACACGGCATTGATACTGAGTACTACAAACCTGGATATCGCCTCAGACATGATGAGCACTCGGTGCTCACCGTGGGGCGTATTGCTCCATCAAAGCGGCTTGAGCTTGTCATCGAGGCCGTTCGTACTGCCACAAGTCTGGGCGTGCCGATCCGGGCGAGCATTATTGGTGGCGCTGGAGTTTCGGCGGATAGCGAGTACGCGGAGCGAGTACGGCGCGAGGCCGAGGCAGCAAACATTCGCTACCTCGGCCCTCAGTCGACCGACTTTGTGAGGGACGCCGTCTCTGCAGCAGACCTGTTCCTGAACGTCTCTACAACCAACTCGGTCGATAAGGCGGTGTTAGAGGCCATGGCAGGGGGTACGGTGCCCATTACGACCAACCCCGCGTTTAGGGCCATTTTGGAGCCTCTAGGACTATTTGTAGCCGATGCCACCCCCGAGGCCCTTGCTGTTAAGATCGAGGAGGTGTTGCAGCGCCCGGACTTTGAGGAGCTTCGCACCCAGGTGCGTGAGGAGGTAGTCAAAAATCATAATCTAGTACACTGTGTAGGAAGTATACTCGCAACGTATGGTGTTTAAGAATGAAATCAAACTTGCCTTTAAGGCGTTCACTTACTATAGGCAGGGTTGGCTGTATTTGTGGATACGTCTCTTTATCGTTCCTCTAATTATGAGATTGACGATAGAGAGGGATGTTACGCGCACTGATCTCTCAGTCCACATGCTTTTTGGTTCGCGTGACTTTATGATAGCGCTCTGGTCTCTTGCAAGTTTTTACAAAGTCTCGACAGTACGCGGACAACTTTTTTTGCACAATGATGGATCGCTCACATCTGCAGAAATAAGTACACTACAGCGATTGTTTCCTCATGCGCAGATTATAAAAAAAGAGGATGTTGTTGATCGTGCCGCAACTGTGTTTGCAGATTATCAGCGTATTCATGATTTTTTTGCCACAAATATGTGGCAAGCACGAAAGTTGCTGGACCCATATCTAGCCTCAAATGCCAACACGCTGCTCCTTCTAGACAGCGACGTTTTGTGGTTCAAAGAGCCTACTTTTTTCAATACGGCTAATAACATCATGATGTCTAATGGTGAGTCATGCCCCATGCCATTTTTGGATGGAACAGCGCTTGCTCCACCACTCTCTGAGCTGAATTCCGGAATTGTATATTTTAGGAAGAACTCATTTAATCTCACAAAACTTGAGGAGTACCTAGTACGTACCGGCTCCCGGCGGCATCACTTTCTTGAGCAAGCGGGCTATGCATACTCGCTTGAAGCTGTTACAGTCCTGCCGCAGCAGGATTACTCTATTAAGGGAAGAAATGAGGATGCTGTAGTTGCAAGACACTATACAGGTCCAAGTCGTGTAAAGTTTTTTACGCGCGGCATTCCATATTTACTTGCACATTCACTTTCATATGTGCGGAATTAATGGAATAACAGATGAGAGTACCAAGCTTGTAGAGCGAATGAACTCTGCAAGTAGGCATCGTGGTCCAGATGGAACCAGGATAGTTGAGGAACAAGGAGTTACACTTGGCTTCAACCGGCTTGCCATTATTGATCTTTCTGAGGCAGCCATGCAACCGATGCAGGCCCACAGCGGGCGCTATATCATCATATTTAATGGCGAGATCTATAACTATAAGGAACTCAAGCAGGAGCTCGCACCGTATCCATTCAAGACCGAGTCTGATACAGAAGTAATACTTGCTGCGTACGAAAGGTGGGGCGACCAGGCATTTGGGAAGCTGAACGGCATGTTCGGACTAGCGATATGGGATACGGAAACCAAACGGCTCGTCTTGGCCCGAGATCCAGCAGGTATCAAGCCGCTGTACTACTCGATCTACAACAACCAGCTCATCTTTTCGTCCGAGCTCATGCCCATACTCGAGGCGGGAGTTCCGCGCATTCTTAATCAGAAGGCTGCTGCACACTACTTCCGACTGCTGTATGTACCAAAAGGAATGACGATGATTAAGGGCGTACATAAGCTACTGCCCGGCCGAATGCTGGTGTATGAAAATGGAGTAACTACTGAAAAGCAGATAGTTGGCGAGTGGTCTGCCACAGCTCCTCGTACGTATGGCGATGCAGTTGCTGCGGTGCGAAGCGGCGTCGAGGAGGCGGTTACGAGGCAGTTGGTGTCGGACAGGCCCGTCGGCGTATACCTCTCGGGTGGCATCGACTCCTCCGCAATTCTTGCCGCAGCAGTTGCGACGCACCCGGCTATCAATACGTACTCGGTCGGCTTCGACCTCGAGGAGGGCGAGGAACCAGGCAAGTTTAACGCCGACATGGAACTCGCCGCACGCACTGCCAAACACTTTGGTGCGACGCACCACGAGTATCGCCTCCGCGCTGACGAGGTCGTCGCATTGATGCCGAAAATGGTACGGCACCTGCACTGCCCGGTCGCGAACGCGACCGCGCTCGCGCAACTCTTCCTCGCAGATAAGACCAAGGAGACCGCAACAGTAGTCCTCTCTGGCGAGGGCGGGGACGAACTCTTTGGTGGGTACGAGCGCTATCGCCTCGCACACCTCGCCTCCTACCTCGGCCCCTTTGCAAAAGGAGGAGTAGACCGCTACGCACAGCTCATGTTCCAAAAGGATGCAGAGCTGGTGCTGAAGAATCCGCAGATGAGCACTACGAAGGATCTGTTCCGTTCAGAGTTCGGTACAGGAAATATCACGGATGAGTTGATGCGAGCAGATGAGCATAATTGGTTGGTGGACGAAGCCTTGCTGCGGGCGGACGCTATGGGTATGGCGGCCTCGATCGAGGTGCGCGTACCATTTCTGGACCTGGAGCTCGCAGCGCTCGCACGAGCGCTGCCTCGGCAGTGGAAGGTGACTGGCAGGGTTACAAAGCGCATCCTTCGCGATGCATTCCGCGACGTGCTCCCTCCGGAGATACTAAGCCAGCCGAAACGTGGCTGGTTCTCGCCTGGCGCTAAGTGGCTGCGGCGGCCCGAGTTCGTGCAGTACGCTGAGGGGGTGTTTGTAGATGGATATACGCCCGCCTCAGCGCTCCTCGACATGCCGGCCATGCGTCAGTTGTGGGGGGATCACCGTTCTAAGCGTGGTTACCATTACTCAGTATTGTGGGCCGCACTGGTATTCCTCTCCTGGGCCAAGGAGTATCGCATAACACTATGAAGTTGCTCTACCTCGCATACTCGCGGTTACCGACAGAAAAGGCCCATGGTTTGCAGATTATGAAGACTTGCGAGGCGCTCGCAGTTGGTGGCGCGGAAGTTGAGTTGGTTGTGCCGGTCCGCCGGAACTCCATTATTGATGAGCCGTTCGGCTACTATGACATCGAAAAGAAGTTTGTGCTGCGCCAACTACAGACGCCCGACTGGGTGCAGTGGGGGATGTTCGGCTTCGTACTCTCTGTCGCTCTGTTTGCAGAATCTGCACGGTTCCTGCCGAGCTTTTGGAAAGCGGACTATATCTACTCACGGGACGCGCTCCTCTTGGTACAGTACATCCTCCTCGGGAGGCCGCTCGTCTTTGAGGCGCACCAGCCACCAAACCGGCTACGCTTGTTCGTGGCGAAGCGCGCGCGGCGCTTGGTGGTGATATCAAAACCGCTTGCTGATGTGTATATCAAGAAGGGCGTGCGCGCGGAGCGCGTCATTGTGGCAGGAGATGGAGTAGATATAAAAAAGTTTGCGCCCCAGATATCAAAGGAGGCCGCTCGCAGCACTCTTCTGATCCATAGCACCGAGCCAATCGCCCTCTATACCGGGCACCTCTATAAGCGGAAGGGCGTACACACACTCGCGGAGGCGGCGCGACTCTCCGGAGTGCAGACGTACTTTGTGGGTGGCGTACACGAGGACGTCATCCGCTTTCAGAAGCTCTGTCAGGGGGTGACGAACATCCACGTCATGGGGCACAAACCGCCTTCTGACATGCCGCTCTGGCTTCGCGCCGCAGATATGCTCGTGTTGCCGAACAGCGGCAAGAACCTGGACTCATCGACCTACACGAGCCCCATGAAGCTTGGCGAGTATATCGCCTCCCGCACACCAATTATTGCCTCGAAGGTTCCAGCACTCGAATCGATCTTAGGGACTTCCGCAACCTGGGTCGAGCCAGACTCAGCCTCCGCACTCGCCGCAGCGCTGAAGCGTAGCCACCAACCGACACACCTGACACCCTACTCCTGGGACGACCGCGCGAAAACTATAATCTCCTCACTTCAATGAAAGCTGATTATTTTCTGTCACGGATTCCTGGTTTGGTACAAGAGTTTGCAGGAACTCGAGTGCTCGTGTTGGGTGATTCCATGTTGGACCAGTACACGCGCGGGGTAGTCCCACGCATGTCTCCGGAGGCACCAGTGCCTGTTTTCCATACCACTACGGTCTCCCATGTTTTGGGGGGCGCAGCAAATGTGGCGCACAATGTGAGTACCTTAGGAGCTGAAACGCGTTTGGTAACTCTTGTGGGCAATGATGCGGCATTTGGCAACCTCTCTTCGCTCTTAGACTCGGCTGGGATTGGCAGGTCTAGTCTTTTTGTTGATACGGATCGTCCAACGACCCTAAAGAATCGGATTGTAGACGACCGTGGACAGCAGCTTATGCGATTTGACTACGAAAGCACGGCGCCGCTTTCCGATATCCTCGAGCGACAGATTATTGATTCGTTGAGCGAAAACATCGCCTGGTCCGATGTGATCATTTTTTCAGATTATGCAAAGGGCTTTTTTACACAGCGTATTGTTTCTGAGACTATTGCTATTGCTCGGTCGCTGGGAAAGTTAGTAGTAGCTGATATAAAGCCAGCAAACAAGGCGTTGTTTGCAGGTGTTGATTTGATAACTCCAAACCGCAGGGAGGCACAGGAAATGACTGGGATTGACGATGTGGCTCACGCCGCCCAGAGCCTTGCGGACGTCTTTTCATCTTCAGTATGCATTACGTGCGGGGCTGATGGAATGGTTTTGTACGACGGGTCTGGAGCAGTAACGCATATTCCAGCGACGCATAGTGACCCGGTCGATGTTACGGGTGCGGGGGATACCGTGGTGGCTGTGATCGCGCTTGCGCTCCAGAAAGGGTGTTCGCTATCAGAGAGTGCACAACTTGCGAATATTGCAGGAGGACTAGTAGTTCGAAAGTCAGGAACTGCAACACTCTCTCCAGCTGAGTTTGGGTAGGACATGATGTGCATAAAAAATGTCAAATCAAGCATGAACACTGATCAAAGAATTATTTTTGCAAACGGTGTTTTCGACCTCCTCCATCCGGGGCATATCAAGCTTTTGCAATTTGCAAAGGCGCAAGGCGAATACCTTATTGTCGGTCTAAACTCAGATCGCTCCGTCAGGGAACTTAAGGGCCCAACAAGACCAATCCATTCCGAACAAGACCGCAAAATAGTTTTAGAGAGCTTGCGATTCGTTGATGAGGTAATTATTTTTGACGAAGTACGACCAACACGTCTTGTTGCCGAGTTGCGGCCACACGTCATTGTGAAGGGCGATGAGTATTCGGCCGAAGAGATTCGACGTGTCGATGAGGTCCCAGAAGAAATTGAGATTGTGCTCTACCCGGTTGTTACCGATGAAAAGAATATTAAAATTTCAACAACAACAACAATTCGTCGAATGCAAAGCTAAGAGACCTATCAGTGGACTAGGAAGCCTGAAGCGAGGTAATCGTCGATTCCTTGTTCAATGGTATAGTTTGGCACAAAGCCGAATTTTTCCTTGGCCAGACGCATGTCACACTCAGTGTATGACTGGTACTTGCTCTCATATGGGTTGTCGATATACTCAGGTGTCCGAGAGAGTCCAAGCTTACGATTAAGGATGGCGACTATGTCGTTAAAGCTGGTTGGAGTTCCCGAGCCGCAGTTGACCACGCAGCTCTCTTTTGCCTCGAGCGCCAGCATGTTTGCACGCACGACGTCTTTGACGTAGATGTAGTCGCGCTTCTGGTCGCCGTTTCTAAAGAGCTTCGGGTTTCTAGTCTGCATTTGCTGCGCAAATTGGTAGACCATCGTTGAAGTTTTGCCTTTATGGTTCTCACGCGGTCCGTATACGTTGCAGTATCTCAACCCAACGATCCGAATTTCGGGATGTAGCTTAGCAAATGACATTGCAAATTCGTCTAGCTGTGCCTTTGACTCCGCATAAGGATTTAGAGGTTTGGGTGTCATACTCTCGAGGTAGGGCGCAGGGAGGTCACCATACACTGCAGTAGAAGACGCATATACGATATGCTTTGCGCCATGCTCGGCTGCATATTCGAATACTCGTTTGGATGTCTCCAAATTGGCCCGGGCCATTTCCTCGGGGTCTAAGATACGGGTATCGGATATGGCGCCTTGATGAAATACTGCATCTATCGTACCGATCTTGCTCCATTCAATACCTAACAGGCCTGCGTACAGGGTCTTACCAGCAAATTGGGGTAATTCCTGCTCATGGAGGGAGCCAGTAATTGTTACGTCGTGCCCTTGGTCCTTTAATTCCAAGGCAATATTTGAGCCTATAAATCCAGTGCCTCCGGTAACTAGGGCGCGCATGCTAGGATTTTACTATGTTTATAAAGAGAATAAAAGAAATACCCCTTTATCTAAGGGCACTCTCGATTCTCTGTATACGCCCTCATCGGACGCCTCCAAGCAAGATACTAAGCGTCGCGGTGTTTCAGGGTATGAAGTTGGGAGATGCTGTCTGCACAACCCCACTCCTCCACGCAATAAAGAAGCATCTACCCAAAGCACGTGTCATTTTTATTGGTGATAAAGTAAACGAACTGGTACTGGCGGGCAGTAAGGATATTGATGAATACGTGGTATATACCGATGCTGCCCACCAATTGCTCGTAACTCGACTAAGCGGAAAAATCGATGTAGGTATCATCCCGGGGCCAAACGCTCGCGCGGTCGCTTTTTTTGCACACGCGGGGGCAAAGATGATCATTGCACCGAAGGTGGTTGGAGGATGGAGCCCGTACGAGACGAAGTGGTACAGGTTGCTACGTCCGTTTGTTGCGCTCATGCCACATCGCTTCGGGGAGTACGCACCCCGTGAGTATTTGCGACTCTTGGAACCTTTGGGCATACAGGAGACTGACACAACTAAGCATCTCGCGGTTACTGATACCGCGCGTGTGAAGATGCATACAGCAGTTGAAGGTCTCAAACGGCCTCTGGTCGGTATTTCTGCCTCTGCCGGCAACAAAGCCAAGCGCTGGTCAGGCGAGCGTTTTGCTGCCGTTGCCGCACACGTGCATGCGCGCGGAGGCACAGCAGTAATTATTGGTGGCCCTGCCGACCAGGAGGAAGTTGCTGGTATGCGAGCCCACCTTGGGAGTACGCCCGTCGCCGACTTCTCAATGAAGACCTCGATAGAGGAGCTAAAAGCATTGATCGCAGAGTTCGATCTATTCATTGCGCTCGACACTGGACCGATCTACGTTGCAGAAGCGTTTGATGTCCCCACTGTCGACATTGTTGGGCCCATGGATGAGCGGGAGCAGCCACCGCGAGGGCCGCTGAATCTCGTCGTCGTACCACCCTTTCCACGGATACCGCAAATGCACATTATGAACGCCCGGATATTTGACGTCGCTGAAGCGACACGCCAGACAGAGAGTATTACGGTAGCCCAGGTAACTGAGGCTATTGATCAAGTGCTTGCCAAAAATCGCTCCTCAGGTCACGAGCCGCGATAGCAGCGTCGATCTCGCTCTTCGATACCGCTCCTGCCGCATGAGCCGCTCTGGCTGCTGCAAAGAATGCCCGAACGGCCTCTGGGTCAGGATGTTCTTGGTAGTGGGTGGGATGCTGCACCCAAAAACGAGGAATAACACCAAAGAGCTTGGGTATTGGGTTAAAGGTAAAGTCGATCGGGAGTCCCGTCTTCCATGGCTGCGTGAGCCGATTAGTAGTATGGAGCATGCGTGTTGCGTCGCTGAGTGTATCGAGCGAGTTCCACTTCCTCCCGAGTTCGACGATAGGCGCCGACTCATCCTTGAGCGTCATGATACTATCGTAGCTTCGTCGTCCACCTGCAATGTCGCGCAGCATTTCTGGTACACGCCAATGCTGCAGCTGAGCGCAATCGAGTGCCATAACGCTCGTGTCCCACGCATCTTTTTTTCGGCATGCTGCAATCGCTGCGCCTCCGACAAGGGTGTCAAACAGTGGAGAGATATCCGAGAGAGCAAAGATGTCGGGGTCAATAACGATCGCCTGGCCCGTATAGTTCATCAGCTCGGGCGGCATGAAGCGCGTGAGCGTAAAGGATTGTAGGTCGTCAAAAGTATACGGTGCATATCCTGACCTATACGGCTTACCAACGAACGCTCGAAATGTTTGCTGCTGCTCGACCTCAATAATGGTGACAGGTATACCCCTTGCTGCTGCTTTGCCGGTGGTCTCCAGGGCGTACTTTGCGATCTTCGCGCCGATCAACTGTTTAGTATTGGATTGTACAAAAATCCCTCTCATACTAGTAGTATAGCGTCTATCGGTAGTGGACGGTATGATGCAGTAATGGTGTTCCCAAAGGCCTTAGCGCTCTTGAAGCAGCTACGTTTTGCACAATTGGGTGGCAAGCAGGTGGGGGAGATTTTGATCTACTCGAAGTACAATTTCTGGCATTGCTTTGAGCAGCTGGTGCTGTTTAACGAGCTCATCCCATTTTACAAAGGGCAGTTGCGCCAACCGGCACGCCCATTCCCACTCAAGGCGCATATCTTGGGGCTATGTATGGCGGTGTATACACTCCTCTCCCTCCCATTTTTACTGCGGCACCGTTTGCCAGTCATGATTTACAGTGTCGACAAAACGAGCAGCGCAGATGCTTCCGCTGACTTTCGACTTGCGGAGGTCTACCGCATTCTGGAGGAAACTGGAGTGCCCTACGTTGAGTGCTTCCATACGCTCTTTAACAAATCATTTCTGGTCAATGCGGCGAACCGTCGCCGTGCAGCGCTCTACCGCGAGGCGATTGATTGGGTGTACTACCTCGCCCTGCCGTTCAAGCGAGTTATTTTAGGGCGTGTAGCGTATCAGCCGTTTGTTATGAAGGGAGTGAGTGAAGCAGAACGCGAAGTAGCTGAACTAGTGGTGCGGGAATACCTCGCTACCGCACCATTGTTTCAGTTTCGTGTTGCTGCATTTCGACTACTCCTTAAGATCTTGCGTCCGCGCATTATCGTTATGATCGATGACGTGCGCCACACGCATGAACTGCTGATCGCCGCAGCAGCGTGCGGCATACCGACTGTAATGGTGCAGCATGGGCACTTCACGCCGTACCACGTAGGATGGCAGAGAGGGGAAGGGCTTGTCGGTACGCTGATCAGGTCTGACACGCTTGTGGTATGGAGTGAGTATTGGAAGCAGGAGCTCTTGCGCCTCGGGTCGCAGTGGCCAGATACTGCGCTACTGGTTGGCGGGAATGCGACCGCACCTGCCTCTGTAGCAGCAGTGCGCAGTAGTGCGCCAGGGTATCGCGTACTGATACCCTACGAAGTCGAAGCCCCTTTTACGGAAGTTTCGGCATATATTGTGGCGCTTCGCGCGCTTGGTGCTGAAGTCATACTGAAACTCAGGCCTGACAAACCAGCCGCCGCACAGCTCGCACCATACGGAGTTGCCGATATGGCAACGACGACCTCATTCAGTGGTCCGTATGATGCAGTCATGGGGACCTACTCGACATTGCTCTATGATGCACTCGCCGTTGGTATTCCGGTCGGGATTTTTGAGACATCACTTGATTATGGACAAGGGATGCTCGTAAATAAGCTGGCACTCCCAGTACGCCTTGCCACGCTCGCGGCAGATCTTGAGGCCCTCAAAAACATATCAGAAAATGATATGCTTACTCGCACAGAACGTCTTAGGGGTCCTACACTTACCAAAGAGTTTCTGACAACCACGCATCACACATGAGGTACTTCACACTCCCGTTCTATTTTTTACGAATCTGGGTTCGTGACCTCTTCCGTTACCCTACTGCAACACTCCACACCGATACATACTATACAGAGTATTGGAGCACACGACGCACGGCACGCACCGATGAGGTGTCACCATGGGAGAAGGCGAGAGGCGACTTGATTATCACCGAGCTCAAGCGCGCCGGTGGAGCAAAGACATTGGGAGATATCGGTAGTGGCGACGGGGCATTACTCGCGTATATTGCACGCGCTGTTGGCGCTACAGCGACTGCGTATGATTTTTCCCCCGCAGCCCTCGAGGAGGCAGGGAAACGCGGTGTCGCGGTGGTGTCTCTCGACGTCCGGCACGCTGATGAGCGGCAACGGATAGCGCGTGCCGACTACGTCCTCATGCTCGAAGTGCTTGAGCATGTGGCTGACTCAGAAGAATTACTGCTAGTCGCGTACCATGCGAGTGAGAAAGGGGTGTTCTTCTCTGTACCAAACACCGGTTTTTTTGTGCACCGATTGCGGTTACTGTTGGGGAGAGTTCCGCTGCAGTGGGCGGTGCACCCAGGCGAGCACCTGCGCTTCTGGACACTGACTGATATGCGCTGGTGGCTCAAGGCACAGGGATACCAGAATACCCAGATCATGCCCTATAAAGGGGTGCCAGTCCTTAATAAGCTTTTGCCCGGGCCCTTTGCTGCAGGTATACTGGTTGCAATTAGAAAATGATGCACTCATTACTCAAACACGCGTCCAAAGCTGACCTTCGTACGGACCCATTTCCGTATGTAGTGATTGATGGCGCGCTTGATGAGTCACTCTACGCTGCGCTGGAGCGCGAGTACCCCTTCGAAGAGCGCATTGATGGATACTCTGGCTATGCTAACAATACCCGGTACCAGATTTCGGCAGTCGATGGGTTGCGTGGCAATCGACTCACTCCGCTCTGGAAAGAGTTCGTCGCCTACCATACCTCCGCTCCGTTCCTTGCTGATGTATGTACGCTGTTTGCAAAGCCGCTGAGTACGCTGTATCCGCATTTTTCTCCGACTCAACATACAGGAGTTCGATTCCGTGACGAGGCCGCCGACGTTTGGCTCGACTGTCAGCCGGGCATTAATAGCCCAGTGAATGTAGTAAGTTCGGTCAAAGGACCACACATAGACCATCCAAACGAACTCTATGCTGGCCTGCTTTACTTCAGAGACCCTAGCGACACGTCGACCGGTAGCGAGCTACAGATCTATCGCACACTTCGTCCGCCACAATTTTATGGTCAGCGGTTTGTTCGTGATCAGTATGTCGAGGAGGTAGCCCGCGTTGCCTATGCACCTAATCGGTCGGTACTCTTTTTAAATTCCATCCTCTCAATACACGGTGTGTCGCCACGATCTAGGACCCAGTACACGAGACGTCTCACTAATATTATCGGCGAGGTAGATGGTGCGCCGCTCTTTGAAATACCGCAGGAGCCGACCTATGTGTCACGAGTCCGCCAGCTCGTAAAATCTTTAACTTCACGGTAATATTTAACTATGTTTACACCGCTCTCCGGCCGTGTGGTTGGCTCATTGGTTGCTGAGGGCAAGGTGCAGAGTGGTGCTCGTGCCGTCGAGTTGGGTGCGCAGACGTACTCAGTCAATGCGAAGAGCATCCGCTTTATTCAGAACAAGCTTACAAAAGCGGGGAAGCAGCCAATCGCTACCGCACTCGAGCGCTTCAGTACCATTACGCCAGCACGCAAACCCCGCGATCCAGCTCCGCACATGGAGGAGTTCTTTACCGCGCTTGGCTTCTCCTCGTACACCGCTATCGACATCAGTGACTATGGCAAGACCGTGATCATGGATCTCAACGAGGATGTGAGAGAGAAGTACGCTTTTACCGAGACCTACGATCTGGTAACGAATATCGGGGTGTCTGAGCACCTGATTAACCAGTACATCTTTTTCAAAAACGCACACATGCTGACAGCGCCAGGCGGTTACATGGTACACATAGTGCCGTCGGTGCACTATGCAAATCACGGATTTTTTAACTATCAACCCAGGTTCTTTCTTGATCTCGCAGCAGCAAACGAGTATGAGATTATCGACCTGTTCCTCGGCGATCGCGAAGAACGGGTTCTGGAGCTCATGCGTCCCACGTCGACCGGGGTCTACTTTTATCCGCATGTGCCTGCATTGTCTGGCGACCCGAACGGCAACTTGCTGGTGGTTGCTGTCTTGAGGAAGAAGAATAGTGCGCCGTTCCGTACACCGCTCCAAGGCAAGTATGTGCCAGATGTGACGCACACTGAGGACCAGAACCTCTACCAGATGCCAGACGCGGTGGTCAAGGTAGCCACCAAGGGATATTTCTATGCCGGTGTGCCGGATGTGTCCGTCCGTTTGAAACAAAAAGCTCTGCGTGTGTTGCGAGCGATCGAGCGGCTTGTACTCAAGATGTAACATGTATCAAAGCACTCGACATCTGCGATTTACTCAGCTGCCCAAGGCATACCTCCTGACGCATCCGCAGAAGCTCGCGCTCGTGCCTCTCGTGGGAACTGTCTATCCATATACACAACTCCACTTTGCGGGTCTTTGCCAGATGTATGACATTCTTGCTGATCTCCGGGCGCGTAAGGTGCAGGGAGCCTTTGTTGAGCTGGGTGCCGGACGCGGCGGGTGCGGCGCATTTGTGGCGAAGGTAAGCAAGGATATGAATGATACACGACCACTATGGCTCCTAGACTCGTTTGAGGGCCTCTCCGAGCCAACACCTGCGGACTTGCAAGGTATGACCAAGGTGAGGGAGAAGGTGCAGAAGGGCTATCTAAGGGTTGCGGAGCAAAGTGTCACTGAGATTGTCGGAAAGGTAGCTCACTCTGAGTTGTCGCGGGTCCATATAGTGAAGGGTTGGTTTTCTGACACAGTGCCTGCAAATCGCGCTGCGATTGGCGCAATTGCGATTCTGCGACTTGATGCAGATTTGTACGAGCCGACGATCTTTGGCCTCCGTGAGCTCTACGACTCAGTGGTTGAGGGAGGGTATGTAGTGATTGACGATTATAAAAACTGGATAGGCGCGCGGCGCGCACTGTTCGAATTCTTTCATGAGCGAGGGATTGCGCCATATGTTCAGGAGTACCCGGCGGGTGGAGCGGCCTACTTTGTTAAGCGCACGGAGGCATGAGAACGTTGCCTCGGTTATTGACAGCATAGCGTGCGACGCGCCTACACATTGTCTACCTCGTCGCGCGTGTACAGGAAGAGTACGACACTACAGAGAGACTCGATGCTCTTGTACAGAAGGACGGCGTACACTCCGCCCCACACACCATAGAGGGGGATAAGGATGAGCATTAGTACGGCTCTTAAGATAGGAGGTACAGTACGCAGGAAGTACAGTTGCCGTGTCTTTTTGTGTGCAAGAAATACCTGTGCTGGCAGTATGGCAGGGGTCAAGAGTAGCAGAAGCGCTAGCGCCTGCGAGTACGGAACGCTCTCTGCGTATGCGGGAAAGAAGATTTCATAAAAGAGAGGTGCCGCCAGGAAATAGGCTCCCGCTATCGCAGTAGAGAAGAGGAATAGCTGCAGTGCCTTGCGTAGCATACTTGTCCTCAGCATGCTGATGCGCTGACCGGCAAAGCGGGGCAAGATGAGTGTCTTGATCATCTGCGTGCTGGTCTGTAGGTACGTGATAGGTGCCTGTGCAAACGCGTAGATCGCAAGTTGTGTACCACCCAGCATCTGGAAAATGAGTATTTTATCGATTTGGGACGTTACGACACCAAGGATGTTCATAATGCTAAGGTGCGCACCATAGGCGATGAGGCTCGGATCATCCTTGATATTTTCCTGGTACGCACGAACCGTACGGTGGTACACCCACCAAGCGACAGCTGTGTTTGATACAAAATAAACGACAAACAACACCATCATGTTGTTGGTCGCTATAATTGTTCCGGCGACTACGAGCGCGGGGACTGCGTTTCGTATAAAGCCAAATAGAGCTTTGGCGTCGAAGAACTGCTTGCCCTCGAGAAAGGCGTCATACAGAGATGAGGCGCTGAGGAGAGGTGATGTTGATGCAATGAGGAGAAGCGCAAACGCAAGCGTGAGGTTATCGTTCAGATAATAGTAGAGCGCTCCAACACCCGCAATCAGCACCATGCCGAAGCCCCACTGCAATGCGAGCGCAAAGCCGGTGGTTAGTGCGCCCTCGTTACCTTGGCTTACGGAGCGCGATATGGCTGTGCCCATGGCGCTCAGTGAGAACGCACCAATAAGAGACGCGACAGACAGGACGTACTTGAAGTTGCCGTACTCCTCAGGCGTAAGGAAGTGCGCAAACAGCACTGCCGTCCCAAACCCAATAAGCATCAAGAGACCTTGGTTGATACTCAGCCAAAACCCTCCGCGGGTCAGGTAGACCATGTCGGTCTTGGTGTAGCGTTCTGACCACTTCAATAGGCGGTAGGTTAGGTTTCGAAAGCGATCCATGGTGCTCATACTAGCATCGGGGCCCTCGTAGGGGCCCGTGGTATAGTACTCGTCATGGAGTGGGCAAGATACCTGCGGATAGCCGTATACAGCCTCGTATTTATTCTGCCGTTCATCGGGCTTATTGTTGCAAACGGGTACTTCTTCCCGTTCATAACCGGCAAGAACTTTGCATTTCGGATTATTGTGGAGCTGGCGTTCGGCCTGTGGCTCATACTCGCACTGATACAACCCGAGTTCCGGCCTCGAAAATCTGTCGCGTTTATCCTCGGCGGACTCTTTGTGCTCGCGATCGGAGTCTCGACATTGATAGCAGAAAATCCGGTCAAGGCCTTCTGGAGCAACTTTGAGCGCATGGAGGGGTACATAACAGTGCTACACCTCGCGCTCTACGTCACGGTACTTACCTCGATGCTGCGCACTGAGGAGTGGTGGCGACGCTTCTTCAACGTCTCGATTGGAGCGTCGGTCCTCATCGGACTCTTTGGTGTACTGCAGCTCCTCGGCGCCTTCACTATCAACCAGGGGGGTGTACGTGTCGACGGTACCCTGGGCAACGCTACCTACCTTGCGGTGTACATGCTGATCCACGCGTTCCTCACGCTCCTCGCCTTGGTGCGCTGGAGTGGGGGTAAGCGCTCCCTCCAGGCGCTCTACGCAGGAATCTTCGTGCTGCAAGTCGTTGTCATCTTCTATACTGCTACACGAGGTACCATAGTGGGTCTTGTCGGAGGGCTTTTCCTCGCGGGCCTTATCGCAGCTGTAACCGCAGGCAAGGGGAGACTGCGCGCGCTCGGTATCGGACTCGTCATACTCGTACTTGCCTTGACGGGGACCTTCTTTGCGATCAAGGACACCGCCTTTGTGCAGCAGCACGACGTACTCACGCGCATTGCCTCTATCTCTCTCGAGGCGGGTGCAACTCGTTTTGTGATCTGGGACATGGCCCTCCAGGGCTTTATGGAGCGCCCAATCTTTGGGTGGGGACAGGAAGGATTCAACAACATCTTCAACAAGTACTATACGGCTGACCTCTATACACAGGAGCCGTGGTTCGACCGCGCGCACAGCGTGCCACTCGATTGGCTTGTTGCAGGGGGCATCGTCGGTATGCTGCTGTACCTCTCGCTCTACGCGGTACTCGTCTACTATCTCTGGCGCCCTGGCAACACGTTTGATACTGCGGAGCGGGCCATTCTGACCGGCCTCCTCGCAGCATACGCCTGCCACAACCTTGTCGTGTTCGACAACTTGATGAGCTACCTCCTCTTCGGTGCCGTCTTTGCCTACATCACCGTTCGCGCCGTGCCCCCCTCGGGGTGGGGCCAAGCGATCCCTGAGCCCGCACAGCGCCTTGCTGCGCCTGCCATCATCATCGCGACACTCGCGGCGCTGTACTTCGTCAACATTCCTGCAATGGCAACGGCGCAGAACCTGATTCAGGGCATTGTGCCGCAGCAAGAAGGCATCGCAAAGAATGTCGAGTACATGACAGAGGCAGCTGCGCACAGCGGCATTGGCGCACAAGAGGTTGCGGAGCAGTACCTACAGTTTGCAGTGCAGCTGCGCTCCTACAATGTCGGAACCCCAGAGCAGCAGCAGCAGGTCGCGGGTGCCGCGAGAGACCGCTTTCTTCTCGAGATAGAGCGCGCGCCGGAGGATGCACGCCTCAGGGTGTTCTTTGGGGCGTACTTGCGTCAGTTTGGAGACTACGTCGGGGCTAAGGAGCAGCTCGACAAGGCGCTCACGCTCAGTCCTGAGAAGCAGAGCATCTACTTCGAACTCGGCACACTCGCACTGCAGCAGGGCGACGTACAGGGCTCACTAACATACTTCAAGGACGCATACGAGTTGGCACCTGGGTACGAGATGGCTGCTCAATACTACGCAAGTGGCTTAATACGAGCGGGGCAGCCTGGTGTCGCAGAGCAAATCCTCTTAGAGCGCTACCAAACAGTGACGCCGCTCGATATCAATATCGCGCAAGCATACCTCGCCGCTAAGGATTACCCCAAGGCGATCACCATCTTCCGTGCGCGGGCAGAAAAGGAGCTTACCTCACGCGCATACGTCGACCTCGCGGTCGTACAACTTGATGCGGGAGACAGGCTTGGTGCCGTAGCGTCACTGCGGCAAGCTATCGTTGTCGACCCCACCTTTAAGCAGCAGGGCGAGTCGTATATTGCAGACATCGAGGCAGGTAGGAACCCGCAGTAGTGGGTAGAGGACCGTATTGTAGTCAAGACCTTCGCAACACCTCGAGAGGAGTTTGATAATTGATG
>CAYHLC010000005.1:0-45228 GCA_964357395.1 uncultured Candidatus Saccharibacteria bacterium | reverse complement strand
TGTCTCCAGCCATACACACTCGGTTGTTAAAAAAAACTGAAAAATCATATATTCAAAAGGCCGCGTGAGGGGAATTCTGAGTGATATCGGATCTCACTCAGAATGCCTACCTATCTATCGTGTAGATCTCGTACACTTTCCCAAAATACTGCTGATGGTTGGCGTCATAAAACCAGGCCGTCTTTGGACAGTGACCGCACTTCTTTTCGATCACATCGACACCAAGGTTCGTCTTGCCGGCATACCCGGTTGGTGACCACGTGGGATGCGCGCATGGCCCTGCAATAAATGTTTCTGCCATCTGAGCTTACAACGTGCCTTACAACACACCATCGACGGGGACCGAGGAGAGTGGGTACTGGATAACCATGTCGTGCATCGCCTTGGGGTGGAGGTTCAGCTTCTTCAGCTCACCTGGAGTTGAGAAGACCCGACCATGAAAGACGAGGCTCACGCTTGGTACTTTTTGATCTGGCATATTGAGCGTCGTGATCGCTGACCAGATATTCGCATCCGCATCGCTCGCAACAAACCCTGCAGGCAGGATACTGCCAGTCAGCACAATATTTTTCTTAGTATCTGCGCACCCATAGAACAGCGTTTCCGCAATCTTGGGCAATAGATACGTCCCCGCAGTGATCAGTATCTTTTCGTTCGATGCCAGGTGTATAGCATCAAGAAGGATCCTCAAATCCTCTTCGTTGATCTTCCTACTATCTTTTGCGGCCAGGTCGATATGATCATACGCAAGGGCACTTATCTTAAAGAGGTTGAAGTAGTCAATCTGCTTGATTGCTGGCGATGGGAACAGCGGGACTATGGTCTCCTTTGTTGGTGTGTAGCCTGAGGAAATAGTGCCCCCGAAGCCGATAAGGAGAATACGTGACTTCTTGAATGACGACTTAACGAGGGACTTAGCCTTAGCCTTTTGTGATGCAGAGCGCTTTGCAAAGCCATACGCCGCCCCTAGCTTTCGTGGGTCTATAGCGAGTCCCTTTTTTGCCATGTCGCCATCATACCCCATCGCAAACAAAAACGCCCCGTGAGGGGCGTTTTTTGTACCAAGGTCCGACCTTAGTACTTATGAGAGCTCGACCTTGCCTCCCGCAGCCTCGATAGCTGCCTTGAGGGCCTCTGCGTCCTCCTTCTTCATGTCCTTCTTCAGCTCCGAAGGTGTGTCGTCCACAAGCTTCTTTGCCTCAGCAAGACCGAGTCCAAGTGGGTCGCGGATTGCCTTGATGATCTGGATTGGCGCTGCGCCTTTGTCCACAAGCTTGACGGTGTAGGTCGACTTCTGCTCGCCTGCGTCAGCTGCGACTGCGGGTCCCGCAGCGGCTACTGCCGTTGCCGATACGCCCCACTTCTCCTCGATCGCCTTCACAAGCGCGTTCAGCTCCATGACGGTCATCTTCTCTACTGCTGCAATAATGTCATCTGAATTCATACTTTAATTTTTGATACCTCTCCCATTGCAACAGCAAAGCGCTGGATCGGAGAGTTAATAATATTGGCAAACATGCCACGAAGTGCTGGCACGCCAGGGATCGTCGCGACCTCCTTCATCTCAACCATCCCGAGGTACTTGCCCTCCATAAAGCCGCCGAGGAAGGCCAGCTTTTCCTTAAACTTCCTTACGAATACCTGCAGCGAGCGGGCCGGTGCGGTGATATCGTCGCCTTCCGTAAGGTAGGCAAACGCGGTCTCGCCTGGCATCTCGGGCATGTCGCCCTCTATACCATGGTCCGTAAGCGCCTTTGCGAGGAGGGTCTTCTTGACTACGGTGTAGCCGACCTTCTCCTTCTTCAACTCTGCGCGGAGACTATTGACCTCTGCGACGGTCAATCCCTTAAAGGAAACAAACACGCCAGATTGGGCGCTCTTCAGGAGCGTTTCCATCTTTGCAAGTATTTCTGCTTTCTTCTGTTTTGTAATTGCCATAGGTTGTAGACCTATTAGTAACGCACGAACGGGAGGCGACCTCGGCAGGATGATTAAGACTTACGTCCCCTGCTGTCTCTAGCCGTGCTTGTGGCTAACTCTACCACAAGGCCCCTTAGGGCGCAACGGATTGCAAGTAGGTCAGCGTCCCAAAGGCGAGGAGGATGATGGCCACAAACCCGAGGAGGAACCTGAAAAATCGGCTTGAGAACATATTACGGCAACCGAGCCAGCTCGGCGTTTATAGCACCTACCGCATCAATATCCCCTGCTGCACGGGCAATCCCTATCGCCGTGTTAAATTCGGCTCGTGCACGAGTGGTCTGTCCCTGGTCTCGGTAGTAGACTCCAAGCGCAAACGGATACCCAGCATTCGTAGGAAACTTCTGCATCGCACTCCGCATAATGTCGACTGCTGCACTCGTGTCCTGCTTGTATGAGTATCGATATAAGTCGAAGAGTTCGAGGTAGGCAGTCTCAGATTCCGGATTAATCTCGAGAGACTTTTTGAAGTAGCCCTCGGCCTTTTCGTACTCTCTGAGGTCAAAGTGGTACAGCTTGCCTAGGTTATCGAAGGCAACAACATCTTGTGGGGCTGCGAGTGTAAGGAACTCCCAAATCATACGTGCGCCCTCAAGGTCGTTTGCTGTCTTGTAGAGCACCGCGAGCTCGTACCATCCGCTCGGATTCGTACGGTCAGCGTCAAGAGTGGCGATGACAATCTGCAGTCGCGCATCGAGCACCTCTCGCACATCAGCAGGGATGGTGTCTCCGTAGGCAATCGGGCGCGTATACTCTGGAACGTTATCGTCGAGCTCGATAGTGTAGCCCTTGTTGTTGGTAAGTGTCTCGTTCTCTGGGGCATTCCCCTCTTGGGCGAGGTATGCGATCCCCAGGAGGGCGATGATTATGACAATGATGACTCCTATGAAGAGGGCGATTTTCTTGTACGGCATTCCTCTATTGTACCAACAAGTCACGAATACAAAAAACCTCCCCGAAGGGAGGTTTTTTGTATCTAAGCTCGTCTCAGGATTACTGAGAACGAGTCTGGATAAGTCCACCTGAAGGTAGACCAACGACACCGAAGCCGTTTGTCCAGTCCTGATCTGTACGAATTGCAGTCGTCGTAGAGTTCGGAGACCAGATAAAGTCGGTCGATGCGGTGCCGGCGCTCGCCGCTACGAGGAGCGGGTTAGCCGATACACCTGCTGCAGTCGATGGGAATGCCGAGTCGCCCTGGAGGGTCGTCGTGATCGACGAGCCAGAGACGATACCGGATACCGTCGCACGAGCCTCGAAGTATCGAGTCTCGCCTGCAGGAACCTGGATAGCTGTTGCCACTGCGGAACCGTTTACGATTTCGACAGCGACATCAACACCGTTCGTACAGGTGTTCGACAGACAGTCAAGCGTGCTCTGCAAGTTACCGTCCGAGGCGACTCCGGAGATTGGGCTCGAGTAGTTCGAGTCCGTAAATCCGTAGATCGTCACGTTCTGGACTGCGACGCCTGATGACGTTGCGATGTCGAGAGCAAAGTTGGTGAGGCCGATTGGGCCAGCCGCATTTGCAGTAACCTTGAAGCGCATAAGCCTGCCGTCAGCCGCTCCGGTTGAAGGGAGCGTGTCGAGCGACACTGTTGGGTAGGACTTCATCACGCGGGTACCAGCAGCTGACGATGAGCCAGCAGCGGCGCCGAGTGTGTAGGTCGAACCTGATCCAGCACCAACACCCTCCGCGTTCAAGTAGTTAACCGCAACCAAGTGACCAGAGAAGGTCACTGCCTGCGATGTACCTACCTGCTCGAGGTCAAGCTTGACCGTCAGCGTCTTGTCGACGTCGCGGGCGAGCGTAACTGGAGTAGAGAAGGTTGATGTTGCGGTTGTAGCCGCACCAACAAAGAATGCCTCGCCCACCTTGGTAGCACCATCGTAGATGGATGCCTTGACCAAGTCGCCGGACGAAGATGAAGCTGCGTTAGACAGCGTCAAGCCCAGCTTGGTAAGAGCGACGTCTTCGTTCGTTGCGCGGAACTTGTATGCCGCGTTCGACACACCTGTTGCACCAGCAGCAGCGATCGTATACGAAGGCGATGAAGCGTCCGTAGAGACCGTCACTGAACCAGAGCCGACAGTAACAACGACAGCCGAGTCAGAGGAATCTGATCCGGTGACCGTAGTACCTGAAGTTGCACCAGTTAGGGTGTATGCCGACGCTGCACCAGCATCCCATGTGTAGGTGCCGGTACCTGCGCTCGAGATATTACACTTGACGCCCAGGGTCTTGACTGTACCCTTTGCGACCGTTACCGGATTATCAAGTGTAAATGTCTGTGTATCGCCGGTTGATCCTGATGGGTTAACTACGTTTGAACCGGTGTTCAATGCAGTTGCGCCATCGAAGAGCTGACAGCTCGTAAGATCCGTCGCTGCGTTCGAGAACGCGAGTGTCGAAGGAACTGACGAGAAGCGGATATCCTCACCCGACTGCGTTGCGTCGTACTGGAAGTTCAAGAAGTGAACCATCGAGCCGCCTGCAACAACTGTCTTCGAGGCTGGTGATGCTGCGCGACCGACTGAGAGCGCACCTGCCTTCACCGTCATAGCGTTCATAGCGAACGATCCGTTCGATGAGAGGGAGATTGTGTTTCCAGTAGTCTCGCCACGTACCGTGGTCCATCCCGATGATGGGACAGTGGTTGCCGTGACAACTGCACCGTTTGTTGCAGTCGATGGAACCTTACCGCGGATAGTGTAGACATGACGACCAGTCTTGTAGGTGATCGTATCAGAGAAGGTAGCTGTGAGTCCTGTACCACAAGCAGTTGCGACACAAGTTGCGTCAACTGGACCTGCAACAACGGCGCCGTTTTCGTCGACGATGGTGAGGTTTGTGAGGACTGCGCTGGTACCGAGGGAAGCCGACGAGGTAGCAAACGTGACGACTGTTGAAGCAACCGTCATGTTCTCACCGCGGATATCAACGATGTAACCGCCAAGAGGCTGGTTCGCAAGGTTGATAGCAATGTTCTGCGCTGGCACTTCGTTCGCCTTTCCGATGGTCGTGACCGACGCACCTGAAATGGTGATCTGTGCTGCGTAGATATACGGTGTACCTGTAGTCTCGGTTGTCAGACCAGTCGTTGTACGAGCTGCTGGAACCGCTGAGCCACCTGAGGTCGTTGGCGAGACACCGTAGCCGTACGTACCGCCTACACCGTAGATATCCGTCGTCTTGTCGACATCGAATATAACTGTGCGGCCTGATGCGTTGGAGCCAATGACGTCTGCCTGGATGTAGACCTCAACGAGGTTGCCCTTGGCGACCAAGATACCGTTTCCTGGGAAGACTGCTGTGTAGTAGCGGCCGTCCGTAGAGAGGGTGACTGGGTAGCCGGTGCCACCAACATTGACCATCACGTTTGCGAGGTCAGATGCGGAGACAGAGCCTGCCTGGTTGAAGGTGATCGACTTGACCCACACATCCTCAGCTGATCCTGCCGTGAGGCGGAAACCAGTGAACTTGTGTGCAGTCGTGCCAATTTCCTTCGTCGAGTTTGAGTTCGACGCAAAGGCGTTCGAGACATCAAGCGAGAGCGAACCAACCGTCAAGGTTGCGTTCGTGGTGTGGTACGCACCCGTGATTGGGAGCGAGCCAGTCACTGTAGCCGAGGTGTTGATGCCTACGACTGAGAGCGCTGGAGCCTCACCTGCATAGCTGTCGAGTGACGCCGCCATGTTTCCTGCGACAGTGAAGGTCTTAGACGTTCCGCGAGGGATCGTCACCGAGCCGCCGACTGCTGCCTGATGGTTCGAGTTGAAGGTCTTTGCAGTGCCGATCTGCATGCCTGTCGCATCGTCGAGGAGGATGACGCCTGCAAAGGCTGCATCCTGACCGAAACCGGTGCGCTGGACCTGGATCGAGTTGATCACAACATCGCCATCCATACCCGCGGTCAAGACGACCTTGGTGAACGGAACTCGAGATGCACCTTCCGGAGCAAGTGAGTTTGCGATTGATGGACCTGCAGAGACAGATACGCCCGTACCCGTTGGGGTTGGGGTAACTGGACCAGTCGAGCTACATGGGAATGCAGCGCGTGACTTTGGTCCAAAGTAGCCAACAGAAGGCGTAACGCCTGCTGCTGCCTGCCACTTCATGACCGCGGCCTGTGTCTGGGCACCGAAGTATCCAGTAGCACCTGCTGGGATTCCGTAGCCTGCTGCGATGAGAGCGTTTTGCAACGCTGTCACATCAGCACCCGTTGCACCCAAGGTCAGATCACGTGTGAATGAACACGAGCTTGATGGGGTTGACGGAACTGTAGGGGTCGATCCTGTCAGCGATGCCTGGACGTTGGCAATAGTTGCCGCGTCTGCACCGAATGACTGCAGGAGCGAGATGATTGAAGAGACTTGCGCCGCTGTCAATGATGCAGCCTGTGTAGGCGCAGCATAGAGCGCAACTCCAACAACCAGCGAAGTAGCAACAGCAACTGTTGCGGCTTTCGCGAAGTATTTTGTAAGAGTCATAAGAAGATAAATCCTGAGTAATTAATTACTTAACTAATAAGCACAACTAATTTCCATTCCCTACCCACGCGCACAACAAACATTGCACAAGTAGGGGCATGGCTAAGGGTGATGAGTTCTGGCTATCGTCCAACCGTAAAGGAAAAGTGCTTCAGTTCGGGAGAACTAATTTTTAATGAAGATCCGTATATGAAACTGTCAACGAGCAAGCCGTTCCTAGGGTAAGGAGCGGTTCCTACCAGTATACCGGCCTTAAGCCTGGGTAGGCGGCGGCTGGGCTACTGGGCACTGTGGATTAACACCCTGCCACTAAAAAGACCGCTTAAACGGCCCTTTTCTTACAGTACGTAGGGGAAATCCACCTGGCTATACTACCCTGGACCCCCTGGTATTGCAAACCGGCCTTTAGATGCCCCAACGGATGGTCCTAGGTCGCCTTCCTGTAGGTAGACCAGCGCCGCTCCCCTTCCTTTATAAGTGTACGATTCTCGACCATGGCTAGGAGCTCTCTTTGGATGGTCTTTTCGGACACACCAGGTATTGCGCTCGTAGCGTCCTTTACGGTTATTCTCTCCTTCGTATCGAAGAGTGCAAGTATGTCCTTTTGCCTCTGACCATTTGAATGTCCGTTAGTAGATATTGTCCTTTTTGGTGTCCTATAGGTCATCCTGTCCTTTATAGGTTCAAGGACTGGCTGGGTCGCGGACACATCAGGGACATGTACGCTAATGAAACTGAATCGCTCGCGCATGAAGCGCGCGAGCTCTGCGTATTCGGAGCGTATAAGCCTCACGTTCATCTCGGACACCATACCCGCTGCTTGGGCAATATCGAGGAGCGCCGAGACCTCGGCGCAGCGACTGCTGAACGCGGTCGGACCCTCTCTCGAGATCAATTCAACCCTGGATGCGTATTGCACCAGGTCGAGCGACGAGTCTCTGAGGCGGGTCCGGAGCGGCTCGCCCGGCGCTATAAAGCCCGTTACGACGTGCAATGCTGACGCTAGGCGCTCGGCTTTCTTAACGACAAAGGCGTGGTGGTCATTGACGAAAAAGGACTTTTGGATGGGTGCGATCGAGTCGTCCTTGATGTCTGACATGTGGCTTTTACCTACTTCTAGGACAAGGGTACCCCCCGCGTGACCCCCACGTCAAATGTCCGTGAAAAAGCTACACAACAGCCACCTCAAAAAAGGCGGTGCGGGTGCATGGGACGGTGTGACAGTGAGGTCGGCGAAATGGCTCCGGAGCGAGCGTAGGCGAGTGAGGCCGAGTGCGCGCCAGCAGGCGCGACGCGTACCTTTCGCCGGCCTTGCTGGCATACCGGCCCACAGTGGCGCATCTGCAGAAAGAGTGGTGTTAAACTACAGAAATGGGAAGAAAGAAAGACAAAGGCAAAAAAGGAAAGGAGACAAACTGGTTCCCTACGAGCGGCCCAACGATATCTCTCAAGACTGAAACCAAGCGCAGCATCCTCGGCATACTCTCGTTGGTCCTCGCAGGCCTCTTCATCGCAGCTCCATTTGGCGCTGGTGGCGTTGTGGGCGGCACCTTATATGTATGGTTCCGAGCCTTCTTCGGCTTCGGCTACTACCTCCTCCCTGTCGCAACTCTGTTCCTCGCAGCAGGCCTCCTCCGCCCACCAGTCCAAGAGGGCGAGGATCGCTCGATCGGCCTCGGCCGCATGATCGGTGCGGGGCTCCTCTTCCTCTCCGGCACTGCCCTGCTTGGCGTGATATCAGAGAGTGCCGGAGGCATCGCAGGTATGTATATTGCGCAGCCTTTCACACTACTCTTCGGCTCCTCCGTCGGCACCGTCGCCCTTGCGGCATTCGCCATCATTGGCGCACTCCTCTCTCTCGACACCCCACTCCGCATGCCACGCTTTCAGTTCCTCAAGTCGGCCTCCTCCCCCGCTGCTGCCGATACTGAGGTCGAGCCTATGATGGCCTCGCCGGAGGATGAACCAGCAGCCCCTATCCTTGCCGCATTTATGCAGCCCAAGCGGATAGAGAAGAAGCCCGAGCCAATAATTGAGGAGGCGCCAGCCGCGGTCGGCTTTCAGCTCCGCGACATCGCATACAATCCCCCACCACTCACCCTACTCGAGCGGGAAAAGGGAAAGCCCGAGACCGGGGACATCAAGGCGAATGCGAATATTATAAAGCGGACACTGCAGAACTTCGGTATCGTTGTCGAGATGGACGAAGTGTCTATCGGCCCCTCGGTCACCCGCTTTGCATTGAAGCCCGCCGAGGGAGTTAAGTTGCAGAAGATCGTGTCACTCCAGAGCAACCTCGAATTGGCCCTCGCCGCCTCCCCTGTTCGTATTGAGGCACCTATCCCCGGCAAGTCATTGGTTGGTATCGAGGTCCCGAACCAGAAGAAGGCCACCGTCGGTCTTGCCTCTCTGATATCAGAAAGCAAGTTTGTGGACGAGAAGCGGCCACTGGTTGCCGCCCTCGGCCGCGACATTGCTGGCGCGGCGCACTTCATCAATATCGCCAAGATGCCACACCTCCTTGTTGCGGGCGCGACCGGCTCCGGTAAGTCAGCAACCATCCATACCATCATCTCTTCCTTGCTTTATCGCAATGGCCCAGGGTCCTTGCGCTTCATCATGATTGACCCCAAGCGTGTCGAGCTGACCCTCTACAACCCAATTCCGCACCTCCTCACCCCAGTCATTACCGACCCAAAGAAGGCTATCCTCTCCTTGAAGTGGGCTGCAAAGGAGATGGAACGCCGCTACAACCTCCTCGAGTCGCATTCGGTGCGCGACATCAGCTCGTACCACGAAAACATTGTTGCCAAGTACAAAGAAGGCGAGGGTGAGTCGCCCGACCAGATGCCGTACATCATCATCGTTATCGACGAATTGGCCGACATCATGCAGACCTACCCACGGGAACTCGAGGCCGCTATTGTGCGCCTCGCACAGATGTCCCGTGCGGTTGGTATCCACCTCATCCTCTCGACCCAGCGTCCATCGGTAAATGTTATTACTGGTCTCATCAAGGCCAACATCCCTGCACGCATCGCCTTGCAGGTAGCGTCGCAGATCGACTCACGCACCATACTCGACGCACCTGGCGCAGAGAACCTACTTGGTGCCGGCGACATGCTCTTCCAGTCTGCCGATATGTCCAAGCCGCACCGCATCCAGTCCGCATTTACGTCAGAGAATGAGGTTAAGGAGATTGCGAGCTATATACGAAAGCACAACGAACCAGCGTTCGATGACATAGCGGTGACTGCGTCCACGAATGACGCCTCCCCTAACGCCCTCTTTAGCTCCGCAGTAGATGACGATGACGACGACCTCTACAGTGATGCCAAAGCTACGGTCGAGGACGCCGGCAAGGCCTCTACCTCCCTTTTGCAGCGGAAGCTCCGTGTGGGCTACGCCCGCGCCGCACGCCTTATGGACATACTCGAGGAAAGAGGGGTCATTGGCCCCCAGGATGGTGCCCGCCCCCGCGATGTGCTCTCGGGCCCCCGTGCTGGACAGGAGGTTGCCGACGAGTCGCTATGAGTCCCGCACCGCTCTCGGATAACAAGGCGCTGTACCTCGTCCTTGGCCTCTTAGGCCTGGTTATTGTGGGCTACACCCTATTTGTGGCGCGCTCCTTCCTCCTCGGCCCCTCACTTATGGTCGTGAGCCCCACAGAGTTCGAGGCCACCACCTCGCCCACCATCACCATCTCGGGCACCACGGCCCGGGTGTCCTTCTTGTCTATCAACGACGCCCCCATTCCACTTGCAGAGGACGGCTCTTTCAGGATAACCAGGGGCTACCCTGCGGGGTATACTGTCCTCGTTGTCAGGGCCCGCGACCGATTCGATCGCGAGGCCGTCGACACTATTAGATTCATTAATCAGCCGGAAACACATGGCGTTCAAACCGAAGAAAGTCCAGAAGGACAGTCCACCAACACCAAAGAGCGATAAGGGAACCGCAATTGCAGACGCAATAGCCTCGATCAAGACCAAGTTCGGCGACGAAGCGATCATGATGCTCGGCGCGAAGCCGCGCGTCGGCATCGACGCGATACCGACTGGCTCCTTGGGACTCGACTGGGCACTCGGTATTGGTGGCGTTCCTCGTGGTCGCATTTTGGAAATCTTTGGGCCCGAATCGTCAGGCAAGACCACCCTCTCCCTCCATATCATCGCTGAGGCGCAGAAGAAGGGTGGCATATGCGCGTTCATCGACGCAGAGCACGCGCTCGACCCAGAGTATGCCAAGCGACTTGGTGTTAAGACCGAGGACCTCTTGGTGTCGCAGCCAGATACCGGCGAGCAAGCGCTCGACATTCTGGAGTCACTCGTCCGCTCAGGCAAGATAGACGTCGTTGTTATCGACTCGGTCGCAGCGCTTACTCCGAAAGCGGAGATCGAGGGCGACATGGAGGCGACGCACGTTGGTCGCCAGGCTCGCCTTATGGCGATGGCGCTCCGTAAGTTGACAGCGATAGTTGCAAAGTCGAAGACCGTAGTCATCTTCATCAACCAGATCCGTATGCAGATCGGTGTTATGTTCGGCAATCCAGAGACAACGCCAGGCGGCAAGGCGCTCAAGTTCTACACCTCGGTCCGCCTCGACATCCGCCGCATCGCGCAGATCAAGAAGGGCGAGGAAGTTGTTGGTGGCCGTGTGCGAGTCAAGGTGGTCAAGAACAAGGTGGGAGCGCCGTTCAAGCAGACCGAGTTCGACCTCATGTACAACGAGGGTATCTCCAAAGAGGGTGAACTGCTTGCGCTGGGTGAGAAGTACGCACTGGTCCAGAAGTCTGGTGCGTCATACAAGTTCGGCGACGAGCAGCTGGGCCGCGGCTACGATGCGAGCCGCACCTTCCTCAAGGAGAACCCGAAGGTATCCAACGAGCTCTTGAAACAAATCCGCGACAAGCTAAAGGAGGGCTAATATGCCGATCGTCAAAATTGATTACGCGCCTGAAAAGTTTGAGGATGAGGCTATCCAAAAGCTGTGCGAGTTCATACGCCCCGCACTTGCGGAGATAGTTGCCCTCCCGCTTGAGGACGTAGTGGTCTACGCAAACAAGAATCAGATTACGGCCGGCGCGTACCCCCTCGAAATCTATGTCTATGGTGGGCCTGGTGTGGTTGCTGATGCTGCTGCAGTACAAAAAGCACTTGATGCACTGAAAGAAAAGCTGGTTGCGTACAAAGCCGAGCAAGGAATCGCCATCCCCTTCAATGTCACCATCGCCAAGATGGAGTGGAAGGTGGCTATCGAAATCTAGCGGGTTGCCCCCTTCTGTGGCCCGTAGTGCATACTTGCCACATCGTAGTCGATTAGAGCAAAGATACTGAATAATACGGAAACGCTCACCAATGCAACCCCGGTTAGGGGCAGAATAAGTGGCGTCTCAAAACTAAACGCTGTTGCACCTAATGCAAATAACACTCCCAGAATCGCCAACTTCTTGAGGAGCTTACTTTTCTCACCTTTCATTATTCGCTCTCGCTCCGTTTTTGCTATGTAGGACATGTTGGGTCTGATACTACTTTAGTTTGCAGCCCAGTCAAGTAAGTTGGTTTATCTTGTAGACGGAGACGAGGATAAGGGCGGAGCCAAAAAGCTGAATGATGGTGGGGATCTCAGAGTATAGGAGGATGCTTATGAGGAGAGCAAAAACTGTCTCAAGAGTGAGTATAGACCCAGCAAAGGTTGCTGTGAGGGTGCTGAAGACGTAGTTGATAAGGCTGAAGTTAAAGATGTTAAAGACCGCCGCAACTATAAGAACGAGGACGATGTCGAAGCTAAAGGCGCTCAGTGTTGGCAGCCCTTCCCCCATCGCAAGCGAGATCATAAACAACAAGGTTGCGCTGATGAAAAAGTTAACCATCGCTGACTCGAGACTGGTCAGTGTGTGCCTCTCCCACTTGCGGGCGATATAGGAAATATCAAAGAGCACCACTGCTGCAACCGCGAGCAGCTCCGGATATCCGAGGGAAAAGGAGCTCCAATCGTTAACCGTAATGAGCCCGAGACCAAGAAGAGAGAGCAGTATGTACCCAATAATTTTTGCAGAGAGCTTGTCCTTAAACAGGAAGTACCCGAAAAGTGGTAGGAGCGGTACCGAAGCTGCAAAAGAGACATTGCTGTAATTGCCAATGATTAGAGCGTAGGAAAAAATCAGTACCCCGCCGAAGAGCGAGATGGCGCGGAGCGTCAGTATCCCCCACTCACGCCACGGCAGTGCCAAGAACTTCTGCCAACTCACATAGTGAGCAAAGATTACTGCACAGATTAAGAATGCGATGGCTACCCGAAGGTAGATTTGTGTGAGGAGTGTAAAGTCGGTGGAGAGATAGCGGGCAAAGATGCCCATCGATGCGAAGACAAATGCGAGGGATATGCCTGCAACAATACCCATAACCCGCTCATTCATGCGACTAACTGTAGCACTAGTCGGAGAGGTCTTTTCTCCAGTGATATCTGCCGGTCTTGGGGTCGATGATCCAATCGGTTCGGTCGTATTTAGGATTGCTTGGTGATCGGAGGAGCGCTGCAAACGCTACAAGTGTAAGCCCTACGCCGATAGCGACCAAGTAATCAAATGCGATACCCTCACCGAATAGTCCCTCTTTCATAATTGCAATGTAACACTAAGTTATTTCCAATCTGATGCGGGGGTTGTTGAGGGGTCCACGTCAAACGCGTTATTGCCGTCATACTCGAGGAGCTCGTCGGCTCCAAGCGCAGCCTTCTCGGTTCTCAACTGCGGACCATCGATGAGCACCTTGAGCGCAAATGCGACTCCGATCGCAAAGGGGGCTACCTCTAACATAGTCGTCCGCCCAGTGAACGCATTTACAAGTATAGAGGCTACGGCACCAAGCATCGTAAGTCCGAGCGCTGCGCGTACTGGTGAGCTTTCTTTTGTCATAACCTAGAGGCGTGGGTGGCCGCCGTGCTCGCCAGTATCTTCGTCGCGACCGTCGTGGCTTAGAAAAACATATGAATCCTCCTCGGGTTCAACTGATGCAAGACCAAGAAGAATGGGGATGATTCCAAGTCCAATCAATCCGCCTCCAAGTCTCCAGTCATCTAATTCTGCCACGGCAACAATACCCACCATTATGGAAGTAAGACCAGCGGCATAAAACAGGGCACGCGCAGGTATTCTCTCAAAAAGTTGCATGGGCACATACTACCACCCTACTCCCGCCACCCGTCAAGCACTACGTTTTAGGAGCATAGCCATCGTCACCACGATCGCTGCGAGGCCTAGTGTAGCCGCAGCAGGGCCCAAGATACCGTATGCCTCATAGAGGATGAGGTACGCTGCCACCGTTGGTGCTGCAAATAGCACGCCAAGGACTATCCATGTCCACTTCGAGTCTGATACACGATTTAGTACTGTGTCTTCGGTTCTCATAAGAGGCACTATACGTACCTACCGATGAGCCGGTGATTAATGGGTTAGATAGGAGCCTCGAGGGACACCTCTCGTAGGCGTGCCTCCTTTGTCTGCTCGCTCACAAACCAAAGACCGGAGCCGAGCACCGCGATACCGAGGGTGTACACAATGTTCGACGTATTAGCAAACGCGGAGTAGCCGAAGTTGAGTAGTCCGTCTAATGTGGAAACGGTCATAACGTTCGATATCACATCTACAAATGAGATAGAGCCAAAGAGCGTAAGCATCAAGGTGATGAAGATCGCTGCGCGTGGCGCTGGCGCTGCAACAGTGCGCCAGGCGTACATGACGTACACCCTTCGCATTACTCGCGCGCGCATAGCCTTTTCCGTAGTCATACGAGTATCATACCCCACCTGTGGCAGGTCGGTTACGAACTGAGGCCTTAGCGCGGTGGACACGCGCCTTTATAGCGCCAACTGTCGTGCTTTTCCGTTCGGCTATCTCCTCATACGGTAGTCCCTCGAGGTACGCGAGGCGCAGCAGGTCCGCCGTTTCAGCGTCCACCTCTGCGAGGAGGCGCTCTACCTCATCCTTGTCGAGGAAGTCCTTGTGCGAGTCTGGCGCAGCCAAGGACTCGTAGTGCTCGTCCTTAAGGTCTGCAAAGATCCCGCGCTCCTTGGCCTTCTTTTGGTAGCGGGTGCGAGCCACGTTCATGAGGATGGTCAGCGACCACGAGCGGAACGTACCGTTCGCACTACTGAACTTGGGCGCGAATCGGTACACGCGGACGAAGGTCTCCTGCACCACATCCTCGGCCTCGTCCTTCGACTTCACTACCGCCTGGGCACGTATCAGGAACTCTTTTTGGTGCCGAATCATGAGGAGGTCGAAGACGCCTGGGCGCGTGAGCGAGAGCTCTAGGAGCTCCTCGTCGGTATGTCCCTCGAACTCGTCTTGCGGAAGCATACCTATGTAGTGTAAGGTATTGGAGATACATAGTACATGGCAGTCCTAGCATATAGCGAGATCACCCCAGGCAAGATCGTCACATTCGACGGTAACATTTACCTCGTTCTGAAGTCGCACGTGATGCGGAAGGATATGGGCAAGCCCAGCAACCAAACCAAGCTCCGTAACCTCAAGAATGGCAAGGTGTCCGAGATAGCCTTCCATGCCGCCGAGAAGGTCGAGGAGGCTGAGGTAGAGAATCGGGAGGTGAAGTACCTGTACGCCACCAAGGGTGATGTCTGGTTCTGCGACCCCCAGAATCCTAAGGACAGATTCAGTCTCAAGGAGGAGGTCGTTGGCGAGCAGCTGCAGTACATGAAGACCAATATGATCGTCGAGATGCGCAGCTGGGAGGGCCAGCTCCTCGCGGTCAACCTCCCTATCAAGATGGATTTCGTGATCAAGGAGGCACCACCCGCTATCAAGGGCAATACGGTTTCAGGTGGCTCGAAGCAAGCCAAGATCGAGACGGGCGCCATGATCTCCGTTCCGCTTTTCATCAACGAAGGCGACACTATCCGCATCAACACGGAGACCGGCGAGTACGTCGAGCGAGTTGAGAAGGCCTAGCTGCTCCAGCTAGAAAAAGTTTACCAAACTCCTACGATCGTGAGACTTTGGTAAAGTTCTGTTGACCGTTAGTATCCTGCCTGGCGATTCTTAATTTCGGTCACTAATAGTTGTTTATTCTTCAATGTAAATTCGATCCGCCAGTCACCGACGCGAAGTCGGTAGTCGTCGGTCTTGCGAACAGACAGCTTAATCACTCGAGGATGCTGGAGAGGATGACCGCATGCTTCAAGCGCAGCAAGCTGGCCAAGAATGCGATTATGGTCTTTCTTCGGCACACGCACCAACGCCTTGCGCGCTGAAGGGTGGAGAAAAACCGCGAGCATAGCTAGCGTTTGCGAGCGATCTTGGCGAGGGGCGTCCACCCCCGCTTGGTACGGAGACGTGTTGCGGTCTTGCGCAACGCAACAGGTGTCGCAAGCTCCATGAGGTCAATCATGTCTTCAAGCACCTCTCGTGAGAGCGTGGTTGCAGGTGCAATAATCCCCCGCATATTTTTGTCATCAATAATAGTGACTCCCATAACTGCAGTATAACACAAAGGCTCTTTTCTCATCAACGAAGGCGACACCATCCGTATCAATACGGAAACTGGCGAGTACGTCGAAAGAGTCGAAAAAGCCTAGCTCGCGACTACAAAGAAATTCTCGAGATTAGTACACCGACAGCGGCCAGCACGGTGAGCGCGACGCCAATGCGCTTCCAATCATCACGTGATAGTTTCGGATTATGGCCTGCCTCTTCATCCTCCCCATCCAACTCCATGGCCTCAATGACAGGATTAACATCCCCACCACCAACTTCAAATTGTTCTGGCATGCCGATAGAGTACACCTCAAATGCTTGTGGCGCAAGAAATACTTTAAACTATAAAAGTTTACCAAACTTCCACGATCGTGAGAGATTGGTAAATACCCTTCTTCTACCGCTACAGTTTGCTGTAGCCTCAACACGATGCGAGAGCGATGTATTGGTTAAACGCTCATCCTCAAAGCTATTGAGGTCAAGACTGCCGCAACAATAAGCCCGGCGGCCGCTCTGCGCATCAGACTGATTCCTGCCTCCCTATCGCGGAAGGCCTGATGGCGATTGGTAGCCATAAACTCAGATTTAAAAAGCAACTTATCAGCCTCCTCCACAGGATTCTTGCCGTCTCCGCCTACCTCAAATGGCTCTGACATACCGACAAGAGTACCTTGCCCTTAGAGCCTATGCAAGGATGCGAAAAAACCGCCTTTCTGGGCGGTTTTAGACTGGGCTCTGCCCGTTACAGGTTGGGCACGGCTCGGGGAGCGTGTGGACGGGGCAAAGTGGTGGATTTTCATCATTCGCCGGAGCGTGATTATTTATTCCCTCAGTTACCATAGAAGGCCTTACTCTACTCCTCCCAAAAAGGTTATGCAAGTCATATACCCACAGGGAGTTGCCTAGTGCGTGACGTACGGGAGGAGCGCCATAAAGCGGGCGCGCTTGATAGCCTGGTCGAGCTTCCTCTGATGGCCTGCCGGTACATCGGTGCGTCGCTTGCCCATGATGCGTGCGTGTGGGGTCAGGAATCGCTTCAGGTAGGTGATGTCCTTGTAGTTAACGTAGAGTGGTACTGGTTCTAGCATAGATGTTGATTAAAATGGTATGTCGTCTGGGCTGATCTGCTCTTCCGGGTACTCTACCTCATCTGACTTGCCTGGTCCAGTCGGAGTCGCTGAGCGAGAAGGCTTGCCCTCCGAAGCTCCCACAGGAGCGGAGGAGGGGCCAAACTGGAAGTTCTCAATCACGACTTCGGTTCGATACTTCTTCTCCCCGGTCGACTTGTCGTCCCATGATCGGTTTTGGATACGACCCTCGACGAAGATTGGCTTGCCCTTCTTCATGTACTGGGCGATCACCTCTGCCTGGCGGCCAAACGCAACCACGTTGTGGAATTCGACTGCCTCCTTCTTCTGGCCCTCCTTGTCCTTGTAGGTACGATTTGTTGCGATGGCGAATGACGCTACCTGCTGCCCACTTGGGAGCGCGCGAACCTCAGGATCTCGTGTTAGGTTGCCGTACAGGAAGGCTTTGTTGAGATACATACCTACTCAACTTTAGCATCCTCTTTCTCAAGAGTCTCGAGTGCCTTGGATAGCCCTTCCTCGGTGACGACTGCACCCTCCTCCGAAGCACGCTTCGATGGACCGATAGTGCCGGTTGGCTCTGGGGCGCGCGGCATGATGACTGCCCCCTCGAGGAAGGCCTTGACCTCCTCTGCGGTGGTCGAGACGATGAGGAAGCGTAGCACCGATGGGTTCGTGTCCATAAAGCTCTTGATTGTGGTGAGCGTCGATGGCAACACCTCAAATGCTACCCAACCGAAGTGGGCGCTGCGGAACTTGGTGAGCTTGCCTGCGATGCGCTTCTGTATCGCGTAGGCGAGGTCTACCTGCTCGGGGGCCTTGTCGCCCACTGCCTCGGCTCCCTGCTTCTTAAGGAAGTTCATCAAGTCCTTGGTAGCAGCTTGTGCCTCGTCGCCAGATAAGGTTGGGAGGAGGTGGTAGCCGATCTCGTAGACCTGTGGGTCAGTCCCCTTGTCTGTATCTGCCTCAAATAGGCCCATCTCTACAGCCTCGCCGTCCTGCATTGTTTCGTCTGACATGTCCCGCGATAGTATCACGCCCCCTAGGAAATCGCAAAGGCTCGCCTCGTGTTTTCGGCTATCTGGCTCCTTACGGCCTCTTCGTCTGCCCCTCGGATACGAGCGATAGCTGCGACCACATGCTTTACATAGCTAGGCTCGTTCCGCTTGCCCCTGTGGGGGGTCGGCGCAGCGTACGGCGAGTCCGTTTCGGTCAGGAGTAGGTCGAGCGGGGCGTACCGAACCACCTCGTCGTACTCGCGAGCGAAGGTCAGTACCCCCGTGTAGGAGGTTGTAAATCCAAGTTCATAAAACCGCTTTGCTATCGGTATGTCGCCTACGAAGAAATGGGCATTGCCTTTAAGATTCCCTCCTGACCGGCGTACTGCCGGCTCTAGGATGTCCAAGGCATCCTCGTACGCGTCCATAGTCCCCTTCGATGGTCGGCAGTGGAGCATAAGCGGCTTGTTGTACTTCTTTGCAAACGCAATCTGCTTTTCGAACTCGACCCGTTGTCGCCGCTTCTCGGCGACAGGGTCGCCCCCCGAAGCCTTGGCGAAGGGGGGCAGTCTAAAGTAATCTAAACCGCACTCACCTATCCCCACCACCTTGGGGTGCGACACCATCTTTTCGTACAGGTGCTCGTCGAATGTTTCGGTCACTGTGTCTGTTGGGTGGAGGCCAATAGTGGCATAGAAGTCCGGGTGCTTTTCTGCAAAGCTGACGGCCTCCAAGGACGTCTTGATGTCGACACCGACCGTTATGGTCCCCACTTCCTGCTCGGCCATGCGCAGCAAGACCGCGTCTCGGTCCTCATCAAAGTCTTTCGAAAAGACATGGCTGTGCACATCAAAGTATTTGAAGCCCATACTAGAGGAATGTTACCGCAAGGATACCGAGCGCGCCGAATACAAAGCCAAGTGCCGAGCCGAGTTCGGGTATATGCCCAATGTAAAAGTAATTAAATAATGGCTCAACAATAAGGATAGAGCTGAGGGACAGCGCCGTCACCGCCCACACGTTTTGGTGGTACTTGACCCCAAGCATGTACCCAACGACCAAGAGCGCAGCGCCCATGATGGCGGGCGCTATCGCATACAGAAATGCAGTCCCAAACGTTGCCGCCTGCACACCATAGAGCCTCGCACCGATCTGCTCGGAATAAATAACGAGCACCTCACCGAAAAAAATGCAGAGCGCGACTATGTATCCCATATCTATTCTAGTCTTTTGCAAAACACTGGAATAAGAATCATATGATGTTCGCCTTCTCTAAGTACTCCTTGATCCTCTCAAAGATGAGTTGATGCCCTTTTGCGTTGGGATGATCGCCATCCAGCAAGTGCTCTGGGCCAAGAATGTCGTGTTGCGGTATGTAGAGCAGCTGCTCTCGCGCAGCAATAGTCTGCAGCGCATCATCGTATACCTTGCAATCGCTCCAGCGGTACGCACATTCAGGGTCCCATGGAATTGGGTTTGTCCGCTCCTCGTCTGGCTTGTGAAGCCCGAGCAGTACGATTCGGAATCCTCGACGCTTCACCTCGGCGACGCAGGCCTCGACATTAGCAATGTACTCCGCTGGCTCTACCCAATGTGTGTTGGTCTTTGTATTGAAAAGCGCATCATTGCCTCCCACTTCGAGTAGCACGGTCACACGGCTGTACTCAGCGCCATCGGCTCGCGGAGTAAGCTCGCTAGCAAACCGCTCGCGTACACCGCGGCTCGTATCGCCACTAATGCCGAGATTATAAACTTCGATAATGTCGGTGCCGCGCTCAGGCGGAATCCGAGCATCGACGTACGCACTGAGTCGCGATACCCATCCACCTCCCACCGAATCAAAAGACCCGCGTGTAATTGAAGTTCCAAAGACTACTATCGAATGGTAGACGGCCATATCACTCAATTCTTTTGAAGAGGGACTCTGGCTTCTTGTTGGCAAGGACGGTCGACTTGATACGCTCGTTCGTCTCCGGCATAAACGGGTTGAGGTATCGTCCGATCCAGTACAACTCGAGCGCCATCTCGGCAATCATCTTCTTCCCCGCCTCCTTGTCCGTCTTCACTACTTTGAATGGCGCTTCGGTGTTGATCCGCTGGTCCAGGAGCTGGATACGCCCCCAGATATAGTCCATCGCTTTGTTGAACTCGAATCCCGCCATCGCGTCGGTGAGCTCCTTCGGAAAGTCTTTTGGTTCTGGACGCGCGATCGGTGCGTCCAGGTTATCCTCGGCCAATTTCATCACGCGGGCAACGAGGTTGCCGAGACCGTTCGCAAGGCCGGCGTTGTACCACTCATCAAACTTGGCCCAGCTGACGTCTGAGTCCTCGAACGGATGCGCGTGCCGCAGGAGGAGGTATCGCGTCGCGTCAGTGCCGTACTTCTCAACAAGAGCAAAGGGGCTAATGACATTCCCCAAGGACTTACTCATCTTCTGTCCGTCGACAGTAAGGAATCCGTGGATCATGATCTGCGTGCTGTTCGGCACTCCGGCGGAAAGGAGCATCGCCTGCCACATAGCGGACTGTTGGCGCACATTGTCCTTCCCTGCAAACTGCATGCCCGGCCAGAAGTCCTTGAAGTTCTGTCCGTCTGGCCAGTCGAGTGTCGAGATGTAGTTAACGAGAGCGTCGAACCACACAAACATGACGTGCTCGTCGTCGCCCGGAACGGGGACCCCCCAAGACATCTTTGTTTTAAGACGCGAAATGGAAAAGTCCTGAAGCCCCTCCTTCTCAATCAGCGATCGTATCTCGTTGAGACGGAAGTCTGGCACCACAAACCCAGGGTTGTCCCTGTAGAGCTTCAAGAGCGGCTCGGCATACTTTGAGAAGCGGAAGAAATAGTTCTCCTCATCGCGTATCTCCACCTCCATGTTCGGGTGGATCGGGCACTTGCCATGGTCGAGCTCGGAGTCGGTCTTCTCCAATTCGCAGCCGATGCAGTACTTGGTTGCGTACTTCTTTTTGTATATGTCGCCATTTGCATCGCAGCGCTTCCAGAACTCTTGTGCAGCCGCCTTGTGCTTCGCGTCAGTAGTGCGGATGAACGCGTCATTCGAAATGTTTAAGGTTTTTGTTAGTTCAAGGAATCTTGCAGCTATCTCGTCTGTATACTGCTGCGTGTCCTTGCCGGCCTCTATCGCCTTCTGGTGGATCTTCTGCCCGTGTTCGTCTGTGCCAGTATTAAAGAACACCTCGTCCCCCATCAGGCGTCGGTACCGAGCAATAGCGTCTGCCTGGATGATCTCGACACCAAACCCAATGTGCGGGTCCGAATTTACATACGGAAGGGTGGTAGTTAAGTAAAATTTACCCATAAGAAAAAGTTACTCGCGCTCCATGCGCGCCAGCGCTCGCTCCTTACTCTTCTGGATGTCGCTCACAAACTCCGAGAGGGCGGCAGCGATGGGCACTGACAGGAGCACACCGAGGAACCCTGCGAGTTGGCCGCCCGCAATAAGGGCGATGATCACGAGGAGCGGCGGGACGCCGATGACCTTCTTAACCACCAGGGGGTAGATGAGGTGCGACTGCAGCTGGTTGATGACAACGAACCCGGCGAGGACGGCGAGCATGACTGGTATACCACCAACCGCAAATCCGATGATGAGCGCGGGAACCGCGGCGACGTAAGAGCCAAAGACAGGGACCAACTCCGTGATAGCAGCAAAGATCGCGAGGAGGAACGAGTACGGCAAGCCAAGTATGGTGAGCCACAGATACACGAGTATGCCCGCGATGAGCGACAGTAGTAGCTGCCCCTGCATCCAGAGGCCGATCTTTTTTTGTGAGCGCTTCCAGAGGTCGACGCCATACTTCTGATACTCGACGGGCAGTATCACCTTGAGGAAGTCATCCACGCCCGTCTCCTGTATCGCAAAGTATATGGAGAGGACGACAATAAGTACGAACGACACCACCCCGCCGAAGATCCCCGCAAGTGCCTTGAACGCGCCTGCGGATGTGGAGGTAAAGATGTTTTGGATCTGTCCCAAGTACTGCGTAAAGGTGGGGACGCCATCGACCACCTCACGAGCGGAGTTGACGAGTGGGCTGTTCAGTATCTCGTCGATATTGATACTCTGGAGGTACTGAGGCAGCTGCGACGAGAGTCCTGCTGTTTCCTTGAGGAGCGGTGGGAAGAACGCGTACGCTACGCCGAATATAGTCCCAAATATGATGAGGTACATCAGCGCGACCGCGAGGATGCGCGGCGCTCTGCGGTTCATAAACCAGCTCACGCCCGGCTCGATGGCCGACGCGAGGACGATAGCGGTCAATATGACGAGGACCAGGTCTTTGAGGTAGAAGAGGAGCCAAATGCCGAGCCCAACGCCAAAGAACGCGAGTACGGTCGTGGTCGAAATCGAGATGGAGAGAGGCCCCTTATCTGCCATTCCCCTATCGTACCACTGGCTCGCACCCGGGGCCAGTCACTAATCAATCAGGTTCTTTTGTTTGAGTAAACGAAGCAACAACACACCAACGGGCGTTACTGCGATTTCGTCAGCAGATGTTAACCATTTAAGTTCAATGATTTCATTTGAAGGCTTCATGTCACCACTGTAGTCGCCTGTGAAAAGTCGAACTTTTACTACCACACCCACTGGATGCCCGTCTGCCTGAGCTTCAATGATGTCAAAGTATTTGACTGTTCGGGGCTCAAGAGAAACCCCAAGTTCTTCTCTCACTTCTCGAACAACTGCGTCTTCAGGCTTTTCGCCATCGTACACAACACCGCCAGGTATGTAGAATTGCGTTCGGCTGTACTTCCTATCAAAGAGCACTTTCCGCTCTTTAATTCCTACCCAGCCAACTTTGTTTATGAAGTACATTATCGCTCTACTCTAAAGCCTAGTAATTATACTGCGATATCTCGAACACGTGCGCCTCACTAGCTGGCGAGTCCTCTGAGAGGAGGAGTAGCTCAGCGTTCCCAAAATGGAATTGCGCGAGCACGTCCCTCCAGTCTAGGTGGTAGTACTCTGCGTATACTATCTTCCCAATGTCTCCATGAGTTTGAAGAAGGACGTTGCCACTCTTGTGCAGCGCGGTAACCTTATCGAGCAATACTCGCGAACGTGCCATCAGGTCAGGGAAGCTCTCCGCACCTTCTGGATGTAGGAAGTACACGACTGTTTTAGTTTTAAAGATATTGGGTGCACACAGTCTCTCAACGTCTGCCACCCTCTGACCAGTCATAACGCCAAAGTTGCGCTCGATGAGCAAATCCTCTGTTACCGCGCTTGGCGAATCAGTGAGTTCTGAAATTATTTTTGCTGTTTGTTGCCCTCTCAAGAGGGGTGTGGCGTATACGAAGTCAAACTTTAGGCCTGCGTCTCTCGCCCGCGTAGCAACCTCACGCGCCTGCGCTACACCCAACTCAGTGAGGGGTTTGTCTCTTTGGCCATTGAGGATCCCGTCGCGGTTGTCCTCATCCTGGCCATGCCGCGCCAAATATATTTTCAACATACCTAAAGTGCAGCTGCCTGTACTACTCGCTCCGCGACCTCCTTAACAATACCGTCGGCTGAAACTTCGATAGCTCCACGATCGCGCATCTCATCATCCCACCAGTCCTTCCAGCCTAGTACCGCTTGGCGGCTCTCCTCTGTGCCTCCCATATAATCCTTCCCCTCTCGATCAGATAGCCTCGTATGCACCACCTCGGCTGGTGCGGTGAGCAGGATCATCTTATCGAAGAGTGGGATAATATCGTCCATGTTTGAGGCAGTGCCACAGTAGAAAGCCGTGTCGGTCTTCTGTGCGCCGAGTAGCGCCCGCAACTTGGTGACATCACACCGCCACTCGGCGTTCTTTATCATCTCGGGAGTGTTGGTGTACCCCTCATACGGCTCGCCGGTGTCCTTGCGGAACATAGCGAACAGTCCTTCGTTCTCACTGTCCTCTATCCCGTGCGCCTCGTGGCCCATCGCTACGAGCTGTCTACACACCGACGTCTTGCCCGTCCCCGCAACCCCCGTAACCAAATACTTTTTCATGTTTGAGATTTAGCGTTTTTTTCGATACACACGGTCACGATTGTCGACGGTGTCGATGTAGATGTGTTGAAGATCAAGATCAATAGCAAAGACGATGCGTACTTTCCGCGCTCGAGCGCGATAGTAGCCCTTCCATGGGCCGGTGAGCGCAATGAGATTAATCGCAACTTTCTCGCCAAAGACTTTCCTGACGGCGAGGCGCGCGACCTCAATGATTTCCTCTTCAGGGATACGATGCTGCTTAAGATACCGACTGGCCTGATGCGAGAGCGAGACACCCCACTCCATGCTTAGATACGGACACGAATGGTGCGCGCGACGCCACGCGACGGCTTGCCGTACTTGCGTTCGATCTCCCGCTGCTCGCGCGCTGAGACAAAAGGGATAGCTGCGAGACGCGCGCGGGCAAGCTCTCGCTGAACCGCACCGCGTGCCTCGGTGCTAATAAGTACTTTCATTTGTTTGGTGAGTGTCGCCATGTGTCCAGTATAGCAAATTCGCGTATTAGAGGCTAGTTGCCTCTTTGACTCGCATCAGCGCATCAGCGATAGAGAGTCGCTCCTGCTCGCCGGTGTCGCGATGGCGGAGGGTCACGGTGTCCTTGAGTTCCGGCTTCTCGCCCAAGGTGTCGAAGTCGATGGTGATACAGAACGGTGTACCTATTTCGTCTTGGCGGCGATACCGCTTGCCGATGTTTCCGTTGTCGTCCCACTCGGTGCGCACCTCCTTCTTAAACAGGTTGTATACCTCCTCTGCCTTTGCCACCAACTCGGGCTTGTTCTTGAGGAGCGGGAAGACAGCTGCCTTGATGGGCGCTAGCGCCGGATGCAACTTCAGTACCGTGCGAGGCTCGCCACCGAGTTCGTCCTCGGTGTATGCGTCTGCAAAGAACGCAAGGAACATGCGTCCCAAACCTACTGATGTCTCGAGGATCCATGGGATGTACTTCTCTGCCGTATACGGGTCGGTGTAGGTGAGGTCGGTCCCTGAGTGCTTCATGTGCTGCGTCAGGTCGTAGTCGGTGCGGTCGTGGATACCCTCCATCTCATCAAAGCCTGTTGGGTAGTTATACTCGATATCCCACGCGTCCTTGGCATAGAACACCAGGTTGTCATGCTGCTTCCATTTCAGGTTTTCTGGCTTTATGCCGAGCCCAACGTACCAGTCCATACGGTCCTGCTTGATCTTGTCGTATGCTTCCTTGTTCTCATTCGGCTTTACGAAGTACTGTGTGTCCGCCTGCTCCATCTCGCGAGTTCGGAAGAGGAAGTTACGAGGACTGATCTCGTTCCTAAACGCCTTACCAATCTGCGCGATACCGAACGGTACTTTTGCTCGCGTCGTATCAACAACATTTTTGAAATTCAGATAAATTCCCTGGCACGCCTCGCCGGGGAGGTACACCGGCGAGGCAACGGTGCCGGTGAAGTCGCCCATGTTCGTCTTGACTAGCAAGTTGAATGCGCGTACAGGACTGTAGTCATGCGAACCGCACTTCGGACACGGAATGTTCTTCTTGTTATCATCAAAAAGCTTGTTGAGGTCAGCCTCACTCATCTTTTCGTCCGCCGTGACGCCCACCTTCTCCAGCTCCTTGTCGACACGGATACGGGTGTTGCACGATCTGCACTCGGCCAGCGGGTCGGAAAATCCGGACGTGTGGCCAGACGCCTCCCACACTCGTGGGTCCTTAAACATTGCAGAGTCGAGGCCATAAAAGTTATCACGCAGCTGCACATGCGCCCTCCACCAAGCAGCCTTAAGGTTATTCAGAAGTTCAACGCCATAGGGGCCGAAGTCGTACATGCCTGCCATGCCGCCGTATATCTCCGAACCCTGATATACGAAGCCGCGCCGCTTGGCGAGCGACACTATCTTTTCCATCAATCCTTCTTCGGCCATGCTGGCTATGGTACTACGGTTCCCATCGGGAGCGAAGTGCCGGTGGCGCTTGTGACGGGAGTTGCGGCACGCTCGACTGCTGCGCGGATAAAGCGATCAAAGGCGGAGATCCGCTGGTCACTGACCAGGGTCGGCGCTGACTGCACTTGGGTAAGAGAGGGGAGGAACGCGATTTGGAACGTGGCCGTTCTATTCCCCCCTGCGGTCATGTCACCGATATTCCAGGTCACCCCTCGTCCATTTTGGTTGTAGGTAAGCTCGCCGGTGCCAGGGGCTATAAACCGCACATAGCTCGGCAGGACTGCAGAGACAGCGGTGTTCGCAAGCGCGTTAGCGGAGTTCGTTACCGTCCAGGTGACGGTGTACACAGTCTCCTGATCCACCTGTGGCGGCACGGGGCCCGACACCTTGGTTAGGTTTGATGCGAGATTGAGGTCGGTCGCGACAGAAACCACAGCCTGCGCGATACCCACCACCGTCTCCGGCACCGATGCTTCGGTCAGTCGCTTGCCGCGCACGGTTGCGGTAAGGTTGATCTGTGCGCTCTTGAACGAGCCTGATCCTGGTGGCAGCGCCGCAAACTGGAACTGCGACACCTGCGAGTTGCCTGGTTCTATACTTCCGAGGCGTGGGTCGCTCTCTTTGCTAAAGATGAGCGTGCTGTCGCTCGAGCGGAAGAAGGCTTGTGAGGCACGTACGGAGTTCTTGTCCAGAATGGCGCCGTTCAGCTTCAGCTCTATCTCAACATCCTGCACGCGGACGGGCAAGTTGTTGGTCCAGCGGACTTCGCCCGAGAGGACCTCGCCGCGGGTCGCACTGCGCTCACCACTAGTATCACCATTGATTGCCAGGATGACAGAGACGAATGGCTTGGTGACCTTCAGCGTCTGGTCGGTAGCCGCGAGCGGTGCCGCGATTGCAGATGGATCGGTCTTCTTCTTTGTTCCTGTTGTAAAGTGCATGACCCTGTCGTCGCCATCCTCGCCCGTGAAGGTGCCGCGGATAGTCACCGATCGCTGCCCTCCTGGCTCGATGTCGCCAAGGTCCCACACCGATGAGCCCGAGATGGCCTTCGGCTCTGTTGATGCGACCGCAAAGCCGGGTGGGTAGGTGGCGACGAGCAGCATCCCAGTCAAATTCTCTCCCGCGTTACTGGTTACGGTCACCCTCACTTCTGTTTGCTGGCCCGAGGTCACCTCCTTTAGCGACTCCACCGTTATGGTTGCTGGCGACTGGCTGATGGTGGCGTGGTATATCGACTGGCTCTGAAAGACCGCGTTCGACCCGGCCACACGATACTCCGCGCTCACCTTCACCTCTATCGGTGCACCTCGTGTACCGAACATCACCGCCTTGAGGGTTCGGTTGATGCTCTCGCCCGGCTCGATGGTCCCGATGGAATCCCTGACTCGAGGGAGGTCGATGGAAACGTCTTCCGCAGAGCGCGTGCCCGATGGGTACTCTACCACCAAATCGGTGAGGTTCATCGCAACCGAGTTCTGATTCGTAATCACAACCTGCAGTGTCACTTCGTCGCCGGCGCGTATCGACGACGGGCCACCAACAGCGATAGAGACGTTCTTGGTTGATACTGTGTTATCACCCGAAAAGATGAGTAACCCTCCTGCCGTAGCTGCGCCGATGAAGAAGAGTATGGATACACCGAATAGGAGCTCGAGCCCTGACATGCGCGGGATGATCCACCTCAAGAACGATGGCTTCTTTGCTGGTGGACGTTCCCATTCAGCCCTGACCTTCTGTGTGTCGTGATAGAGGGATCGCCGCTGCAGCTGTTCGCTGCCGGATTTGGTATCGACCCGGTTTGCTAAACGCTCGAGGGCGTTATCGTCCATACAAACAGTTTACAGCCTACAGCTCACAGCGTACAGCCGCTCCAAGCATTTTCTGGCTGTCTACTGTCAACTGTTAGCTGTCAGCTATTACAATCCTGACGCTCCAATACCATCATTGATAACCTTCACAAGCTCTTTGCGACGCTCACGCGCGAGTACCAATAGCGCTGCCGAGTACTCTGCCCCCAAGAGCTCATCTGCGACTCCACCCCGCGCTATGTACCCCAATGCTGCCAACATGCGCAGCACTACTATATACTCCGCTATCCTAATGTCGTCAGCCTGTAGTGTAGGCAGCGCCTCCAGATACTCCCACACACTTGCAAAAAGTTCCGCGTCCGCCCCCTCGCCCTGGATGAACTGCCGCATCAAGGAGAGCACCCTCGATGCGGACGCTGCCCCATCCCCAGGTGATTCATAAAAGATGTTCTGGGTACGCACTGCACCCGTGAGGCGCCACACCTCCTTGCCCTTAACGAGCGAGTACGTGCCGCGCGTCCCTTCCACGAGGTGCGCCCGCAGCTTTGACCTCTCTTCTCTTGCACTCTTGGCTACGGCACTCACCAGCCCGAGCTCCTCTGTATATAAGGTGACACGCACCGACCCCTCGCCCGCAGCCCTACGGCCGACGACCACTCCCCGTGTGTGCACCTCCCGCTTCTGCATCACTCAATGATAGCAAAAACCGCCCACTCGTTGGTGGGCGGCCTTGCAACGACTCAAGTCTCTACGCTGCTTTGGGCTTTGTTAGATACGGATTGCCGGCCATAAAGCGTGCGAGCGGAACTCCTATTCCGCAGATGCCCGCGAGTGAGAGGCCGCCTGCCTTCAGAATTAGTTCAAGATTGTTCCTCTCCTCCCCATACAGATGGTCGACAGCCATGCCAGTTAGCGTAGCAGCGATGCCCAAAAGAGTACCGTAAAGCATTATCTGAGCAAACAAGTTGTTTACCTTATCTACGCGCTCTGCATTTGCCATATGTTACTGATTAGTATTTAAAGTATTACTGCGCCCGCTGATTTGATGCTCGCCAACCGTACCATCCCCAAAAGAGGAACGGTATCAGTGCAATACCATACAGTGCCATGCCCGCCTCAACTGGCATAGGAATGAATGCCCACGCTATTGCTGCGAGTACGAGGAGCCCAAAGCCCGCAAGGAATGCGCGGTTTCTTTTGTCTGCATAGGTACTCTCACTCATATAGCCATTATATAGCTATTTTGTGCTGGTGTCAAACACTACTTCGCGGCAAGCCCTCGGATGTACTTTTGGAAGTCGTACTCCCCGAACTAGTATCCCTTTCGTATTTTGTGTATGGAGCTGATGGACACATAGCCAGCAGCTGAGGTAAAGATAGCTGCGGCGCTTCCTAGTATGTACTGCTTTTCATAGAATAGGTACCCCGTGCCGAGCGCAAGAGCTGCGACTGTTGCGTACACCGCGAGCACTCCCCAGAGTGGCGCTGGCTGAGATCGTCCTTCCAACATGTGGAGATTATACCACTGTTGTGGTACAAAATCAAGCTCTCTCGCTACGCGTGGACGCCAAAAGTTGGGCCGAGTTCTTGCCCTTTGAGGCCAGTCGCCTTGGCGAGCTTGTCCCAGTGTTTCGCAACGGCAGCTTGGTGCGCCTCATCTACTACCAAAGTTGCTTGGTCCTTAGGATTGAGTCCGGCTGTCTTTCGCAGATCCTGCACCTCGCGCATGAGGTCGCGGAGCTCCCCTTCCTCGCGCAAGGAATCTGTAATAGTTGTATCGAGCAAAACTCGTTCTACGTTACTTTGGTCTGCGACAACCTCTTTTACATTAAGCTCTTGCTTAATAAGCTCTAGCAGCTCATCCTTACCGATCAATACTGAACTGTTGACTGTTAATTTCTGAAGCGGTTGGCGTACTTTAATGCTGCTCTTCTGACGCATTTCTAGGGCCAGCGAGACAAGTTCACGCACCTCCTTCATCTCTTTGAGCAATTCTTCGTCTACTTCGCCCGCTTCAGGCCATGCAGTAAGATGCACCGACTCTGGTTCGCTGGTAGTCTTCAGTTTCTGGTACATCTGCTCGGCAACGAATGGCGCAAATGGTGCGAGGAACTTGGCTACCGTAACTAGTGTGTGTCGCAGCATTGCCGCGGCGGCGTGTGCGTCCTCCCCTCCTTCCTTAACTCGATCACGAGAGCGGCGGACGAACCATAGCGATACGTCGCCAATGAGGTCGCGTATCTCGCGCGTCGCCGTGTACATATCATATTTCTCTAGCGCATCGGTCGCGACTCTCTGCGCAGCGTTTAGTCGCGACTGCATCCATCGATCGAGGACATGCGCAGTACTCACCTCGCCTACATCGTCCTTGTAGAGCTCATAAAACTGTACAGAGTTGAGGAACGGGTTGAATACTTTGTTCCTCACCTCAGCAAGTACCTTTTCGTCATAGCTCTTACCATCGCCAGGCGCGTTGACGCTATACATCCAGTAGCGGAGGAGGTCCGCACCGTGCGTGTCCATAGCAGCAAACGGCTCCACCACATTGCCCTTCGACTTGCTCATCTTGGCACCCTTGTCGTCCAAGAGGTGTCCGAGGCATATGACATTCTTGTACGGTGTGCCGCGTCCCATCAGTACTCCCACAGCGAGGAGTGTGTAGAACCAGCCTCGCGTCTGATCAATAGCTTCAGATATAAAGTCGGCTGGGTATGGGATGTCGGTGGTTGCAAAGGGGTAATGCTCCTGCGCAAACGGCATCGCGCCAGAGTCGAACCACACATCCATCACCTCTCCCGTGCGCTTTAATTCTGCACCCGAGTCCCCTATCAGTGTTACCTGGTCGATGTATGGCTTGTGGAGGTCCAGCTCGTAGTCCTTGTTGTGCGGCAACGGCACGAACGGCAATTCCTGTACTACCCCTGGCTCCGGCTGTTCCTCCAGTGCCATGCGGAAGCTCTCTTTTGCGTCAACACCGCGAGCAATCGCCAGGAGCTGTGCTGCTGGCCAACCGTGCGTCACGATAAGTATTTTTTTGTTTTGATGCGTGCGTTCCAGTTCATACAGAAACTCACCTGCGCGACGCTGTATATCCATCACACTTTCGCCGCCCTCCGGTGCATAATCAGTTGTGCGGTGTGCCGCAAAATCGGCTTCAAGTTCCTTGTCGGGCCCCTTGTCATACACTCCCACGCGGTGCTCGTGCAGGCGTCCATCAACAATCAGTGCGTTGGTAGGAAGCCCCAACTCGGCGCGCGCACCCTCTGCAGTCTCTTTTGTACGGATGAATGGCGATACATATATAAGGTCAATACCTTTGTCCTTTAATGCCACCCCTATCGCCCTGGCCTGCGCGACCCCCTTTTCGGTGAGATGTACGTCGTCGTCCGCAAGCTCCGAGCGGAGGATCTTTATAATGTTTTTTGTGCTCTCGCCGTGCCGTGCGAGGAAGTACGTGTTGCCACTCTTCTTAACCCGCTTGCGGATATCGTCGACGGAACCAATGACTATCTGCTCTTTGCCGTCTGCGCTTAACCACACTGGAAGCGGCGTGCCCCAGTATCGCTCGCGGCTAATCGCCCAATCCTTAACGCCCGAGAGCCACTCGCCGAAACGCCCATCGCGTATGTGGGACGGCTCCCAGTTAATAGTTTGGTTCTCTGCTATGAGCTGGTCGCGCAGCTCCGTCATGCGGATGTACCACGAGTCGCGTGCGTAGTAGATGAGCGGCGTTGAGCAACGCCAGCAGAACGGGTACGTGTGTGTTACGTTCTCCTGACTAAAGTAGAGTCCGCGCTTCTTCAAGTCATCAATGATATCGACCGCGAGTGTTGGCTTGCCCTTGTCGTCCTGCTCCTTAACAAATCGGCCCGCGAGGAAGTCCGTGCCCTCGACGAATTTCCCGTCTGGTTTAACAAGATGCACCTTTGGCAACCCTACCTCGGTTCCGAGGTCGAAGTCGTCTGCGCCATACATAACGGCCGTGTGCACGATGCCAGTGCCATCGGTCGTAGTCACAAAGTCGGCCGCATATACCTTATATGCGTTGCCTAGCTTCTCCTTCTCCGATCCCTCCACGAGCGCTGCGAGGTATGGGTACAACGGCTTGTATGCCTTACCAACGAGTGCACTGCCCTTCTGCTCTGCCACAACCTTGTGCTCGCCCTCAATAATTGAGAGTCGCTCCTTGGCAAGAATATACTTCTGCCCGTCCTTCTCAATAGTTACGTAGTCGATCTTCGCGCCCACTGCAAGGCCCACATTGCCGGGGAGTGTCCATGGCGTCGTCGTCCATGCAAGGAGGTACGTACCCGGCTCATCGACGAGCTCAAACTTGGCAGTGACGGACAGGTCCTTTACATCTTTATAACCCTGCGCCAATTCGTGCGACGAGAGTGCGGTCCCACAGCGGCTGCACCATGGGACCACTTTGTAGTCCTTATAGAGGCGTCCGTCGTCTGCGACTTTCTTAGTGATATGCCATAGACTCTCCATATATGTGGGGCTGAAGGTGTAGTACGCATCACTCTTGTCTACCCAGTAGCCAATGCGGTCGGTAAACGTCTCCCACACGCCGATGTAGCGGAACACCGATTCCCTGCACTTTTCGTTAAACGCTTCGACGCCATACTTCTCGATATCCTGCTTACCAGTAAAGCCGAGCTCCTTCTCTATCTGCAACTCTACCGGGAGGCCGTGCGTGTCCCAGCCCGCCTTGCGACGAACGTGGTAACCCTGCATGGTCTTGTAACGCGGTATCGCGTCCTTAAAGGCGCGTGCCTCTAGGTGGTGAAGTGCGGGCTTGGCGTTTGCAGTTGGCGGCCCTTCGTAGAAGACGAACTCGCCTTTCGGTGAGTCTTTAGCCAAGGACTTTTCAAAAATCTTATTGTCGGCCCAGAATTTGAGTACCTCCTCCTCTCGGAGCGCGGTCTCGGATTTGGGGCCGTTCTCATTGGCCTTTCCGGTCATTTGTGAAGCTTAACACAAGGACCTAAAAACAAAAACGCCCATGCGGAGCGCTTGTGTTAGTCGCTTTAGCTAATCCACGGCCAGTGCCTGTCTAGTTTTGGTCCTGCAAAGTTGAGGAATCTCTCTCCGGCAAAGCCCCCTATGCCCGCTCCTGCAATTGCAGCGGCGACGGTCCAGACGTCTATCTCTCCATCACGAAAGCCGCCTCCGAGATACCCTCCTGCGTATCCACCACCCAAGGTTAGTACTGCGAATAGCAAGTACATCGAGCCAACAACTGCACGTTGCATACCTTTTTCGATATTTGCCATATGCTTTTATTCTACTACATACTATGATCTACCAACCACCCACTGCTCACTGTGCGTTCGGACATGATGCCGGTTCGTAGATATATATATTCTTGCCGAGCTGGTGGAGTCGGTAGAAGGACGGCAACAGCATCCGACCAAGGTTGATATCGATGTCGAAGACCTCATCGTCAGGCACCGGGCTACCAAAGCGCGCAACGGGCGTGCACCCAAGGGTAGCTCGCTCGACGACTACCAGGTCGGGTGGTAGCTTCTGCAACGAATCAGCGTTTGTCTCACTAGTAACCACTATCGGCCTGAACGGAATATCGATGTCCTGTGCCAGTCGGTGCTGACATGTCGAGCCGCAGTGCTTTACGTCATAGAGCTCGAACGATGCTTTGTTTGTCGGCAGTGTGAGCTCAAAAATAGACTCGTAAATGATGACCTCTTTGTCGCCGTACCGCTCTGTAATGAAATCGGACGCAGCATTGTACGTCGTCGGAATCGAGAGGAGCACAATCGTGTACACATACACCGCAAGCCCGATCGACAAAAAGATGACCGAGACACGCCGCAAGGGCGCCCCGTACGCCACGATGAGGAAGAGAAGTAAGAAACATATCGGGAAGATGTGTCGAATATTGAGCGCAAGGCCCTGATCGCTCCGAAACACGAGGGATGCCGCGAGGATGTACACCACCATGTAGATGAGCGCGAGGTATGCGAGTGTCTTGTCGCGTATCTTTGTTAGGAGTACCGCGCCGAGCGCGAGGAGGAGGAGCACAAGTGCGTCACCTGCCTGCAGCAAATTTACCCACAGTGCACCGAGGAACGAGAGTTGTGGCAGCGCACCTGCTGCGACCACCGCAGATGTGCCGAGGAGGGGCGCCGCGTAGTCCCATATAAGCGTTACTGTATTGTCAAAGTTTAGTAGCGTAATGCCAAGGAAGACCGTCACGCCCACAGCGACAATACCAGCCTGGCGGGAGAGCGACGCCATCGTTTTTGGATACATAACAAAGATGATCGGGATAGTGATCAAGAACACTACCGCGAACGGGAAGTTGGCCGTCGCAAGGAATGCTGTTACTACCGAGATCAGTGCGAGCCGGCCCGGTATCCCCCGCTGCCGCTCTTCGATCAGCGTGCGATACAAGTAGATGAACGATGTGGTGGCGAGCATAATCGAGAGTATCCACATCTTTCCTGATCGCACGAGGAGCGCAGTCAGCACATTACCAAAGACGAGCACGAGGAGCGCGAAGCGCCACCACGCGTCGGTCACCTGCGTTCTCAAAAATCGATACACAATGACGAGGAACGCGATGGATGTCAGAGCAGATGCGAGCCGTGGCACGAGGAGGCTATACGATGGATTGAGAACGAGGATTGTCTTCAGTACTTCGACATCAAACCCGACGAACAGGAAGCCGACAACGAGCGCGAGCACCATGAGTACATAATTCTGATAGAACGAGAGTGTCCCATACGACACATCCCCTCCGGGGAAGAGCGAGTGCGCCTCCAGAGCGCGCAGGACTCCCCCACCAAACGCCCACACATCCGTAATGGTGTTTACCATAGGAAGGGCGTACCAGATACCAACAAAGAAGCTCGCTCCGAGGAGCATGACTGCAACGCCTTCCCACTTCATAAACACTAGTATACTGCGTATCATAATGAGGAGCCTCACCGTCAACTACCAGCAGATTGAAGCGCTTGTCGGCAGTCGCATATTCCGCCTGATACGCTACGTCTTTTCTGGAGGTGTTGCTGCGGCGAGTAACATCCTCGTGCTCTATCTGCTGGTGGAATTTTTGGAGGTGTACTACTTGTCCGCCTCCGTGATCGCGTTTGTGTGCTCTATCGCTGTGTCGTTTATGCTTCACAAGTTCCTGACCTTCCATGACGGGGAGCGTGCAGGGGTCCATTGGCAGTTTGCAAGGTACCTCGTGGTTATCCTTTCGAACCTTGCCCTCAATACTGCGCTCGTATATGCGCTGGTCGAGGTGGGTGGTGTGTGGTACCTCCTGGCACAAGTACTCGCCGGGGTAGTCATCGCCGTGACCGGGTACATCGGCTATAAATACTTTGTATTCCGCACCATAGGGGTATGAACTTTTTGCGCACGTATCGGATAGAGATTCTGATCTTTGTCGTATCGCTCGGGGTCCACCTTGCGAGTTTTGCGGTTGCGGTCAACGTGGCAGGCGGCGACGTCCTCAGCGTTGTGCGAGCAGACGACGGCTTTTATGAGCTCGCCGCAAATGTCCGTGCAGGAAACGGATTCTCTTGGAGCACCGAAGCGCCGTACGCACCGAACCCTCTGCGCACCCCCGGGTTTAGCTATACACTTGCGCTCCTCCTCGGCCTCGGAGTGACTGGTGCCGCACTTGTGCAACTCGTCTTCGCCTCTGCAATTCCGCTTTTCGGTATGGTTATTGCGCGCATGATCACCAACTCGAAAGCTATAGGGGTCATAGCCGGAATCGTGCTCGCACTCGACCCAACGCTCGCGATCCTGTCTTTTCAGTTTTATTCCGACACACTTTTCTTGCTCCTCTTTCTGCCGTGGCTCATCCTCACTCTCCGATACTTCGAGCGATGGGATGCAGTGACATTGGTGGCGAGCGCTATCCTCATGGGCGCTGCGATATTGGTGCGGCCAGTCGTGCAATACCTCCCCTTCCTCATCATGCTCGGTATACTGTGGCACTTTAGGCGAGAGTGGCGCCGCGCAGTTATGCATTCTGGTGTCTACCTCATCGTTATCTGCGCGATACTCGCGCCGTGGGTGATGCGGAACCAAGAGGTGTTTGGCACGCCGGGGCTGAGCGCACAATCATCATTCATCTTGTATACGAACCTAGCTCCTGCAGTCCTCAGCGTTGCAACAGGGGTCGACTTTCTGGAGGAGCGGGCGGCCTTCCTGACAGAAGCAGAGTACAAGGGCGACGCTATTACGCTCGCGAACGGCGGCGAGTATACCAAGCGCGCGCTTGAGGTAGTCCTCGCGCACCCCTTGCCCACCGCATGGGTAGTCGGCAAGTCGCTCTTCACCTTCTTTACCAATGACGGATTCTACGCGTTCCTCGCGCGTATCGGATACGAGCCGAACAACTTCCTCCCATTCCTCATTGTTATGCGACTCGTGTGGATCGCCGTTACCCTCGCTGCATTCGTGGGCGCGCTGGTGTACGTCAGGCGGGAGCGCTCACTGCGGACGATACTCGTACTCTTCCTTGTTGCCTACTTTGCATTGACGAGCGCAGCAACCGCGTTCGGTACCAACCCGCGATACCGCCTCCCGGTGGATCCAATCATTATCGCCCTCGCCGCAATCGGCACGAGCGCAGCGCTCTCATACAGGAATCGTACTCTACCTGAGGGTAGGTAGGAAAAGCTCAAGCACCTTTTTGGACGGTGGATGTAGTGGTAGTGGGAAGAACGATTGATGCGAGGCTAGTGTGTATTCCTTTGGGACCTCGACAAACGTACGCGCTGTGTGAGTGAGATCGCGCAGAGTAACGGCAAGCCTAATCTTATAGACAAACATACTTTCACAAATTGATTTAAAGTCGATGTGCCCAATACGCTCGAGTGAGTAGATTACGTCAGGAGGAGCGAGAAGGTCCGCTGCCACGCGATCACGAATATAGACACCGACGGTATCGGGGACGTCCTTTGCTACAATAAATCCACCCGAGAGCTCGAGAGAATGCTCCCAATCGCCAGTGTTTCTCTCCCGAAACAACAATCTCCCGTCAGCCGTTTCGACAAACGCAATGGCAGAGAGCACCTGAAATTGCTCCGTAGTAGGAACCCACCCAAGCAGGTCTTTGTGGCGCCTCATCCCCACAACCTCGCGATACCCAATGTCAGCGGCAACAGAGACCGACTCATCAGTCTCCCTGACTGGTGACAGTACGCGAAGGAGCGGGCCATTGTATGCACGCGGATCCATAGCCTGCACGGCTTGCCACCCGTCCTCGATGCGCCGCTCTACCTCTTCTGAAAAAGCCATAGGGCGAGCCTCCTTTGTATGAATAATGCGCGTTAGCATACTGAAAACAGCCCTAGTGTATCACGTTTGTATACCATATCACGGTACCCTTGACATAGCCTGTTTAGCGTGTAAGTATAGCGACATATGACTGAACAACCTAAGGTAACGAGTCGAGATCAATTAGCCTGATCAGTAGATGCGTGGCTTGGATTGTTGATAATTATTGGCCTATTGGCTAGCGAGTATGCCTTTCTACAGGCCAACCCAGAAGTGGGTAAAGTGCTCTCAGATGTAAGTGAGGGTTGGCACATTCCCTTCTCTATCGTTCTTTCTGGTCTTTTAGGAGCAGCTGTAAGTGACCTCGTTGCAAACAAAATATCTCCTGGGTACGGAAGCAGAATCGTGCGTTCGAGTGACGGCAGTTTGTAATTTTTAAGTACGATGGGTATACCGTTTGGTGAGTGTTTGGGTATTAAAACAGCAATACAGCGGTTGGAGGCGACTGATCCGGTCGACGTCAAGAAGCGCCGCGCACAAATAGAGCATGCACTCAAAGACGACGAGTCGCGCGTCAAGCTACAAAAACTGCAAGCGATATATGTCCCCGGTCTACCTGCTGACATGGTTGCTGCGTACAACCTGTTTGATTACGTTGCTAAGCAGTATAAGGCTGCACGCGAGGCGGACAACAGGTCGATCATTGTCTACTATAGCAATACTGATGGTCGTGGGTTTAAAGTAGGTCCAGGAGAAGCGTGGCCCGGTGGAGATTGGACTCGAGCCGAACTCGAAAGGCGTAATATACCGCCCGAGGCACTTCGTGCTACAGAAAGTGTCACGGATCCTACACAGTACAAAGGCCTACACACGCGCGGTGAGGCAGACGTACTTGTCGAGCGTGCGAAGGCGGATGGCATCTCGAGTGTGCTGATGGTTACGACCCCTTGGTTCCGCGCACGCAGCATGACGTCGCTCGTTACTGCAATGGCCATGCATGGCCATGCGATGGACGCATACTATGCCAATCGACCACTTGCGCCCGGCTTTACCATGGACACGGAGATCGTGGGCTCACAAGGGAAAAGAATGAGGATCCAGGGCGCATCTGACTACGAAGACGAGCAGCTCGCTGCATATTGGGGGAAGGGGTGCCACGACGATAACTTTTATGACTGGATCAACCAGTACGCCGTTCCGGCCGACGTCGTGGATGAGTACCTAGAGGCGCGGAACGCAGGCAAATTGGATGATTGGAAGCAGTATATGAAAAAGACCTGGGGCGTAACGCTCTAGTCTAGAGAATGTTGATGAGATTATCTTTGCGTGTTACTTTGTCCATGTTATTAGGTTACTTCTATTCTTAGTTATGGCACTTACTGGTATAGAAAGGATTGGTGGAGCAGCTCAGCGCGGCGCCGTTTGGGGTCTCAATGGTTTGGTTTGGCCGTTTGTAGTCGCACCACTTTTTTCTAATTTCTCAATTGATATTCCTGAGGTCGGCAACGTTAGCGGCTTTGGTGCGGCCAGTGTAGGCATTCTAACCCTGTTTACGATGATCGGTGTAATTAGCGGAGCAGTGAAGGGCCCGTATCCGAATTCAAAATAAAGTCTCGAGTTCGACACGCCGACCTTCTCGCGCGGAAACGCGCATCGCGTCTAGGACGCGAGCTTGTTTCAGAATTCGCTGGTACATGTCTTTGTATATTTTCGTATTGCCTTCTGCAACAGCAGAGCAAAAGAAATCGAAGCTGAGTGCAAACTGATTTGCTGCAGGGACCTCGATTTTCATACGAGACTCTTCCTTACCATTGTTCGTGACGAGCTCGACCTCTGGAGCTAAAGTCGGTGGCAGTGCAAACGCTCGGTTGGTACGCAAGAGCCCTTTTGAGCCCCACACCGAGTAGGTATTTTGGTACAAGTGGTCAAACCCAAACGACATCAGTGCCTCCCCCTCAGCAAACTCGAGGAGCGCAGACCCGGCACTGTCCACCCCACTTTCATCCATTCTGAGCCTGCAGGTAACGGCAATGGGTTCTTGCCGCATGATCTTCCGCGCCATAAACACTGGGTAACACCCTGCGTAGTTCAGGCTCCCCCCTTTCAGATCACTTTGGTACCGAATATCATCTGTCGATCGAGATGGATACCCATCGTATCCCGTCCATACACGCGGGGTACCGATCACCCCCTCCTCAATTAGAGCGAGGATTTTTGCATGCTGTGGGTGGAATTCTGGTACGAAGTTTTCGTACAGAGCGACCCCTGCCGCTCGGGCGGCATCGATCATGCGCTCGGCAGACTCGAGGCTGTAGGTAATAGATTTCTCACATATGACGTGCTTCCCTGCGCTGATAGCACGGAGTGCCCACTCCTCCTGGAGTCCAATGGGAAGCGGACTGTAGATGATGTCAATATCGCTTCGCAGGGTGAGCGAATCGTACGTTTCGGCTTCCAACCCATGACGCTCGGCCCACTCGTCGGCCTTGCTCTTCTCACGGCTGGCGATCGCGGTAAGTTCAACGGTATTCAAAGATTTGAATGCTGGGATTGCATATCGCTCTGCTATATTGGCACATCCTAAAATACCGACGCGGATTTTTTTCATAGGAGCGCGCAGACATTACGTGCAAGCGAGTTGACTACGCAGTCAACCCGGAGGAGCTTCTTGATCTGCGGGAGTGTCAGCCAGATATAGTCGGGAGTTACAGGAACTTCCTCTGCTTCGTCAACCTCGACCAGCATCGAACGATTTACTTTGTGATAGAAGCGCCCTCCATCCTCCACCCCAAGTGCTGACGCTACCAGCTTCCCCTTAGTGCCATCGAAGTACTCCGCGAGCCGTGGCCTGCTCCCCGCGTGGGCTCGCGAGAGATTCCCCTCCGACACCTGGAGCGCAGGAGAGATCTGTACCGTATTAATATTGCCAGGCTCAAACTTCGCATAAAAAAGATACTGCGTGACCCCTCCTCGGGTCTGCATAAGCACACCCGAAATGCCCACCTCCTCCTGCTTTAACATAGGCTGGCTCCACGACGACACCTCACGATCAGCTGCCCCCGTGACCTTTACTCCGATGATGGAAAAGAACTTCCCCGTTTTGTGTGTAATATGACCACTCACTGGGTCGACTTCCCAGCCACCGAGCTCGTGTATCCCCACCTCCTCGACGGTAACGGGGTACGACTCCTGCTTCCTTGTAAGCCAGGCGAGGATGTGGTCGATGTTTGTGTCTTCGTTCATACAACTTCTACCTTTGGAATGGGGATAATAAACTTGGCACCGCGCTCCCGCAGCGCCTTTTCTTTCTCAAGAATGAAATCGCGATAATTCCATGCCAGAAGAAGGACATAGTCAGGGGTCTCCTGCTGCAGTATATCGGGAGAGACAACGGGGATATGGCTTCCGGGCGTCAGTAGGCCGATTTTATACGGCGTCGTATCGGTAATGTAGGCAAGGTCCGCTGCGGTAAAGCCACAGAAATTCAGTAGCGTATTGCCCTTCGCCGGTGCGCCGTACCCAACAACAGTCTTCCCTTCCGCGCGGAAGCCACGCACCAACGATACGAGGCGATCGCGGATAGCATTGACCTGCGTTTGAAAGGTATCGAAGCGCTCCCGGCTGTAGAGCCCCGCACGCTCTTCAAGCTGGAGGAGCTGCTGCACGGAGTCCGAGATGGGCTCGCCGCTTGCGCGCCTCGCATACACGCGGATCGAGCCACCGTGGGTCGGCACACGCTCCACATCGAACACCTCCATACCAAACCGCGCAAATAAATGCTGGAGTGGCCGAACGCTGTAGTAGCACAGGTGCTCGTGGTAGATGGTGTCAAACTCTGCATGCTCGATCAAATCCAGAAGGTAGTGCGATTCTGACACAAACACACCGTCGTCAGTCAGAAGCGCATGTACCGAGCGTACGATCTCATCAAGGTTATCGATATGTGCAAACACATTATTTGCCGTCACTACTTTTGCCTTGCCGTATTTCTTTACAATGTCCTCTGCCATTCCCGTGGTGAGGAAGCCGCTCACCGTATCGACCCCTTTTTGACGTGCAACTTCAGCAACATTCTCTGATGGCTCGATACCTAGGACGCGTGCCGTGTCAGTGAAGAACTGGAGCAACACGCCATCGTTCGAGCCGATATCAATGACGAGGTCCCCTGATTGGATGTACCGCTTCTTAATGTCTTCTGCGTAGGAACGGAAGTGGTCAACGAGAGGCTTCGAGGCAGAAGAGAAGTAGGCGTATGCGGTATGGAACAGCTCGTCAGCGTCGACCACGTCCACGAGCTGCACAAGTTTGCAGGTGTTACAAAAGTACACCTCAAGCGGGTAGCGTTTTTCGTCCCCGACGGCCGTGGGGGCCACAAAGTTGTCTACCGGCGGATGCTCTCCGAGCGACAGGAACTTTGTTACATCAGACCCTCCACATACGCGGCAGGTATTTTGGTGTGTGTACGTCATGTTGCTTGATTGTTTTGATACTCTTTCCACTCCGCCTCTAGATACTCACGCAGGGCCTCTTGCCATGGTCGGAGGTGGACGCGCTTCGATGAAACCGCCTCGTTACGAGGCAACAAGTGCCCTGATTCGAAGAAGTCCCGTTGCACTGCGCGGATAGGCACAGTGCAGTGTACATAATCCGCCATAAGCTCCGCAATAGCTGCGCGCGTCGCAGGAGCTCCATTACTGATATGGAATACGCCTCGCTCGCCCCCGCTGAGGATGTCCTTAATAGCCCCCACGAGGTCTTTGCCATAGGTAGGCGACCCCTCTACATCACAGAGCGCCACCACCTCCTCCTTGTTCAGAAGCTTTTTAAGAACAGTGCCATAAAACTTGGTGTCGCGACCAGGTCCTCCACCAAACACCCAGCTGGTGCGCACGATGATGTGCTCGGGTGACACGAGGGACGCTGCAACCTCGCCGAGGCGCTTAGACTTGCCATACACCGTCGTACCATCCGGCTCATCGCTTTCGGTATACGGGCCCGATTTGTCTCCACTAAACACGCGCGACGTCGACACGTACACGAACGTCGCTCCAACTGCTGCAGCTGCGAGCGCGACATTCAGGGTCCCTACCCCATTCAACGAATATGCGTACGCTGGATCACCCTCACAGCGAGCAGTGTCGGTCGCAGCAGCTAGGTGGATAATAGCGCTCGGTCTGTGCTCGCGCATAAAACGCATGACTGCAGATGAATCCAATATGTCGAGGGTGTGGTGATCTGTACGGATACCAAAATCGATGTACGCGCCAACCATACCGGCTGCACCTGTAGTAACCACTTTTGAAAAATCAAAGCTCATTGTGCCCACTTTGCTCGCATGGCGGTTGCCTTGAAAAGGGACTCGAAGGTGCCTGCGTCCGACCAGAAGCCATCGATAATCCCGTACGAAAGCCCTCCACGCTTCAGGTATCGGTTGTTGATGTCAGTAATCTCCAATTCGCCCCGGGCTGACGGCTTCAGCTTCTTGATATCGTCAAAGACCTTTCCATCATAGAGGTAGAAGCCAGTTTGGCCATATGCAGACTTTGGCTGCTGCGGCTTTTCCTCAATACGGATGACACGCTTGCCCGATTGGTCAAACACGGGGACACCAAAGCGGTGGAGGCCGTCCATCTTTTTGAAAAAGACCCGCGCTCCCTTTTTGAAGGCTGCAACATCCTTTTTGAAGTGCTGCTCAAAGATATTGTCACCAAGAATAACGGCAATTGGTGCATTGTCAGCGAACTGCTCGGCAGACCTGAGTGCATCAGCAATACCACCGTTGTTAATATCCTGAATCGCATACGAGAGCGTCACCCCAAACGCCTTCCCCGATCCAAGGAAGTTCATAAAGTGTCCCGCGTGCTCGCGCCCACACACGACCATAATGTCGGTGATGCCGGACTTCTTGAGCGTCTCCAGTGGGTAGAGGATCATCGGCTTGTCATACACCGGCAGGAGGTGCTTATTGGTTATCTGAGTCAGCGGTCGTAGCCGCGTACCCAAGCCACCCGCGAGTATGACTCCCTTTACTTTTTGATGTTGTGCTTTCGCCATAGGTCTATGTGGGGGTTAAATACGCCTGTTTTCTTCCGAACCTTGTCTATCCACTTTTGGTTGTTAGTATACCAGTCGATCGTCTCTTGAAACGCGTCGTCGAAGTGGTGCTCGGGGCGCCACCCCAGCTCACGCTTGATATGCGACGCATCGATAGCGTACCGGCGATCATGACCCGGTCGGTCGGTAACATACTCGAGCATATCGGTCCCGAGCTTGAAGTGCTTGAGGATCCGCATGGCGATATCTCGATTGCTTATTTCGTTATCGGCGCCAATATTGTATACAGCACCTGGCTTCCCCCGCGTAAGGCAGAGCTCGAGCGCCTTGCAATGGTCCAGCACATAGATCCAATCACGCACATGCCGTCCATCCCCATAGAGTGGGAGCTTCTTCCCCTCTACTATCCGCTGCACAAAAAAAGGAATCAGTTTTTCTGGATACTGGCGGGGCCCGTAGTTATTGGAGCAGTGTGTGACGATAACCGGTACGTGCCACGTCGTGTGGTACGCCCTGCAGAGCATGTCGCCACCTGCCTTGGTTGCGGCATACGGGACGTTCGGGGCGAACGCGGTAGCTTCGGTGAACACTTTTTTTGAATTCAACTCGAGCGAGCCATATACCTCGTCGGTCGAGACTTGGACATATGCGCGCACTGCATCTCTGGCCTTCACCGCCTCAAGGAGGTTGTAGACGCCGACCACGTTGGTGTGTATAAACTCGAGCGCGCCGACATGGATGCTCCTGTCCACATGCGTCTCAGCGGCAAAGTTGATGACGTAGTCGGGTCGATACTTCTTGAATACAGCATCAACTTTCTTTTTGTCTGCAATATCGCCCCGCACGAATGTGTAGCGCTTGTCCCCAGCGATATCACGCAGGTTGTCGAGGTTGCCTGAGTAGGTGAGCTTGTCTACATTGACGATACGCACTGCCTTGTACTGCTCTAACATGTAGTGGATGAAGTTCGACCCAATGAACCCCGCTCCCCCGTACACCAGTAGCGTCTTTCCGTTCAGGGATTGCTTTTTCATGGTTTAGATCTCGTCCTGCACGATGTAGATCGGGCGCTTCTTGGTCTCCTCAAACGTCTTGCCGAGGTAGAGCGCGATGATTCCGAGGAAGGTGGCGAGGAGGCCAAACACAAGCCAGAGAGAGCCGGTGAGTATATGGAGCGCCGCGGAGGTGCCACTGCCGCCCCCGATAAGTATGACGAGGAGGTACACGAGGGCAACGAGCGAGACCGCCACACCTATTTTGACAATAATCCGGAGCGGCTTTTCCGAGTACGCAAGGGCGATGTCGGTCGCGAGACTGAAGAGCTTCACGAGCGAGTAGCCCGACTTCCCGCCCTTCCGCTGCCCGTACTTGACCGGTACCGTTGCGCTGCGGAACCCAACCCACCGCACCATGACGGAAAAGTAGCGCATGTGATCCTTGAGAGACAGAATCGCGTTAATAACCTTGCGGTGATAGACACCGAAATTGGCAAGCGTACGGTCGTGATGGCGCCCGGTCAGGTAGCTCATCGTGAGGTAGAAGGCCCACGACACAAAGAGTCGGAGCTGGCCATCATGGCGCTCTTGCCTGGATCCAACAACCACAAAGTACCCTTCCTGGGCCTTGCGGTACATCGTCTCAATTTCCTCAGGCACATCTTGGAGGTCACAGTCCATAACGATGACCCACTCTCCACGACTTGCAGCAAGCCCCGCGGTAATCGCCGGGTACTGGCCAAAGTTGCGTGACAGGTTGATGCCACGAACACGTGGGTTAGCTGCTGCCAATTCCTGGATGACCTGCCACGCCTTGTCAGGGCTCGCATCATTGACAAAGATACACTCGAAGTGTGGGGTGATCTTCTCTAGTGCGGCGGCAGTACGTTGGTACAGCTCCTTGAGAACCTGGTCTGAGCCATAGACGGGTACGACCACGGATATGTGCGGGACAGTACCTTCGCTCATAGGGTGTATCTTACCTACCTTTGATTGGTTTGGAAAGCCAGCCCTGGCCCCTTTGACATCCACTGCCCAAAGGGCTTCAATGCACGTATGTCTGAGTCCGGCTTTGGAGCACTAGAGTCTCACCGTAAAAAATACGACTGCAAGTGTAGGAACA
>CAYHLC010000004.1:0-73795 GCA_964357395.1 uncultured Candidatus Saccharibacteria bacterium | reverse complement strand
CTTGGCCCGTTCTGCTTTAATCATACCTTACCTGAAGCGTATAGGGATTGTGACTGAGTCGTCATGCTCGGGTAATCCCGAGGGGTTGTCCTTTTCGAGAACGATGCGACCACTGTCGGCTGAAGGTTTGTCAAAAATAATGTTTGCTTTGAACGGGACGAACTCCTCAGTCATCCACTCCGTGCCGGCTGGCTCCGGGTTACCAAGCGCAACCGCGATCTCCTTGCCGTTCCCATCAAAGAGGCGGACCGGGAACGATGCTTCGAAGAACCAGTATCCCCTCGCCTTGCCGCGGACCGAAAACTCCTTACCTACGACTGCCGTTGGGAATGGGAGGTCGATAACGATATCGTCTGTGGTGGCATTCGAATACACTGCGTCCGCGGGGCGAGTGTCGGTCGGAGTTACCTGCTGCTCGGGAGTGCTCGTTAGGTAGTATGTGCCTCCAATGAGAATAATGACTGCTGCTGCGAGTCCTAAGTAAGCCCAGTTTCTTGGTGTCATATGAGCAGTATAGCAAAAACGGCCCCGAGGGCCGTTTTGTGACTTTTATAGGCCCTGGAGAGCGCCCACAAATCCGTGCCTACCGTTATACAACTGGTTAGCAGCGTAATAACCAGCTGCTGCGAAGAAAGTCATAATTCCTAGTGTCATATAGGACTGAATGCGCTCAGGAGTCGGTGCGTCGAGCGAGTTTAGTACATCAAAAGCGCCGTACACGACCATCGAATCCAGGGCGGCATACATAAGCCCTAAAAACACAATGGATGTGAGGCTCAATCTTTCGCTGGGACGCTCTACTAGTGCCATAGAACCGTAGGATACTACTACTTTAGTGTCTTGTCAAATTCATTAATCGCCCTCAATCTTGGTCACCAAGAAGGGGCTTACTTGGCCTACATCGACCTCTCGGCCGTCTATATCTTCCACCAAGTGGAGGTGCTGGTTAGGTGTTATTGCTGCAACTCTGCAGATTCGCCCGCCAAAGTCGACATGGTCGCCCTCCTCTATACCCTGCCGCGCTATCTCGTCCCGACGCTTCAGCGCCTGCCTGCCTCCTGGTGGATTGGCGGACTCAAGGCTCATTAGTTACCGTAGCCAGGCGGGATGGTCACGCCACTTAGTATAACAAACGTAGTTCTTTGACTACAAAGGCGGGGAGCGCCCGCACCCTTCGGTAGTAGCTGAGGCGCTCCCGCGGGAGGCTCTGCCACTCGCCCACCATCTCCCTGCACTCGGTGCCATTGCACCGGCAACGCATACGCCAACCAGCATTTGCAGCGCCAACCACAGTCGAGTAGTCGTAGGTCAGCTCCTCGCCCGCCTGGATAGCCCGGAGTGCGTAGAGGTCGTTGGTATTGCGGAGGCCGCAGTTCGGCCTACAGGAGTGGTTGATCGCGAGCGGAGTCGGGTCGAGGAGTATATACTCTCCACCTCCAATTTCGAACACGTCATTCAGTCGCACCTTGTCAGTTTGGTAGAGCTGTTCCACCACCGCATCTGACACGCGCTTGCCGCTCATCTTCAGCACACGCGTGCCGATTGCTATAGGCAGCTCGGTACGAACGCCATTCCCCTGTATCGGAGATTTGAAAATGGCGAGGCGTCGCATCCAAGCAGTATATCTGGTTTAGTTAGCGGACAGGGACGAAGGTGAGGGCCATACCGCGCTTGCCAGCGCGGCCGGTGCGACCGATGCGGTGCACATAGTCCTCGTACGTGTTGGGGATGTCGAAGTTTATGACGTGCGAGACGCCGACGATATCGAGGCCGCGTGCCGCAACGTCGGTGGCTACCAAGACCTGTGCGTGTGAGTCCTTGAACATGCGAAGCGCGTTCTGCCGTTTGCCGTGCGTCTTGTTGCCGTGTATCGAGTCAGCTTTGATACCGCGATGCACCAATTCCTTGGCGAGCTTCTCTACCCCATGCTTGGTCTGGCCAAACACCAGCACCTTGTCGTATCCAGGTTGGGTCAAGAGCTGGCAGAGGATGTCAATCTTTTCCTCGCCAGGGCGAACGCGGATCACATCCTGATCGATAGATCCGGAGGTCTCCTGCGTCTTAACAGAGATCATGACGGGCGTATTGAGGAAGTCCTTGACCAGTGCCTCGATCTCCTTGCTGAGCGTCGCGGAGAAGAAGAGGCCTTGGCGTTCGGTGCGCATCTTCGAGAGCATAAATCGCATATCGTGGATGAAGCCCATGTCGAGCATGCGATCTGCCTCGTCCAAGACAACGGAACCAACGTTGGTAAGATCGAGCGCCTTTCGTTCGACCAAGTCCTTGAGCCTTCCTGGGGTACCGATGATGATGTGGTTATGCTGGCGCGCCTTCTGAACATCGCGATACACCGACGTGCCACCGACAAATACTGCGGCGAAGATCTTGAGCCCTGTTGCAAAGCCTTTCCCTTCCTCAAAGATCTGGAGGGCGAGCTCGCGCGTCGGCACCATGATGACGACCTGCTCGTCGCGGTTCAACATAATCTTGTTGAGGAGCGGGATCAGGAATGCAGCAGTCTTGCCGGTTCCGGTGTTGGCGATACCAACGACATCGTCGCCGCGGAGGATATGCGGGATCGATCGATCCTGAATCGGCGTTGGAGTGACATACCCCTTTTTGATGATATTCGCTTTCAGTTCCGGCTCTACCTCGAAGTCTGCAAATGCGTGCTCCGGAACGAATTCCGTAACCGTCTCGGTAATAACCGCTTTATTAATGAAGCGAGCTGGGTCGATATACTTGCCGAATCTGCTTGCTCGGCCTGCGCCGGAGCCGCCGCGGCTGGGGCGTCCACCTCCGCCGCCGCCAGTAAAGGGCCTACGTGAGGTACCGCCGCGCTTAAACGGAGGTCGTGCGCTGAAAGAGCGCTTGGGGCTACTGTTCTGTCGTTGATACATATTTTTGTTGGTCCAAAGTCTCGTATCGGTATGACCAACAAGAATCTGGAGATTAGTAACTACCCATTGACTATAGCACGCCTCCCCTAATTAGGCAAGTTATCCCCTAAACAAAAAACCGCCCTCCCGGGCGGTTTGATATTTTAAATTATCGACCTGCTAGTGTGCGATTGTATCCAGCCTTGCCGATAGCGCCAGCAATGGCAAGCGTTACAGCGCCACCAAGCATTGACGCACCGCCAGTTAGAAAGGCACCCCCGAGCATACTTGCCGCACCGTATGCGAGCATTGGAATTGCACCGTACACAGCTATCCCGATAGCTGCCACAATAAATAATAGACCCAGACCAAATCTAGTAAATTCATTTCCGCGTGGGGCTAGTTCGTTTGACATATTTATATCATATCATTATTTAATATATTTGTCAATAGTCTCTAAATATCATTGCCGGACCCTTCGCCAGCGCCCCACTCGGTGTCCTCCTCCCCATTTGCCCAGTACAGGAGAGCTACTGCTGCGAGTAGTCCACCAACTGCTCCCTCGACTTCCCACCCCTCCGCTACAAAGGCACCAATCATGGGCAATCCAACGAGGATGCCTACCTGGCTGAGGAATGATGATCTCTGTATAGCAATAGCGATACTCTCCATATAAGTATAGGGATAAGTACTCAGGCACTTGCCCCGTGGTTACAAGCCACTAGCGCCGGCGGAGTTCGATGTCTCGCTTCACGCGATGCGCAAGTGATGTCATGTGATAGAACCAAAAGTCCCGAGGTTTCACCTCGGTACTTCTCCCGAAAACCGCCCGTGCGGGCGATTTTCTAGGCTATTCCTGACCTTTCCTCGTCGTACACTCGATCCCACAAGAGGTGGTGCCTTACACCGAATGCGAGAGTGACAACTAAAGCGAGGGCTGCTGCATACGGAGCGTACCCCTCGAGATACTCGGGAATGATGTCGCGGCCATAGCTTTCGGTAATATTCTCACCAATAAGGGTATATACGAGTGCCCACATCGCAAGTGCGCTAAGGGATGCCCACCTGTCTGCCCACACCTCATGATACTTGAGAGTCCCCTTTTCCATACAAAGACAATACACTATTTGTATACAATGTCAATGTGCAATGTAACAAAAGTCCCGAGGCGAAACCTCGGGACTTTATATAGCAAAAAAACCGCCAGTTGTGCGTGGCGGCTTTTTGTTTTGGGGAGAATCTAGGTTTTGTTATGCCGAGATTCCAAACGCGAGTTTGAGCTCCTTCAGGGCAGCCTCGTAGGCTGTCTTAAAGGTCTCCGTCGCAGCCTTGATGGCAGCGTCTCGCGTCACGCGTAGTGCCTTGACCTTTGCCTCTACATCTCCAGAGGGCTTGATCGATGCCCTGAAGGCATCGTTAGCTGCCTTGAGATCAGCGGCAAAAGTTGCACGAATGGTTGCTGGATCGGTACCCGCAGTGCAGCTCGCCTTGGCCTTTGCAACAGCAGCATCCAACGCGGTCTTCAGTGTTGCGAACGCGCTATCGATAGCCCCCTGGCGTGCAGCAACCGCTGCATCGACACCCGTGCGGAAATCAGCTACCGCCTTGTCCACCGCAGTGCGACGGACGACAACCGCAGCATCCACCGTTGTCCTAAATGTCGCAACAGCGGCTACCTCAGCAGTCGTTGTTGCGCGTGCCTCAAGCTTGACGTAGCGGTCAGCGCGATGCCCGTCCCACTTGTCGCGGTGGTCATCGAGCTTTTCATCACGCCGTACTATCTTTCCATCACGCTTTTCATCTTTCCGATTTGCCCGTGTATCCTGCTTCCCCTCTCGCTTGGGAAGCTTGGCGAGGATGTTTGCTGACAGCGTGTCGATGTTGGTACAGAACTGCGCAGCATTCCTGATGCCAACGCCTGCAGTCGTACTTGCCTTGAGGTTCGTACGAACCTCAGCCGCTAGGGCTCCAAGCGGTGCCACGAGGACTGACACTACGAGTCCAGCCGTAAGTAACTTAGAGAGATGCTGGGTCATAGAGTGCTTGTGAATTAGTATCCGAGCTCACGCTCGATGCGGATGCGTCTGCATCCTGGTCTACCGCTGCTACTGCGGCCTGTTGTGCTGCGAGGTCTGCCTCCATTGCCGCCGCAAAGCCTTCGAACGAGTCGTCGACTGGCGGAGCTGCTATGTCGGTTGCTGCGGCAGTCTTCATTGCCATAGTATCCACTTGTGCGGACTCTTGTATAAGCGCTACCTCGCCAGTACCACCCGGCATGGATAGGTAATACACACCTCCTGCGACCACAAGGATCGCCACCAATGTTGCACCCAGTTTGGTGTATGAACTCATGTAACTAGTTATTGTAAATAATAATAAAGGTGATGGCACAGCCCTAGGTTCGCCCTTTAGGGCAGCACGTAGGCTCTCGGGGCGCGGGCTTATAGCCCTCCCCACTCGGGAGAGCTCGTCTGCCAGGGCTTCGTCAGAGTCGTACTTCATAGGTCTGTGCCTTCGAGTAGAGAACGTAAGTGCTTCAAGCCCCGTGACAGAGCCTGCCGCACCGCCTCCTCACTCTTCCCCAATAATACAGCCACTTCTTTGGTAGAGAGGCCGTCCAGGTACCGCAATTTCAGTACCGCTTCCTCGGCCTCGGAGAGCTTCTGGAGGGCGTCCAACATACGAGTAATATCGGCGTCGATGCCAACCTCCACCTCTGCCGAGCGGGCTCCGTCGGCTACCGACATAAGTGCCTCGTCGTCGTAGAGCGGCTTCTTTTTCCGGCTCCAATCTATGACCGCATTCCGAGCGACTGTGAAGAGGTACGGGAGCATAGACCCGCCTTCGGGCCGTACCGGGTGTGCCTGCAGCATTTTGGTAAACACGTCTTGGGTCAGATCCTCTGCAATATCCTTGTTCCTCGTGCGTATGTAGATAAAGCGATACACCGGAGCGTATGCCGAGCGGTAGAGCTGGTCAAAGGCAGCATGGTTCCCCCCGCGTGCCTCCCCGATGAGATCTTCAGTAGTCACAGTCGTTAATTATACCCTCAGCTCTAGGACGGCCTGGGTAGGCCAGGCCTTACTGACTAGACAGGGAGCACTTGACAGATAGGTTGTAGTATGCTATTATAGATATACTATGGCTGCCGAAGCAGGAGCAATACCAACAAACTACGAGATGGAGGATACGTACGACATCATGTACAGCCTTGGCATGCTGTTCATCAGTGCTGTCATGGGCAATGCGACATTCCCCGAGACCGGCGATGCCGTCATGACGTTCGCAGGAAACGTTGGACTAAAGACAGCTCCATTCATACCAGCTCTAACACTCGGATACCTTGTATACTCCTTTTGGTCGAACCGTGCTGAAAAAGCAGATACTAAAAAGAAGGTGTAGGTAGCCCCCGCCTAGCGGCCCCCGACCTTGTTCCAAACAGTAGCAAAGGCGTACCCAGCGATAGCACCGACGAGACCAGTGACGACAATGAGTGAGAGTGCGGTACCAAGATTAAACGACTGCACCACCACAACTGGTGCCACCATATGGATCTTGGCAATAAAATCCGACAGGGGCTGAGCCCAACTGAGCGCCACGAGGAGCGACCAGGCAATATGTACTAATGCGACGAACGAGCCTACGGCGAGTGCGGTCTTCTTTTGATTAAGCATATATAAAAGGTTTTATAACATCCCCATTATACCCCGCTAGACCCCAAGGCCGGTAAGCTGGCCAACCGCAATGCCGATGATAATGGCCATGCCGCCAACGACAGCCATTTGAGTTGCGCGAGAGAGTAGCGGCGTACCCGTAAGGCGGGCGCCAAGGAGGCCAAGAAGGAAAAGGGCGGCCAACGAACCGACGACCGAGACCGTAAAGGCCGCCTGCGGCGCAAGGAACGCATATGGCGCGATAGGAATAATGCCTGAGAGGAGGTAGGAAAAAAACATGATAACGCTCGCCACTATCGATTGCCAAGGCGACACTACCCCCTGCTCCATATACTCCTCCGACGAGCGCTCTGAGAGGTACTCGCCTGCCGCCATTGAGAATGCCTCAACGAAAACGAGTATGATTCCAGTGAGCAGGATCTGAGTCCCTGCAACTCCGGCAAGGGCAATTCCCGACACAAGCCCTACCGTGGACACCAAGCTGTCCTCTACTCCAAAAATGAAGCTCCGCAGGTACGAGGCAGAGACGAGGCGAGTTCCCATCCCCCTACTATACCCCGTGAGATAGCCATAACTACATGAAGGGGTAACCGGGCATGTGTATCTCATGGGGTATAGCAAACTAGTTTTTTGTTATACTGCCTTGGTATGAAAACAACACTCATTGCAATCGCAGCGATAGTACTTATTGGTGCCGGTTTCTGGTACTACCAGTCCCCTACAACCCCCACACCCACCGAGAGCACGGAACTATCTCAAATAGAGGGTGAGCGCACGGTAGTGACTCCGGGTACGTATACACTGCAACCAGCTCTGAGCGACGTCGCGTGGGCAGTCGGCAAACCGCTGATTGAGGGCTACATCAATTCCGGCACTATCGGAATTAAGGAGGGCACCATCACGGTGATCGACACTTCGGCAAGCGGCTCGGTGGTTATGGATATGAACACTATTAAGGTTAGTCTTACCGCAACGAAGCCGGGCAAGGAGAGCGCCCTCGAGAGACACCTCAAGAGCGATGACTTCTTCGATGTCGAGGCGAACCCTACCGCAACATTCACCATCACCTCGGTCACACCAGTCGATGCGGCGGCCTTCACGTACACTCTCACTGGCGATCTTACGCTCCTCGGCAAGACGAACCCTATCACGGTCCCTGCAGAGATCTTTATGGCTGACGGTACACTGCGCGGGGTGAGCGAGTTCACTATCGATCGCACGAAGTGGGGTATCACGTACGGCTCGGGGTCATTCTTCGACAACCTCGCCAATAACGTGATTGAGGACGAGGTCCATCTCACGCTTTCAGTAGTTGGTACTAAGTAAACGCTTCGTTTATTCGTCGACGAATGAGATTTCCTTTGGGAGCGTGAAGAGCTTCTGATCGGGGAGCCACGCATGGCAGTTCCAGCTCACGGTCGCATCCGCAGTAGTCGAAAAGCCGACACCAGAAACCGAAGGGAGCACGGGGCCAGTACTATAGCTCTTGAGGCCGACCACATTGCCATCTACCCAGGTGTACACTACCCCACCAGTTTTGATTACGTGTGTGTCAGTGAAGGTCCCGTCAGCATTATCCGTCTGCCTGAAGTCCTGGCGGATCTTGCCTGCTGCGCCATAAATAGTTGCAGAGGACTTTTCCTTGGCCTCTGCGAACTCCAAGGTGCAGGTATAGTTGCCACCCTTAGACAAAACAGTGCGGAGTGTGCCCGTGCCCTTGTCGGGGACAGCCGCGGTAGGGGTGCTCTCTGTGGCACCCGTCTTCTCTGCCTCCGTCTTCGGAGCAGGTGTGACTGCTTCGGTAATAGTATCAATAACAGCGGCTGCCTGTGGCTGCAAGAAGAGATACACTCCACCTAAAATAATAACTGCGCCGAGGACCGCTATAGTGAGTAATGTTTTCATACCACAATCATATCACTTGACGAGGTTGCTGCCACTTTCTTACCCCTTTACTTGCATTTGCAGACTTCTCCGGATGTCATCGAAGATGCCAATAAGTCCATCCCGGTCAAAAGTCCTACTAGTACCCTCAGGGTAATTCTCGACTACGGTCGAGTGTATAAAGTAGCGTATCGCATAGCAGTCAGGGAGCACATAGACTATTTCCTCATACCGGTTCCCGGCTGCTGCTCCCTGCACTGTACCGTAAGCATAGGTCACACCTGCGTCAGTAACCATCTGTTCAGAAACGGGGCTCTCGAGGAAGTCTGCAGCCGTGCAGGTCGCTTTGTCGGGCCCGCGCTCCACCGAGAGGTATGAGTCGGTCGAGAGGTTAGTGTCGGTCGCGAGTGCTGCGGGTATGTGCAAGAGTACGCCCTTCTCGTTTGACTCTACAGTAAAACCTGCTGGATATCGAATGGAAAACTCACTCCCCGGCGCAGTATAGGTACGGAGCTGGGGCGTCGTGGTTGCAACGCCAAGCGTTTGCGGCACAGGTGCCACTGGCCAGAGCAGGTACGCCGCAACCCCAAGAGCGATCACCACCACGAGACCTACGACGTACGTCGTATTTTTGTTCATAGAGGTATAGACGCAATACGCGCGAGCATATTACCGTTCGAGCTCTATACTCTTCAGCAGATCCTCATACACCCAGTACTGCTCGTCTGTGTTCTCAAAAAAGGTCGCCGAGATTGCGATAATCGAGCCGCGGTGCAGAAATGCCGTGGTCTCACCCTCGTAGAGTCCGGACCATCGGTACCGAATCGCATCTACTCCATCGACAGTGGCCGCACTCTTTGTTCCATCTCCAAGTTTGAAGTTGGACTGCCCGGTATCGAGCCAGTCTGCAAGGCTTAGGTTGTCAAGATTGTTCTGATACACATCAATAGTCACGGCGCGTGGCCCCTCGCCACCGATAGGCGGGTTGGCCTCGTCGGCGCGGACCATAACAATAGCGTAGTGGAAACGCTCCGCATTCCCTCGCTCAGCTTCGGAGAGCAGGTACCCTTCCGGATATCGAAACGAGATACCGTACGCTGCACTTTCGTAGTGTGCACCAGAGACCTCTACCTCGAATATGAAATACGCAGCCCCAGCAGCGAGCAGCACTATTCCGAGGCCTATGAACACCTTTTTCATAGGCGCAGTATACACGCCGGTTATCGACGCGGTATTGCCATCCACCAATAGTAGCCGCGGGCTACAAGCAGTAGCGTAGTGAGCTCGATTACGAGCGACATGGTTGGATCTACCGAACGGGTCGCAGGTAGGGCTCCCCCACTCGCCTCCGCAATCTGGATTGCACGCACTCGTGCTGCAGGAACAATCTCGCGTGTTATCTTAGCTGCAACAATGGGGGCAAGAGTGGTCTCTGTTTCCTCGGAGACCGGTATTGGAAACGCGGCTGCGATACTCCCGTTTCGAGGGAACCCGATCAATGACCCACCCTCACCGCCGACTTCGGTGCTGAGCACATAGATCCCCTCCGGCGCGCCATCCTCGAAATGGATATCGTACTCAATAGTGATCTGCTCACCCTCTTCTACATCACCGAGATCCCACACTTCGTCTCGAACAAGCGCACCATTTGGTGCATACAGCAAGTCATGTACAACGACATCAAAGAGGAGTCTCCCTGTTATATTGCGCAGCACTACCGCCTGCGGTGCAATAGTGTTCCCTTCATGCACCACCGCGTCGGGTGTGAGACGGATAACCTCGACTGTAAAAAGCTTTGTAGTGTCCTTGTTGATTCGGCTTTGCGACGCACCCAAGATCGCTGGCGCGGGTACAGTCGCACTCGGGATGATCCATCCGACAGGATGGCTCACCTGCGCTGTTCGAAAGCTGATCGTCTCTCGGTTGTCAGAGTAGTTGTTGTCAGTCTCACGAAGGACGGCTTCGGCTACTGTTACCACATCCATACTGCCCACGACTGTCCCCAAGTGCGTTTGGTAAGTAACCTCGACTGCTCCCCCTGGAGGTATAGTCCCCAATTCCCAAGCCAGCCCTTCCTGACTCATCGTATACGGTAACGATGAGGAATCGATCTGCTGCATGTTGGAGTCATATCGCGCATGCAGCACTACGTTTGAAGCGGGAGCATCTCCCCTATTTATGAGCGTCAACTTGTACGAGGCGGGACTTCCTGGCTCCGCAACTCCCGATACAGTTACCTGTCCTCCCACCCACAAATCGGGACGGCCGAATGAGATATTACCTGTAAAGTCACCAAAGATATTGATAATGGCGAGTATCCAGTTCCTCCCAATGATGTGCGCGTTCGCGATGTTAACAATGTTAGCCCCTGCGTAGGCACTGCCCGTTTGGATGCTCGAAGTATCTCCTGTTGCTACGTTCTCGCCTGAACGAGCGATCAGCTCCGCATCGTTCATGATCGATGCACTTGAGGAGGCAGTAACAGAGGTACCGGAAGCTGTGCCAGTAGTATCCGCGGCGAACAGGTAGTAACCCGAGCCCTGGTTTGTGAGATCTGTGGGGGCACCAAAGATATCTCCTGCCCACTCTCCGTGCACGCGAAATATGAGCGCGACCGAACCGCCACCAATTAAGAGTGAGTTGAGCTGGTTGACCACATTGACCTCTGAGTACGAGTCACCAGTTGTAATGTCGCCGTTCGACTCGTTTCCACCGGACTCGGTTTCTGCACTGATGAGAGTATCGACTGAGGCAGCACTTTGTACCGATATGTCACCACTAACCCCCGGACGTAACCCACCAAAGAAGCTCGCAATAGACGGAAAGACTATATCGCCGGTCACATTCTGAAACGCGTTCAGAGAAACGATGAGGTAGTTTGAATCAACAAAGTTGGTATTAGCAATATTCACTAAATTGAGTCCTGCAAATGCGTTTCCGGTATCAATAGACCCGTTACCATCGAGCGTATTTCCTCCAGTTAGTGCCTGGAGCCGAATCATGCTCTGTATTGATGCCTCACTGATGAGGTACGTCTCGATCCCAGCACTACACATGAGGACTGCACACTGCGGAGTACCAGTTGCCGCTGTGCGCAAATCGATATCCCCTACCGAGCCGATAAGATTCCCCAAGATAATAGAGCCCTCCGAGTTTATCGAGTTTGTATTGACGATGTTGAGGATGTTGGCAGTCGCCACGGCATCGCCTGACTGGATCTCTACTTGCTGTACTTCGGGCTCCTCCACAAAAGTTGCGGCGGGTACTTGGGCTTCTTCGGCTTCTTCCTGCGCTTCGACAGCTTCCTCTACTTCGATGACCTCCTCGGTTGCTACGACCTCCTCTGCCAGCGGCGCTTCGGGCTCTGACGCAACTTCTGGTTGCTCAGTAGGCGGCGCAGGCGCTGCCTCTTCTGCATATGCTGCAGTTCCCATTAGTAGTAGTACCAGTAGTATGTATTTCATGCTGTTCTCAAGCAAGCGCTACTAATAAAAAGAGGAGCGCTTGCCTGAAAACAGGGGGTGTCCCCTGTTGTTCAGTGCACACTAATTACGTGTGATCCTGGTCACCGTGCGACCGCTGGTCGTTACGATGAGCGCAAGAGAGTCTGCGTCACCTGTTGCGATTGCGCCGCCAGTGCCACCGTTACCACCGTTGCCACCCGAGCCGCCGGTTGCACCTGCCCCCTCACCAGAGACATCGCCACCCTCGCCACCCTCGTCGCCGTGGGAACCACGTGAGCGATTGCCACCCGAGTCAGCATCAACAGATCCCGAGGTCGAAATCGACGCCGAGTTGCTGTTTGAGATATCGAGCGTATCGTTGTTCTCTACGTAGGTCTTTGTCGACTCCAAGTCAAAGGTGTTGTGCTCCTCGTCATTCGACGAAGCGGACTCGCTCGATGACTCTGAACTTGACACATCGTCAGCAAGATCCCACTCGCAATTCGAGTCATACGAGCTGTTCGAATCCGAAGACTCATTCGAGCTCTCCGACTCCCACGCATCTGACGCATCATCCGAATCAGATTCCGAGCTCTCTGACTCAGATGCTGATGAATCGCTTTCTGACTCATCCGAGCTCTCCGCACATGATCCTACGTTTGTATGTGACTCATCGTAGGAAGCATCCCATCCGCTGCTCGACGAATCTGAATGTGTCGATCCCTCATCGCTATGGATCGAAAGGGTTTCGTCATAGCGGTCATGCGTTGCAGCATTGTCCTCTACGTCGACCTCTGTCGAGTTAACATCGCTCACAACCTCGAGCGTTGCAATTGCATCTCCAGTTGAGATACTGCCGCCGTTGCCGCCGTTGCCGCCGTCACCTCCTGCGCCGCCGCTACGAGTATCCCAAGCATCGCCTGAAACGGAACCGCCGTCGCCGCCCGAGTCTCCGCGGCCACCACGAGAGGTGTTATCGCCGGAAGAGGCCGTAACAGAAACAGAGTTTGTTATCGTTGCGGTGTTTGAGTTAGTAACTGTAATTGATGCTGCGAGTCCGTATGTTGGTGCACCGAAAAGCACCAATCCGAGGCCCGCTGCAACCGCAAGAACTTTTTTATGATTGAACATTTTGATCATTAGTAAACTGCTAATGAGAGAACTATAGAGAACAGCGGGTGAGGCATCAATGAACCGCTCGCTCGCGCTCTGCATGAGTAGCTCATGAGGCGAACTGTTCATTAGTACTTCAGCACGCTCCCGCTACGCTGGGCTCATGAATCACGCACACGGAGCACGTTCGCAGAGCGAGCCACGAGTTTCGACCGCGGAAAGTTCTGTTGCTATTGTTGGACTCGGTTACGTTGGTCTACCACTCGCCCTCGCGGCAGAGGACGTGGGCTACACGGTCCGAGGTTTTGATATCGATACCGCAAAGGTGCACGCCCTGCAAAAACGTGAGGCACTCTATCTCTCCCCAGATGAGCAGCACTCCTTTAGGCGGAGCTCGATGCAGATATCGGATGATGCACACATTATTCGTGGAGCTGATATTGTCATCATTGCAGTTCCGACTCCAGTCAATGAGGATCACACACCTGACCTGACACCACTTGAGGGAGCATGCGCCATTGTCGGCGCCGAACTCGCGGAGGGCACACTTGTTATTATTGAGTCGACCGTAAACCCGGGCGCATGCGAGACGGTCGCGCTCTCCATCCTCGAGGCGACTTCGGGCCTCCAGGGCGGAGCGGATTTTGGATTTGCACACTGTCCGGAGCGGGTTAACCCGGGAGACACTACCTATACTATTGCAACCATCCCGCGTGTAGTTGGCGCACTTGATGCAGAGAGTTTGGCACGCGCCACCAAGTTCTACCGAAATGTGGTTAGGAGTGAGGTCGTAGAAATGGGATCGATTAAAGAGGCGGAGGCGGTCAAGATGGTTGAGAACTCATTTCGTGATATCAATATCGCTTTCGTCAACGAACTTGCGATGTCGTTCGAGCGAGCTGGCATCGATATCACCAACGTGATCCGCGGCGCATCCACGAAGCCGTTTGGGTTTATGGCGCATTACCCTGGCTGCGGTGTTGGGGGTCATTGCATCCCGGTCGATCCGTACTACCTCATTCACTACGGCAGAGCAAATGGATTTGCGCACCGTTTCCTCGAGACCGCACGCACTATCAACAACAGTATGCCTATCCATACTGTTGATCGCCTCGCCGAAGCACTCGCAGAAAACGGTATACCAATCGCAGGGGCGAAGGTGGCACTTCTCGGACTCTCCTACAAGCGAGACGTGGGAGATACGCGCGAGAGTCCAGCGCTCGTCATTAGGGACGAGTTGCTGCGGCGCGGCGCGAGGGTACGCTCGTATGATCCGTGCGCAATCGAGAGCGGCAGCGTCCGCACCCTTGCCGACTCGCTGAAGGGGGCGCATGCAGCGCTGATTGCGACTGATCATGGTGAGTTTTCCGCGCTGACACCATGGGACTTTCGTGAGTACAATATCGCGGTCGTGGTCGATGGCCGCAACTGTCTCGCCAAAGAGGACTTCGTACGTGCCGGCATTACCTACCGTGGTATTGGCCGTTAGATTACTCCCTGTATCATGACGATTGCGCCACTTACACGTACCTGGCAGCTAGCGCAGGCAAACCTAACAAAGGGTTGGCTCATCTTCGGCTTTTTTGGGACGCTGTATCTTATTATCCTACTCAAGGTAGTGACCTACGAGACCGTGTACGAGGACGTGATCTTTGGCGTCTACTCAATGCTCATAACCGCCTACATACTTTCGCGATTCCTACTTGCGTACTTCCACAAGCGAATTCGAGTTGATCGCACCTATGAGCCCACCGTCTCATTTGTGGTCCCCGCAAAGAATGAGGGGGACAATATTGCCGAAACACTACGCAGGTTTGGAGCGGTAGATTATCCAAAGGAAAAGATAGAAGTCATAGCGATTAATGATGGATCGACTGACAACACCCTCTCTGCAATGCAGCGAGCTGCAGAAGAGCTTGCACCGCGTGTCGAATCAGTGCGCGTTATTGACTGGAAGATCAATCGCGGGAAGCGCGCTGGGATGGCAGAGGGTACCAAGATGGCAGTACACGACATTGTAATCTTTGTTGATTCGGACTCCTTTATACAGCGAGACGCAGTTCGCCATCTCGTAAAGTACTTTACTGATCCACAGGTAGGAGGTGTCTCGGGGCACACCGATGTTGAAAATCGACATACGAACCTCCTTACGCAAATGCAAGCAGCGCGCTATTACATTGCTTTTAGTGTCTACAAGGCAGCAGAGTCTGCTTTCGGGCTGGTAACCTGCCTCCCCGGCTGCCAGAGTGCGTATCGCCGTAGCTATCTTATGGAGTTTGTAGATGAGTGGCTGCACCAAAAGTTTTTGGGTGGCGAGTGTACCTTTGGGGACGACCGTTCACTGACCAACTTTATGATTCGGAAGTACCGCACAGTCTACTCGTCAGAGGCAGTTGCAACCACGGTGGTGCCTGACAACTTTGGGACCTATCTCAAGCAACAGCAGCGTTGGAAAAAGTCATGGAGTCGCGAGACCTGGATAGCCGCCACCTTTGTGTGGCGCAGGAATCCGCTCGCGTCCATCTCCTTTTATACCTACACCATACTTGCGTTCGCCTCTCCTATCGTCTTTTTCCGTGCAGTGGTGTGGCTACCAACTACCGAGAGTGTACTTCCGTGGGTGTATCTTATTGGACTCTTTCTAATGCTCTTTTTGCAGGGGATTTACTACCGCATCCGTGTAGGCCCGCGACCGTGGCTCCTCGCTATTGCGGCCTCATGGTTTTACTCAGTTATCTTGATGTGGCAGCTGCCGTGGGCAATTATTACTATCCGCGACTCCCGCTGGGGTACCCGCTGAGGAGTATGTACTTTGCGTTTACTCCATTCAAAGTCGCAGCGGTTGCAGTGTTTATCGCACTCCTCGTTATACTCAGCACCGCAACAATCGCGTACAAAGAGGTGCACTACGGCAGCGAGCGACTCCACGTCGCTTTTGCATGGGACGGGCTCCGTGCCATTAATGAGGCACGGTACCGAGTGGCATTTATAGGCAATCATCTCTTCGGTGAGGATGCGGCGACGACAACCGCTTCTGGGGTTCCCGTCCTCCTTTATCACACCATAACCAACCGCGCGGGCAGCGAGTCTGTATCCCCATCTCTGTTTGCTGCGCAACTTCAGGCGCTCGATGCCGCGGGGTGGCGCACCATCACACTTGCCGAGTTTGAGGCGTACATGCGCGGCAAAACTTCATTGCCTGATAAATCATTTTTAATTACCTTTGATGACGGCGCGAAGGAGAGCTACTATCCCACCGACCCCATACTCGCGGCACTCGACATGAACGCGGTGTCATTCATAATCGCAAAATACTCGGACAAGGAAGGCTCGCACTACTACCTCTCTCACGGCGAAATCCGTTCAATGCTCGAGACAGGCCGCTGGGAGATAGGCTCACACACGTACGACAGCCACCACCTCGCAGCAACAGACGCCAAAGGTACTGAGGGGCCTGTAATCCCAAACCGCCTCTACCTTCTACACGAAGGGCGTATCGAGACTGAGGAAGAGTATGAAACGCGCATCGAACGTGACCTCTCTCGTGCCAAGCTTGAACTATCAAATGCTTTTAAGGTGCCCATTACTGGATTTGCTTTTCCCTTTGGCGAGTTTGGTCAACTGTCAGAAAATTACCCGGACGCCATTGGCGTTATCGCAGACATAGCCGCTGCACACTACTCCACGTCCTTCTACCAAACCTGGCCCGGCGAGGGCCTCACCTTCAACTACCCGGCCTTTGAGGGTGCCCCTGCCGAGCGTATGATCCTCGGCAAACGCATCGAACCGCACGCCTCCGACACCCCAGCAGAACTGCTGATAAGACTGGAGCACGGTCGGCCAAAATCGCTCCCTTATTCCGACACGCTCGAGAGCAATCATGGCTGGTTCTCTATCTGGGGCACCCTTCGTCTCGAAGGTGGAGAGATCAGACTTTTGGCAGAACTTGATGAGACCGGCAACGCTGCGGTGCTCGACGGTACTGGCCACTGGAGGGACTACGAGGTCAACGCTGCAGTGTGGTCACCACATCGGAGTGGCGTATATGTGTGGGTGCGATACCAAGATGCACAAAACAATGTCGCCTGTAACTTTGGCAACGGGTTTATACACGCCGAAGAGACGGTGCACGGGGTCAAACGCACTATCATCGGCACCCGCAACCCGAGTATTACCATACCGCAAGACCCCTTTATGGTTACGGCACGAGTCGAAGGTCGGAGCATTACGTGCTCGATGAACGGCAGTGCGGTTACCACCGACTTTATGGACGAGTCGCTTGGTCGCGGCGGAGTGGGCTTCAAAACATGGAATTCGACACCAAACCTTGCCGATCTTCACATCCGAACACTCACCGTTGATGCATTGTGATGACTATGCGGACACGATGGATACTGCTCCTTATCTGCGGGTGTCTCGCTGCCGCAACACTCTATAGCATTGAGGGCCAGTCGAAAACGCCTCCCGCCATTGTGGAAGTGCCGGATTTTGAGTACAGCTTTAACAAAGACGAAGTGTTCGAGGAATCTAACGAAGCGAATCTCGTTAGCCCCTACTGGTGGCTCGACTCAGGCGGCAAGCTGCTCATCCAATCTGGTATCGGTTCGACTATAACTGGCGACCTCCCCAGCGACGACCCATGGCGGCGCGCATACGCCACCACCAACCCTGTCGATACGGATGATGGCGCACACCCACAAAACGTGTTTCGGCTGGTCTCGCGCCTGGAGTGGGACAATCCCCGCGTGGAAGCCGCCTTCCGTATACGTAGAGATAATCTCAGCCACAGTCCGAACCGGAGAGAGTCGAACGGCCTCTTTGTTATGAGTCGCTACGTAGACAGCGACAACCTGTACTACACTGGCATTCGCGTTGACGGACACGCAGTTATCAAAAAGAAATTTGCCGGGGTGTACTACACACTTGCAGAGGCAGTGCTCTATAGCGGCGCCTACCACAGAGAGTCGGCGCCGTCACTCTTGCCTCACGAGGAATGGATTTACCTCAGGAGCGAAACGACCACTGACACAAACGGCACCGTGCGTATCTCGCTCGCACTCCGCGAAGCGACGAGTGAGGAATGGCGCACCGTACTTGCAACCACCGATGTTGGCGAGGACACTCCGGCGATAACAAAATCCGCACGCATTGGGCTGCGTACGGACTTTATGGACGTCGAGTTCGGGCCTATCCTGGTCGACGAGCTCTAGCGCAATGAGACTCGGAAATTGTCGAACTCGGCATCAAGGTAGTCAGTACGGATACCACTACTGCCGACCCCCTTCACTGGATTCGACTTGTCAGTCGCAGTTGCAACTGTTTGGTAGGTACCATCATTCTCCTTGTCTAACTTCAGCACGATCTTGACCGAGCCGTCTGCCTGGTCTACTGTCTCGAGAGCAAGGCGCATCCACTGGTTCGATGGGATAAGCGACGAGTCAGTGTTGCGGTTATACGTACCACTGAATACCTGTCCGCCAGCGAGCGTCGTATATGTGCCTCCCACCTTCTTTTTGATTACCGCCAGCCCGTCGTCACGGATTCCAGCGTAGTAGAGGTTGTTACCGTCCTTGTAGCGAGCAAAGAGGAGCACACCACTATACCCATCGCGGTTCGGCGTGTCGGTCATCGTGTGCCGATTAACCTTGAACGTAACGCTCGTCTCAGCATTCGACCACGTCCTTTTAGAGACAAGGCGGAAAAGATTCTGAGGATAATAGCCGTTTTCGGTATCGAGCGGATTAGTGCGATTGTAGAGTACGCGGAATGGATCCGCGGACGCCAACTTGCCCTGTACGGTCTTGCCTACCCCGTCTTGTATTACCAGGTATGCACCCGAGTTGAGCCACCAATAAGGGCTCGTCGACTCCAAGGAAGAGCCTGCCTCCCTTAACACTCCGGCAGAATTAAAATTGTATAAGTAGTCACCGGTCGCTGCCGTAGCGCTTACTGGTAAGAATATGCTGCTAAGTAGCACTGCTGCAAGAAGTATGTTTTTCATACCTATTCATGATAGATACATGTAGAGAGCCTCGCTATATAGGCAACAGTGACTCTTGTTGTGTAGTCAAATCTTCATGTAGATTATGAAGCTGAAATATACGGCTTGGTATCACTTAGGGATCCGGAATTCCCTTGCAGACAAGCAGAAACATTTTTTGCTATGTAACATTAACCGCCTGTTCATACCCTATAAGCGATACTGATTGCATGCAGAAAATATTCTTGGCGCTTGCTGCTGTGCTTACACTTCTCACATTCTTACTCACCCCAACATACGCAGCTACACTGCCTGTTCCTAAAAGCGAGAGTTCATCGACCCCGGAAAATGAAGGAGCGTGGCTCAACCTCCCCGGCGCCAAGCTCATTATTGACCTCATGCCAAAGCAAACGAAGCGGCAGGCTACTTTGCAGCAAACAAGTACTGCAGTAGCAGTAGAGAGCGCCAACCTGATTCCTAATCCTGGATTTGAGACCACAGCGGGAACCCTACCAAGCGGGTGGAAGAAGGGCGGCTATGGCAGCAATTCGCGCCTCCTCACCTACCTTCAATCCGGCGGCGAATCCGGCAAGGCCGTGCGAGTGCAGGTCAGCAACTATGTCTCGGGGGACGCCAAATGGTACTTCAACAATGTTGCAGTAAGCCCGGGCGCTTCGTATACGTACACGGACCGATACCAAGCGAGCGTGCCGAGCTTTGTCACGGTGCAGTTCACTCACAGCAATGGGACTCTGACGTACAAAGATATTGCGACACCAGCAGCGGCAAGCGGTTGGACGACTGCGTCAGGAACCTTTACTGCTTCGTCGGGAGCAGTCTCTCTCACTATCTTCCACCTCATCAAGCAAAACGGGCAGCTTACAATCGACAATGTCTCGCTGGCGCAGAATGGCACGAGCGGAGGCAATTCTGTATTTGACACTGGTGCCGTCACGATTCGCTTTGACGACAACTGGGCATCGCAGTACCAGTACGGATTCCCCAAGCTCGACGCTGTGGGCTTTGACTCAACTCTCTACGCCGTGTCGAAGCAAAACTTAGACAATAATTTTCTTGGGTACATGAGCATAGCGCAGATCAAAGAGGTTGCCGCGAGCGGCCACGAGATAGGTGCACACACACGTACACACAACGACCTCGTCGGTATGACGACGGCACAAGCAACTGCAGAGATCAAAGGGTCACGCGACGATATCCTTGGTTGGGGTGTGGGACCCGTCAAGTCGTTCTCCTACCCGTTTGGCAGTTACAACGCCTCGACCATACAGTTGGTGAAGAGCGCTGGTTTTGAGAGCGCCGCATCATCGAACGGCGGCTTGGTCACGACTGGTACTGACGTGTACCAATTGGAGCGCCGCGGACTTGAGAGCAATACTACGGTGGCAACCGCCAAAGGCTGGATAGACCAAGCCCTCGCAGAAAAAAAGTGGCTCATCATCACGGTGCATCAGGTGCAGCCGACCTGTGGCGACCGCTACTGTGTCCCCACTTCAGTCTTTAACCAGGTGGTTGACTATCTCAAGACTACACAGGCTCGTGTTGTCACGATCTCCGGAGGGATTGCCTCTACTCAACAATAGCCTCGAACCCGCCAACCGCCATACGGTTCATCTTGAACGGCATCTCCATCTTCTTACCCTTCTTCTCCCACTCGCCCATGTCTCGCATCATTTGCTTGTTTGCGGCATCGCGATGCTTCTTGCTCTTGTAGACAACGTAGGAGAACCAAATCTCCTCGCTCGGCTTCGCCTTCATAAGTTTCGGAAAGGTGAGCTCCGCATACTTCGGCGTAGCGTCGGTAAGACGACATTCCTTGTAATCGATCGCCCCGAGCTTGGTAAACATCCGTTTCCCCTCCTTGGCCATTTTGATATAGGCCCCGCGGTTCTTCTTTGGCACTGCAAATACGAACCCATCAACGTATGACATGTGCTTATTTGTTCTTAGCGGACATTGTTAATTGCGTTTTTGACCGTGTCGTGTTTGGTCTTGAGGACGTTCGCGATTGCCTCGACCACCTTTTTGCCAACTGCATCATCGTCTCTGCCAGTGGCAAAAATTGCCCACCACGGGAACGAGACATGCACCTCCTCCTCAGCATCAATATCAACAGTAGCAGTAGCTGTCGCTGGGATGAAACCGAAGAGCCTGACCTCATGCTTAATCTTGGTGCTAATCTTCTCAAAGTTAAGAGAGACGCTCTCTATCGCCTGCTCAGATGCCTTGGCGTTCTCGAGCAAGACTGCCTCGGCACGCGCCAGCCCTTGCAGGCGCTCCTCGCTATCATCGTCTGAGCCACCGCCAAGTAATATGCTGAAATCCGGCGTGAGCGGCTCTCCATCATCGTTGTAATCGATCTCATCCGGCTCTACGCCAGGAGTAGCAGCGCTCTCTCCTTCCTCAACCTTCCATTCATATTCAACCTTTCCTTCTGCCTCACCACTTTCCCCAGTGGTTACCGTGCCCGTAGTGGTAGCGCGGGCGGTAGTGGCACGCTTGGTCTCGCCGTCAACCCCGCCCAACTTTAAGTAATAATCTGTCGATGCTGCCTGCGCGGCCCCTGTACAGAGCAGGGCAAGTATGGTCACCAGAAATAATTTCTTCATACAAACACTATAACGTATTAAGGGCGGCACGGGTCTTGGGGCCCACAATGCCTATGGGCTCGATGCCGTTTGCGGTTTGGAACGCAATGACCGCAGCCTTGGTCAGGGGGCCAAAGTAGTCGGTGATGTCAAAGTGGAAATACCCAGCATTCTTCAAAATCGACTGGAGCGTAGCAACCTCAGTGCCGCGCGAGCCTACTGCAAGTGTGCTCACCAGGGTACCAACGTTTGCCTGCTCGCTCGCAGTTATGGGCACAGTGCTCGGTGTTGCGACAACGAGTGCCGCTTTAGTTTTGGGTCCTACGACTCCTATTGGATCGATACCGCTTGCTGTTTGGAACGCGACTACAGCCGCGTGCGTTAGTGGTCCGAAGTATCCAGTCGGCTCTGCAGTAAGGTATCCGAGCTCGCGTAGGCGCACCTGCACCAAGCGCACTGCCTCGCCCGAGGCGCCGAGCTTCATCTCACCACCAGCTCCTGTTGGGGCAGGAATGATGGCCGGGGTTATTGCCTTGATGCGCGCCTCGATGCGCTTCCTAGTTGCGGCATCCGCGAGTCCGGTCGGGGTTATCTTTTCTGAATTCTGAAACTTGCGGACTGCCTCACGTGTCACCGCGGTGTAGCGATCGGTGAGCTCTCCCGTGTAGTATCCCAACTCCTTCAGTTGTGTGTGCAGTGTCAAGACTTCCGGCTCCCACGACCCCTCCTGCAACTCTCGTGTCGCCACAAAGGCCTCCTCGGCAGCAATACTCCCTTCGTTACCACTCGTCATAATAGGGGTACCAGTCACCGTGCCCGCACCGACTCCGCCGGAGGCAGCGTAGAGGCTGTCATACGGATTAATAGGTACCCTGCCGGGAGACACTATCTCGAAGTGCAAGTGCGGGACTGTCGATTCAGCATTCCCGCTGTCGCCCACCCACCCTAATAGCTGACCACGCACGACACGCACGCCACGGTACAGGCCCGGGGCGTACGCGTTCGACTCACCACCAAGACCATCATCGGTTCCTGGGGTGTCATTGTTGAGGTGTAGGTATCGATACGAATACCCCTCCGAATCCTGAATAGTTATTGAGTAGCCCCACGACGCCTGTGGGACTGCAATAAAGGTCACTCGTCCATCGACCGCAGCCACTACTGGCGTCATCTTTGGAGCGATAATGTCGCTGCCTTCGTGGCTGCGGGCGCCACCGTCCCTCGGCTCACCAAAGTCGTTGCGATAGCTAAAGTCCCCTTGGACCGGGAACTGGATGACGCGCACCTCAGCTTGTGCGGCAAGGGGCATCACAAAAACCGCGAGAACCAGGAGCGCTCCAAACCTCATCTCAATAGTATACGACGCCTACTTTACGACAGGCGGTACCCAGCGCTTGGCGCGGTTGGTCCACCCCCTATTGGTCAGCGACTGGTGGAGGAGACCCGCCTTATCTATGTCCCCCTCTGCATCCTTCAGGAATATACTGACGAGCGTATCGAAATTTCCACGTGCTTGCTCCTCAGACTTGCCGGTAGTGCAGATATCTAGGACGTGCGAGTACACGATCACCAAGTTCCCCTGCTTAATGATCTGTAGCTTAAAATCAGTGGGGATCTTCTTCACCTGGTGCAGTTTAGCACTTGGCGACCAAAACTACTATTATCATTTTTATGCGTCTATGAGACCGAGTTTTACAAGACGGGAACGGATAGCACCAGGTTTTCGGCCAAATTCTTTGGCAAGCGCGTGTATGGTGGTGTCGCTCTCAAATCCTGCAGTCAGTGCCACATCATCTTCCTCCGTCCATGGCATGTAGGCGTTTGGGTGCTTCTCCCTGATCTCTGCCAACTTGGCTACAGGCTTCTTGCCCTCTGCTTTTCGAAGGGTTTTGGTTTTTGGGCCTTCGGGCATCTTACCGCCTGAGGCACGAACAAAGTTGGTGTGCAAGGCGGACAATTCAGTAGAGGACATACTTCCAAAAGTCGATGCTGCATCATCAGAGTTCGAGCGGAAGTCGGCGTCCTTCTCTACTATTTCGGGGTGGACCTCAAGTGCGCGGCGGTTAATCCCAAGGAGGTGGAGGCCAGAGAGGCGTCGCACGCGAGAGAGTGCCACATACCCCTGTCCGTACTCAAACGCCTGTGAGAGGTCCATCACCGCCGCGTCCATGCTCATGCCCTGGCTCTTGTGTACCGTCATCGCCCACGCAAGGCGGAGTGGCACCTGCGTGATGGTCGCAAGGACCCGTCCCCCGTCCTCAATATTCCAGTCCAGCGGCTCCACTACTAACCTCCGCCCGCTCAGCATCTCCACCTCGGGGTTGTTTGTACCAGCCTCAAAGCCAACAACGGTACCGAGCGTACCATTTACAAATCCGCCCTGGATACTGTTTTTGGTGAACATGACTGCCGAGCCCTCCTTGAGCTCCAACACCTCTGGCGAGAGACAGCCCCGCTTCAGATTTTGGAGCAGCAAGTCCCTGCCGTGCCCCACCATTTGGTGGCGCTTGAATGCTCCGGGCAGTTTCCGCAGCTCCTCTGCATTGATACGATCGACGTCGGCGTTGTGCGAGTACAGCTTGGTCACCCCCTCCGGGACACCGGTCACTACACGCTTCGTGATGTACGTACGATGCGCTTCAGTGAGCCCGTTAGCACGTATCGCGGCAAGGACAGAGAGGAACTCCGCGTCGTCCTGACGGTGTTGCTCGGTGAGGTAGCAGACTACCAACTCGGAGCGGGCCCACGCCGCTGCGCCATAGGCAAAGATGCTTGGTGGCAGGTCGGAATAAAAGGAGTCTTGCCCGCTGTTCTCCCTGAATTGGTTGCGCACGACTGGTGGAAGCTGGAAGAAGTCGCCAACAAGGACGACTTGCAGCCCACCAAAGGGTAACTGGTTCTGCCGCACTTCGCGGCAGACAGCATCCACCATGTCGAGCGTGTTCGATGCGAGCATCGAGACTTCGTCGATAATCAGGACGCGTGCGCTGCGTATCCGACGTGAGACGTGCTCGCGGGTAGCAATGCGATCCAGATCCTCTTCGGTAAGATGGTTCGCAATACCTATCCCACTCCACGCGTGGATGGTCATGCCGTGGATGTGCGTTGCTGCGATGCCGGTTGAGGCGGTGATAGACGGCTCGATGTCGCACTCGCGGAGGTAGCGCACGTACTCATTAATAGTGTGCGACTTCCCCGCGCCTGGCTCTCCAGTCAAAAAGACATTGACTCCCGTCTTCAAAATCTTGAGTGCTTCCTCCTGAGTCATTCCTCCCAGAATACACTAGGGTAGTATGGGTGCATGTACGTCAAAGTTGTGGTGACGCCAGGGGCCAAGCGCGAGAGCGTCACTCCTACCGGGGACGCCAAGCTTGCGGTCGCAGTCAAGGAGCCTGCGGCCCAGAACCTCGCCAACCGGCGCGTAGTTGAGGTCGTTGCGATACACTTCGGCGTGCCTGCCTCTCGGGTGCGCATCATCAGCGGCCACCACTCACGCTCCAAGATGCTGTCAGTCGACGTACCTCCTACCAAAACATAGGGTCGCGAGAGACTCAAAAATCTTGAACTAATCCCAATTCGTTACCTTCGGAGTCTTTAAAGTAAGCAAGGCGCCCCCACGGGAAGGTGGTAATTCCGCCCTCGTACGAAACGGCACTCGGCTTATCCATACCTGAAATAAACTCAACTCCGCGGGCCTGTACGCGCGCCACCTCGGCGTCCAAGTCGTTTACGTACCACTCGACGCCGCTCGTCACCCCGCCGTCTAGATACAAGTGTATTTCGGCATTACCGACCGTAATCCCCGCCCACTCTGCTTCCTGCACGCGACACGTAAGGCCGAGCACGTCGGTATAAAACGCTACTGCCCGCGCCAAATCGCTCACTTTAACGTCAACAATGAGTCGCATACTAATCCTTCCTTTTTGGAGGGCCCCACATCCAGCGCGGCTTCTCCCCCTTCCTATAGCAAATGCGGATAAGCGTAGCAGTGAGGATCGCAACCGGTAGGAGGAATGTGAAAACGACCTCGCGCGGCGGTGGCTCTGGCTCTGCAATTGTAAGAGCGAGCGTGATTACGAACGCGATGTAGACACCAAGGACTGCCCAACCTTGCCACCTAACTGGCATCCAACCCCAGCCGTAGAGGCGCGCCTTGAACCAATACCCTTCCGGATTGTCCTTGTAGTATGCCTGCACGTCATCCCACCAGCTCATATCTGCAGTATAGCAATCGCTTATCGGATGCCGGTGTCGCAAGAGACGGTGACTTCCGTAGATCCATTTGCGTGAATGGTGAAGGTGGGACTCTGACAGTACGGAAGAATATTGCCCGCGGCAGCAGAGCGTAGTGCATACTCGCCCGGCGGGAGCTCGATATAAAACTTGCCGCTCGCATCTGAGCCAGACTCCTTAATAATCTTCGACCCGTCAGCAGATGTTACGACGAGCTGCGTTTGGTAGGGCTTGTCAGCACACTCCGGGTCCGGCGGGTCGCGCTCAACAGGACACGTGGGGCCAAGCATAACGGTGCCGACTGCGGTGCCCCAAAACTCACCAACAGGTTCTACGTCCTCAACGAAGTGCTTGCCGTCCGGGGTCCAGCACTGGCGTGGATAGGACTCCCCAACCGGGTACCCCGCTGCCTCGCATTCAGCAAAAGAGCTGACAACTGGATCAGAATCAAAATAGTACACTGCTCCGATACCGATGATCAGTAGAGCGCCGCCAACTGTAACGACCCACTTCATACTTTGATTGTAACCCTAGTCCTCAGACTTCTGGTCGAACTCACGTTGCATACGCTCCATCCACTGGTCCTGGCTCTCGCCGGTGCGCTCCTCCATTTCCATAATGCTCTTCTGGTGCGCGTCGTCCGACATCATATGCGGGATACCGCTCTTCATAACCTCCTCGAGCGTGTTACCAGTGAACGTCTGATCGCACACCCCTCCAAGCTCTTTGCACGTTATAGTTTTGGACATAGTTATTATTATGAATCTCCTTCTATCATCTCGCCTACTAAAAAGTAACAACCTTGCTCTCCAACTTTTGCAGTATGCTCCTCTCCAGCGGGGACGTCAAAGTGGTCCCCAGCATTCAGCACAACCTCCTTGCCCGCAAAGGAAAATGTGACACTCCCCTCAAGGATATACATCGAGACCTTATCTTTGTGAGCATGAGCGTGGTATGTAGCTCCGGGGGCATCGCGCCACTCGTAGATATGTGGGTAGCCTTCGTCGGCAAGCTTACTTTTGAGCTCAGCGAGGTCCATACTAAGCGCCCTCTACGTGATTTTTAAAGTTGTCTAGGATTGCTTGCCAGCCTGCGAGCTGGACCTCGGGCGGGTTTTCTGTTTCAGGATCAAAACTGACCTCCACATGTGTGCCACTCCCCTGCGGAGCAAATGTGACAAGCGCCTTCCGTGCCAAGAGCTCGTCCGGGGCCTGGTCCATGGTGTATGCGATGAGCTTATTCTGGACAACATCGGTGTACGTGCCAGAAAAGTCGAAGCCTTCGTCCCCATCCACCTCCTCCATGCGGGTTACGAACCTGCCGCCTACAGTGAGGTCGTTCGTCGCGCGGGGGCAGTGCCAGTCGTCGGACGCAAAGGCCCACTTCGTAATATGCTCCGGTTTGGTGTAGTACTCCCACACCTTGTCTATCGGCGCGCTCACCTCTACCTCTACTGTTATCTGACTCATTGCGGATTATTTAGGGCGGAATACTGCGGAACCGGAGTCGAACTTCAGGTCGAGGATGAGCTCGCCTTCGGGGCCAAAGTGGTGCCCGCCAGTCCCCTCCAGAAGCTGTACGAACTCAGTTTCTTGCGACCCCTCACAAAACATCAGGGTCGATACGATGCTGTTGAAGGTGACGCCGACTTGGTCCGCGACATACGCGCCACCCATAGTGTTGCAGTCAGTCTTTGCGCTGAATCGGCCGTCGCCGGCGAACGTGAGTACGAACGACCCAGGCTCATCTGGCCGCACCTCCCTCCCGTCATTATACAAAGCGTACTCCCACTCCCAGCTAGTACCGACGAGCTCGGACTGCACCGGCTGCGATGTTGGAGTCGAGGCCTCGGGCCGGAGCCATATGTAGAGCCCAATAATCACCACAATAGCGACCGCTGCCCATAGGTACTTGTTCATGTTTCTATTATACCAAGTCGACGCTTTCGCCCGGGAGCAGGTTCTTGAAGGTTACCTCGGGTGGCAGAAAGTTGCCCATCCATCGCGGCACCGCCCGCTGCCGATAGTCGTCACTGTACATCGCGTCATGAATCGGAAAGGCGACTTTCGGCAGTACCCTCTTCGCATAGTCGACAGCTTCTGACATCTTCATCCACGGGCCACCGGTGGGGAGCGCCAGTATCTCGACCGGCTTCCCTGGTACATCATGGAGCGCGTCGCCCGGCATGAACAGCCGATTTGCGATGAGGTATCCGGTGTTGCGGCACGGCGGTGTGTCGCCATAAATAATGGCGTGGTCGGTGCCATAGCTCTCGACGGTTACTCCCCCAACCTCGACCGCTGCGCCAGGCTCTATAGGTGTGTATGCGAGCCCTGCCTCCTCGAGCTTAGCGCCCACAGCTGGGTGCGTAATGAGGACGACGCCTGGGTGTAGAGCGACGAGCGCCTTGATCTTGTCGATGTCGAAGTGGTCTTGATGCTCGTGGGTTATGAGTATCGCATCCAGCTTCGCGGGCGCAGGCACCTCGTTCATCGAGCCTGGGTCGGTGAGCAGGTGTACCCCACTCTCTTCGATCAACAAACACGAGTGTCCGAACTTTGTTATCTTCATGCCTGCAGTATATCTCTCCGAGTTATTTGATGCGAGGTGTGTAGCCGCCCCACGCCCTGCTCCAGGCATTTGTCATATAGCGGTAAAAGAAATGTACGAAAAGCGCTACGACGAGTAGGATTACGAGCGTCTGCCACGTAGCGCTCCACCCGCCGAGCCAGTACACAAAACCTATGAAGCCGGTAAGGATAATGTACTTGGCGAGCCGGAACTCCAAGCTCTGTGCATGCAGCGCTACCTCCCACTCCCGCATCAACAGTTCTTTTATGCTCGCCATATTTTGATTACACACATGGGCAGTGGGCATATGTAAAGAACCTTGTTCGCGCGGTCGTAGTACCACCCTACCCAAAAGTCGTACCAAAGGAACTGGAAACTGACTTTCATAGCTGGGGGACAGGGAATCGAACCCCAATTAACGGCTTCAAAGGCCGCTGTCCTACCGTTAGACGATCCCCCAATACGACATGAATATACCACGTCCCGGCAGCCAATCCCTATATTCTCTTATTCGCGCGAATTAGAGAGTGAACAGGGTACGCTAGTGGAAGAGATTCTTCAGGATACGTTGAGTCTCGGAGTGCGCACCAAGCGAGTAGTGAACATACAAACCTTGCTGTTCCGACTGGACAAAACCGCTCGCAGCAAGGATCTGCATATGCTTCGAAGTTGCCTTGACTGAGAGGCGGATTGCCCTGGCCAACTCGCCCACCGTTGCGCCGCCAGAGTGCAGGTGACGGAGGATCGCGATGCGACGCCGGTTGGCAACTGCCTTATACGTGCGCTCTGACTCTTTGTCGGTAGCCATACGCACACTATACCCTATTCTCTTATTCGCGCGAATTAGGGTATAAGAGAAAAGCGCCCTCTGGGGCGCTCTTCGGAATACTGTCTAACAGGTCAGCGGAATTTGATAAAGCATTTTCATAGACAATTGTGTAAGTAAGTAATAAGCGTGACGAGGTTACCCAAGCCACGCTTACTCTAACGAGCTACCGCTCGCGCTGTTACAAGCTATTTCCGTTATTTCGTGTTTGCCTTCAAGTCGTACGAGGCCTTGATCTTGGCGTCGACAGTTGCGAGGGACGAGACAATGGCCTCGACGAGGCGAGCATGTGCCTCTGCATTTGCATCGACCTTGGCGTTTGCCTGGATCGTCGCGTCAGCATCTATCGACTGCTCGGCATCGACCTCCAGGCCGGCCAGTCCACTCACAAAGGCCTTCCACCAAGGGAGCTTAACCATAACGCGCTCAGACCCTGCTGCAGCTGCGTTAATTGAAGTCTGCGAAGTGATGGATACGGGGATAAATCCGAATAGCCAACCCTTGTGGACATAGGCCACATCGACTGTGCCGTCAGCGTCGATATCGACAGCCCGGACATTGCCGTTCATCTTTACGACTGCCTCGATAGCCGCCTTTGCAGCATCTGCCTCGGCGCCCTCTTTATGCATAACGGTGACTACTGCCTTTTGATCGCCGCTTCGGTCGACCTCTACTACGGTTCCGCTTGGAGTCTCGACCTTGGTCGAGCCTGACGAGCCGGTCTCCACAGTAGTGGTTGCTCCGACTTGGACATTGATAACCTCAACCTCGGCCGTGGTCTTCGTCTCGCCGTAGAGCGAGACTGCCCCAGCTGAGACTGGAAAAACTGCGATTGCTAAAAGAGTTGCGAGTACTAGTGTTTTCATAAGATATATAACTGCTAAAGGGCTATGCCCTAAGTATATAACGTATACAGTGCGCGATTCTGACACTACACAGCGAGTTCCATTATTGCCAACTCGAGGGGCAACTGGGGCACGGGCGAGCGGGTGGTCTCGATATTTGCTACGAGGAGCTTGCGCAGTGTTTCTGAATTGATCTTGGACGCTGCGTCCTTGGCAAGATCAGTCAAGAACTTCTGGTCTGTGTCGGTCAGGTCCGCTATCATCTCGGCGCCAAGCGCGGGGGCGTAGCGGAGCATAAGGAGCATCCGCACCCGGTCGATGAGTATCATGAGGAGGACCGCCATATCCGAGGCAGCCTTCACTGCCTCGCCTACCGCCGTCAATGCTCCATCGGCCTTCCCTATATTGAGCCCTGCAATAATGCGCTCGATAATCTCCGAGCGTGGCGCACCAGTTACGAGTACTACCTCCTCGATACTCACCTTCTTGTCAGAAGAAGCGGAAAGAATTTTCTGCAAAATGGACTGTGAGTCGCGGAACGATCCGTCCGCAAGGAGCGCTATCAGCTCCGCTGACGCTTTTTCAATAGTAAAGCCCTCTGCCTTCGCTACCGCTGTCACGGTTTCGGCTAGGGCTTTTGCCGTTGGCTTTTTGAAGGTGAAGACCTGGCAGCGCGACTGGATAGTGTCCGGGACCTTCTCTAACTCAGTTGTCGCAAGAATAAACGTGACGTGGGATGGTGGTTCCTCCAATAATTTAAGAAAAGCATTGAAGGCTCCTTTGGAGAGCATGTGCACCTCGTCGACGATGTACACCTTGACCTTGGACTCGAACGGCATGACGGCGGCCTCCTCGCGGAGGGCTCGGATATTGTCGACGCCGGTATAGGTAGCAGCGTCTATCTCGTGGATGTCCGCTTCCGATGCCCCAAGCTCCCTCCCAAAGATGCGCGCGACAGACGTCTTGCCTGTCCCACGGGAGCCAAAGAAGAGGTATGCATGCTGGGCGTTACCCTCCTTAAGGGCGCCTTGCAGGGCCTTGACCACATGGTCCTGCCCCACCACGTCCTTAAAGGATGCTGGTCGGTACTTCCGATAGAGAGCGAGCTCTGCCATTGCACCTAACTATAGCAAACCAAAAATCTGAGCGTTACTAGTAGTGGTAGCCCAAAACACCAACTAGAAAGGTGGCAAGAAAGCCCCAAAGCAATGCCTGCTCACGTGTTTTGGCTCGGTACATCTTTCCTCGCGCAGTGTCTATCGCCTCACGAAGCTCGATCTGCTGGCCTACGGTGAGGTCGGGGTTATGGGGGTACTCCTCAAGTCGCTGTGCCATCGGTGCTCATGTAATCATACATTTTTGTTATTTGCATCCTGCTCCGCGAGCCACTGCAGGACCTTGTCGGCGTCGGCGCGCGACAACCCACCGCGGGCGACGCCGCGAGCGACCCCCACCTCCACTATGTCGGGGATAGTGGTTAGCGTTCTTAGTCTCAGGCCCGCCTCGGCGAACTGCTCTATGGTTTTGGTGTAGCCGTAGGTCACAATCGCCAGCACTTCTGACACCACCCCGCCCTCCTTCCGCACCGCCTCGACCGCCGGCAAGGATGAGGTACCGAGGTTGACCACATCCTCGACTACCAAGACCTCCTTGCCCCACACATCGCAGCCTTCGACCTGCTTCTTCTGCCCATGATCTTTGGCAGTGGGTCGTACAAACCCGAATGGGAGGAGCAGGAATTCCGCAAGGACTTGGGACACCCACTGCCCGCCGGTAGCAACTCCGAGGATGACGTCTGGTTTCAGATCCACTGCGAGCGCATACTGGTACAGCAGCCCGCGCATCTCAGCGTACGCGCTTGGGTTGCCCATCACCTGCCGTACATTAATGTATATCGGCGCTTGTATCCCGGACCTGTGCTCGATGCCGCTCTCGAAATGGAAGCTGACGCAACCTGCGTCGTAGAGTGCGTGCGCCGCCCGAAACCGCACGAGCTCCTGGCTACTCTCGATCGTGGACCTAGGCTGCTGCAGTTCTAGTTTCTGCATACTTATGCCGCGCGGGCGAGCGCTACAACAACTAATGCAACTGTAGCGACGGTGATGAAGGTCCACCCGCCATGAATGTTGACTGGCGTGGGCTTGTCCCGCCCCGATTCCTGCACCAAGAGGAGCCCGTGCTCGTTCCTACCAACTATAGTCCCGTCAACGTCCGGCTTGTCCTCCTTTGATGTAGGACCACGGAGGATCAGCCGCTTGCCTACTTCGAATAAACTCATACGCTGCTAGCCGCCCAAATCGCAGCGAAGAGCGCCGCCATACCGAGCATGCAATCAACAAGTAATTCTGCTCCACTGTGGTCCTGCCTAGGGACTGAGTCGTTTGGGTCGATGGGGTCTGTGAAGAGTGTCATATTTTAGGTTAGTAATAAAAAATCCCTCGAGAGAGGGATTAGAAATGCGACCCGCATGGAGTACTTTAGTTTGTGTAAGTACTTCATACGTTAGGAGCAATGTAGCACCCCCGCATTAACTACAAGAACGTTATCCACTTAAAATGATCCCGCGGCCATGGTAACTAGTGTCCCAAGGCCAAATCCATTGATCATCACCTCTTCCACTCCCAGAAGTCCCGCAAGAAAAATTGCTCTCGGAATTGCATAACTCGGCTCTGTTGGGACTACCTCTTCTGCTTTTGGATGCCTCTCAGTTTCTACCATAGCTCACAAGCTACTCCCGACAGTACGCGCTGTCAAGAAAGTGCGGTGTGCGAAGTAAGCCACTTATCCCCAAAACAAAAAACCGCCCCATTGGGGCGGTTTTGGCTTACCTAATTTCTATGCCCACCAAACACCCACGAGCGGATTTTAATGTTATGGACTGACGCTTTTATGCCAAGTAACACAGCGAGCACTAAGCCAAGAACGCTACCCTTATTGAGCACTTCTGGATCGATTGCCTCTGAATCAAAACCAGCAAGCACATTCGCACCAAGCACCGCGGCGGCGATAATCGCCATACCCCACGTGGCTGTCTTTCTCTTCGAAACCTCTTTTGCGTAGTTAAATGACATGTCTCGGTATATAAATTGTAACAATGAGTATACTACACTTTAATGTGATTTTGTCAAGTATGCCTCCACTACCACTTCGACCTCACGAGCGTCCTTCGCATTCATCAGCTCTGCGCGGAGTTCGGCGGCGCCATCGAAGCCAGAGACGTAGGCTTTGTAGTGCTTTTTCATTATGGAAAAGCTCTTGCCTGCCCCGAGGCCGCTCGAGGGGTGCATGAGCAGTTCCTCATAGAGCTTTGTATGCTCAACCATAACCTCCAACCTCTCTCTGAGTGAGGTCGGACCTCGCTCAGAAAACAGCCACGGGTTACCAAAGATGGCGCGGCCAAGCATGGCGCCATCTGCCCCTGACTCTGCAACTTTGGCCGTCGCGTCTGCAACATCTTTCAGGTCGCCATTGCCTAGGATGAGTGCGTCCGAGCTCTGTTCATTCCTGATCTCCACGGCGCGGGCGACTCGCTCCCAACGGGCAGGGACCAGCGACATCTCCTTGCGCGTTCGTGCATGGATAGTAACAGCGGCGGGCTTGGCCGCGAGCAGCTTGGGTAGCCACTCATCTAACTCGTCTTTGTTGTATCCGAGGCGAGTCTTAACCGATACCGGCAAGTCGCCCGCACCCTGCTTAGCTGCTGCTATCACCTCCTGCGCGAGTCCTGGATTCTTAATATGTGCGGCGCCCGCACCCTGCTTCTCTATACTCTTGTCCGGGCAGCCCATATTGATGTCGACGCCATCGAAGCCAAGTTCTCGCGCAAGCGCTGCTGCGTGCTCCATATTCTTTGGCGATGCACTAAAGAACTGCGCGATGATGGGCCGCTCTGCTTCGGTATATATAAGGTCTGCAAGCAACTTCTTCCTCCCCTCCTCGGGCGCGAGCGCGAGGCCGTCGGCGGAGACGAACTCGGTCCAGGTGATGTACGGCACTGAGTGAGATCCGATCTCACTCAGTTTGGAGTACTTGGCAATGAGGCGACGGAACGCCGCGTCAGTCACGTCCGCAAGTGGCGCAAGCGCAAAAATCGGCTTCTGCAAGGTATCCCAAAAACTCATGTCGTTATGGTACACTAGCTGCCATGGAACAGAAAATCATATTGGGTGTCGTTGGCGTCCTTATCGTCGCCGCAATAGGCATCTTTGTCTTCGCACCAACAACCGAAATTGCTACCGATGTCCCCGCTGGCAAGTACACCGAACTCGCTACCTGTATCAAGGACTCCGGTGCCACCTTCTTTGGCGCGTGGTGGTGCCCGCACTGCAAGGCACAGAAAGAGATGTTCGGAGACGCTGTAGACAAGTTGCCATACATAGAGTGCTCGACCCCAGACGGCAACAGTCAGCTTCCTGCCTGCCAGAACCTCGGTATCAACAACTACCCAACGTGGGTATTTGCTGACCACTCGACCTCGACCGGCGAGATCCCGCTTGCGACACTCGCTGAGAAGACCAGCTGCGCACTCCCTATCTAGTCATGCCCGGCCTCGAGCTCACCAACCTACTTGCCTCATACGGAACAGTCGTATTGGTGCTGGGCTGCTTCGGACTACTGCTCGCGATTGCTCTGCCATCATTGGTACCCGCATGGAAAGAGCGACTCTTCAGCTCATACGGACTCTGGCTCGCATTCTTGCTCGCGGCAGCTGCGAGCGCGGTTACGCTCTACTACTCAGAGGTCCTCGGTCAAGCACCGTGCGCGCTCTGCTGGGTGCAGCGAGTGTTCCTCTACCCGCAAGTAGTCATACTGCTGATTGCCGCTATCATCCGCGACCAGCGTGCTGCGCTCTACTCCATCGCACTTTCAGCGCTCGGTGCACTTGTTGCGCTCTATCATCACTACATACAGATGGGCGGCCTCGACTTCCTCCCGTGCCCAGCTAGTGGCAACCCGATTGACTGCGCAGAGCCGACATTCGTGATGTGGGGCTTTGTGACCTTCCCGTTTATGTCCTTTGCACTCTTCCTCTTCCTAATCCTCCTTATGGTGTACTTGAGGACCATCTGGCGTAAATTCCACACGGGAGGAGGCGCATAAGCGGTCCAGTCTCCTGCAGTGTTAGCTCCCCGCCCTCCACGGATCCCCCGTGGAATTTTTGTACTGGCCCCAATAGGTGCTCGAAGGCGAGGTGCGAGTAGCCAGCAGCATAGCCATTCATAACGACGAACCGCGGCTTGTCTGATAGCAGCTCTCGACACTTCTGCATCAGTGGTACTAAGTCCTCCTCGATCTTCCACAACTCACCGTCAGGTCCGTGACCGAAAGATGGTGGGTCCAGGATAATGCCGTCATACTTAGCCCCCCGCTTGAGATCGCGGTCAACGAATTTCATAGTGTCCTCGACTATCCAGCGGATAGGTGCGCTAGATAGGTTAGACAGCTCCGCATTCTTGCGTGCCCACTCCACAGCACTCTTGGAGGCATCGATGTGAGTGACACTCGCGCCCGCCTTTGCTGCGGCGAGCGATGCACCGCCGGTGTACCCAAACAAGTTCAGTACTGTCGCCCCTTTTGCATGCGGAGCAACCCACTCCCAGTTAGCAAGCTGCTCAGGAAATATGCCCGTGTGCTTGAACGATGTAAGTCGTATCTCAAACGTGAGGCCACCGAACTCAATCGGCCATGCCGATGGAAGCTGCTTACCAAATGTCCAGTCCCCCTTCTCACCTCTCCGGAGGAATGTCGCGTCGGCAGCCTCCCACTTCTCACTTGGCAGTGAGCGCTCCCACAGTGCCTGCGGGTCGGGGCGACGCACAATGACACCCCCATACCGCTCCAACTTCTCCTCCCCGCCGGTGTCGAGTAGCTCGTAGTCCATAGTTCATAGTTTATAGTGGATAATATGTTTCTCATAGCCAATACTTATACCGTCGAGAGTGTTACGGCCGGCCACCCTGATAAGGTGTGCGACCAGATATCTGACGCGATATTAGACGCCTGCATTAAGGACGACCCGCTATCCCGCGTTGCTGTCGAGACCTTTGGCGGCCACGGCATGCTGGTTATAGGCGGCGAGGTAACAACAGCAGCACACCCAGACTACGAGGCTATTGGTCGGCAAGTATACAAAGACATTGGCTACACGGAGGAACTGAGGGTTTTGGTCAACGTAGCTGAGCAGTCTCGCGATATCGGCCAAGGAGTTGATACTGGTGGCGCAGGCGACCAGGGTATTATGTACGGCTTCGCAACCAATGAGAACAAGGAGATGCTCCCCGACGCTATTGTTAAAGTGCACGCGCTCACACGTGGACTACAGACTCTCCGCGAACAAGGCACGCTGCCCTGGCTCATGCCTGACGGAAAGGCACAGATATCAGTCCTCCAAGGCAAGATCAATACGGTGCTCGTATCTACGCAGCACAAAGCGGAGGTCGGTCAGGATGAGATCAAGTCGACACTTACTGATAAGCTGATTGCGCCCATTATCGGCACGCTCGATGGAATTCGGGTACTCACCAACCCGACCGGTACCTTCGTGCAAGGCGGCTTCGATGCAGACACCGGACTTACCGGCCGCAAGATTATGGTGGACACGTACTGTGGCCTCGCGCCAAACGGCGGAGGCGCCTTTTCCGGCAAGGATCCGTCCAAGGTGGATCGCTCTGCTGCGTACATGTGTCGCTTTGTTGCCAAGAACCTGGTCGCAAATGGCTACGCCAAACAGTGCTTAGTGTCGGTCTCCTATGCGATTGGTATGGCGGAGCCACTTATGGTCGAGTCGCTTGATGAAAATGGGAAGAGCCTCGCCGATATCGTAGCGAAGCACTTTGACTTCCGGCCGCAGGCTATTATCGAGCGACTCAACTTGCGTACTCCTATCTATCGCACTACTGCTGCATACGGCCATTTTGGCCACCCTGACTCCCCGTGGGAGCAGATCGTGAGCCTCTAAATCGCTCTGTGCTAAACTGGCCGAATGTCTGATCCGGCACTCGTTATTGACACTGTCACCAAGAAGTATGCGTCGGGGACAGAAGCTCTGAAGGGGGTCTCCCTGACAGTGCCTGCGGGTGACTTTTATGCGCTCCTAGGTCCTAACGGCGCGGGGAAAACAACACTCATCGGCATAGTGACCGGACTGGTCAACAAAACGAGTGGGACCGTACGCGTCTTTGGGCACGATACGGTGGACGAGCCATCAGAGGCAAAGTCGATGATGGGCCTCGTTGGTCAGGAACTCAACTTCAATCCGTTCGAAAAGATTATCGACGTCGTCATCAACCAAGGTGGCTACTATGGCGTCCCCCGCTCGGTGGCAAAGCCCCGTGCCGAGCAGCTCCTCACGGACCTCGGACTGAAGGACAAGATGTACCAAAACGGCTGGCAGCTATCAGGTGGTATGAAGCGCCGCGTCATGATTGCCCGAGCACTCATCCACCAGCCAAAGTTTCTGATCCTCGACGAGCCGACTGCGGGCGTCGACGTCGAACTCCGCCGCTCAATGTGGGACTTCCTCCGCAGCCTAACCAAGGAGGGTCTCACCGTCCTTCTTACCACCCACTATCTCGAGGAGGCGGAGCAGCTCTGCAAGCATGTTGCCATCATCAATAAGGGGCAGATAGTGGCACAGGGCACCATGGACGAAATACTCGCGACCCACGATGCTTCCGCTACACCCGACGGGTACCGCGGCGGCAAGTTGGAGGAGATCTTCCTAAAGCTTACGAGTAATAATTAAGACCACAATATGCCTCCCTATAAGATGTGGATCTCGTTCTATACCATAGTCCGCAAGGGCGTGGTGCGGATATTTCGTATCTGGTCGCAGACACTCCTCCCGTCCCTCGTCACGTCCATACTCTACTTCACCGTATTTGGTGCCATCCTTGGTGCACAGATCGGCGACATCAACGGCTTCAGCTACATGCAATTCGTGGTGCCAGGCCTCGTCATGCTCGCGGTCATCACCAACGCGTACATGGATGTCGCCACCACATTCTTCCAGTCCAAGTTCTTTATGCGCTCCATAGACGAGATACTGGTCAGCCCCACACCGCCAGTCGTCATCATTGGCGGATACGTCGCAAGTGGCGTGGTGCGTGGCGTTATTGTCGGCGTACTGGTCCTCCTAACCTCACTCGTCTTCTCCTTGCCACATCTCGCACATCCCTTTGTCATAGCCCTTTTCCTCATACTCTCCTCGCTCCTATTCTCACTGGCGGGGCTGATCAACGGCATCTATGCCAAGAACTTTGACGGTATCTCTATCGTCCCCACGTTCGTCCTCACCCCACTCGTCTACCTTGGTGGGGTCTTCTACTCCGCAACCTCCTTGGGCGAGCCTTGGGCGACGCTCACGCACTTTAACCCGATCTTCTACCTCATTAACGGATTCCGCTACGGCTTCCTCGGCTTTGCCGACGTCTCAATCTGGCTCTGCACCGGCATCCTCGGCGCGCTCATCCTGATCTTCCTCGCTATCAACTACTACCTCCTCCGTACCGGCCTCGGCCTTAAGCAATAATAAAAAACCCCGAGTTCAACCTCGGGAGGTTCTACTTTCTAAATTACTGGCCAAATACAAGTGCCACAATGAGGCCTGTTGCCACCGCCTCGAGTGTCAGCGCAAAAGCCTTTTGCGACCCATTGCCTTGAAGGAGGAAGAACTCAAAGATGCCCAATGGTCCCTGCTTCGCAGAGGCTACCGCTGCTCTATCCCTATCCCCCTCTGCAATTGCCTGCTCGACTATATTTCCCATACCGCGCATACTACACCGCACTATTTGATAAGTCAAGTATTTGTGGCGGAATAGTAAAACCTCCAGGAGGCGTCGCCTCCTGGAGGTTTTCTATCAACTACTACCTCCTCAGAACGGGCCTTGGGTTAAAGCAATAGCCCCCTCAGGACCAGGTACCCCCACATCCACGGTTCTTATATTTTCTGACAATAGAAATTCTTTGCCCAGCTCATACCCACGCTTATACAGCATCTTGTGATGCTCTGCCTCTGTTGACATCTGCAGTCCGACTATGTCGTTCGCAATAAAGTGTAGGTACGGGTAGTTCGCCTTCATTTGCTCAATATCAACGGTGGCAAAGTTTGAGCGTGATGTCTTGTACGCCTCACGGAACCCAAAGAATGGGAGCATCACCGCAGCGATACCGAAGCGGCTTGCCAAGTTCTTGAGTCTGCCATACTTCCACCTCGGATTATTGAGTACGCAGATAATCTCCTTGTCCGGGTGGCGCTTAATGATGTTCTCGATCAGGTCGCGATCATCAATAGTGCCGCCGTCCACATACAGGTTTCCGTGGATGAGTTCCGAGTGCGGATACGCTGGGTGACCGCCCGCTGTCGCACGCAACATGGGGATGACGTCCTCCTTCTCCTTCATCTGCAGATACTCATGATGTCCGGTTATGAGATTGTAGACAACCATAAAGATCTGGATGCCGCTGTTCTGGATTGCATCAAAGTTAATCCTCCGTGTGGTAAGCAATATGCTCTGGATATAGTCGATATCAAATATTGGCTCCACCTTGAACCTCGTCCTAAACACTGCGTTACAAAATGCCCTCCCGAGATACGGTCCCAGTCGGGACCAGCGAATGTACTTCTTCTCATTCAGGTCCTCCCAGTACATATGCGCCATCAGATCTGTCTGGTCGGCAAGTAGGGCTACAGCGGTTAATCCCCCCGCGGAGTTGCCGTACACACTGTGAATATGAGATTTCAAACCAGCTTCCTCGAATGCCTTGGTAAGTCCGGAACTAAAGATCCCCGACATCGCACCCGCGCTGTAATAAATGACTAAACTCCGCTTGTCATCCATGCGATTGATTATACATCCACATGTAAGGGTGGGCGGCGGCGCGAGCGGCATTGACGGCGCGTCTTCATGATGCCGCAGTTGGGCTTTAGTTAAGCCAAACGAGCCAATTATGAAGACACTTCATGAATCCCACATCTGGGGTACTATAGTCTTAGGGTATATGAGAATACTCATCATCGAGGACGAGGAAAAGCTCGCTGAGGCGCTTTCCCGCGGACTCACACACAAAGGCTACGCAGTAGACGTAATTAACGACGGCGAGAAGGGCTTAACACGTATCTCCCTCCACCGCGCTGACTACGACCTAGTCATATTGGACCTGATGCTCCCCACGGTAGATGGGCTCACTATCTGCAAGGAGGTGCGCGAGCTTGGCATTACGGTGCCTATCCTCGTCCTCACTGCACGCAACGAGACCGATAGCAAGGTGGAGCTCCTCCTCGCTGGCGCAGATGATTATTTGGTAAAGCCGTTCTCATTCGATGAACTATCAGCTCGCGTACACGCACTGATGCGCCGACCCAACGAGGCAATCCCAACCATACTTACGGTGGGCGACATCGCGCTGAACCCCGTCGAGCGTACGGTGACGAGGGACGGCAAGCCGATATTGCTCACCTTGAAGGAGTTTGGCATGCTGGAGTACTTTATGCGCCGGCCCAACCAGGTGGTCAACCGCGAGGATATACTCTCGCACCTATGGGACTTTAACTACGCATCTTTCTCTAACGTTGTCGACGTACACATCAAAAATCTGCGCAACAAGCTCGACGATGCCGGTGAGCCGAGCATCCTCGAGACGGTGCGCGGTATCGGGTATCGCCTGCGCAGCAATAGCGAGATTGGACAGCCCGCTTAATAGAAGCTTAACCGGGGGTGCGATACGATTGGGGTCAGGCGCTCAACAAATGCTGTGGCGCGGGTATGAGGGATATATCCCCCCGCGCCGGCTGCGCCTAAGGCCTAGAGCATCCCTATAGACTTCAAAACTCTGAACCACCATGGTGGTTCTGTTTGTGCGAGATACGAGCCCGCTGACTGCCCGAGGACGGTATCTGCAGTTATCAGCGTTGGCGTTGTCGTCGGTAATGTCGTAGCAATTGCAGGTACCTGCGCGGCTGGCTCAAGGACAATATCGCGTACGTCTCCTGCGAGCTGAGGCGTTGTGGTGGCCACTTCGGGCGTTGTAGTCCCCGCTACCGCTGGCGCTACAGGCTCTGCTATGACTACCCTACCTGGCGCTGGCGTACCAAAGACCTGGACCACAAACGTGGTTGGCCTGCCTTGGTACATCCCCTCGGCGGTTGCGATACCTATCTCGCTAAACTGGGTGCCAAGGATGTTGGCGCGGTGGGTAGGCGAGTTCATCCACGCCCTCGAGACATCAGGGGACTCGGAAAAGTCGACAGCGAGGTTCTCTCCCGCGTACACGAACTTATACTCCTCCTGCTGGAACCAGTGCCACGGAGTTATGCCCTCTGGCGAGGTGTGGGCGAAGTATCCTTTGGCTGCCATATCCCGCGCCTTAGCCTCTGCGACCTGCGTCAGTATTGGGCTCAGGGCGAGTGTGCCGAGTCCGCTCGAAGAGCGGTCGTTGTTGGTGATCTCTACCAATACCGAGGCGACAACGGCAGCAAGGCCAGGCACGCGCTCGACGATGTAGGGGGCACGCGTAATACCAAAGAAGGTTAGTGCGACGAGCGAAAAGCCGATGAGCATCCCCACCCCAAACTGCGTCCCTCGGGTGCGATCCTGTCTCTCTGGCATATCCATACGTGTTTATATTATACCAAAATAATGACTATTTGACAAGTAGTCCCCTTTTGGCAGACTACCATTACTATACAACGTACTTTGGCCTTGCAAGCAAAAACCGCCCACAGGGCCTGCCTGCGCAGGCAGGGCGGTTAGTGCTCCGCCACTAGTAGCCGTTCGGCTTGGCGTGTGCGAACCACGTGTGGCCTGGGCCGGCCGATGGGTCGACACCTTGGTCCATAATGGTAGCAAACTGTCCCCAGACGCAATAGCTTCCATCTGGAAGCAGTGTCGGATCTGCGACACAGTCCCCTACCCACTTGATCTTGTAGTGCCACACGGCGCCCGAGCCGTCCTTCGCACCCTTGCCATTCCACTCGTTGTCGATCCAGGCGTCATACGGAGGGTTGGCCCACCCCTCTGCATTACCGCGGTCCCACTCTGCATTCCACTTCATTACCAACTTGTCAGGCGAGTAGACGCCCATGCAATCCGCTGGTAATGATTTGCCCGTACACCACGTTGCGCCCGTGCCATTAAAAATGCGCGCGGTGCGGTTGTACCCCCACTGGTCATAGCCGCCACCAACCGCAGCGACAAGCCCATCGCCGAGGCCTGGGTTTACATACACTACCCCTGCAGCGAGTATCGCGAGGGCAGCGAGCCCAACTAACCACTTGCTCTGCAACATAAAATATACTGTTTACAAATAATAATACGCTCAGTATATAAGATATAACCAAAAAACGTCCGGGTGGGTGCGGTACACTGTGGGTATATGAAGACACTATACAAAATCTTAGTCGTGACCCTCCTCATGGGAGTCACAAGTACCGCGTTAGCAGCTCCATTTGGACTCGAGGTCCGCTCACTCTACCGCGGACTGAGTGGCACTGATGTCGAAAATCTGCAAACACTACTCGCACAAGATGGGGATGTATATCCCGAGGGACTGATTACTGGGTTTTATGGAGCGCTGACCGAAATTGCCGTCAAACGCTTCCAAAATAAGCATGGCATCGAGCAGGCCGGCATCGTCGGCCCTAAGACAAAACTAAAGATCCACCTGCTCCTCAGTAGCGCATCGGGGACAACAACCACTGCGACCTCGACCGGATTTATACCGCCAGGGCTCGCCAAGAAGCTCCTCGCAGACTTCACTGGTGCCAAGAAGGGCATTGCTACCAGCTCGCCCGAGTTGGGGCTCGTCATTATCTGCCACCGTCCACCAGGCAATCCCGCTAATGGACACACGATCAGCATCGGCGCACCTGCAGTCAAAGCGCACCTCGCCAAAGGCTCGACCGTCGGCCCTTGCACCGCTACAACAACCCCGCCAACATCGGATACCACCGCGCCGATCATTAGCGCCCTTGCTACCTCAAATATTGGCTCGACGACCGCCACCGTAACCTGGAGTACAAACGAACTTGCTGACACCGCAATGTGGCTCTCGACCACAAGTCCAATTGTGCTCAGTGCGCCATCGCTCTTTAACTCCCCAGCGCTCGGCACAATGCATACCGGGAACCTCGCAACCCTTATGGCGTCGACTACCTACTACTACGTAGTACAGTCCAAGGATCCCGCAGGCAACGCGGCGACCTCCTCGCAACAATCCTTCAGTACCCTGCCGTAGTGATACAAAAACCCCCTCCACTCGGAGGGGGTTTTTGATTTGAGTTTCGGACTACTTGCCTGCCTTGCCGAACTTGACGTTACTTACCGTCCACGATCCTGGATCATCTGCGACCAGGAAGACGTATGCATCGTTCGCTATCGCCCATGCAGGATGTAGCGCTACCAACTCTGCCCAGTTGGCAAAGCTGTCTGCCGAGAAGTTGGTATAGATCTGGCAGGTCGGATCGTTGATGATGTCTACCATCCCTGCCCCATCATTGCAGTAATATGCGGAAGCAAAGAGGTACCCGTCCGATACTCCGTCGTCGTTAGTGTCGACCGGGATCGAGATACGTGGCGAGCCTGCCGTTGCCGCATCGCCCGTATAGCTGAACGAGAGCTGCGTTATTCCGGAGAGGAGCGTCTCGTACATCGTACTGTTCAGGACATACACGCCCGAGTAGTTGTTGTACGGATCAAGGTCCCCGTCGTTATTGTTCAACGTTGCCGAGCCCTTGGCCCCCTTAGAGTTCAGCGTACAGACGCCGGTGTACCCACCGTCGGTAGTACCATCAAAGCAGGTGAGCTTGTTCTGCCCCGGCGCCGTAGTAATGGGTGCAGCAAGTACGATACTACTCCCCATAAAGACGAATCCCGCTATGAGCAGTATGCCGGTCAGGACGAGCGGCATAAGGGCGCTCGAGCCTTCAGTACGTGACTTAGTTTGCATGTGTAATTATTGTTATGTTTGTAATTTCTCTTCTTTCTCCATTAGACACTGAGTGCCATGTGCGCTCGATGAACCACAATCAAAAAACCTCCCAATTGGGAGGTTTTTTGATCTAATAATCTAACAATTAATTAAGCGGGCAATTTTCAGCCTGTGTGAACTCAGGATTAGCCGCACCATAGTACTCATTAGCAGCCTTGCCACTTGGTGCACCGTCATAGGTTGCCTGGAACTTCGCGATGACTTGCCCTGCCGTGAGACCTGAGCTCATACTGGTCGAGTTCAAGAGCGCCCCCACTGCCTTTCTGCCATACGCGTTCAGTCCTCCGCCACCTTGCGATAACACTTGTACGAGTGTCTTGCCAGGGAACGCGTTCCTACCGAACACGGTGTTGAACGAATCCGTAGGGCTGTACGTCACGTAGCTATCAAAGTGGTGCGACTGCTTCCAATACCCCGGAGAGCAATACTGCTTCGACGTCACCACCGGCGGGTGGCAGTTGTAGATATTCGTCACTGTGTACTGCGAATGCTGGCCGACATCCTCAAAGAGGTTGACTGTCACTATCGCACCTGTTGCGAGGTTGAGGTGCGGTGAGGTGTAGCGCACCGTGCCACTATGGCTGTCTAGCGGGTGGTACGTCGCGGTGACGTCGATAGTGCCCGACGAGTTACACGACTCTTGGAACGACCACGTCCCGCGCCACGCAAAGACACTGACTGGTGCGATGAGCGCAACTACGATGATGGCCATTGCTAAACTTTTATGCATATCTATACATCAATGGTTATGTAGGTCTAATACCACCAGTGTATACAAAAAACCACCCCGCAACAGTAGCGAAGGGGGTGGTTTTCTGTTTTAATAATTGGTCTTAATTCGGAATCTGCTCGTCGCAGTGCCCTGGCCCAATGAGCCCCTCGTTGAAACTACCAAGAGTTCCAGCAAGGTTAGTCCAGCTTGTCTTTGCTCCACCCTTAAGTAGCGCTGCTTGCGCGATAGAGGTTGAAGTAAAGAGTGCCTCAGCACTTGTGATAGCTGCTGATACTGCTGGCGTTGGCGATGCTCCATTGAGGATGTTTAACTTTGCAGCCATGTACTGGTGCGCAAGGTTGAAGTACACATTACCCTTTGGTGGTGTGTTGAAGATCGCAAACCATGTCTTGCCAGTTGCGAAGAACAAGGTGTTTTCCTTCAATCCACCAGCAAGGAGCTCCCATCCAGCATCAACGGGTGCTCCACCCTTGAATGATGCGTTGTGAGTCTTCCAGTACCCCTGAGTCAGGGTACAACCGACAGAACAGTTCACTGTCCAGTGAACATCCCAGATGTCGCTTCCTACTTCAAGATTGTCATTCGTAACGAAGTCTGCAACGTTGTGCAGATCACCCTGTCCGCATGAGGTAACTACGTTACCCTGTGGACCGAACGAGACAGAATACTCGAGTGATTTGTCTGCAGTATTCTGACAAATAACGACACCCTGAGGTCCTTGCGGATTCGTGTCGTCTACAGTGATACACTCGTCGGTCTCATTTACGGGACTACCGTAGCTAACAGCTTCAGAGTCGTTTCCGCCCGGAACACTTCCAGTCGTAATGACAGTAGCTGTGTTCTGCGTGTCAGTAGCGCTTGCAGCCGCCATTGTGTACGTACAGACAAGAGAGGCACCTGCTGCAATCGCTTGCGGTAGGCCGCCAGGACAGTCAACTACTGCTGCACCAGAGACGTTCAGAACGTCAGTCACAGTCGCGACCGTGGCGGAAGGATTTCCGACCGGATTTGTGATTGTGATGTTTCCGCTTACTGCGTGGTTGATGTTTTCCGAAGTTGGGGCAACCACAACCGTGTAGTTCACAGATACCTGCTCACCTTCTTGAAGATTGAGATTTGTATCCGATCCAGTCTTGTTGATGGTCCAATCCCAATCACGATCAAACGTAGTATTTACAGTCTTCACAACTGTAAGTGGCAATACTTGAACAACAGAGGCGTTCTTATTTCCATCCGAAGGGAGATCAGAAGCAGCCTTCAGCGTACCGTTCCAGGAGACATTTGCCGTCCAGAAACCGTTTACCGCGTCAGCATTATTGGCGACGTAGGGCGCTGAACCTGCTACAGCAAGTGCTGATGGGTTCGGATAGTTATTTGGTCCAAAGACATGCTGTACGCCGTTCGGAAGCGTAAGAGTCATCGTCCTACCAGTGATATCACACCCATCAGCTGACACAGGATTTCCTGCAGTCACAGTAAATGTGATCACATCGCCAGCTACTGCGGTCGATGGAGTGCCCGCAATATTCACAACGCTATTGTCTGCTGTACAGCCAACTGGGCTCTCTGCCAACGCAGGAGTTGCGAAGAGGGAAAGTGCGAGTACGGTAGCTACTGGCACTGCCCAGAGGGCGCTCGCTTTAGTAAGAATATTCATTTTTTGTTATTTGCTTTAATAATTGACTAAGCGACTATTAATTGGCCCGTGGTGGGTCATACCCGCACACTAGCATGTAGGTATATGAAGTATGGGTGAGATCACCATGGGGATAGCTTGGGGATAAGTTTGACAATACGTAATCCCAATGCAGAGCTTACCTACTCACTTTTTGAGAGGGGCAAAACAAAAACACCACCTTGATTGGTGGTGTTTTTGTTGTCCTATGCTAATCGACGACTACTTGACCTTTATTTCTGAAGTTTGATTGCTGCCTGCTGAATAGCAACCTGATCAATGCCGTTAATCGTGACCTTGAAATCATATACGTGTGCAGCCTTGAACAGAGTCATCTTCGTTGAGAGATTGAAGATGTACTGCCCTGCTGCTGCGTCGTATCGGAAGAGATTGCCAACATTTGACCCGCCGCTTGAGACAACAGGCACCCACACTGGAGTAACTGGATTCAATGTTGCGTCATTCACCATCAATCTTGCATCACCACCAAAGAAGTTGCCGAACCCACCGTTCAGAGAGAACTTCACTGGAATCGTGCTTCCCTTCTGGAAGTCCTTGATCGATATTTTCAGTGGGTTGAAGAGCCCATTAAATACTGAATCGAGTGAGAAGACATGCAGTGTGCCAGAAACGTAGCCGAAACTATAGTCATTATCGGTACCGCCTACGCAGTTAGTTGGGTAGCTGCCAGGAGTGCTTGTGTCTGCTACTGATGCAGAACACGTTGGTGCGGTATCAAGTACGCCCGCTACCTCACCATTTACGAAGCCTGAGTAGCTTGGGGTGAAGAGGGGCATTGCTGCACCCTGGAGTACCGAAGCGCTTGAGGCGGTCACCGTAAGTGCTGCCTGCCCGATAACAAAGCCGCCTGAACCTGTGTCGCCGAAGTGGTTGACGTCACCATCCCAGCTTGCGTCTGCTGTCGCGTTTCCTACGTGTACGTTGTTGCCATACACCAATGAGCCTGTGACATCAATTGGAGAGACGATACCAACACCCGTTGCGCTCGCGGTACATGGAGTTTGAGCAACACCTGTGTACGTATATGGCGCACCGGCAGTACAGTCAACCGTTACGGTCGAAGGGGCTTCCGTGATAGTTATCGCTACATCGCCCACATCATCATTGTAGTTGCCGGTAGTGTCAGTAAACACCCAATGCGCATTGCCACCTGGAACATCAGTAAACGTTAGGCCGAGATCAAGACCAGGGAGCGTTCCGTCACCTCCTACTCCCTCACACGTTCCTGTTGCTCCGTGAGGTAAACCATCGTAATTTCCACTAAATCCACTCACTGAGCACGACGCATCTGCTTGAGCAATGCTGTTAGCGACAGTGCCTAAATCATTAAGATAGTTGTTGTTGGGAGCAGTAAATGTCCACGGGTCAGTTGGGTAACTACCAGCAGCAATGTGTGTTGTACTTGTTAGATCAATACCCGCGAGCGTCTCTCCCTCCACCCCAAGACATGATCCTGTTGCGGTGTGAGCAGTGGCGTCGTAGGTCACGTCGTATCCGACTATGGTACAGACAGCGTCGACTGGCGTGATGTCGGCAAGGTCGGTGTCAGAGGTGTTCCAGGTGTAGTTGCCGACGTCTGCACCAGAACCGGTGATGCCCAGGACCGTGACGGTCTTGTCGATGCCGACGTTTGCAGTGTCGAAGGTTGCGCTGGTATATCCGGAAGGAGTGAGATCATCGCCAAGAAATACATTTCCAAAGGAGAGGAGCGCGGTCGCGGCAGTCGTAGCGTCGTATGGTTTGTCATCCGCTGTTGCGGTCGCGATGATGCCGGTGTACGGGGTGATGTCGGCGGTGGTCGTGTCGACAGAAAGGAGGCTGTAGTTGCCTGCGTCAACACCACCCAAGGTTGCGCCAGTGAGGGTGACGGTCTTATCGTTGCCAACATTCTTTGTGTCGAAGGTCGCGGTGCCGCCGGTGAGAGTGACATCATCGAGGCCAAGGCCTGTCACTGAGCGCGTCAACACCGAAGCATCTGTGGTACTGTCGTATACTTTGTTGTCTGCGGTGAAGGAACCGACGAGGGAGAGTGCCAGAATCTCGATCGGGACCGAGCCGTTCTCAGGGTTGTAGTTTTGGTTCAAGAACGACCAGTTCGCGGTGCCGCCGGGCACGTCTGTGAAGGAGTCACCGAGTACGAGGCCGGTGAGCACGCCTTCGACACCTGTGCAGGAGCCTGTTGCGCCATGTGGGAGTGCGTCATAGGTGTCGGAGTATCCGACTATGGTACAGACGGCGTCGACTGCCGTGATGTCCGCAAGGTCGGTGTCAGAGGTGTTCCAGGTGTAGTTGCCGACGTCTGCGCCAGAACCGGTGATACCAAGGACCGTGACGGTCTTGTTGGTACCGACGTTTGCGGTGTCGAAGGTTGCGCTGGTATATCCGGAAGGAGTGAGATCATCGCCAAGAAATACATTTCCAAAGGAGAGGAGCGCGGTCGCGGCAGTCGTAGCGTCGTATGGTTTGTCATCCGCTGTTGCGGTCGCGATGATGCCGGTGTACGGGGTGATGTCGGCGGCATCCGCATCGCTGTCGGAAACGAGTTCGTAATCCGCGGCATCGGTTCCGCCAAGTGTGATGCCGCTTAGCACAAGAACCGACTTTCCTATGCCGACATGTTTGTCGAGGAAGTTACCATCAGGAGACGAACAGGTAACATCATCACCACCTACCTGCCCCGAGAGTTCGCAGGCGCTCACATTTGCAAATGTCGTTGAGTCATACGCCTTGTCGTCTGCGGTTATGTTCGCAGACACAGCGCGTTTTGTGGCGGTCGTGTTGCTGGTGACTTCCGATGCAGCACTATACGTGCCGTTGCCTGCTTGGTTATAGTGCACGACACAGCTTCCCGTTCCCGACGTCATCGTGATAATTGCAGAACTTGTTCCGCTGCCAGAGCACGAACCCGTGGTTGTGATAGCTACACCTAGACCAGAGCTTGCCGTTGCGGCGACGGGGAACGTGTTGTCATAAATTGCCGATGCAGGAGCAGGGGTTGTGACAGTGATGGTCTGCGCACTAATCGAAGATGTGAAAGTTGCCGTAACGGTCGTGTTGAGTGTTCCTGAGGTTGAGAGCGCGCACGTCCCTGTTCCTGTACAGCCGCCAGACCATCCGGTGAAGGTGCTGCCGACAGATGGTGACGCGGTAATAACAGTAGATGCCGGATTGCCGCCGTATGTTTGTGCGCAATCTCCAGACGCTACACCTGTTGTCACAGTGCACGTAATATTGGTGGCTGTAACAGAGCCAGAACCAGTTCCCGCGCCCAAAACAGTGACGCTCAAGTTTGCATCGGTGAAGCTCGTCTCAGCGATCACCTCTCCATCTGCAGTAGCTGCGAGAAGGTAGAGCGGGACGTATGAGTTAATCAGTTCGTAGAAGGTGGTGAAGGCGCCTCCCTCATCCGCTGTAACTCCCCAGCTGTAGGTAGTTGCCTCGCTGCTGTCCTCGTTGAGTCCTACGATAGTTAGGACCACTTCCTGAGACGCCTCAAAGAGAGAGCCCCAGATCGTGGCGGTCTCGCCCGGGAAATAGTCTGCCTTGTCGGTTGTGAGCGTTGCCGCCTGTGCTGCAGGCGCGCTAATAAAAAATGCGAGCCCGAGAACGAGCGTAGCAGCGAGGGTTGAGTATTTAAACACAGTTCTAATTTATGACAATTAATGAGTCTGCCTAAGCATACTCTGGCTTTCATTAAAAGTCTATGACCTAATATAGGCCTTTGGAATGCAGCAATATGCCTTATTTAAGGCCTATTCTGGGAGCCAGAAGACGTGGGTCAGCTTGGTAGTACCATTGCCGTACGTTTTGACAAACTTGTTAGGATTGCCATGTTCGTCGTGCCCTACCGCCTCGCCGAGGTCATCATCCTGGTCATCGACGACAACCAAGGTCTTGGCCATCGCTCGTATCTGCGCGGCAAGTGCGTTGACGGTCGTATAGCTGTCGGTGTGGGTGTACATAGTCACGAGCTGCTCGTAGTCGTGAGCGTTAGGGTGCTCATTCGATGGGCCATAGGCGCCTCCCCCATCAGGATCGTTGGTGTAGTCCATACAGGTGCCGAGGTTCACGTTGGCGAAGGCCTCGTCCTGGTGGTCGAGCCCGAAGTCGTGCGCGATCTCTTGGCAGGTTACCAGGCGACGCCATGCGGGAGTGTTGTAGGTTGGCGTGTTGAAGTATGAGTCGTTGAGCTTGGTGGTCGCGCGGGTGATATGCGCGTTGCCGTCGGCCCAGATGGTAGCGATACCGAGCCAACCATTGTTGCCGTACTTGGAGTTACAGACCTCGATGCGGCCGGCCGTGGCCTTGCAGGTCCTCGGATTGACTGTACTCGGCACGATTGTAGTGTTGAGTACTGATGACGCTGTCCAGTCTGCTGATGCCTCGGCGAGGTATTGATCCCATGCAGGCGTTACTGCGTCACCGAGCTTGAGGGTAAACGGGTTCGCTGCCCGTGCCCAATGATAATTGCCCCATGAGTGGCTGGCGTATGCTGGTGCTGCGAAGCCAAGCATAACGATGCCGACGAGCGCTACTTTGGTTAGTTTGTTCATATGCTCACAGTATAGCAAAAATCGGCTTCCGCCACCCCTACGTTGACCACTGTTGACAGGCATATATACGGGGTATATACTGCGCACATGAGCACTACTAAGATCATTTTTAACACCCCAAAAAAGCTGAAGGAGGCGCTGGCAAAGAAGGCTCGCAAGCAAGGCCTCACGATGAGTGCGGTCTTCAACCTCGCAGCACAGGCCTATGTCGACGATCGGATCGTCCTCTCGACCTTCGAGCGTGATTTGCTCGATGGGCTTGCTGATGCCAAGGCTGGGCGCGTCACTCCACAAGAGGAAGTGTTTCGAGAGCTTGGTCTCTAGGGTATGCACATCCTTTGGACGGCCAAAGCAGCTCAGCAGCTGAAATTACTCCCCCAAAAGACACAAAAGCGCGTTGCGGAAAAGATGCGTCACGTTGCCACACTGACACAGGCATTTCCTGTTCTGACCAAGCTCAAAGATACGAGCGCCTATAAGATCCGAGTGGGTGATTATCGTGTTATCGGCACATTAGATAGTGGGACGTTCATGGTGGTTATTGTGGGTCACCGCTCAAAGGTGTACAAAGAGCTTGAATAGCAAAGAATCCCCAAGGCGTCGCCTTGGGGATTCTTTATGATAACTACTCAGGCTTTGCGGGGTCAGTACTCTTTGACCACTCGATAAGCGTAGGGACCTGCGAGGTGAGCTCTGGGCACTCGACCTTGTTGATCTGCCAGAGCGTCGTCTGGTACACGATGCCGGTTGGCGTCGTGATGCCCCACGGCTTCAAGATGCTGTCTGCATACTGCGCTTGGAACTTCATGACCGCGCCAAGTGAGAGTGGTCCGAAGAATCCTGTGAGTGGGAGCGCCGCACCCTGCTTATTGAGGAATGCCTGCAACTTCTTGACCTGCTCGACATTGTTCTTCTTGCCGATGCGGACGTAGCGATCCATGTACACGCCGCAACTCGTACCGAGGACCTGGCCTACCGTTGACGCGCCGAGGACCGAGCCTCCGCCACCGCCGCCAATAATGCCACCGCCGCCAGGGCCGCCTGATGATGGGCCTGCCTCTGTTGCGCCTGGATCATACACACCGTTTGGTGAGCATTGTGGGTCCTGCTGGTCGATCAGGGTGTCACCTTCGTTGTCGATTGTGTCGTTACACTGGCCGTTAACTGGAGGAGCAACGATGTCGTCGTTGGTGATCGTACACTCGTACGTCTCGCCTGCTACCAGAGTAATAGTGCCGTCGGCTGCACAGTGGCCACCGATAGTGCCGGTGTAGCCTGCGGGGCCTGTTTCAGTTACGGTGTATGCGCCAGGGACAAACGCAGTTGTCGCACCCGAGAGTACTGCAGTTGCGCCTACGTTCAGTACGAAATCTGCAACAACCGAGGTACCAGTGCCGCTATCGTTGGTCACCGTCTTCACGAGCTTAATCGTTGGCATCAGTGGTGCGCAGTCTGCGTCCTCGAAGTCTACGTCCGTGTCGTTATCGTTATCAATGCCGTCGGTGCAGAGTGCGAGTGTCGACTCGTTGCCCTCGCTCTCGAGGTTGGCGTCATACGACTCGCTATTCTCGGGGTCGAGGTCGGTATGGCAGCCTGGATCATCCATATCAGTAAGGCCGTCACCGTCGTTCTCGATACCGTCCGAACATGCCGGTACGTCATCGTTGATGATAGTACATTGGACATTCTGGCCGAGTGTAATGGTGATATTTCCGCAGCTCTCCGTCTCGCCATACTGATACGTAGTTGTATACCCAGCTGCCACGGTCTCAACGATCGAATACGCATCACCAGGAACAACAGTGAGTGTCACCGAGCCATCTTCGTCAAATGATACTGGGTCATTGTCGTTAACTGCAAACGAGAAGTCGGTTACCGCTGCACTCTTGCCAGAGTCAGTAATCAAGCTTTTAACAACGGTGATCGTCGTTGGCAGGTCATCGTTCGTGATCGTACAGATCTTGTCCTCGTCAGCTGCGAGTGAACCCGAACAGTCAGCAGAGAAAGAGGTCGTGTAGCCAGCTGCACTCTCGGTTACCGAGTATGCTCCGACAGGCATGTTCGTAGTGACCGAGCCGTCACCATCGAACGAAGTCATATCACCACCGTTGATCTGGAAAGCAAAGTCAGTTACGCCAAGCGTACCGCCAGTGTTTGAGTCATTGATCAAGTTCTTAACTACCGTGAGTGTCGGGATGTATGCCGAGCAGTTGCTGTCAGCAAGGTCGATAAGCTCGTCACCGTCATTGTCCTGACCGTCAGTGCAGAGGAGGAGTGTTGATTCGTTGGCCTCGCTGGTATCGGTTGGTGACTCGCAACCAACATCGTCAGCGTCAACAAATGTGTCGCCGTCGTTATCGATGCCGTCATCGCAGACCGGCGGGGTATAGGTATTGGTAATCGTACATGAGGCGCTCTGTCCTACCGTAAGCGCGACGGTGTTTGAGACCTGTACTCCGCCAGTACAGACCCAAGCTGATGCGACATAGTACGGACTCACTGACTCGCCTGCTGACTCGCCAAGCGTATACGTACCTGCAGTAAAGTCGACGTCGCTTGCAACTGGTGCTGTACCAGAGAGTGGCGTTGGGCCTGCTGCGGTAAGCGTCCAGTCGGCTGCAACATTCGGACCACCAGAGACAATCTTGGTGAGTGTGAGCGCAGGTGCGACGTCTGAGTTCGTAACCGTACACGTCTTGACCTCGCCGAGTGCAAGCGTGATCGTGCCGTCTGCAGCACAGTCGCCACTTACCACTCCGCTATAGCCGAGCGTAGCAACCTCGCCAACAGTGAACGCACCTGCGGTAAGTGTGTTTTGTACACCCGACAGGATGTTAACGACATTATCAAGAAGGAGTTGGAAGTCGGAAACGATTTTGGTGCCGCCGTGCGTAAAGTTGAGCACTTTGGTAACCGTCAATTTCGGAGCGATGTCGTTGTTGGTGATCGTACAGGCCTTCACGTCGCCTACGGCGAGCGTGATAGTACCGTCTGCTGCACAGTCGCCGCTAATGGTAGCCGCGTACTCTGTTGGTATACCGGTCTCTGTAACGGTGTGTGCGCCTGCTAGAAAGGTGTTCTGCACACCCGAGGTAACGCTGTTTCCGTCAACAAAAAGAGGGAAGCCGGCAATAACTTTGGTGCCGCCACTGTCATTCGTGACCACCTTGGTAACGGTGAGCTTTGGGGCGACGTCGTTGTTGGTGATCGTACAGGTTGTGGTTGCGCCTGCGGTAACACCCTGAGCGCAGCCAACCGAGTATGCCGCTGCATATCCTGCAGCTGCGACCTCGGTCACAGTGTATGCGCCAGCAGTGAGGGTGAAGTCGTTCTGACCATCTGCCTCAAAGGCAATCGAGTTGCCGCCGTTGACGCCGGGGATAGTGAAGGAGAAGGTGGACGTCGCAGCCGTACCACCGTTGTCATTGATCAATACCTTCTTAACGACAAGGCCACCCTTGGTCAAAAGTGGTGCGAAAGAACAAGTACCGTCTACTGTGTTTGATGACTCATTTCCTGGAACTCCTTGGTGGTAGAGCACTGCATTTACTGAAGCGGGGGCGCTCGAAAAATTTTCAATGTTTGACCACGTCCCCTGTGCATCATTTTTATTAGACGCACCAGCAAAGCTTGTCCCCGTCGAGGTAGCAATAAAGGTATCGGGGGCAGTTCGTGATTCAGAATCCTTTATAGTCCCGGTAGGAGAAAAAAGGGCAGCATCATAAGCAGACTCTAGACCAGGAAAGTCGATTGCGGTCCAGGTTCCACTAAACGTCCAATCATTGCCATTCTGAACGACGGCGTCGCAGGTAATTTTCAGGATTGACGGAGCGTCTGCCTGGGCTACCACTGGGGCTACGAGTGACCCGGCGCTAGCAACAAGGAGTGTGGTTATGGTTACTGCCGACACTGACTTGTGGAGCCACGTTGAGACTTTGAGCATATTAACTAAATAGAGCTAGTGCTTTTTATAATATAAATAATCAATGACCTTGACTCGCGTACGCTATCACGATAGTTGTCACTTGTAAAGTAGCTGGATTGGGTCATAATACAACATTACTAAGTTAATCTGTCAAGTTTTCGCCTAGTATGTCCTTTATGACATAGGGTGCCTTGGTTTCTGACTCCCCTCTCAGACATCTATATAGGACATGTGTCCTTTATCGCTTCCCAGCCTAAAGTTTATTGACATATGTGTATAAACTGTTGATAGCTAGGTTTGACAGATGCCCTGTGCTATACTTGCGGCACGAGTACGAGATGGTTCTATCTTCTCCCCACGAGGTGCCTACGGAGGGTATCTGACAAGGAAAGTAACAAACGTGTCGAGCTCGCATAGTAAAAGTAATAAAAGTACAGTGGCAAAGAAACTCTATTTCGGTGGTCTGTCGTACAACACGACTGACGACACATTAAACGCTGCAGTTGCCGGTCACGGCACAGTTAGCTCAGCTAAGGTCATCATGGACCGCGAGACCGGCCGCTCACGCGGATTCGGTTTCGTCGAAATGTCGACTGACGAGGAAGCAGATGCAGTCGTTAAGGGCCTTGATGGTCAGGAAGTTGACGGCCGCATGGTCCGCGTTTCGGTCGCTCGCCCACCGGAGAACGGTGGCGGCGGAGGTCGCGGAGGTGGCTTCGGTGGCGGTCGCGGAGGCGGTGGATTTGGCGGCGGCGAGCGCCGTCAGTCCTGGTAAAAATTCGCGAAGCGAATTTTTGCTTCCGGCGCTCGTTCGGAAATGTAAGCAAGCTTCCATTTCCCTCTCTCGCTTGGAAGTAAGTAGAATCACTCGTAAACAAAAATCCCGGCTTCCGACCGGGATTTTTTGCTTTCATGACATCCTATTTCACACCGACCCCGGTGTTTACATCTCGATCGTAGCCATAGTGACCAGACTGAGCAGCATCAGTGCCAGCTTGGCCATAAAAGGAGGCGGTCCGATTATTCACGAGTGCACCAACAAGCCCACCGAGCATAACCGCAAGTACAGTGACAATGATCTCATCGACCTCAAAGTTTGGGAGTTGACCATTGGCGATCTCTTGATGCGACTGCGCAATGCCTGCCACCCCTCCGAGCAAGATGCCGAAGACGAGCGGTGGCCCAACCCGCTTTCCGAGCTTAGCTGCGTTTGCTGCTATATAGTCCAGCGAGCGGCTGTATGCGTATACGCCTGACTCGCCCTTTGTGGTTCCTTTTGCTTCAGACATAATAGAAAAATAGCTAGTACATTTGACATACTTCCCTAGCGTCGTCAAGGTTACGCTTTCGCGTATTGACATAATCGCCTGTTTGTATTATTGTCTGGTCATTAACATATCTTTACATACATGGCTCGAGGCATGAATTATGGTGAGGATTGGTTTGATGCTTATAACCGCTCTAAATTTGAGGCGGACGAAGGCAGCACAAGTTACGCAGGAGGCGCAGGAAAGCACGCCCTATTGGGGGCTCTCGCTGGGGCGGGTGGAATGCTAGCAGTCGAGTCGATGCTTGATGAAAACCCGTTCGACCTAGAGAGCTTTGCGAAGGTGGGTATCTTAACTCTCGTTGGAGCAGCTGTCGGATATGGTATCCGCACGGCTCGAAAGCGAGCCTACTCGGAAGGAGCCGAGCAAACTGCAGATAACATGACTTTGGGAACCAAGCCTGCGACCATCTAGCAGCTGATCAAAAAAAACCGCAGGGGGCTTTCCCTGCGGTTTTCTCTATTTAAGGGGATTCTCGCCCTGGATGATGCGGATAAGGAACATAATAAGAGCTATTACCAAAAGGATGTGCACAAACCATCCTATGGTGTACACCCCGATTACACCCAAAAGCCACAACACTAGGAGGACCGCTGCTATTGTTACAAGCATTGGATAGATAACAGTAACGCCGCAGCCATGAAGCGGCTGTGAGCCCATGCTAGAGTTCCCCTATGACTAAAGTCCTTGGTGTTGTCCCTGCCCGATTAGGCTCCACTCGACTAAATCGAAAGATGCTCGCGGATATCCACGGCAAGCCGCTGGTGTGGCACACCTGGACCGGTGCCAAGCGCGCCAAGCTCGTCGACCATGTCATCGTTGCTACCGACTCCAAGGAGATCCGCGACGCACTATTGCCGTATGGGGCTGACGTCATGATGACCTCTTCCAAAATCAACACTGGCTCGGACCGCGTTGCAGCGGCAGCAAAGATGTTTAGGGGGTTCCGCCCCGACATCGTTGTTAACATCCAGGGCGACCAGCCAATGATCCCGCCTGCCGCGATCGACCACACTATCCGCCTCCTCCTTAAGGATAAGAAGGCCCTCATGTCCACAATCGCGACCCCTATGAAGGAGCATGGCTTTACAAATCCTGGCATGGTCAAAGTTATTAGGGACCTACATGGGAAGGCAATTTACTTTTCGCGCTCGCTCATTCCGTACCCACGCGAAGATGCGGGGGTCAAGGTTTTGTGGCACTTTGGTATCTACGCCTATCGCGCAGACTTTTTGCAAAAGTACGTCAAGCTGAAGCAGACTCCACTTGAGAAGACCGAGCTCCTAGAGCAGCTTCGCGTCTTAGAAAACGGCTACGGAATAGAGGTCGGCGTCGGTAATTACTACTTCGAGGAGGTCAACACTGAAGAGGAGCTGGAACTCGTTAGGAAACTTATGAAACCAAAGCGCCGCGGCGCCTAAGCTCTGATTTTATTTCCGCATTCAGATCCACTTTTTCCGCATGCGCCTCGACAAAGGCAATGAGGCCCTTAAGTGAGGCTGCGAAGTCAGGGTCCTTGACCACCTCAGCAAAAAGCGATCCGTACTGAACACGGACGACCGTGTCGCGCATAACGTAGAGATCGCAGTCAAAGTTGAGGTACTCGTCCGGTACGACATGGGCGACCACGAGACGGTTGAGGTGGGAGCGCAGCTCATCAGTAGTCATATTCTTGACGAACCTAAGCGCGCTCTTGCCGACGATGCCGTTAATAACGACCTGGCGGTCGCGGAGTTGGCGGTGTAACTCGGCTAGATACTCCTTGCCTAACTTCTTTAATCCGCGCTCGGCGGAGAGGTTGCCTTGGATACCATAGACACGCTCGCCCTTACTGAGGGAGGAAATGGTTTTGATAACCTCGGCAATATTCTTGATGCCGCGGTAGGTAGTGACGCTTAGCGCCGAGTGACCAGACTCTGCAGTCCCAGCGAGGTCCTCCTCGGCAGTGGTAATAGCATCCGTGACGCGCTCGGCACGGGTCCGCTGCCACTCCCAGTGCTGATTAACTTTGGTCCGCTCGGCAAGGCCGCGGCTGGCCAAGGACCACAGCGTAAAGGCCGTGGTGGTGCGTGGCAAATCCGACGACATAGCAATATGCGTTACAGACTCGCTGCGCCTGTAGCGCCGAAGCGCAGTGTAGACCGCGCGTTCATTATCCGTCAGCTTCAGCACCGACTGCGTCCCGCCCCTCATATTCTTTTTCTTTTCTTAGTATATAGATGACAAGATTCTTGTCAAACTTTTTATAAATAGGGCTTGGTTAGGGGTTGACTCGGAAATAGGCCGAAAACGCAGCTTACGATCGTCACTTCGCTCAGACTATGAGTATTAATAGAGTAGCTAAACAACATCTATGAACACCAAGCCATGGATCGTATCAAACGCCTGCGCTATCGCCGGCTGTATTGAGGTACAGCAGGACGGCGACTTTGTACACATTCGCCTCACTGGCGACCGCGACGTCGTGCTGAGGGCCACTGCTGCAGAGTGGGTGGCATTCATCGCAGGAGTAAAGACAGGTCAGTTCGACTTCGCCTTCTCCCCTACTCCCCACCACGCGATCGCTCAGAAATCTTGAGGAGGAAGTAGAAGCAGAGGAACGCGCCTAAGGAAAGGAATGTATGCCAAAGAAAATGTGTTCCGAATGGGATATACGCGCACATCTGCGAATCGATAGTGCGGAACATGAGCGCGAGGAGTGCCGACCCCATACCGAGGAGTGGCACTAGCGCAACGCGGCCCCACAAGCGGTACGAGCGGTAGACAAAGTAACCACCAATACCGAGCACTGCGACTAGTGGCCCAGCGAAGAAGAATCGGAAGTCGCCCAAGAGGCCCACAAGTGCTGAGCCCGCGCTCACCACACAGAGGAATACGACAACAGAGAGGAGCGCTGCCCACCATGAGCCGAAGAGTCTGCGCGCCCACGCAAGCAATATCGCGAGGAGTGCGAGCATACCAGGGGTGTAGTCCAGCGTGAGGAACAGCGAGGTACGGAATCCGTGCCACAGCAGCGAGCCCACGCCAGTTACAGTGAGGAATACTGCTACGGCCCAGAGGTCGAACTCCTTTCCCGCCCTGCGGTAGACGAGCCATAGCGCAACAATGCCAAATGCAATGATTATCAGGTTACTGATCGTATTGATCGGCTCTACCGGAAATCCAGTGAGGAGGAGTGGTGTCTCGCAATACGTTGGGCCCATGTGCTAGCCGCACTTAGAGCCGTAGTTCGTCTCCCCGGTACCAACAGTGGCACGCTTCTTAAACTCGGCATGCCAGCCAACGAGGTTTGCAACAATTTGGAAGAAGGATGCGGCGCCACCGAGGGCGAGGATAAGTATGACGTACCAACCTGGCTCCCAGGCGAAGTAGGCGACGGTCACAACGAGCGCTGCCCACAGCCCCGTGCACCATGCGCAGTTAACGAGCGTGTCCACCGTCCCGCGGAAGGTGTGTGGTGCCGCGCCCTCAAACAAATCGCGAAACCACTTCGTTATTGAGTCATACACCACAAAGCGGGTCAGTCTGAATGCGGCGAGCGAAAGGAGGAAGAACTCCCACTGCGAAGTGCGCCACATGGTAGCGCCAGCACTATGGACCAGTCCGTAGCAGATCCAGAGTAAAACAAGAAAGAAAATGGTAAATCCGATGTGCCAAAAATCGATTTTCGCTAACATGCTACAATACTAGCATATGCATAAGAACACGATTATCGTCGTCTTGGCTATACTCGTCGTGGCCCTTTTGGTCTACCTGTTCTGGCCATCTCTAACACAGGCTCCCGTCGCAGAAACGAACACCGAAACACCGACCGAGAATGAGGAGACTACTATCTGTGCACAAGTCATCACTCCTGCAGTCAATCCCGATACAGGCGAGATCCGCGAGTTCCCTACCCCATGCGATGTGCCAGAGGGGTGGGAGGTAATCGAAAATGACATCCCCGGCCTCGAACTCCAAGTCCAGTGATCCTTCTCTACCAGAGGCGTACTCCGAGGGAAACACGGAGTTCCTTGGCTGCACCATCTACCTCGACTCGCGCCCGCTGATCCCTCGCACCGAAACAGAGTGGTGGACTGAAAAACTAGTTGACAGTTTACAGTTGACAGCTGACAGCAGCATCAAAGTCCTGGACCTATTTGCAGGATCGGGGTGCATTGGCGTAGCAGTACTGAAGCGTGTAGCAGGCGCAACGATCGACTTTGGTGAGCTGGAGGCGCGCCACCTCCCTACTATTCAGAAGAACGTGCTGATGAATGGCGTAGACCTGGCACGTTCCCGCGTGCTGCAGACCGACGTCTTTAGTGCTATCAGCGGCAAGTACGACTACATCCTTGCTAACCCGCCCTACCTCGCCGAGTCGCGAATGGCTCGCATTGAGGACTCGGTCCTCGCCTACGAGCCCAAGGAGGCACTCCTCGCAGCAGACGATGGATTCGACCTCGTCCGGCGCACCATCCAAGGTGCGCTGGAGAGGCTCACCACAAGTGGACAGTTGTGGATCGAGCACGAGCCCGAGCACGAGGCGCGGATCCATGTGGAGTGTGCGCGGCTCGGACTCGCGGTCGCCACACACAAAGACCAGTACGGCGTCGTTAGGTATTCTGTTATACTAATGGCATGATTTGGACCCTGATTTTGGGCGTTGGCATCCTTATTGTTCTTGGATACGGACTCGCACTCCTCTACCACTGGATCCGCTTCGGGTTCCTGTACCCATTAGTGTTTGTTGCGCTCCCGGTCTGGGGTATCGGCACGTTTATCCTCTTTTCGCTGACGCTCGCTGCGTTTGCGGCTATCGTATAGTATGGACTTCTCGAAGCTCGCACTCTCCGACTTCCGTAGCGATGAGCATGTCGTGACCATAGTGCGACACCACTGGTTCGTCCTCTTGAAGGAGGTGGTAGGCGTCGTCATACTGTTCCTCATTCCATTTATCGCACTCCCCGTCATCGCCTCCGTAGTTCCCGCAGGCAGCAACGTGGCACAGATTGGTGCCATCACCGGCTTCCTTGGCTCTTTGTGGGCACTGATCTGCTGGCAGTTGCTCTTTGTCCGCTGGACCGACTTCTACTTCGATATCTGGATCATTACCAACTGGCGTATCATTGACATCGACCAGCAAGGTCTCTTCAAGCGTAACGTCGCCTCGATACTCAACCTCGACCATATCCAGGACGCCGACTACGAATTGCATGGCGTTATTGGTAACCTCCTCAACTTTGGCCACTTTAATGTCCAGACGGCAGGCGCCAAGAACGAGTTCGACTTCGACGATGCAGCAAATCCTGCAGGTATCGAGCGGATACTCCGCGATGCGCAGGAAAAGCTACTGGAACTGAGGCGTAGCCAAGGCGCCCCCGCACACTAATGACTGACCCATACAAAGGAGTCCGCGACTTCTACCCAGAAGATCAGCGCGTACAAACGTACATATTCAACGCGATGCGCCGCGCAGTCGAGTCGTATGGATATGAGGAGTACAACGCCTCTATCCTCGAGCCAACAGAGCTCTATCGCTCCAAGTCGAGCGAGGAGATCATTAATGATCAGACGTACACCTTCACTGATCGTGGGGATCGGTCAGTCACACTACGGCCCGAGATGACCCCGACAGTCGCCCGTATGGTAGCGGCCCGCAAACGCGAGCTTGGGTACCCGCTCCGCCTTTACTGTATTCAGAACTTCTTCCGCTACGAGCGCCCGCAGCGAGGCCGGCTACGCGAGTTCTGGCAGCTGAATGCAGACCTCTTCGGTGTTCAGGGCATCGAGGCAGACGTCGAGATCCTCGCCACTGCCTATCGTGTTATGGAGGAGCTTGGCGCGCACCACTCCAACTTCATCATCAAGATTGCTAACCGCGAGTTCCTCGACTTTGCATACGAGTCTGCTGGTATCCCGAAGGAGGAGCGTATGCAGCTCACTCGCCTCCTCGACGCAGGCAAGGAGCTGCCGGTAGATGTGCAGTCGGCACTCTCGAACAGAGGCGAGTTCCCCTACTTTGAGCAATTGCAAAACGCACTGGTTGCCCGCGGCATCAACAACGCCGTTATCGATACATCGATCGCACGCGGCTTCGACTACTACACCGGACTCGTGTTTGAGGTCTTCGATACTAACCCAGAAAACAAGCGCGCCATGTTTGGTGGTGGGCGCTACGACACCCTCGTAGAGAAGTACGGGTCGGAGCCCGTCGCCGCTGTCGGCTTTGCTATGGGCGATGTTATCGCGCGCGACTTCCTCGAGACACACAACCTACTCCCCAAACTTGCGAGCTCCGTACAGCTGTACCTTGCCCCTGTAGGAAGAGCCGACAGCCTACAGCAGACAGCTGACAGCCTGCGAAAGCAGGGGATTAATGTTGCAATTGGTATGAAGCACGATAAGATCGGTGACCATATCAAGAACGCAGCGAAGCTCGGCATCCCCTACTTCGCTGCATACGGCGAGGATGAGGAGCGCAGCCACGAGATCACCATCCGCAACCTCACCACAGGTACGGAGGAAAAGGTGGCGCTCGACAAGGTCGCCTCCGCCCTAGTGGCTAACCCCTAGTGGCTAGTGCCTATGAGAAGAATTACACTCGACATCGAGACGACTTCTGCTACGGGCGTGTTTGACCCATCTGCGATGGAGCTCTCCGTCATTGGTGTCCATGATTCTGAGGATGACTCACTGAGGGCCTACGAGGTCTCGGAGCTGCCACTCTTGTGGCCAATATTAGAGCGTGCAGATGTTTTGATCGGGTACAACTCGGACCACTTTGACATCCCCATCCTCAACAAATACTACAGCGGGGACCTTAGCAAGATCCGCTCCATCGACCTCCTTACCGAGATCAAGAACGTGCTCGGGCGCCGCATCAAGCTCGACTCGGTAGCCAAGGCCACCTTGGGCAAGAAGAAGGGTGGCTCTGGACTCGATGCAGTGCGTTGGTGGCAGGAGGGCAAGAAGGACAAGGTCAAGAAGTACTGCCTCATGGACGTGCAGATAACCAAGGAGATATACGACTTCGCCTTAGCGAATAGCAAGCTACGCTATGACGACTTTGGCCAAAAGCGCGACATACCGATCGACACGACTCATTGGGAAAAACCAACCGCCTCCTCCCTCACCCACACCCTCCCGTTTTAGTATATATTTTTCACCATGGTGAAAAATGCAAACAATATTATGCCAGCAAAAGGATGAGAGCGGCGAGGAGGAGGCGGTAGACAACGAAGACGGTGAGGGGTGTGCGGCGGACGATGATAAGGAGGAGGTGGACCGCGAGGAGGCCGGAGAGGAACGAGGCAACAAAGCCCGCAGCGATCGGTGCGCCCATGGTCGAGAGCGTGCCGGAGGACTCGAGCTCTATCAGCTTCTTCAGCCCCGAGCCTATCAGTATTGGCGCCGCAAGGAGGAACCCGAAGCGTGCTGCCTCGGGGCGTGTGAGGCCCATAAACATACCTCCAGAGATGGTCATGCCCGAGCGACTCATGCCAGGGATGAGTGCGAGGCACTGGAACAACCCGATAACGAGCCCCTTAGTCCACGTCAACGTTGCCGTGCCACTCTTCGCGAGATACTCTGCGGCTAGCATGATCAGCGAGCCCGCTATCAGTGTATAGGCGACCAGCTCTGCCGAGCGGAACACTGTCTCCATAGCGTCCTCTAGGAGTAGTCCTGCGATGATGGCCGGGATGGTACCCGCAATGATGGCGAGGAGCAGTGTGCGCTCCGTAGCCTCGGTAGGTCGACCTGTAATCCAGTACAGGAATGTGTAACAAATCCTTAGGATATCCCGCCAGAAGTAGACGACGAGGGCGAGGGCGGTAGCAAGCTGCAGCACCGCGTCGACTGCTAGGTCCCCGCTACCAAGCAATCCTAGATAGTCGCGGGCCAGTATGAGGTGCCCAGAGGAGGACACGGGGAGGAACTCGGTGAGGCCCTGCAAGAGGCCGAGAACCGCATGAGAGCCAATTTCGGGCATTGGGGCTATGGTATCATGCACGCATACCATTAAGTTTTAACTCATGCCCCCAGAAACCCCACAGCCTTCTCAAATGCAAAACCTTGCGATACCAATCGCTATTGTTGTTGCAGGCGCGCTTATTGCTGTCTCCTTATACTTTGTTGGTAATGGCGGCACTGGCCCCACAACCTCGACTGGCACTCCAACCGATATTGAGGTCCCAGAGGTAACCGAGACTGATCACATTCTTGGCAATCCTGACGCGAGAATTATTATTGTCGAGTATACCGACCTTGATTGCCCATTTTGCAAGCAGTACCACGCAACCATGAAGCAGATCATGGCCGAGTACGGCCCAACTGGCGAGGTAGCGTGGGTTATGCGTAACTTCCCTTTGGCGCAGTTGCATCCGAATGCCCCAAAGCTGGCCGAGGCGTCTGAGTGTGTCGCCGACCTCGGTGGCAATGACGCGTACTGGAAGTTCCTCGACGAGATGTTCGACGTTGCTCCGGCAGGCACCTTTACTGACCTCGCCGACCTGCCTACACTTGCAGCCAAGGTTGGGGTCAACTCTACCGAGTTCAACAACTGCTACAACTCTGGCAAGTTCCAGAGCAAGGTTCAAGACGAGTTCAACGACGCGATCGCGTCTGGTGGTCAGGGGACGCCACACAACGTCGTTGTGACCGCGAGCGGCAAGACGGTGCCTATCCCAGGCGCGCAGCCGTATGCAACTGTGAAGTCGATCATCGACACCGTCCTCGCAGACGAATAAACCTACAGCCCGAGGCGGTAAATATCAAACGAATTCTTGCCCTCGAACATGTCTGACGGGTTCGGGAGATAGCTCTTACGGGTCGCTATTTCGGCACTCGCCTCTTTGACTAGCCTGTGGAAGACCTCAAAGTCGCTCTCGTAGTCCTTGTAGTCGAGTATGTAGCGGCGCATCTGACTCGAGCCGTCCTTGTTCTTCCGCTTCCGGCACTCCTGCAATATGAACCGCGCTACCGGCTTATTGAACGATGATTGAACGGTGTAGTAGTTGAAGATCGCCTGCAAAACAAAGAGTGGCTTATCCGCTCCCAAGGGACTGAACGACTCGACAAACTTGTGATCCACAATGTCCACATGCCCGCGCTTCGGCGAGGCGACCACCAAGTCTGATATCGCCTTGATAGGTAGTGGCAGCCCGGGGACCTGCGTCGTTGCGGAGTGCTCGATGCCGTATATCCGTTTGTACTTTGGTGCCTTAGCGAGATAAAAGCCGATGGCCTGCAAGTACTCGCCTTCCATGTGCTGGCGCTTTTCTCTCCGCGCCTTCTTGGTCCTCCCAGAGGCTCCAAACTCTATTTCGGAATCATCGACAGCTCGCAATGACTCCAGGCCGAGTGCGACCGATGCGTCGGGAGACATACCTCCGTAGTAATGCTGGAGGGCCGTGTGGCCGGCCTTGCCGATAAACGCCGAGGGGCCAGAGGGCATGTCGTAAACGCGCTCTACGTAGCGCTTGTACCAAGCTAGCGGGTTCCGTAAGTATGACAGGAGGCTGCTATATGACCAGTGCGGAATCGGGTATTTCGTAGCCTTTCCCTTCCTCATATCCCTAGAATACCCCAAAAAACCGCCCTGCTGGGCGGTTTTTTGACTGGGACTTGTTGCTAGAGGCGCGCCTATGGTACGGTGCCGGTATATGGCACTCGCAGAACCGAGGCCCGACAAGGACGACGTAATACGGACCTTGCGAGTCAAGCTGGAAAAGCGGGACGCACGCTGGCTGCATGTATTTAATAAGCTGACTGGGGCAGGATTCTCAGAGAGCGAAGCTGCTGTTGCCGCTAGCATGACGATCTTTGGTTCGGCTGTAGCAGGAATACTCATCGCCTCGCTGCGATAGCGCTCTTCGCAGAGAAATGTATACTGCCCTTATGGGCAACAGGGGTAGAACGATCGAGCGCATGCGAACGGAGCATGAGCTCAAGGACCTGCGCTGGTACGACCTCTACAACTATCTACTATCGCGCGGATACTCAAAAGCTGACGCGGCGTTTGCCTCCACCGCAACTGTCTTTAGTCTCAGCACCGCAACCATCCTGGCTCTCTCCCTGCGATAATTGACAGATGGGCAAGCTCGTGTCAACTTGTATTTAATGACAGAAACAGCTTCGCGCGGGGCACGGAACCGCGACAAAGTATATGCGACCTTGGCACTCATCATCGCTGCAGCTGCGGTATATGCCTCAGTGGATATAGCATTCAGTGGTGGCATATCTGGCACTGACTACCCTGTCTGGGCAGACAAGATGCAGATACCGGTCATCGCTACGGCAGCATCACTTCCTGTCCTCGCAGCCTACTTCATGCGCCGAGCTGGGAACTAGTTTAGTAGCTGCGGAGGCGGCGGGCTTTGCCGTGGGTACGGATCTTATCTAGGGCCTTGGCCTCGATCTGACGGATGCGCTCGCGCGTCACGCCGAACTCCTGTCCCACTTCCTCCAATGTGTGATAGATACCGTCCATAAGTCCGTGTCGCATTTCCAAAATCTTTCGCTCTTTTGGCGACAGATCTCCAAGGATCTCATGCAGCTGCTCTACCAATATACGGTGCGAGGTCTCCTGGTCTGGACTAGGGAGCGATGAGTCAGCGACAAAGTCGCCGCGAGCTGATGCGTCCTCGTCGTCGCCCGCACTGATCGGCGCCTCGAGGGAGAGTGTCTCCTGGTTGATCTGCTCGATCTGGTAGACTTTCTCGGTCTCGACACCCATCTCTGCTGCTACTTCCTCCGGCATTGGGTCGCGACCGAGGTCCTGCTCCAGACGGCGTACCACCTGCTTGTACTTGGCTATGGTCTCCACCATGTGCACCGGAATACGGATGGTGCGACTCTGGTCGGCGAGAGCGCGAGTAATAGCCTGGCGGATCCACCACGTCGCGTAGGTCGAAAACTTGAATCCCTTGGTGAAGTCGAATTTGTCGACCGCTCGGAAAAGGCCGATGTTACCTTCCTGAATCAGGTCAAGGAGCGTCAAATCTGACGAGCGGTTTGCGTACTTCTTAGCTATAGAAACAACAAGGCGGAGATTGGCCCGGGCGAGGAGGTTCTTGGCCTCATCATCGCCATCAGCAATTCGCTTGGCGAGTGTGCGTTCTTCAAGCGCTGAGAGGAGTGGGTACTGGCCGATCTCGCGGAGGTACATCTGTATCGAGTCGTGCGCGGATCCTTCTCCACGGTAGCTGCCTCGCATCACGACCTCGTCTGGTACCTCCTCCAACATGCCGCCGGACTCCAGGACATCCACACCGGAGGTCGCAAGGCGCTCGTAGAGGTCCTCGAGGAACATCACGTTGTCCTCGATGGTTGGGAACTCCTTTAGAATCTCGTTATAGGTGACGTAGCCGCGCTCCTTGCCGCGTGCGATAAGGCCGTTCGCCTTCTGCTCGAGAGCGGCGGACTTCTTGGTGGGCTTTAAGACAGGCTTCGGGGCAACTTTCTTCTTAGCCGGCTTTGCCTTCTTGACCACCTTCTTTTTCGGCTTGCGGACAGGTCGCGACGGCTTTTTGACCTTCTTTATGACCTTCTTCTTCGGCTTTGATTTAGTCCGCTTTTTAGCCATGGAATAGCGATTATTGTACTAATTTTCTAACTCTTTAGCAAGGCTCGTGAGGGCTGCCATAAGTGAGGCCTCCTCTCTCGCATCCCCCGCCGAAGCGGCAACTTTGAGGCGAGCTTGGAGATCTCCGTATGCGCTACGCTTTGCTCGGCGCTCTGCCTCGCGTAGCATATCCTCCAATACCACCCCCTGACTCGCCGTATCCTCGTTGAGGGCAAAGAAATTCTCTGAGGCCAGTATTCGTGCGGCCTCCTCCTCATGCTCTTGCATGCCACGCATCTCTTCGAGACGCGAAAGGCCGAAATTGCTTTCAAAAATCGATGTAGCGAGCGCTGCGTGCACGTCCTTTGTATCCTCCAATATGCGCAGGATGCCGTAGATAAACCGCTCGCCCTGGTCGATCCAAAAGTATGGATCCTTGGCACCCTTCTCGACTTCTACACCCTGTGTACCAAGCTTCTTTAATTCCGACTGCACCGCATCCTGAGGCACCTGGAGGGCCGAGGCTATGGCCGAGACGAAGTGGGCCTGGTCTATTCTATTCTCGATCAGTGCCACGTACGGCAATACCGTCTTCCCTACCTCGAGCTTAAACTGGCGTTGATCTCGAGCAGAACGGCGCGCCACCTCGAGGAAGAACTCTGGTACTGGTACCGCCTTCTTGACTGCCTCCTTGAACGCGGCCGGGTCTTTCCCTATCAAATCCGCAGGGTCCATGCCAGGCGGAAGGGACACCACCTTCACGTTCATCCCTCTCGGAAGTGCGACTGCTGCAGCGCGGCCTGCCGCGGCGATTCCAGCCTTATCGCCGTCATACGCGATGAGGAGATTAGAGGAGTACCGCTTCAGGACATCTGCGTGCGCTGGGGTAAATGCGGTTCCGGAAGTCGCGACAGCGCTCTTGTAGCCCAAGGAGTGAGCCATGAGGAGGTCCACCTGTCCCTCTACCAGCATGGCGAAGCCGAGCTCGCGTATCTTGTTCTTGGCCTCGTGGATGCCATAGAGCGCGCGAGACTTATCGAACACCGGTCCCTCGGGCGAGTTAATATACTTGGCGCCCGGATGCTTTGGGTCCTCTTCGAAGATGCGGCCGGAAAATCCGATCACCCTCCCCGAGACGTCCCGAATTGGAAACATGATTCGTCCTCGAAATCGGTCGTACTTCTTCCGTGCATCCTCTTCCGATGTCTTGATAAGCCCTGCAGACTCCATCGTCATCTCCGAAAAGCCCTGTTTCAAAAGTGTTTCGCGCAAGGCATGCCATTCGTTTGGTGCGTAGCCTAGGGACCAGCTTCCTGCGAGTTCCTTCGTGATCTGCCTTTTAACAAGGTAGTCCTGAACATCAGGACGCTCGACGAGTACAGACTCGTAATACGCGCGTGCAGCGTCCAGCGCCGCATAGACTTGTTCGCGCTCATCACGCGCGCCCGGTGCCTCGCGTACCAATTCCACGCCCGCCTTCTCAGCAAGGAGCTTCAGTGCGCCGCGGAAGTCCACCCCTTCCATCTCTTCTATGAACGTGAACATGTCTCCTCCCTTTCCGGAAGAGAAGCAGTGGAAGATCCCTCTGTCAGGAGTGACGAAGAACGACGGAGTCTTTTCTTTCGTAAAGGGTGACAGGCCCTTCCAATACTTGCCGGCCCTAGTCAGTTTGACATAGGGCTGCACCACCTCGGTAATGCTGAGGCGCTCTTTGATCCGATCTACGGTATCAGACATCTATTCGATGGGTATCCTTGCGCGCGAATCAGTATCGTCTGCCATGCGCGACATCTCCTCTGCGCGCTTCTTCTGGAACTCGGCTATGACCGCATGCTTCCGACTCCCGGGGTAGCCGGTACCGGCTGGGATAAGGCGACCGATGATGACATTTTCCTTGAGACCGCGGAGTGTGTCTACCGAGCCCTTGATAGCAGCACCGATGAGCGTACGCGTCGTGTGCTGGAAGGATGCTGCCGAGAGGAAACTCTTACGATTCAGCGAGACCTCCGTAATGCCGAGGACGAGTCCCTCGACTCGTGCTGGCATCTTGCCAGCCGCTTCGAGCTCGGCATTCTGCCTGCGCATGGTGCCCCATTCGACGACTTCGCCACGGACCAATCCTGAATCTCCTGGTTCCTTGACCTTCGCGCGGGAGAACATCTGCTTGATGATCACCTCCATGTGCTTGTGCGACACGGGTGCGCCCTGGAGGTCATAAATCTTCGATACCTCATCAATCATGTACTCTTGCAATCGTGCAGCGCCTCCAAGCTCGAACAGCTCGTCCAAGTTCGCCGATCCGTCAGTAATCGCATCCCCTCGAGTAACCCTGGTTCCCACCTTAACGATGGAGACGCGGCGCGCTGGGACGGCGTACTCTATCTTGTCGCGAGTCTTCGATGCTCCTTCGGAACCAACGTCGGGGAGGACAACAATGATCTTGCCGTTTGCGCCATCGTCCTTGATCTCGATCACCTCGCCAGTCACTACCGATAGGACTGCAGTTCCCTTCGGAGGCCGCTTGTCGAAGAGCTCTTCGACGCGAGGCAAGCCGTTCGTGATGTCGCCGCCAACAGTAGCAGCACCTCCAGTGTGGAAGGTACGCATGGTGAGCTGAGTGCCCGGCTCACCAATAGCCTGCGCAGCAATAGTTCCTACTGCCTCGCCGACATCAATAAGCTCACGAGTCGTCATATCGATTCCGTAACACTTGCGACAGACACCGTACTCGTTTTCGCAGCTCATTGGTGAGCGGAGGATTGCCTCCGTAGCACCCGCGTCCGCAATAGCACGCGCCTCGTCGTGGCTGATCAATGTGCCCTTCTTAAAGTTCAGCGACCCTATCTCAAGTGGCTGCGCCAAGACGCGACCGAAGATCAGCTTCGCGAGATCTGCCTCCATTCCTGATGAGCGCATCTTACGAACCGTAATACCGCGCTTGGTACCACAGTCGTCACCCTCGATAACCACGTCCTGCGCCACGTCGAAGAGTCGGCGTGTCAGGTATCCTGCAGCGGCGGTCTTGAGCGCGGTGTCGGAGAGACCCTTACGTGATCCGTGTGTGGTAGTAAAGTACTCAATCGGGGTCATACCCTCCTTCATAGAGGAGACGACGGGGAACTCGATGACCTCACCCTTCGTGTTCTGCATAAGGCCCTTCATACCTGCCATCTGTGAGAGCTGACCCATCGAGCCTCGAGCACCGGAGGTGATGATGGTGTAGATAGACGAGTTGATATCCATGTTCGGGATAATCAGCTTTTCGATCTCGCCCTTCGCCTTCTGCCAGATCTCGATGACGAGCCTGGTCTTCTCCTCCTCAGTGAGGAGTCCGTTCTGATACTGCTCCTCAATAATCTGCACTTCCTTCTGGGCACTCATTACAATAGCTCCCTTCTCCTTCGGCACCACAATGTCAGAGGAGTTGAAGGTGATACCGGAGCGGGTTGCGAACTGGAATCCGAACGCCTTGATCTTGTCGAGTGTTTTTGGAAGCTCTTTGAGTCCATAGGTTCGGATCAAGTCCTCCACGATCTTCGAGAGCGTCGCCTTCTTGACCTCGTCGTTGAAGTACGGGTAATCCTTCGGGAAGATTGAGTTGAAGAGGAGTCGACCAACGGTGGTCTCGAAGCGGTCTCCAGTATGCGCTGCGTACTTCTTGCTGCCCTCAGACGGACGGACCCAAATCTTGGCGTGGATATCCACATCATCAAAATCGTATGCAAGGATGGCTGCGTTTGGGCTCGAGAAGTACTTGCCCTCGCCCTGCACGCCATCAATTTGGCGTGTCATCCAGAAGATACCAAGGACGATGTCCTTGTCAGTCGAAACGACTGGGGATCCGGAGCCTGGCTTCAAGATGTTCTTGTTTGCGGACATGATCTCACGTGCCTCCATCTGAGCTTCCTCAGAGAGTGGTACGTGGACGGCCATCTGGTCGCCATCGAAGTCCGCGTTGAACGCCTGACACACGAGTGGGTGCAGCTGGATAGCGTTGCCCTCGATCAGGGTCGGACGGAATGCCTGGATACCCTGGCGGTGCAGTGTTGGCGCGCGGTTCAAGAGTACGTGCTTGCCGTGGATCACCTCTTCGAGGATTGCCCACACTTCCGGAATTCCTTCCTCAATCAGACGGCCTGCGCCCTTGATGTTGTGCGAGAGGTCGCGCGACAAGAGCTTGGAGATAACAAACGGACGGAACAACTCGAGTGCCATGTGCTTGGGGAGACCACACTCGTCGAGTGCGAGGTCAGGTCCGACCACAATTACGGAGCGGCCCGAGTAGTCGACGCGCTTCCCGAGGAGGTTGAAGCGGAAGTACCCCTGCTTCGCCTTCAGGTAGTCTGCAAGGGACTTCAGCGGACGCTTCTGCTGCACTGAGGTTGCGCCTGCTGCATTCTGACCGCGTCTAATCGAATTATCGAGGAGTGCGTCCACGGCTTCCTGCAGAATTCGCTTTTCGTTACGGAGGATCACTTCCGGTGCATGGATGTCGCGGAGCTTCATCAGACGGTTGTTGCGGTTGATGACGCGGCGGTACAGGTCGTTAACATCCGACGTTGCGTGGCGGCCGGACTCCAAGGCAACCATAGGGCGCAAGGCTGGTGGCGTGACTGGAATGCGGGTGAGGAACATCCATTCAGGACGGACGCCTGCCTTGTGCATGCTCCTGACCAAGGCGAGGCGCTTGACCAACTTCTCCTTATCTGCAGCTCCGGTACCTGCCTCTAATTGGCGCTCCAAGTCTGCTCCGAGCTTCTCGAGGTTTACGTTCTTAAATATGTTGTAGATAGCCTCGGCTCCGATACCTGCTTCGAAGAAGGTGCCGTACTTAACCGAAAAGCGGTGGTACTCAATTTCATCGAGGACGAGGCCAGGCTGGATGCGCTCGATTTCGCCCTTCGCAGCAACTACGAGGCTCTTCAGTTCGGTAATAGCCTTTTCGTTACTGAGAGTCTTACTCTTCGTCTTATACTCTGCCTCCAAGTCCTCGATGACGCGCTTCCGCTCGTCTTCGTTAACGCTGGTGACAATGTAGCCAGCAAAGTACACGACCTTCTCCGCATCCGTTGCTGATACGCCGAGCATGAGTGCGATACGAGATGGGACCGAGCGGAGGAACCAAATGTGTGCGACAGGAGATGAGAGCTCGATATGGCCCATGCGCTCGCGACGGACAATAGCGCGGGTCACCTCGACACCACACTTCTCACAGACAATGCCACGGAAGCGTGGGCCCTTGTACTTGTTACAGTAACACTCGTAGTCTTTATCTGGACCAAACACTGCCTCATCAAAAAGGCCGTTCTTCTCCGCGCGCTGGGTGCGGTAGTTGATAGTCTCGGGCTTTCGGACCTCTCCCCAGGACCACTCCAAAATCTTTTCCGGACTTGCGACACGCAGTCCGACCCAGTCGAACGCTGTTGTGTCTGCAACCTTGCCGCGTTTTTGATCCATAGGTTTTATTTAGCGTCCTCGATAACCCCCTTTCCTAATATGACATCGAGGCAGAGGCCGCGAAGGTGGTTGACCAGCACGTTAAACGCAGCTGGCGTGTGCATCTCGCCTATTGGCCTGCCCTTCACTATTGCGTCGAACGCTGCGGAGCGTCCCTGTATGTCGTCGGATTTGATAGTGAGCATCTCCCTGAGGGTATGCGCGGCACCGTAGCCGAGGAGTGCCCACACCTCCATCTCTCCAAAGCGCTGGCCGCCGTTCTGTGCCTTGCCGCCGAGTGGCTGCTGCGTAATAAGTGAGTACGGACCAATCGAGCGCATGTGGATCTTATCCTCCACCATGTGGTGCAGCTTCAGGATGTACATGTAGCCGACGGCGACTTCCTGTGCGAACTTCTCTCCGGTGCGGCCGTCGTAGAGCGGCATGGTGCCGGTCTCTTTGAAGCCAGCCTCTTTCAGCTCGTCGCGAATCTCTGCATCAGTTGCTCCTGCAAACGGTGGGACGATAGCCTGGTAACC
>CAYHLC010000003.1:90241-94553 GCA_964357395.1 uncultured Candidatus Saccharibacteria bacterium | reverse complement strand
ATGCCGCGCTCCTTCTCCTGCTCCATCCAGTCGGTCGTGGTACCACCGTCGTGCACCTCGCCGATCTTGTGTTGCGATCCAGTGTAGTAGAGGATGCGCTCAGACGTAGTCGTCTTGCCCGCATCGATGTGCGCAATGATTCCAAAATTTCTGACTTTCTCAACAGGATAATCGCGTGCCATGTAAGAACCTTACCACGCAAGGTGTGCGAACGCGCGGTTCGACTCCGCCATACGGTGTACGTCGTCGCGCTTCTTGATAGCGGGGCCCTCGCCCTTGGCTGCCTCCATGAGGACAGAAGCGAGCTTCTCCTCCATTGCCTTGCCCTTGCCTGAACGTGCTGCATCGATAATCCACTTGAAGGCCAGGAGACGTCGGCGTGCGGGGCGTACCTCGGTGGGGACCTGGTAGTTAGCACCGCCCACGCGGCGCGAGCGGACCTCGACCGTGGGCGATACATTGGTGAGTGCTGTCTCGAACACAACAAGCGGGTCTACTGCCTCGTCTTTCTTCTTGATGACATCAAATGCGCCGTATACGATCGAACGTGCGACAGACTTCTTGCCCTCCCACATGATTGCGTTGATGAAGCGTGCGACCGTCTCGGACTGGTACTTAACGTCTGCGGCTACTGTATGTGTGTTCTTTACTTTTCGTCTCATATTTATTTCGGCTTCTTAGCGCCATAGAGCGAACGGCCGCGACGGCGCTTCTCCAACCCTGCGGTGTCGAGACGTCCACGAACGATCTTGTAGCGTGTAGAGAGGTCCTTAGTACGACCACCACGGAGGATGACCACCGAGTGCTCCTGCAAGTTGTGTCCCTCGCCGGGGATGTAGGCGGTGACCTCCATACCGTTCGAGAGACGGACGCGGGCGATCTTACGAATAGCAGAGTTCGGCTTACGAGGAGTCTTGGTAGTTACCTTGGTGCAGACACCTCGCTTGAATGGTGATGGATAGAAGGTAGGACGGTTCTTAAGTACGTTAAAGCCGCGCGTAAGCGCGATGGTCTTGGACTTGCGCGGAGCCGTGTGGCGGGGGCGCTTGCGGAGCTGGTTGATTGTTGCCATTTCTGTACAAAAAATGCCCACGAGGAGCCTCACTACTGTACTATCTGTGCCCCCGATTTGCAAGCATTAGCCGAAAGCTAGCCCTGCAAGTCCAGCGCCGATTGCGACAGCAGTCAAAATCAGCGTCATTCCTCTGGTGGTAAAAGCTTTATGTACCTGCTCCTTACCCTCGTCGCCAATGGAGACAAACATATACAGTCCATCCTCCTCAACTGTCCCCTCGTCAGGGTCAAGCTGTTTTTCGCTCATGCCGCCATAGTAGGCAGTGAAAATCTAAAGTCAAACTAGATTGCGTAGCCGGTCAGGAGGCGGAAGAAGTAGCTGATGAGAGCGCTCATGGGGCCGGACAAGAGATTGACGATCACAATAAGAACAATAAGGAGCCCGAAGGGGCCAAGGGCGTAGGTCCATGCCTCGAGCTGGCGATACTGCCGCTCGAGCTGGTACGGAAGGACAGCTGCTACTATCTTGGAGCCGTCGAGTGGCGGAATTGGTATCAAGTTCAGTATCGCAAGAGATAAGTTGGCAATGACCACCATAACGACTATGCCCATCACCTCTGGAGTTTGGAGCGCTGGTATACGGAGGAGGAGCGCAGCAATGATGGCGATCAGTATGTTGGTGCCGGGGCCGGCAAAGGCGACGAGCGCCTCGCCTGCCTGCGCAGGCAGGCCCCAGGGTGCTCGAATGTTGTACGGATTGATCGGCACGGGCTTGGCCCAACCCAAGAGGAACGGCGATTGTGTAATGACAGCAAGGCCCGGTAAGAGCAAAGAGCCAATAGGGTCAATGTGCGGGAGTGGGTTCAGTGTCAGGCGGCCAGCGTACTTTGCGGTTGGGTCACCAAGCCAATTAGCGACAACGCCATGCGCCACCTCGTGGAGTATGATCGAAAAGATAACAATAACCACCGTAATAATGATCATGGGTACATGATACACTCCGCCCATGAAGAGTGATACGGCGTACCTCTACGGCAAACACGCTATAGAGGAGGCACAAGCCCACATGCCACACGTCATCGGTAAGGTGATGACCAATGTGAAGGGCGAGGGGCACGGTGGCTACGTCGCGACGGTGGATACATCAAAACTTCTTGTCCCCTACTCCGAGTTCAAGGATGGGTTGAAGCCGAGCGCCGACACTGCGCTCGTCGTCCTAGCTGGGCTCACCGACCCGCACAACGTCGGCACCATTATCCGCTCGGCCGCAGCCTTCGGCGCCTCGGCCGTCCTCCTCCCTACACGAGGCCAGGCGCCTATAACTACCGCCGTCATCAAAACATCAGTTGGTATGGTGTTCCGCATTCCTCTTATATCTATAGACTCAGTACCAGAGACACTTGCAGACCTGCGCGCTCGCGGAGTCACTACCTACGGCCTTGCGGGCAAGGGCAGCGCGAACCTCCACACCGAACCTTTTGCAACTCCGAGCGCCTTTGTTGTTGGCAACGAGGGCGCTGGTATGGATGCGGAGACGGAAGCGCTTTGCGACCAACTCCTCTCCATACCTATTAACTCTCGCACCGAGTCGTTGAATGCTGCGGCCGCAGCAGCAGTAACGCTCTACGCCTGGAGCGCCCGGCATCCGCAATCATTGATATGAGAAAGAAAAAGGATTTCTGGGATAAGCAGTATAAGAACCCAACCCACCTCGAGCTCTCCGACGAGCCGGCAGAGGACCTCCAAAAGTTCTGCCGCTACTTGGTGCGTAACTACAAAAACGCGCTCCTCAACGTCACTACCCAAGCGGTTGATATTGGCTGCGGCAATGGACGGAACCTCATATACCTCGCGCGCGAGTTCGGTATGCGCGGTATCGGCTATGACACGTCGAAGGAAGGGGTAGCGCAGGCGAACGCAGCAGCAGCCGCGGCCGAGTTGCCGCAGATCAAGTTCCTTGTACAGGACCTCCGCCAACCTATCCCCCTCCCCGACAACTCGGTGACAATAGTCCTCGACATGATGGCCTCGCATATATTGAAGAAGGAGGAGCGCGATGCACTCATGTTCGAGATGCTGCGTGTGCTGCGCCCCAACGGATGGGTATTCTTCAAATCCTTCATCCTCGATGAGGACCAAAACGCTGCTCGCATGCTCCGAGAGCACCCAGGACCGGAGGAGAACATGTATATCCACCCCGAGCTCGGCCACGCGGAATACGTATGGACTGTAGGAGCGCTGCGTAAGCAGTTTGGAGACTTCTTCACCATCCACAAGATCGAGAAGTCGCACAAGCACCGCCACGCCGACGGCAGCGCCTGGAAGCGCCGCACCGTCTCGGTCTATCTAGAGAAAACCAGTTAGTACTTACTGCTTGTTTGGATCGCGGTCTTCCTCGTCCTCTCGCTTCTTGCGCTCCCGAGCCCCCTGATAGGCAGGGTCGGTCTGATCCTCGTCGTCTGGCCTGCTCTGATAAGTATTGAAATTGGCTTCAAATGAGTTTGTCATACCTCCAGTATAACGAGTTGCCTCTAGACGGCAATCTGTGGTAAAGTCGAGGAACTATGGCAAAGGAGTGCGTCGTTACAGGCAAGTCATCCCTCGTTGGGGGCAAGTACTCGAACCGCGTTCGTGCGACGCAGTTTAACCCTACGGGCGCAGTACGCAGGAAGGCCAACTTACAGAAGAAGAAGATCTTCATCCCTGAACTCAACAAAACTGTCACCATCGTTGTCTCGGCCAAGGGCCTGAAGACGATAGCGAAGCGTGGCGCGTTCATCACCTTGAAGAAGGCGGGCGTAGTGTAGTTCCGTCGGAACGGAAAGTAATCGAGCCGTCCTCACACGTATCAAGTGTGGGGATTTTATATTTGATTAACCGATTGACCACTTCCTCTGCTGGGTGCCCGTAGCGGTTCTGGCAGCCGCGACTAAAGATAACGTACTGTGGTGCAACAGCAGCGACCCACTCCTCGCTTGAAGACGTCTTGGACCCATGGTGGCCGGCCTTCAGTACCGTGCTCGCCACCACGCTATCCCCGCGCAGTATCTCGTACTCGACCGACACCGGCGCATCTCCCGTAAGCATGAATGAGGTATTGCCATAGACAACCCGAACAACAATGGAGCCCGAGTTTGTATCCTTCACACTTGCGACATCACTAATAGGGTACAAAATATCTGCATGCGCCGAGCCACCAAGCGCGAGGCGCATGCCGCGGGGGGGGGCCCCGGGGGGGGGGGGGGGCGATGTTTGTGGGGGGGGTTGGGGGGCGCCCCACCACCGGGGACCCCACCCC
>CAYHLC010000003.1:0-90231 GCA_964357395.1 uncultured Candidatus Saccharibacteria bacterium | reverse complement strand
AACAGTTCGTAAACAATTTTATGGTAAATATATTTCTCATTGCCCTTCCCCCCCAGGCGGTGTGGAAATGCCGCGGCGCGCCACGATGTGGCGCGCCGCATTATTTTGTAGCTCTGCATTCACTGCCCCAACAAACTGGTTCCACACGCCCGTATCATTCGGTACCCCAGGCTCTAAGATATGCGCGACTTGGTAGCGCTCTAGTACCGATGGCAACCCACCAATATGATCCGCATCTGGATGTGTGGCAATAACAGCATCCAGCGATCTGTCCCAAAACGGAAGCCGTGGCGACAGCTCGCGGAGTACCCCACTGTCTCGTCCGCCATCTATCAGTACCTGCACGCCAGTTGGCCCCTCTATCAATATCGCGTCCCCCTGCCCCACATCGAGGAACGTAACCGCAAGCCCAGATGGCGTAGGTACGGCAAAGAGGAGCGCGTTCAGCGCGACGAGTACCAGGATCACTGCCCACTGCATCCACCTATACTACATCGACCGCACAATGGGTCGCGGAATAGTCGGCCCATACACCACAAACGCCAAGGGGTCCTCGTAATACACATTGCCAACAAATCCTCCATACTTTTCTAAAAGTCGAGTGACACGCCGATACTCAGCTACGCATTCATCGGGACGCAAAAAGTGCATGGTGAGAGTACTCATCTCCTCCCTTCCTGATGAGAGATAGTCGAGGATTATGTAGCCGTCTCTGTGCAATGCTTCCTTTAGCCTTGGGTCAAACCAGCCATCAAGGTGCACATCCCATGCAGACACAAGTGCGCTTTGAATATACGCGTAGGTACCAGTACGAGGCCCCGGAGTATGCAGTAGCTCTGCCTTCTCGAACCATCTCTGCTCACGAACAGCCTCGAGCTTCGCATGCACGCCAAAGGTAGTTGACTTCGCACTCTCCGCGGCGCACCACCTCGTAGCCTCGTCAAACGCCCTGTACGCACCCGCGACATCGGCACACTCGGCCGTAGCAATGGCGCTGAATCCCTGCGTCGACTGGTCGATGTGGTTGGTAAAGAACGGCGCAGGGACCTCCGACAGGTCGGTGCCCGGGTATCCTACGATATGCACCTCAAACAGCGCTTCTTGAAACGGTGTATGCATTACACCATCCTCGCAAATGCACGGTCATGATAAAAGATACAAAATAACACGATTATGTGTTATTAATGTGCGCATGGAAACCTTAGCAGACAGTCTGCAGGAACTTCGCGGCCTCTTTGGCAACCGACGTCAGGCAGCAATATACCTCGCACTACTTGAAGCGGGCGCGACCGGCATAGAAAAGCTGCACAAGGAAACGGGCATCCATAGCGAGACTATCCAACGCGAGCTACGGAAGATGACTGCACGCGGTACGGTGACCATCACACGTTCAGGCCGGAACAAGAAAGTGCAGGCCGTACCTGTTGCGGCGCTGCAGGAAAGTCTCGAGGCGTCTAAGGAAAAGTTTGACCTCATACTAAAGCCCTTACTCGAGGCCGCTGCAGAAAAGTCTGACCCAAAGGTCTCGGTCGTGATGGGCGACCATGCCCTCGCACTCCTCCAGCTGAAGCTCATGCGCCTACAACCGCGCGGTGAGGAGGTGCGTGTTATCAGTGCACATCCGCAAGCTTGGCGCGAGGCGATGGTCAACTCTGGCAAGCTCGCACTCTTTGAGCGCGAGCGTTTGGAGCGTAAGGTCGGGTTTCTACTCTCATGCTTCTCTGCATTTCGAGGACAAGTCGAGCTCAATAACCGTCAGTACTTCCCCGACCAGCCAGCTGCGCTTAAGCGTAAGTATCGCTATATAGAGACCGCCGACTCCTCCCCGCTCCAAATACAAGTGTGGCAGAGCCATGTAGTCATCAGTATCTTTTCTGCCTCACCGAGCGTGCATATCGTCTTTGAGGACACACATATTAAAAAAGCGATGCGCTCCTACTTCGACATCCTCTGGCGCGTTGGTACTTCATAGGGACGAATAATACTCAAGTGCATGATGCTCGAGAATCCAACACATGATTATTTAATCTCTGTACCGAAGTCTCGCTCGTGGTTGGCATAGCGGCGGCGGAGCGCTTCCTCGCTGCCATACTTCGCAAAGGACTGTTCGTACTCCGTCTTTACATACCCACGAGTCTCGAGGTGCATGATGGCGCAGAAGTGTTGCTCCGTTCGGCCTGCTATGACGGAAGCATAATGGCACCAGCCGTTGACATACGCGCAATAGACACAGCCGATCTTCTCGTACCAGGTAAGGTACGGGAGCTTGGCGCGATCGAAGAGGCGGATGTACTGCGAACGCTTGACCTGCTTGATTCCAAAGACGGGAAACCAGATACGGTGACATATCTCGATAAAGATGTCGGCGATCACGAGCGGAACTAACATCAACCACAACGCTATACCCCCGAATACCAGGCGGACTACCATCGGGTAGGGACCGCCGTGCTTTATAACACTCATGTCCATCACTATACCGCATCATAATTCATGGTTTTTTGCCCAAAATGCTATGATTACTGAATGATATATACAGCAAAAACTTTCAACTTCGGAACACTGGCGGGGATCTCGCAAAAGCAGCTCGACGTGCACATCAAGCTCTACGAGGGGTACGCTAAGTTTATAAACGTTATCGAGGATCAGCAAAAGGAGCTAATGAAGGATAGCGAGAAGAACGCCTACGCTCTTGGCGAGGTAACCCGCCGCATCGGCTTTGAGTGGAACGGGATGAGGATGCACGAGCACTACTTCTCACAGTGGGAGGGTCCCTCGACTCCGCTCGGGACTGACTCCGAGCTTGGGAAAGCTCTGAGTCAGCAGTACGGATCAGTCGACGCGTGGCTCGCAAGGTTTAAGGGCGTTGCGATGATGCGAGGCATCGGCTGGGCGATACTATCTTGGGACCCGGTCGGGAAGCAGTTCATCAACCACTTTGTTGCCGACCACGAGCTCGGCCAACTCAATGGACTAACGACTATCCTCGCCTTGGACATGTGGGAGCATGCCTACATGGTCGATTACGTCCCCGCCGAAAAAGCCAAGTACGTCGACGCATTCTTTGCAAACTTGAACGGCGCCGTAGTTAACAGCCGCTTTTCCCAAAATGTCTGAGATGTCTGATTGGCCAGGGATCGAGATGCCAAAAGGTGCATTGTCCGCGGGCGCACTCGCTGAAGAGCGCGCAAGGAACCGAAAAATAACTGCCCGATGGGTCCGCCGAAATCTGTTGGTTACACTAGGTATGCCACTTAGCGTCGCGGGAGTACTTTCGTATATTTACTTTTAAAGGGAAATTGCGGAGCACATCCTTGCTTCAGGCTAAACAACCTTATGCGCGCCAGCTAAGTGCGCGTAGATATGATTTTCGCAAAAGAAACGGTGCGGGGAACAAAGGGTGCAGCGCCTCGTCGGAGGACTTGTACATCCCTGCCTATATGCATCACACTTTTTGTCTGATTCATGATGTGCCTCATTCCCCATACTGTCGCTGCCATTTATAACACAAATGCTGCGAACGGGAGAGCCCCGAGCCAGGAGCCAACTGCAATGATGTAGGTGAGGAGCGCGTACGCAATAGTCGAGGATGGGAACGCAAGTATGGGTGATACGAGCGCGATAAGCGCGGCAACAAACCCCGCGAGCATGGCGTACGGCACGACTGGCAGTACCAAGATATTTGATACTAAGGAAACGAGCGACACCGACCCTATCGAGATAATGAGGAGTGGTAGCACTGCAATCTGTGTCGCAATAGTGGTCGAGACTATCTCGATCATTGTCTTGGAGCGCATCCACAATACATATGGCACTACGCGGTGCGAAAAGAGTATGAGGCCAAGTGTAGCTATGACGGAGAGCTGGTACGAGAGATCATAGAGCACGAGGAGCGGATTCCACAGCGCCATCGCGGCCGCAACAACGAGGAGGATGCGGAGGCCATCCGCCGGCCGGTGCAATCCTTGCGCGAGGAGTACGACGAGCGCCATAAGTGTCGCACGAAGCCCTGTTTCCGAAACTCCAGTCATAAGTAAGAATGCGAGCGCAGCTACGCCAGAAAGAGTTAGCGCAAGAGTCCGTGAGAGGAAGAGTGTGAGTACGCTCCGAATCGCGTTGATGACCAAGGCTACGTTGTACCCCGAGAGTACGATGATGTGTACCAACCCCGCCGCGCGGAAGTATTCTGTCAGCTCCTCGCCGAGGCCCCGCTTGTCCCCCAAGAGGAGTCCAGACAAGAGTGATGATTCTGGCTCAGGGAGCGCGGCCTTGATGCCTGACTCGAAGTAGTGTTTGGTCTTGATCAGTGCGCCAATAACCACGTCGCCCTCGCCGTGGCCAAGAATAGTAATGCGCGCAAACGAGAGCGTGTGCGTCACGCCATGCGCGAGTAAGTACTTTGGGTAGTCGAACTCTCTACCAGTGTCTGTCAGAAATGGCTCTGGTAACCCCAACTTGCCCCGCGCTTGCAGCCGGTCGCCGTATGCGTATAGTAGAAAGTTATCCGCCCGGACGAGTATGTAGCCGTCCTCACCAACATCGAGTGTGAGCTGCACGAATCCCTCACGCACATCTGGATCACGCACCACAATACCCTCCACCGTTACGCTCTCCCCCACTACGCTATCCAGTACCGGTATTGCGGGCGCCGCTGCATAGAGCGAGTACGTCGCCGCACCAATAAGTACCGCGACCAACAGTGCCTCTAGCCAGTACTGCTTCATAGCGTACTATTCTGGCCTATACACAACCTCCTTCCTCTTGGTTAATCGCGAGACCACCGTAACACTTGACTGTGTGCCGGCAACAATGCGCCCAGCCACCCGAGCCTTAATACCAAAATTCTTTGCGCGCTTCAGACAATGCAGCACATCTTTTTTATCTACAACAAGCAACATACCCTGACCCCCATTCCATGTTTCATAAAACTCATGGTCCGTCATTCCTCGCCACCGGGCACACTCTGCCATGATGCGTGGCGGGTCCCAAAGAGTATCAAGTACTGCAGATAATCGCTTGGGGAATAAAATATCATTTGCTAATTTTTCCCTAATTGCACCACCGGACAGATGTACCACTGCATGGATCTGTAACTCTTTTTTAAAACTAGGACTAAACCATCCATTGAGTGTTGCAATGTACGTGTCATATAGCACGGAAGGGGCAGCTGATTGACGGATACTATTTTTTGCTTTTGGATTTTTCCACCACGTTTTGCCGTACTTCATTGCAAGAGCCTTCCGTACTGAACTAATACCGTTACATCTAAAGCCGTTTTCCTTAAGTGCAATAATGACCTGTCCAGCTGCGATAGTGCTGCCGGTAATCATTTTATCCTTCGTGTATGCACCGAGCATAGTCCCCGACCAATTGATTTTTGTTCTGGAGTTTGTGATCTCGGAACCAACGCAGACCCCCATTTGGGCCGTCTCACCCTTCAGCACAACTACCCTAGCCTGAGCTGCAGCATCACCGAGACCTTTGAGAACTTTTTTATATGTTTCGCTGACCGTACTTCCCTTCTTGTCTACGGAGACGATATCAAGCGCATTGACGAACATAAGTGAGACGCCACCATAGCGAGTAATATCGCTCGCCGTCATTGCTATAAGATCATACGCCGCGGTGCGGTGTGCCTGTGCCGCATCAACCACTATGCCTTTGGTGCCAATACCGTCTGTCGTTGCCTCAATAGTAAAACCTTTTGGCAGCCCCACGAATGAGACAGGACGAGGCCCGCGGAAGTTTCCTGCGGAAAGATCCTTAACCTGGACAAACGGCGAGTTTTTGTAACTCGCCATGCAAATAGTACTGGCATACTTGCTAAACAGTGCCTCCTCTCCAACATCCACTCCGTCGTCGCTGTACTTATTTCTCTTCATGCTTATGCGCCGCGATCCATTGCTTCGTTGGCGAGCGCATCTGCTTCGGTGTTTAGCTCTCTCCGTATATGTACGAATTCGATTTTCGGAAAGGATTCGTGGATCATTAGCTTTGCAGCAGTATGCTTCTCCTTCAACACTGCATTCCTCACCTTATAGACTCCCGTCATCTGGCGGATGATGAGCTCGCTATCCATCTTGACGGTTACCGACTCTGTAACTGGACTTCCGAGTTCGGCTCTAGCAGCCTCAAGCGCTAGCAGGAGCGCCTCGTACTCGGCAAAGTTATTGGTCTGGTGCCCGAGGTACTCGCTCACCTCTGCGATCTTGGTCTTGCCTTGGTACACCACCGCACCCGAGCCTGCCGGACCCGGATTCCCCCTCGCCCCTCCGTCTGTAAAAATTGTTATCACGTCGGCATTATAGCCCAGCAAGGGCTACGAGTACTGCGTGTAGATTCTTCTTAACCGAATCACCCTCTCCATCTGGATTTTGGAGTATAAGGTGAGAGTTTTCGTACTGACTCACTGGGGTGCCTTCGAGTCGCTTCTTAGCTTCCTCTGGCTTATCCCTTACAAGGTCCGGAGAGCGTGCTGCGAGTCGCCTTGCTCGTGTGTCGTCTGAGGCATGCACCATGAATATAAGCGCACTATCAAAAAAGTTTGGGTCTGGAGTCTCAACGCTAGCCCTATTCGCTAGGATTGCGCTATTTGCCGAGTAGATGGGCATTTTGCCAGGCGTAGCAGCCACAAAGCCGTACCGCTCTATCCGCCCATCGCCCATGTCGCGCTCCCAGCGCACCCCACCACGTGTGAGACGATCGAACTCCTCATCATCTTTTGCGAAGATGTTTTCGTTTGTATCGTCGTTCTCACGCATCGGGCGAGTAATCACCCTCTTCGGAATTTCGAAATGCTGACCTAGCTCAGGGTAGGTTGCCAGAAGCTCTCTGCCCATGTTTACGACCGTCGTCTTGCCCGCACCGGAAGACCCAACTACGAGTATCGATTGTATTTCCTGGAGCTTTTCGAGATTACCCTTCTTCACCTCGAGCAGCGTGGATGGCGAGGCGCCTAGCAGCTCCGCCAGGCGTACGCCCGCAGCCTTGACAAGGCACTCTCTTGGTTGCATTGAGGGTACTCTACCCCACTACCTAACTTTAGGCAAAATATCCCAGAGGGCTTGGTCCTCGCCGCCATCGATCTTGAATACGGAGATGCCGCGGACGCCGAGCTTCTTGGCGAGCGCAATCTTGTCCTGTATCGCCTTAGCGTCCGACCACCACACGATGTTGTATGTGCCATTCGATAGCGCAATAGATGGCGGAGTGTACACGGTCGTAGACGGATTCACCGCTCCGATGCCGAGTACAGCCCCCCGCGGCGGACCAACGGTTGGGTCAGCATACTCAGTTGTGGTAGGGACGTAAGTGAAAGATAGTTCGCCTGCACTGTTGCGCACCACGCTTACCGCCTGCTCTGCCATAAGGTCGTACGCATACTTCGGATTGAGCGCCCAGAGTTTGGAGTAGCGGAAGCCGGACTCAGAGAGCGGCGTAACTGTGTACTCGTAGCCGTAGGTCGCGACACCAATCGAGAGCTTGCGTGCAGGAATCACCTTCAGTGCCTCTACCATCGCCTTCTCCACCCAGCGGACGTCAGCAACGGGGACGTAGGGTGCCTGGTTCGCAGCCTTATTGAGCTGCACATCAATAGAGCCTTGGTCGTACGCCATAATGCGCACGCGGTCGCAGTACTTATTGATGGCTACATAGTCGTTGGCATATTGCCCTGCACCCTCGGCCGGGGTGCCCTCGTAGCGGCTCGTGAGTGGTGTGCGTGCCTCGATGGTGCACATCACCCACTTTGTGGGGAATCGCATCTGCAACCCTTTCAGAAACGTCGAATAGTTATCGCGGGTCTCGTACCACTTGCCCTCGAAGTCGATATCGATGCCGTCGTAGCCCCTTGCCTCTACCAATGCCTTGATCTCGTCCTCAAGCGCAACGCGCATCGTGTAGTCGCCGAGGATGCGATGCATCGCGGCACCATCCGACCACATAATGGTTGGCACCACGCGGACCTTCTGCGCCTTAGCACTCGCCATGAACGACTTCCACGGCTCCTCGTCCACATGCATCAAGTCCTTCAACTTTCCTTCCGAGGTTACGGTATAGCCAAAGGGGTTGACCTCAGTTAGTTGGCTGAGGTGTGCAGTAGCAGAGGCGGTCGAGGTGGCTGCCCTCCAGTACGGCATCCACCCGGATACCTCCAAGTTCGCCGCGGCGGCGAACGAAGGCAAAAGGAATAAAGGTAAAAGTAAAAAGTACCGGAATCTCATCACCTTTATGACGTAGGAGCGGCAACAACTGTTACACTCTCCATCGCGTTCAGCTTCTTATACACGTGCGCGATAGCAATGAGCGAGACTGGGATGGAAACGAGGAGGCCAACGAGGAGCAGGACTGCGCCGACAATGTTCATAACTGCAACAAGGAGGACCAAGAGGAGGAGCTGTAGCAGGTGGCCCTTCGTGAGGCGGTAGCTCTCCTTGATTGCCTCAATCGGATTCAGGTTCTTATCGACGACCGAGAGCTGCGCCATCGAGAGCATGAGACACGCAACAATACCTGGGATTATAAGGAGGACGAGCCCGATAAGAATGATGACGCCCTGGAGGATCGTAGTGCCGAGCATGTTCCAAAACCGCTCGGGTGCCCACAAGTCCTTCCACGCAGCATGCGTCCCGCCATTGACCGAGAGTGCGAGGCGTCCGTATGCGATGGTAATAAAAGTGGATGCGGCAAGGCTGATGAGGAATCCAACGATCGCAATAGGGCCACTACCGTTCGTAAGCATATTGATAATGAACGAGATGGCCGTGAGGGCGAGCGTAATCCCCGCGTAGAACCATGGGTCCTTCTTAAACGCGTCCCAGCCAAACGAAACGGCCTCTTTGATTGAAAAAGTGTTCATGGAGCAAGTATATCATTTTCGGTGAGTATCGAAGGACAGCTTGACACATAGGGCAATCCCCACTAGTATGCTGACAATGGTAACGGAGGAAGCGAGACAGGGGGGTCTATCAAAACGTGCCCAGCTTGGTATCTTAGGCGCAGTCGTAGTTGGGTTTCTCATAGCCGATACAGCTGGCGTCTTTGATGGGGGCGATGCCCAAGCTGGCGATATTCATAATCCTGACGGCACACTAAATCCTGACCTTTCTGCATTAGACACTCAAGCTGACCTGCTCAATGCGAAACTGACTGTCATGCACGAGCACATTTGGCGCCTGCGCGATGCGCTTGATAACGCCAGCATTCCACACACACATCCTCTATATTTGGAAACAGAGCGAATGCTTGACGAGTACGTCCGCCTAGTTAATGGAGGCCTAGGTTCATTCACTGATGTCACATCGCAGCTGAGCATAGCAGAGAGTTTTGATAGTAGATTCTTCAACCTAAATTCTGGAAATGCACAGACTGTACTCAACCAAGCACAAGCGGAGATACACGCGCTCGAGGCACGGATACAGGTAGTACATGGCCAGCTTGAACGAACTGGCATTCCTGTGCCAGAGCATCACAAGTACCCAACTGTGCCATCGCGAGGGCTTCGCCTAAGGGCGATGTCAGTTGATTAAGAATTAAGCCACGCGTGGGCTTCGTCGCGGGTTTTGAAGATCTTCAGGTTGTCCTGCCCTATCAGCTCGAGGGTAAGCTCGGCTGCAACACGTGCGGCCATCGACCCACCAAAGAGCGCGGTCTTCTTAACAAAAGGTCTGTTGTGCGCCTCGAGCTCCTTGAACGCGAGCATCGATGGTACGTTGTAGGTGCCCGAGAAGTCGGTAAGGTCGAACAGCACCTTGGCACTCACGCCACCGTTGTATACATCCTTGACCACCTTCTTGGCTTCATCAATATTTCCTTTCAGTTCCTCAAAGTTGGTGTCGGTCAGCATGCCGTGCAGCTGCATCTCTACCAAATCCCCCGTCCCTTGCAATGTCAGTGGGGCCATACTAGCGACTCTCACCCTCAAAGTCCTGCACTACCTCACCAAAGTCGTTCGACGCTGCGCTGTACTTCGCAAAGATCGACCTGCCGACCGATGGCCTAGTTGTAAATGGCTCGTCAGGCTTCCGCTCTGCGAAATTGACTATGACCCGCGCGCCCTGCGGTGCTCCGAGGTCGCGATACTCCGTCGTCTGTGGCGCGATCCTATCGCCTATCAACATCAAGTTGGTACCAGTGTACTTGCCGCCATTGTTAATAGCACCTGCAAGGTAGTAAAACGTGCCACTGCCGCCAGGACTCTGCGTAACGAGGAACGCGATATCCTCGTCACCGTCGCTGTCGATGTCGCCACGAACCTCATTGCCGAAGTATGCGAGGCCGTCATCACCTATATGTACCTCTGCGCCACTTAGGTAGAAGGTCGCCGTCTTATAGTCCTGCACAAGTCCACCATCGCCCTGCTTCTCCTCGTAGATATAGCTGTTAAATGCGAAAAAAGCTGCGACGAGTACTATCAGTACCCCGAGCGCGATTAGTGTCGATTTCATTACTCTACTGTACCACCTTGCTTCACCTCGACGTCAATGGGCTCCGCGGGGCCGTCCTTGCGGGTAACGACGATGGAGCACTTGGTAAGCATCGCTGCGATCGCTCCGACCGCGACCAATATAGGTGCGATCAGAGTTGCGGCTGCGGCCCCAGCGACTCCCCAGTTGAGTGGGATCTCCAGGATGGTGTTACCTCCCTCGGTCTTAATAGCGATCCTGCGGACGTTACCTGCTGCTATTAGCTCCTTAACCTTGCCTAGTAACTCGCCTCCACTAAGCTTGAATTCCTCTTGTGTGTCTGTCATCCCTGCAGTATAGCAAAGTGGCTATATCTGCTGTATGAAGGCGGAAATCTTTTGAAGCATGTCATCCGCACCTGAATATTCAACAAAGTTTTTGCAGACGTAGTCGAGTGAGCTGGAGTACTTGGCGCCCTTTTCATATATGCAGAGTATGGGTACCCCGGCTGCGTCCGCCCACCCGAGCTCTATGCCCGAGCCAGTCGACGGCATCGATACCTCGGCGATCACCAAGTTCTGGCTCTTTATGAGTTCGCGCGTCACATCCTCATTGCCTGTCTCTTGTGGCAGGAATATCTCATGCCTTGCATTCAGTTCCGATGCGCGCAGCGGCGCGTACAACTTTTCGCGAAACGGAAAGTTGCTCGAATGCGCAATATAGATTTTCATGCAACATCGGTGGAGGTCCAGACTTTTTTGCCGCCGGGCGCTGCCCAGTTTGTGAAGCGCCACCACGAAGGATCGAACTGGAGGAAGATCGTCGTTGGCGAAGCTGCCTTGTCCGCCTTCTCTGGGAACTTCTGCAAATAGAGCTGCACTGCCTCTGCCGAGGCCTCCTTCAAGATTCCATCAAACTGCGCTGCCTGCACTGCGCCCTCCACAAACCCGACGCAGAGCGAGGCGCGAGTGACGCCATCTTTCATTACTTTTTCCGCCTTCCTGTACTCCCTACTCGTCTCGATGAGGAATGTGAGCGGCTCCTCGGTGTGAGCAAAGTGGACGGTGGCGACATGCGGCGAACCATCAAGCATCTCGACCGCAAGAGCACAGATGCGCTGCGTTCGTAGGTATTCGAGGAGCGGTGCGATAGGTGGCGTCATGCGATTAGTATACCAAGCCCACCCTATTCCAGTCTTTTGCAAAATACTAGAATAGATTCCCCGCGCTTGGTAAGCCGATGGCGGACCTTGTTACCTTCGTTCCGCTTCATTACGAGCCCTGCAATTGCCATTTTGCGGATATGGTCGGAAGCATTTTCGTATCCAATATTTATCTCTTCTGCTACATCCTCTACGGAAAGCTCTGGGACACGCTTGAGTAAATCGAGAATCTGGAGACGTCTATGATTACCGAACCCCTTAATAATGCGCTCCAATGTACGGTACGATGCTGGCGTCCCTACTGTTGCCATACTCACCATCCTATACCTATTCTAGTATTTTGCAAAATACTTGTATAAGAGTTAGAGGAGACGGACTGAGCCATGCTGGCCGTCGCCGATTGCACCCTCGCCCACTACCTTGAGCGGTATTTGATTGCCCGTAGAGTCAAAAGCTAAAAAGGTGACCTCCCATCCGGCAAGCCCGCGGAGCAGTCGCACCTTGGGATCGGTAATAGGAAGTGCGTTGAGATACGCGCCGCTTGGTATAGCCCAACCCACGTGCCAAACAGGCGCGTCTGCATGCAACACGACGTACTCGCGCCACCCACCGATGATCGGCATATGGAACAGCGGCCCACCAGCTTTCTTAAATGGTGAGTCGCCCTTCCCTGCCACCTTGACCGTCATGCTCTGATCCAGGGCTGTCCCCTCCTTCAACTTTTGTATATGCCAGTTGTGCGTCTCCTGTGGCCGCTCCATCGGCGCGCCTGATATAAGAATCATTATCGGACGAAGCACTGTGTCCGCTACCTTGGTCCACACTGGCAATCGCCTAATCTGCATACCTAGCGGATTATCTCACTCTTAAACCACTGTTCCTGGAAATGAACTTGCTTCAATATCTCCTCGTCCAAAAAGGTCGTGCCCGCTGGAACGACTACCAGCTTATCGTCGTCATTGTCGGCGCGGTGCACGATAGCAATAACGGTACCGGTCGCCTTCTGCAACGGCTCAGCTACGCCCAGGTAGTACACGTCCAAGTCCTCACCATCTGGAGCCATAACCCCTTCGATATATCCGTAGTTAACCTCGTATACATAGTCGTGTTTCGGATGTCGCGAGCCAAGTGGCCGATCGAAAGTCACCTCCACCTCCTTTCCCAAAAAAGTCTTTGCAAGCGCGAGCGAAGCCGAATCCATGCGCGCAGTGTACTACGACGGGCTTTCAGGTATATACCACCCGCGTCCGTCGCACTTCTCACATGCAAGAATGCCGAACTCGCCCTGATCACCCTCGCCAGTCCCACCACAATCAAGGCAAGTTACTGCCTCAGCGGGTCTTGGTTGCTTACCAAGCTCAAAGCCCATAGTTACATCTTAAGATCTTCGATGCGGAGGCGCAAGGAGGAGCGGCCGTTGAAGAAGGACTTATCAAGCGATGCGTCGAGCGTCACTCGATCGCCCTGCGAGAGGAGTTCCAGTGTGTCGCCGAAGCTGGAGCGGTTGATGAAAAAGGCTATCGCCTCAACTGAGTGAGATCCGATCTCACTCAGTGTGCTGTCGGAAAGGGAGAGACGCACATGGTCCTTGCCTGCACCAAAAAACATGACTCGTTCGACACGAACATCAGCAAAGCGGAACACGGGCTTCGGATTACTCATCCCAAACGGAGCCATCTGCGTGAGCGCGGCGTATGTCTTACTGTTCGCTTCCGACAGCGTTAGTACCCCATCATGCGGCGCGGCCTCGGCAGAGACCTCCGCGAGTCCCAAGCTACGCAATGACTCCTCGAGCGCGATGGGTAGCTGATGTATCGCTTCCGCGGTTATGGAAAAGCCGCCCGAGGACTCATGCCCGCCGTAGTCCGCAAACACGTGTGCAGCGCCGCGCATCAGTTCCACCACATTGACTTGGCCATTGCTGCGTATCGAGCCTTTGATTAGGTCGCCATCGCGGCCCCAGAGGCACACCGTCTTGTGGTATGTCTCGACAACATTGTTGCCAGCAATGCCTAATAAGGAGGGGCGCCACTCGGATGAGCCCATCACAATGATGTCGCCAATGACTGGCATACCTGCGATACGGCGCTTCACCTCCTTTGCTACGCGCGCGCCCTCCAGCTTCCGCGATTTATTGAGCGACACCAACTTGTTTGCAAGCTCATTTGCGCGCACGTCATCGGTAGTAGTGAGGAGCTCGAAGGCGAGCTTCGGGCTCTCCATACGGCTCGACGCATTAATCTTTGGTGCTATCGAAAAAGCGATATCGGTTTCTGTCACCTCATTCTGTGGGATCCGCTCTTTTCTGAAAAGCGCTGCAAGTCCCTTCCGTCGTCCACGCTGCATAACCTGGAGGCCGTATCTAACTAATGTACGATTCTCCCCGGTGAGCGGCACCATGTCTGCAACAGTTGCGAGTGCGACCAAATCCAACAGCCACTTCTGTTGTCCTTCGCCGTAGGCTATGGACAACCCGCCATAGCCTTGGCGGAGGCGGGCCACTATCGCTTCGACAAGCTTGAATGCGACTCCGGTACCGCACAAATCCTTGAACGGGTACTCGTCGTCTGCGCGGTGCGCATTGATTACTGCGTAGGCAGGTGGAAGCTCTACCGAGGGGAGGTGGTGGTCAGTAACAATAACGTCGATGCCTAGGGATTGCGCGAGTGCTACCTCTTTGTTATCTGTAATGCCACAATCTACAGTGACCAAAACCTTAACACCTTCCGACACAAGCAACTTGATCCCCTCCTCATTGAGACCGTACCCTTCATTCCGCTCTGCAACTATCATTCGTACGGGGTGTCCGATCTTATTGAAGAAGTCCGAGAGCAGCGCCCCGCCCGGGATTCCGTCGCAATCATAATCATGCCAGACGGCTATCCTTTCGCCACCTGCAATCGCGGCGAGTATGCGGTCCACCGCTGTATCCATATCTTTCAGCAAGAACGGATCGTGCCGCGCCTCGTATGAGGGATTCAGAAAGGCATCAGTGTCAGTAATACCCCTCTCCTCTAATAGCCTTAGTACCAGCGGACTCACTACAAAAGCGTAGCACGGTGGCTCCTGCTAGCTATAAAACGCTGACACCCGCAGCTCCTGCAGCAGTCGCAAATGCGGCGAGCAGCATTGAAATTCGTATTTTCATATGGGGGTCTCTCTCTGCCCAGAAGCGTCCTTCCCAAAATCGGTACCGTGCTACGTGTGCGTTTTCCCCGGCCATAGTTGCGCGGCTAACTATAGCACAATACCACTATATGGTCAATAGCTGGACTACACTTTCCGTGAATTCTTCAGGGCCTCGATACCAGGGAGGGTACCGTGGGCGAGGTAGTCGAGCATCGCCCCACCTGCGGTCGACATAAAGGTGAATTCGGCCTGGCGGCCCAAGGTCTCGATAGCGGCAATAGTGTCGCCCCCACCCACAATTGACATACCCTTGGACTCGGCAACCACCTTCGCGAGTGCACACGTCATCTCGGTAAAGCCTGCCTCATACTTCCCGGTCGGGCCATTCCACAATATCGTGTTCGACTTCCGCACTACCGAGGCGACGAGCTCTAGTGTACGAGGGCCAATATCCCAAATTGCTTCGGTCTCTAGCACATCGTCTACATCCTTATGCATCCTGCCCAATGGGCCGTCCACCGTCACGTCGACCGGCAGCATGATCTTGCCGTTCTTCAGGAGATCCTTAACGTGTGACTCTGGAGAGACTAGGGACTTGCCGACCTCGACGCCCTCTGCTTTGAAAAAGTCGTTCGAGAGAGCGCCTGTAATGAAGAGGTGGTCATACTTCGGCAAGAGCGCCCTGATCAGCGCCTCCTTGGTCACAAACTTGGCGCCACCGATGATCGCTATTGATGGACTCTGCGGCTCGAGCGCCCGAGTGAGGTGCGAGAGCTCCGCCTCGAACTGCAGCCCAGCATATGAGGGCAGGTACTTGGGTACACCAACGACCGAGGCGTGGACGCGATGCGCAACAGTAAAGTCATCATTAACAAAAATATCTCCGAGGAGCGCGAGCCTACGCGCAAATTCGTCATCGTTCGCCTCCTCTCGCTTATCGCGGCGCACATTCTCGAGCATAAGCGCGGTACCGTTCTGCAACCCGCGTGCGGCAGCGAGTGCCCGGTCCCCCACCACATCGTCCGCAAACATGAGTGGCAACTTGGTTCGTAGGTATTCATACACCGGCCGGAGCGACGGCACGCCGTCGCCATTGATATGAGAGAGTATCACCACCTTAGCGCCATGCTGCACCAAATACTGCAGTGTATGGAGCGCTGCCTCGAGGCGGAATGGTGCTGCAATTTTGCCGCCCGCGATCGGTACATTGAGCGCACTCCGCACCAACACAGTGTGGCCCTTCAAATCTGGTGCATCCTTAAGCGTTAGGACTCGCATGCGCGCACTATCAGAGGAAACTTAAGTGCGTCGACGGAGGCGCGTCCGATCAGAAAGCCGTTTACCTGTCCGTCCTTCTTAAGCTCGCCTGCGGTTGTCTCATCGACAGCCCCTCCGTAGATGATCCTGGTCTTCAGTGCTGCCTCTCTGCCATAGAGCGATGCAAGCGTCTTTCGTACATAGAGCGTAGCCTCAGCAACGACGCGGGCGCCGGGCGCGAGTGGGGCGCCGATAGCCCATACTGGCTCGTAGGCAATAACCACCCGTCCTATCTCGTGCGGCAGTATGCGCGAGACTGAGCCCGCGAGCGTCTTCTCGATCTTTGCAAAGTAGTGGCCGTCCTTGTCTCGCTCCTCCTCACCCACACAAATGATGGGGGTGAGGCCCGAGTCGAGCGCTGCGCGTGCCTCTTTGGCTACTCGCTCGTCATCCTCGCCCTCGGCACGTCGTTCCGCGTGACCTACTATCGTATAGGTAGCGCCAGCAGCGCGTACCAACTCCCCCGCATCCTCGCCCGTGTTGGCTCCGAGCCCAGAGATAGAGATATGCTGCGCACCAAAAGCAATCCGGCGTCCCGCATAGCTATCGCGTAGGTACGCAAGTATGGGTGCGGGCGGGCAGACGACTATTTCTGACTTCATGCCGCGCGGCAATCCGCGCTCGATCTTCTTAATTAGGGTAAGTGCCTCCTTGGGAGAGGAAACGAAAGCTTTCCAATTACCAACGAGTAGTGTCGAGTGTTTCCTCACGCTTCGTATTGTAGCATTTTGCAGATTGTAGCAGCTGAGGGGCAGCTGGTGAGAGCATTTCGGAGGAGCTTCGCAGGCGGGTAGCCGAGACTGAGCAATTTTTCAGCAGAAAAATATGTGTGTCCGACGAAATGCTGCTCGCCAGCTCGACCCCAGCAGCTACCGCTGGTCGCGCCACTCGATGAAGCGGAAATCGTCGGAGATGGCGGGGGTGAAGGGCGGCGGGTTGGCGGCGAGGTCGCGATCAAAGGTGTCGTTGCGCAGCGCAAAGCCGGAGATGAAGGTGTTGCCACTCATCCACTTGGTACCGACGCGGCCGTTAGAGACCACGGTGCCATTCGTGTTGAGTGTCGAGCGTGTGACATAGGGGTCCAGCGTGCCGGGGAGGCCCTGGTTACCCGACTGCGTCGAGCAGTCGCTCTGGCAATAGTGGTTACGACCAAAGTGCCCCTTCTGTGCAATGAACACACCGTTGATTGTCATCACGTCCGGCACCTGCAATCCGATTAGCACATCCTGCTCGCCAATCACAGTAAGTCCATCATTAGTCCCACCGGCGTAGGTGATGTTATCGCTCAGTATCACCGAGCGATCGATCGATGCCCCCGTTACGTCGGCTGCAGCGAGTGTGACGTGCCCCGAGACCACACCATCAAGCCACACATTGTCCTCGACAAAGATGACGGGGCAGGTGGGGAGGACAATGCTTGTTGTTTCGTCCTGCACACTCGACATCACGGTGCGCTCCTGCTGCCACCCGCCCTCGATCGAGTAGCTCCACACCTGTATTGCCCCAACCACCTTGCGGAGCTCCATCTGCCCGTCCGCGCGAAGTGTCACGCGCCACCCATACCCGTTTGACGGCGGTACATAAATACCCGAGGTGGTCGCATAATTTTTGAGTGCAGAGAGATCAACACTAATCCCCGCAAAATCGACCGAGGGCACCGGGAAGCGCCACAATTCCGGCTGCGAGCCCGCTCCGAAGACGCCGTTCTGATTCTGATTTGGTGTACAGCCGAAGGAGGATGTGCAAAGCCACGATGCCACCCCCGACGTGACGTCAGCATTATGCGTTGCGTCCATACGGATACCCCCATTCGAGTGGTAAGGGCCAGTGATAATACGGTCGGCACCCACCCAGACATTCGAGTTGACGATAGTGTTAAACTCGGCGACTGTCGGCTTGGTATAGCGCGCAGTCAGGGTGCGGGTGTATGTCGGATCCGCAGCAGCAGCACCGGTAGCGCTGATGACCAACGAGTTTACCTGCCCACACACTTCGCCGCCAGAAATATCGAGTGAGAAGGTGCCGAGCGTCCCACCCTCTGGGTCAGGTACCGTATGCACGTATGGGCCGGGCTGCCCGGTCCCGTCCTTGAGGTCGCTCGGCCAGTGCGCGAGGTGCCAGCGATAGTACTCGAGCCCTGCTTCCGCTAATTGGAATGCCTTTTCCTTGTTCTCTTTGGCGAGCTCGAGCCGCTTTTCTATAAAAATGTAACCAGCGAGCGAAGAGAGGAGTGTCAAAAAGACTGCGGAGTAGACGAGGACGAGGAGCGTAAAGTAGCCGCGAGTATGTTTCATTGTGCGCGTAGGTTACGAAGTGTAGCACTATCCCTCAGCGTAAACTTGCCTGGCGTATGTTGCTGTGTGATATCCACGACCAGATTGACCGTGACAGAGACCACATCAGCAATGTCCTCACTACTCACCTCGGTGTTTGTGTTATCAAAGTAGCGGAAGAGCGGGGCGGCCTCATCGTTGTTCCGGATATAGCGCGATACTGTACTCGTCGCCCCGCCCCCCGTATAGGCGGGCGGGGCGCCGGCTGCCTCGGTGACGTTCCGGTACAGGTTCGTGCCGAGCAATGTGTAGCGGATCCGCTCGATCGATCCGTCGGTGTCAGTATCGGTGTAAAAGGTGACGGTCGAGGTCGCGATAGTAGCGAGCGGATACGCGCCCGAGTCAGCGTACGTCGTCTCGCGCAAGTCGCGGATCATAAGCTCGGCACCCCTGCGGGCGTGCTCGACTTGGTACTCCTGCTCGATCGATGAGGTGTTGGCGCGATAAAAGAAGATGATCGAGTCGACGATCGCGATCATAATGATCGAGATGATCGCGATCGTGATCAGCATTTCGACAAACGTAAGGCCATGTGGTGTGTGCATATTATGGGGAGAGTGCGATCGGAGTTACGGTGCGTCCTGCAACCGACGTCTCCTGCGTTGAGGGCTGAAACCCGCTCGCAGTCACGGTAAGGGTGTAGGTCCCCACCGAGAGCCCACTAAAGAAGACCTGTCCACACGAGTCGGTGGTCCCCTCCTCCGCAGCTGGTCCTGCGATCGCTACTGTAGCGCCAGAGAGTGCCACCCCCGAGCCAGCCACAACAACGCGGAGTGAGTGCGACGTATGAGAGTTGAGCATAAGAGAGACGCTGGTATCACTTCCAGGCGCGAGCGAGAGCGGGTACGGACACTGCGACGCGATATCGTAGAGAGTATCTGATAACTGAACGGCGTACGCATCCCACTCCATATCCTCAAGGACCCACTCGCCATACTGATTGGTGCTGAACGAATCATCGTACGCATATATCGGCTCGCCCCCAACTGCATTCCCGATAGACTTGTCACCATGAATATCAATGCCGATATTGGGAAGCGGTGATGGGCCAGCCTCGTAGTCAATGCGCCAGGTATCCAAGGTGGGTGTCAGAGTGGTGTCTCCAGTGAGGAGCGCCTTGATCCTGAGCGAGGGGAACGTGGAGGTCGCGAGCGTAGCGATCGACACCGACTCCGAGGTGAGGCCGGCGCTGTTCCCCGAAACAAGGGCGTCCGGCACAAGCGCGTACTCCGCTCCCGAGAGATAGTAGAGCTGCACCGCGAGGGTAGTGCCGCTTGGCGCCTCTGCGTCCCAGCTGAGCGTGTCCCATGCGCTAAGGAGCGGAGGCGCAACACTCATCGAATACGCCTCGCCGGACGCGACGTACCCCGCCTCGTCCGCAACAAGACTGAGCGCGCCGGAGATTGCAGCAACAGAGGTCGTCGCAGCGAGCTTGTCCTCGCCGTCAAAGTCATCACTAAAGAAGCCTCCTGCGATCGGAGTGTATGTGTAGAACCGGAGTGTGCCCGTGCGATCGATAAAAAAGCTTGCGGTCGTCGTTTGCTGGTTGGCAACAGCGAGGTGGCCGGGATTTGGGTTTGGATTCTCGGTCGTTGCCGCATAGGTGCGTGCGGACGAGTACCCGCCGCGGGTCACCTCGATCTGATAGTTCGCAGCTGCAGGTGCGCCCGGGACCAGCACCGTGCCTGATGCATCGCTCTCTACGGTGACGTCGATTGTTGGTACTAACACATCATTTTGTATATGCACACTCGCGCCCTGCAGCGGAGCCGCGAGCGCATCAAAGACCTCGATCCGCAGTGTCCCGCCCGAAGTCAAGGACTCGACCCCGTGCGGCGAGACGCGGGTGAGCGCAAAGGTGCTGCGCGGCGAGCTCCGCACTGCCCATGAGGCTTCTACCTTTATTGTCTTGTAGTCTGCGGTAATACCAGTGGTGTCAGCGCCACCAAGCCCATCCTCGGGCGCATCGGTATAGAGGACCAGTGTGCGCACCGTGTACTGAATGTTATTGATCGAGGTGGTCGCGACTTGCGGAATAGTTCCGGCAGGAATACCGCCCACCGTGCCGATCTCCTCGTACGGTAGGCCGCGTACGTACTCGAGCTGCTGCGTCACGAGTGACATCCCGCCCGCCTTCGCCTTGGTAGAGTACACCAGCTCGATAGCGAGTTGGTACGCAGCAAAGATCGAAAGGAAGACGAGGAGCATGAGCGAGACGCCCACAACAACGTCTATAAATGTCATTCCCCGCGCTGGCATACTAGATACCACTAGAGAGTGAGTAAATAGGGGCGATCATCGATATCGCAAAGAATCCTACGAACCCGCCAATCATAACCATCAGCAAGGGCTCGATAATAGTCGAGAGGTCCTTAGTCTGCTGCTCGACCGATTCTTCGTAAAATGTGGCGGTCTCTTTCAGCATGTCGGAGAGGCGGCCAGTCTCCTCGCCCACGGCCACCATCTCTGCCACCATGGGCGGATAGAGATTTGGGTACTTGGCAAGCGTTGCGGATATCTGGCCCCCTTTCACCACAGAGGCCTCTGTCTCCTTCAGTACGTTTTGGTAAAAGATGTTCTGAACGACGTCGCGCGTAATCGTTATCGAGTACACGACGTCGACTCCTGCAGAAAGGAGTGACGCCAAGGTGCGCGCCGTGCGAGCCGAGTATGTCTCCTGGACCAAGTTGCTAATGACTGGCATGCGGAGGAAGAGCCAGTTGAGCGCATACTTGCCCTGCGCGGTACGCGCGAGACCCACGAGTAATATAATGAAGAGGAGAAAGCCGCCGAGCGCGAGGAGCGTATGCTCGGTGAGGAACGCAGAAACACTAATGATGGCCTGCGTGGTTGGAGGCAGCTTGGCCCCCACCTCGTTGAAGGTTTGGGTCAAGGTCGGCACCACATAGATGAGCATCAGTATCCCAATACCGATCATGGCGATGACCACTATTGCGGGGTATATGAGTGCGCCTCGGATCTTCTTTGTGAGGTTACTCGAGCGCTCCATCTGCAGCGATACGACACGCAAGGCCTCCGCAAGCTTGCCCGACTCCTCGCCCGCGCGGACCATGGAGACGAGGAGCGCGGGGAATACGCTTGGGAATTTGGCAAGTGCGCTCGAGAATGTGGCGCCCCCTTTGACCTCGCCGATCATGGAGCCTAAGACCGACTTCAACTTCTTGTTCTTGGACTGGCGCTCCATAACACCGAGCGCGCGCGAAATAGTAAGACCCGCCTCGAGCATGGCGGCAAGGTTACGCGTTAGTATCACCTTGTCGTCGAGCGCGACGGAGCCGAAGAGGGAGAGGTCGCCCACAGACTTCCACCATGCCCCTCCTTCCTCCTTAACATCGAGTATCCGGTCGCCCCGCTCGCGGATGTCGCGATACACATCAAAGCGTGTCGCAGCCTCCACCACCTCGTGGTATTGCTCATCCTCTTTGGTCACTGCGGTGACCGAAAACTTCGGCATACCAAAAGTATACCGTGCAAAAAGTGGCTCTTACGCGAGGTAGGCGGCGATGGCGACGAGGATTGCAGCGACGACGGCGAACGATCCTATCGTTTGAATGACGAGGGTGAACGCCTGGCTCTTTTCCCCATCAAAGTACATGCGGAACGGCTGGTAAAAGAAGATCATACCCATGACTGCCGCGGAGAGTGTAAAGAGGGACAGCATTACAGCGGGGATGAGGAGCGGCGCGGCTGTCTCGAGCTCCGAGTCGACGAAAGTAGACAGGGCCCCCACCAACACTCCTATATAGAGGAGAGCCGCGAGCGCATTAAGTATCGGGTTCTTGGTCATATACACATCGTACCCCGTGCACTGGTCGCTGGTTATGTATAGTGGGACTATTAGTCCTAACAACACTCCATGGCACACGAAGTTTTGCAGTCGGCAACTGAGAGTGACGTAGTTGGGCAGGTATTAGCAACTGGCGGACTTATTGCACTCCTTGCAGCGCCTGGCATCTTGCTCGTATGGTGGCTGACAAGGAAAGGTGCGATTTTTGTTGGCAGCGTGTCCCGAGAGGCATACTCGCTTATCACACCAAAAAAGAGGCGCCCGCTCTCTAGCTGGTTTGGCAACGACGCCTAATTACTCCGACACGACGCGGAGGACTTCCTCGATAGTGGTGATACCGAGCGCGGCCTTGTAGATGCCGTCCTCGAGCATGGTCAGCATCCCCTCGTGCTTGGCCTGCGCCTCGATGTCGTCGCCGGGCGCGCCCTTCAGTATCAGGTTCCGAATCTCGTGCGAGACGGGCAGGATTTCGTGGATGCCGATACGGGCCTTGTACCCCTCTGCAGTCTCGCCGTTCTCCTTCGGTTTGAAAAACGGTATGTCCTTGATCGTCGCCTTTGCGGGCAGGTGCTTTTCCTCCTTCAAGACTGACAGGATGCGCTCGAGGTCCACCTTCTTCTCCAAGAGTACGAGCTCGTCTTTGGTTAGTTCGTACGGCTCGCGGTCGCTCGTGAGCTTCCTCACGAGGCGCTGACCGATGATGACACGAAGGGTTGAGACGAGGAGGAACGACTCGGCGCCCATGTCGTTAAGGCGCGGAATAGTGGCGGACGCGGAGTTGGTGTGCACGGTTGAGAGCACAAGGTGGCCGGTCAATGCCGCGTTGACCGCAAGGCCCGCCGTCTCGGTGTCGCGGATCTCGCCCACCATAATGATGTCTGGGTCCTGACGCACGAGAGCACGGAGGCCGTTTGCGAAGGTGAAGCCGATGTCGGGCCGTACCTGCGTCTGGTTGACGCGTGCCATCTGGTATTCGATCGGGTCTTCGATAGTAGAGATGTTGACGTCGGGCTGGTTGAGGATATCCAGAATGGTATAGAGCGTGGTCGTCTTTCCCGATCCAGTTGGGCCAGTGACGAGGATCATGCCCGTCGACTGCTTGGTCGCGTCATAGATATGCTCGAGCCCCGCGCCATGAAAGCCGAGTGACTCCAGTGTGTACCCGCCGCCGCCCTCTCGGAGGAGGCGCATAACGGTCTTCTCGCCATAGTAGGTTGGCAAGACGGAGACGCGGAACGATACCGCCTCGTTGTCTGCCTCAATTTTGAAGCGCCCGTCCTGCGGCAGGCGCTTTTCGTCTAGTTTCAGTCGGCTGAGGACCTTGATGCGTGCAGTAATAGCAGGAGTAGTTGCAGGGGGCAGCTCCATCGCGTCATGCAACAGTCCATCGATGCGGTAGCGGATCAAGAGCTTGTCCTCCATCGGCTCAATATGAATATCGGACGCGTTTTGCGTTATTGCGTGGCGGAGGAGCGTGTCCACGATCTTAACCACCGGCACGTCCTCGGCCATGCGCTCCAAACCCTTGGCGTCTGTCTCTGCTGCTGCCATGCCGAGCGCGCGCGAGGCGGTGCGGATGATATCACCGAACTCGTCCTTGAGGGACTTTTGGTACTGCACGAGGGCACCCTTCATCGAGGCAGCGTCGGTCAAGCGTGGCTGGATCTTGAGGCCCACCTTCTTCTTGATAAAGTCGATAGCAGTAAGGTCCGAGGTGTCGAGCATCGCGATCTCGAGCGTCGTGTCAGTCCTCTTGTACGCCACAATATTGTGCGTGCGAGCAATAGGCTCCGGGATGAGTGCGAGCACCTTAAAGTCGATCTTGAGCCCCGCGAGGGACACGAACGGGATGCCCATCATGTGGGCGTGCATGCGGCGCATATCGTCCTCGCCGACCGAGCCGCGTGACACGAGTGTGTCTGAGAGCGACATCTTGTGCTCCTCGGCCTCCTTTTCTGCAGCATCTACATCCTTCCGGCTGACTAAGCCAGAGTCGATCACAAACTTCTTCAGCTGCTCATCAACTACTTGCATTCAGTAATTGTATACGAAAAAAACTTATCCCCGTGCGGCTCTGGCGCTGTGCGCTCTGGGTGGGACAATTGGGCTAGATTAGTAGCTAGCAAATTATATGGGCCTAGAAAAAATCTCATCCCTCTCCTCGGAAGGGAGTTCTGTCTCTCTTACCGAAGGGGCACCGGATCCTGTTGAGGAGCCGTGGCTCCCGGGTTTCGAGCCAGATGATGAGGAGCAGCTACCACTACCACTTGATTAGCCCAGTATACAAAAACCCGCCGAAAGGCGGGTTTTTGATTACATGGCCTCTTCTGGTTCTGGCTCCACCTTCTCCTCCTCTTCAGGCATTGGAGGTGGTGTTGCAGCTGCATCATCTGCAGGTGCGTCTGTTTCTTCCGACATAGTTGTACGAATGAACTTTAGTAATGTCCCCCTACTGTAGCACCCCTATAAACTGTGGATTGACAACTGGTGCCATACGCGATACACTTGCAAGGTCAGTTTCCTCCTACGGGTCCGCGCATCGCGGGCTCTTTTTTATAAGGCCACTGACTACCCACTATCAACTATTAACTACCTACTACTATGGAATTCGATTTGAAAACAATGAACTTGGTTATACAGCAGCTCGCCGACGAGCGCGGTATTCCGCGCGAGCGCATGCTCGAGGCTCTCGAGCTCGCCTTAGGCAGCGCGTACAAGCGCGAGTTCGGCAAGAAGGAGCAGGTCATCAAGGCCCACTTCAACGCAGAGACTGGTGATGTCGACTTTTACCAAGTCAAGACGGTGGTAGACCCTACGACAGTCCGGATGAGCGAGAACGACGAGGAGCGCACCGATCCAGCGACCGAAAAGCCATATCCACTCTACAGCGACGAAGAGCACATCCTTGTTGAGGACGCTGCGCGTATCAAGCGCGGTGCCACACTCGGTGACGAAATAGTCTTTCCACTCGAAAAGCGTACCGACTTCGGCCGCATTGCCGCACAAACTGCTAAGCAAGTGATCATCAACAAGATCCGTGAGGCCGAGCGTGCAGCCGTCGTGCAAGAGTTTGGTGGCAAGGAGGGCGATATCGTCAACGGCGTTGTGCAGCGCACCGAGCGCGGCAACCTCTACATAGATCTTGGTCGCACGACCGGCATCATGCCGTACCACGAGCAGATCCCCGGCGAGCGTTACCGACCAGGCGAGCGCATCTCGGCGTACCTCTTTTCCGTAGAGGAGGGTACCCGTGGCGTGTACCTCCGCTTGTCGCGCGCGCACCCTAAGTTTTTGGAAAAGTTGTTCGCTCGCGAGGTACCGGAGCTCGCCTCCGGTGTTGTGGTTATCAAGACGCTCGCCCGTGAGGCAGGCGGCCGCACCAAGCTCGCAGTCACATCGACCGACCCCCGTATCGACCCAGTCGGAACCCTGGTTGGCCAGCGCGGCGTCCGTGTTAACACGGTTATGTCCGAGCTCGGCGGTGAGCGTATCGACATCATGGAGTACACCGACAACGCGGCACAGCTCATCGAGGACGCTCTCGCGCCCGCATCAGTCATCTCTGTCACACTGAACGAGGCTGACAAGCGCGCTCAGGTAGAGGTAACCACCGACCAACAGTCGCTCGCTATCGGCCGCGGCGGACAGAATGTCCGACTTGCAGCAAAGCTGACCGGCTGGGCTATCGATATCCACGCTGCAGGTGCACCTGAAGGCGAGACAGTTGCCGAAGCTGCACCAGAATCTGGTACAGTAGAGGAGCCTAAGGCAGAATAACTATGACTGACTACAACGCACTCTACACGCCCGGCAATCTGGATGAGCTGCTAGTGACGACGGTGATCGAGATCCCCAAGGGTTCGATACTGAAGATCGAGTACAACCGCACAAAGTGCACCTTTGAGCTCGACCGCGTGGAGCCGGAGATCTTCCAGAAGCCGTCTAACTACGGCTTCATCCCCGGGACTCTGGACGAGGATGGTGACGAGCTGGACACACTGGTCATCACCTCCGAGCCAATCCCAACTGGTGTAGTCCTCAGCGCCAAGGTTATTGGCGTCCTAAACTTCGAGGATGATGGCGAAAAGGACCACAAGATCATCTGCGTCCCCGCGGACGATAGGGACAGTGGCAACCGTATTCAGAGCTTAGACGACCTCGGCGAGCAGTGGAAGAACAAGGTAGAGTACCACTTCAACACCTACAAGGACCTCAAAAAGCGAGGTACCACCAAGGTCCTCGGCTATGGTGGCCCCGAGGACGCTATCGCTGTTATCAAGGACTGTATCGCTCGCTATCAGGAGGACAAGAAATAGTGCCTCCTGGGCACGATATACTAGAGTCAGTTATAACTAACTGACTCTTTTCATATGTACAAGGCCCTCATCCTACTCATACTCCTCGCTGCTGCAGGAACGGTGCACGCGGTAACCGTAGACTCGGCGACACCAGGAATGATCAAGCCGATACTACGACCAGATTTTGTAACCGTCTGTCCCGCTAACTACGCACCAGTGTGTAGTGAGAGCGACAAGACGTATAGCAGCGACTGCGAGGCACGAGCGGCGGGAGCAGTAATTAAGCATCGAGGCACCTGCGAGGACGGGCCGCTAGTTCCGAAGGAGGGCGCGAGCACCACGCCACCTGTGCGTAAGGTAGTTCCGCTGCATAACGACACCTCGTCGTCGACCAAGCCGCGAACACCTATCTTCCTCCTCAGAGACGGGTCGACCACAACGGCAAGGGATCTAGGCGGAGCAATGCGAAAGAATCCAACAATCGAACGTGCACGATCGTCCATCAAGCGCTCACTGGTGTTCCTCGAAGCTGGTATCACTCGTGCAGAGAGACTCATCGACCGCGTCGAGGCAAGACTCAGCAAGATGGGAGATAAGGACACCTCGGCTGCCGAGGCGCTGATTGCTGAGGCAAAAGCGGAGCTGGAGGCCGCACGTGCCCTTCTTGATGAGCTGAAGGCGGGTATCGATGCAGTACAGGGCGAGTCGACCAAGGAGACATTCGCAGCTGCAAAGGACGCGATACATACCATTAATAACGAGCACCTCAAATCTGCAATGGACCTGATCCGCGAAGCATTACGAACACTCACTAAGTAACTATGGAACCGATTGAAATGAACAACGAGCCGCAGATGCCAAAGAGTAGCGGTGGTGGTGGCGGCACCGGCCCAGTCATTGCTATCATCGTCATTATCATCATCCTCGCCTTGGGCGGTATCTACTACCTCACACAAAGCATCGAGGACGTACGCACCAATGATACTGCCGAGGGTGACCAGCGCTCTATTGAAGCACTGATGAACCAGGGCTCTGATGATGCTGCTGCAGCTATCATGGCCGATCTCGAGGCAACAGACTTCACCGCAGTCGACCAAGCCGTCGCCGAAGTGGACGCAAGCGTCGAAACCGAGTAATATCGGTTGATGCAATCAAAAGTAGACAAGAAGCCGCACGCGGAAGCGGTTATCACTGGGACACTCGCGGTCGCTGAGATAGACGCACACTTCAAAAAGGCCTTGGACAGAGTCGTCCGCGAGGTCGAGCTCCCCGGCTTTCGGAAGGGTAAGGCGCCTGTGGAGCGCGTGTTGCAGGAGCTCGGCCCCAAGTCGATCTGGCGCGAGGCGGCCGAGGACGCACTCCGCGATGGGCTCGGTGATGTACTGAAGGAGCACAGCCTCATACCAATCTTGCCGCCGTCTATATCACTGGAGGTTTCCGCCGAACAGACCGATGTCCCCTTTACAGTGCATATCACAACCCCACCGAAGGCGGAGATTAAGGACTACAAAAAGATCGGCGAGGCAGCACTGAAAAAGTTAGAGAAACTCGACGAGCCGAAGGAGAAGGGTGAGGCACGCAAGTCATTGATGATGCAAGTGCTTACAATGGTGGGCAAAGTCCCAGAGAAGGATGGTGACGTGTCCTCCGTAGCCTTGGCGGAGGAGGACGCCAAGAAGCTTGGGTTTGAAAATGTGAAGGCCCTGGAGCACTTCCTAGATATGGAGTCGGACCGCGCAGTTGAGAACTATGACGGGCAGCGGAAGCGCGGCGCGGTTGCAGACGCACTGGTCAAGGAGGCAACCATCGACTTCCCCCTTGTTATGCTCGAGGACGAAACGCGTGCAATGCTCGAGAGCACCAAGAAGAATATTGCAGGGCAAGGAATGCCGTTTAACGAGTACCTAGCGAAACGCGGTATGTCAGAGGAGGAGGTCTTAGCCGAGCTCCGCCCTCAGGCAGAGAAGCGTGTGGCCTTGGACCTTGTGTTTGCTAAGATCGCAGGAGAGGAAAAGCTGACACCGGACAATGATGAGACACACCGCGTCGCGCACGCGCTCATGCACCAAGGAGTACCGGACGATCGTGCGCACCAGTATGCTGCCGAAGTGAGCATACGCGAGAAAATCTGGTCGCTCTTCGGCCTCGCCGCCCCCAAGCCAGCAGTAGCTGCTGCGGAGGAGAAGCCCGCACATTCGCACGAAGGGCACCCTGTCCCGAGCGAAGTCGAGGGAGACCACTCCGACCCCAACCACACTCACTAAACAAAAACCGCCCTAAATGGGTGGTTTTTGTTTACTTATTGCAGAATTGCTATGGCGTCATTGACCAAGTAATTGAGGTAACGACGGAGCAAACAACGAGGGCTGCGGCAAGTTGCTTCCAAGCCTTCGGATTTCTGTCTGGATATCGATACTGCTCCCTCATCTCATCCGCATCCATCTGATCTTCAATTGGATTATCGTAGAGGTCTCCACCGACTTCAAATTTTTCGCTCATATATTTTTTGATTAGTTGCCGAATGGATTCCCAGTCACTACTAGGTTTACTAGTGCGATGGGAGCAAACGGGAGTAAGTAGAAGAGGTTGCTTATATCTGGTCTATTCTTTTTCTTTTCCATAGTTATTTTTAGTTGCTAATCACGGTGCATGCTTCCGTGATGAGTATAGTTTGACATTTTTAGTTATGATTGTCATATTGGACACGAATTTAAGCCAAATTCTGCAAAAATAGTCATATGCATCAACGTATTATTGTGTTGTGTTGTGCTTGACAACATAGGGTGAACTCGGATAGACTTGGTGCATGTTTGACGATGAGCTCTTGGTCCTTGGCCTCAGCGACAACCAACGCACCATCTACAGCGCTGTCATTAGTGCCGGCAAGGTAACGCCCGTCCGCCTTAGTGCGGAAACGGGCATGAACAGGACTACCGTATACGCGGTATGCAAAGAGCTCCTCAGCAAGGGCTTTGTGCAAGAGGACACCCTTAAGGGCGTGACTTACTACTACCCTACCCCACCCAAGGAGTTAGTTAAGGTCGCACGGAAGGAGCGGCAAGCACTTATCAACAAAGAGCTGGCCTTGCAGGAGATAGCTAAGGGCTTGGAGTCACTGCCGCAATCGAAGACGTATGCTATTCCTAAGATCCGCTTTGTCGAGCATGAGGCCAAAGTAGAGGAGTTCCTCTACGAGCGTGTGCATGTATGGCGCGAGTCAGAGAAGGGGGGCAATCCCGACTGGTATGGGTTTCAGGACCACTCGCTCATTGAGCATGCAGTGTTTGGCAAATGGATACAGTGGTATTGGAAGTCCTATCCAGAAACGAAGCTGTACCTGCTGTCCAACGACTCGGAGATAGAGACCAAGATGACCGCAGACCAGTACGCGAACCGGAGTATTAAGTTTTGGAAAAAGGGATTCGACTTTACCGAAACACAATGGATCGTGGGCGACTACTCGATTATGATCATGTCGAAGCAGAAGCCCCACTACCTCATTGAACTTCACGACGCTGTGTATGCCGACAACATGCGCAAATTGTTTAAGAACCTGTGGGAGGAGATTAAGTAGCGAGGCGTTCCCGAATGAGTTTGTTTTGGTCGACCTTAGCGCCAAACGTTTTTGCGAGGGCAAAGAGGTCGCGGATAAGGCCCACCGCCTCTACGCTACGCATTTCGATACCTGTTAGGTTGGCCCAGTCCAGTATGTAAGCGACCTTGGGGAGGAAGAGGATCTCGGAACTGAAGTTGATGTACTCCTTCGGCACATACGTTGTGTCTGCAGCTCGACCACCGAACGAGCTGAGTATCTTATCTGCGGGCCAGCGACGGCGCTTTAATTCCGCTGCATAAAACGCAACAACATCTTCCTGCAGTATCGCCTCAACAATAATCCCGTTTTCTCTTATCTTGGTGTTTACGTGGAGTATCTCCTCTGGGGTTACCGCATCCAGCACCGCAGCGATCGACTTGTTAGGCTGGATTCCAGCAAATCGAATGTTCTTCTGCTCTGCAATATCAAAATAGATCTTAACGAGCGCGTCGCGACCGCTGTGGAGGAAGAACTCGGGGTGCAGCGCCTTACCTCCCGCATTTGCTGCGTTTGATGCGATGCCGCTGAATAGTACCGAGCCGAGCGATGCGACGAGTGACTCCTGTGGCACCTTCCACCACCTTGTGCCGTTCGAGTAGAGCTTGTCCTCCGCAAGCCCTCGGCGCTTCAGTGCCTGCAAGGGTCGATAGAGCGAGGTGTGCGTCCGGCCGAGTGCGCGTGCCAATCGCGCAATGCCCACCGGCTCGGTAGTCAGTGTGTCGATGAGTGCCGACTCGAGCTCCGAGAGCCCCAATACCCGCGCTCGCTTGGTTACATCTTTCATACCTCTGCCTGGCAGCCCCTTATCGCCATACCCCTAACAATACGCTAGAGCGGATACAATGTCGCGTTTTGCGACATTGTATCCGGAGGGTGTGGCTCAGTGTAGCGGCGGGGTGGCGATGGGTGGAATTTGGTGCTCGTTGTGGCCTGCGCGCGTACAGTTGTGAGATGAAGAACCTAACAATAGGTGCGGCGCTCCTCGCGGCTCTCGCACTCGGCGTGTACGCACTTACTAACTCCCCTGCTACGGCTGGGCCTATTACTATTGGCGTTATCGCTCCACTCTCGGGGCAGTACGCCTTCCTTGGTGAGTCAGAGAGGAACGCCATGCAGCTTGCTGCCGAGGACTTGCTCGGCGAAGGGCAAGAGGTGCGGCTGATATTCGAGGATGACAAGTACGAGGCCAAGACAGGACTCACCGCGTATCAAAAGCTAAAGAGTGTAGACAATGTCGACGCAGTGGTGACCGTTAGCGCACCTGTCATCGAGGTACTGCGCCCGGTTGTTGCTAAAGATCAGATGCTGATGCTCACGCTCGGCGAGTCGTTGTTCCACGAAAGCGACACCGTGTTCCAGCTCATGCCTGCGAGCGACCTCATCGCACCAAAGCTTGGCGAGGAGGCTGCGAAGCGATACAAAAAGATAGCAGTTGTGTATGGCGCCGGCGGGTCGCTGTGGCAGAAGTGGCACGATGACTTTGTGAAGGGTGTCGGTGACAAGGCGGAGACTATCACTGTCGCGCTCGCACCCGACTCCGACTTCCGTACCGAGGTCGCGAAGCTTGTGGCGGCAAAGCCCGACGCTGCAACCGTCTTCCTCCCCTTGGAGGATGGGGTTAAGTATCTGAAGGAGCTGCAGCGCCTCGACGCATCAGGAAGCGTCCAAGTGATTTGCGATGGTAATCTCGAGTTCTCTATCCAGCAGTACATCGACGAGGTGGGCGCAGAGATCTTCGATGACTGCATCTCGACTACGCTTCCAAACACCATGACTGGCGACTTCGTGAGTAGGTTCAAGGCGAAGTTCAACGCTGACCCATTCCTCACTGCCGACTATGCGTATGATGCAGTTGCTATCATTGCCGACCTTGCGAGTATCGATAAGTCAGAGTGGGTGGCGGAGCTAAATGATGACTACTCCATCGCAGGCGCCTCGGCCGATGTATCCTTCAACGCTGCTGGCACGCGCAGCGCGCAGGTCGTGCTCCACCAGTTTGTCGATGGCAAGTTCGTGGATGCTAAATAGTTTCTGAAAGACTACTCCTCGGCGTGCTTTAGGATTTCATCAGCTACAGCTCCAATCGGCTGAGACGCGTCGATGAGGATGGTGCCCTTCTCCTTGGCGTACTCGAACGTGCCCTTGTTCCACTCGAGTTGTAGCGCAAGTCCCGCTGGGTCCTTGCCCGCATCATTGTTGGTACGCGTCATGATCCTGTGGCGCAGTGTCTCATCATCGAGGTACAGCGTAAACATCTTTTTGAAATGGTGCTTGAAATCGAGCTGGTTCATCGACCCGCCACACACAAATGTAGGCTGGTCTGACGCGCCACCAAGTAGCTCTTCAACCTTACTTTTGACCCACATCCAGTTAAGTGTCGACTTATCAGTTGTTTCCTCTCCAGTAGCTGGATCTATGAACGCTGCCAAGTGCTCATCAGCCTCGATAGCGCAGTATCCACGCCGCTCAAACTCCTTGCACAAAGTCGTCTTCCCCGTTCCTGACAGTCCCCCGATATGATAGTTAGCCATGGAGTGTCTGGCCGGTGAATACCTTTTCCAGCGTGCCTTTGGAGATGAGCTCGTGCGGGGAGCCACTGACGACCACCCTGCCTTTGTCTAATATGTAGCCTCTGCTTGCAATATCGAGTAGGGACTTGATGTTGTGCTCCACCACCATGACGGCGATCTTCAGCTTCTCATTTATCTCCTTGATAAACTCGAACACCTCCTTGACCACCTTTGGTGCGAGACCCAAGGAAGGCTCGTCGAGGAGTAGTACTTTTGGATCAGTCATCATCCCGCGCGCGATCGCGAGCATCTGCTGCTGTCCGCCGGATAGCGTACCGCTCTTCGCTCGCCTCTTAGCTTTGAGCGCCGGGAACAAGTCGAACAAATCTTTGATGCGCTCCTTGGTGAGCGCTACGTTCGTATTGGTGTAGCCGCCGACCTCCAGGTTCTCCTCCACTGTTAAATCTGTAAACACGCGTCGGCCTTGCGGGACGAAGCTGACTCCGCGCGCCACCACCTCGTGGCTGACCGGCGTGTATGCCTGTCCTTGCCACAAGGTTGTGCCCGAGTGCACGGGCGCCAATCCAAATATTGCCTTCAGTACTGTCGACTTGCCCGCTCCGTTCGGTCCCATAAGCGCCACCACCTCGCCCTCGTCGAGCTTGATATCAACGCTGGTGAGCGCGTGCACCCCACCGTATTGCACCCATACGTCCTTCAGTTCCAGCAGTGTTTCAGTAGTCACGTACCTATTGTACGTCAACCGGAGCACCGTCCTTGACTACCCGCATTGTCCACGAAGCGTCGGACTCAAGGTCGCCCTCAGCGTCAAATGTGACAGATGGGAGTGCTACCGAGTCAGTAAAGTTCAGGTCCTCTAGGTATGCCCTCACTGCTTCTGCCTCAGTACCTACCTCGGCAAATGCCGCAGCAAGGATCCTGACCGCATCATACGCAAAGCCCGACACCTCGTTACCCTCTCTACCTGTCTCGCTCTTAACTCGACCGACAAACTCGTCACGTGCATTCGTGTTCGGGATGGTAAAGAGTACTCCCTCCGCATCAGCAACATCAAAGATCTCGCCAGTGCTAAAGAGATCAGTTCCGATGAGCGGGACATTCAGATCAACCTGGCGTATGGCTTTCAGTGCAACAACTCCGCCTTGTGGGTAGAGCGCGAGATACACCGCATCCGGCACAGAGCCCCGAACCTTGGCTATCACTGTTCGCATATCGGTTACATCTTGAGGAGTCCCCTCATCAACCAGAATCTCACCACCGAGCTTTTTAAACTCATCAACAAACACTCGATTGAGTTCGATACCCCAATCGTTATTGACGTACACGACTGCAACGGACTTCTTGCCTAGCGTCTCATTGAGATAGTGCGCAGCATAGATTGCCTGCGAAGAGTCTGATGGATAGTTGCGGAACACAAAAGCTCGATCGTGCGTCAAGGATGGAGCAGACGCTCCAATGATGGTTGGAATCCTACCCTCTTCAGCAATCGGAAGACCTGCGCCAGCCGATGTAGAACAGAGTGGACCAACAATCGCCACCACCTTATCGATATCAATAAGTTTGCTAAAGATAGATGGCCCGGTCTGCGCAACACAGCGGTCGTCTTCGGTCACCAGCTCGAGCTGGCGTCCGTCGATGCCACCCGCTGCGTTTATCTCCTTAACCGCGAGCTCTGCGCCTCCCGCCCACGCGTCACCAAATGTTGCTGCCTCGCCAGTCATCGGCGAGATCAGCCCAATCTTAATGGGTCCAGTCTCTGCTGGTATTGTTTGCGTTGCCGAGTAGCCCCACCACGCGAGTCCGATAACGACGACGGCACCAACTGTCCACCAGAGTTTATTCATGCCCACAAAGTACCACGCGGGTCGACGGTGTCTAGGCGCCGAGGTAGGCTTCGATAACCTTTGGATCTTTCAGCACTTCTTCCGGCTTGCCCTCGGCAAGGAGCTTGCCGGCCTCCAGCACAATGACTCGATCGCAGAGCTCGCGTATGAGCGCCATATCGTGCTCGATGAGTATCACTGTCTTATCGCCTGCGCGTAATTCCTTGAGTATCCCACTCACCGTCTTAACCATCTCTGGGAATAGCCCAGCGAACGGTTCGTCGAACAGTATGATATCCGCATCCGTTGCGAGCGCGCGTGCGATCTCCAACAACTTCCGCTGCCCGTACGACAACTCCTTTGCTAACGCATTTCTTTTGTCCCACAATCCGACTCGCTCCAGCACCTCCTTCGCACGCTCCTCGTGGAACTTGGTGTGGGTTTGGAACAAGGAGCCTAGGACGGTGCGCTTGGTGAGCGCGACCAGGACGTTATCAATGACTGGCACCTGCTCGAAGAGCCTTACGTTTTGGAATGTGCGAGTGATTCCTAGATCGCGGACTTGGTAGCTCCGCAATCGTCCACGCTCCGCCTCGCCACCAACAACTATTGCTCCGCCATCTGTCTGCAACACGCCTGTAAGTACGTTGGTCAGTGTCGTCTTGCCGCTGCCGTTCGGTCCGATGATGCCGGTGATGTCTCCCTTCTTAATCTGTATCGATAGATGGTCGACAGCGTGCACCCCACCGAACGTCTTAACTAATCCCTTGGTCTCGAGTGCGCTGTTCACTACTCCACTGTAACAAACTTTCCGTCTCTGACCTGCTTGAAGATAAAGCCGAGATCAGAGTTTCCATTCGCATCGAGAGAGAAGGTGCCCATAAGCCCTTTGCGATCCTCCACGCCTAGCAGCCAGTCGTGTACCGCCTCGCTATCGTCGCCGACCTCACGGAGCGCATCCGCGAGCATCATGACTGAGTCATAGGTCGATGCAGCGTGGAAGCCAATAAACGGCTGGCTACCAAAGCGCTCCTCGTAGCGCGCAAACATTTCTTTGGTTGCGGCGCCGTCAGCAGCGAACGCAGGGTCAGTAAAGTACACTCCCTCAAACGAGCCTACAATGTCGCGCGCTGCGGTGTTCGCAACAAAGGTAAAGTCGGTAAAGACTGGAACGCCGAGACCAGCATCCTGAGACTGCTTGATAAAGTGCGCGCCTGCGATTCCTGTTTGCGACAGAACAACAATAACGTCGGGTGTGGCCGCCTTAGTCTTTGCAACGAGTGCGCGGAAGTCGGTAGTGCCAGGCTGGAACTCCTCGTTGACTGCCAACTCTCCCTTGTAGGTAGCCGCGAAGCTCTTTTGTATATCGATCGTGTATTCAGTTACCTCAGTCACGAGTGCCACCTTCTTGAATCCTAGTTCCATTGCTGCGTTTGCTAGGTCGCGACCAGCGAGCATGTCGCCGTTCGCTACACGGAACACATACTCACCTGCCTCATCAACATTCTTGCCGCCAGTAACGGGGGTCATGTAGATCACTTTCTTCTCGTTGACGAGTGGTGCAGCTGCAAGTGTGCCGTTGCTCGACGTGCCGCCAATGATGTAGTGGACGCCGTCCACGTTCACCAACTTCTGCGCGGCCGAGAGCCCTGTCTTGCTATCGAGGCCCGCGTCCTGCACGTAGAGCTCGAGCGGGCGGCCATTGATACCACCATTTGCGTTCACCTCATCGACTGCAAGCTCTGCAGTGTTAACTATGTTCTCGCCGAGTGCGGCAAAGTCGCCAGTGAGGATGGTCGAGACTCCAACCTTAATCGGCTCGCCTGTAGCCACTCCAGCTACGGTCCCCACCTTATCTCCTATAAGCAAGGCTCCTACAACCAGAAGTAGGCCTAGGGCGCCAAGTACATATGTGCTTTTCATATGCTTGACTTTACACCTGTATCATTGTATTGTCATTCTATCGTCGATACTTCGACAACTTATGAGCTATACTTAGAGCCATGCTTCAGAAAGCCTTCGCGGAACTGGGCCTTAATGACAACCACTTGGCGGTGTATACCTCTCTTCTTGAGCATGGGGCCTCGTCCGCCAAGCAGTTGGCCGAGCGCCTGGGCATCAACCGCCCTACTACCTATGACTACCTGAAGGCCCTGATAAACAAGGGTCTAGTAATAGAGCAGTTCCATGAGGCGAAGAACCTGTACCAAGTGGACGATCCACAGCAGATAACTCGCCTCTTGGACGATAAGGTTGCTGCACTGGCGGAGGAACGTGCCAAGGTTGCAGCAGCGCTGCCATCTCTCATGACCAACGTCGAGTCCATTGACCCCAAGTTCAAGTTCTACTCAGGCAAAGAGGGCGTGCGTCAGGCACTGAACCAGATTGTGTACTCGGGAGAGAGCGAAAGTATCGTTTTTTGGTCTATCGAGGATGTCGTTGGACTCTTGGGGAGCGAGGAGATGAACGAGATTAATGAGAAACGCGTGCGGAACAAGGTGCAGGCCCGAGGCATATGGGCCTACACTGACAAGCTGGATGAGTTGAACAAGAAGTATAATCGCCTCGATGGGCCAGACTCGATACGCGAGGTGCGTATGGCTCCAAAGGAGCTGGGTACACTCCCCATGGGCTACTGGTTGGCAGGTAACACTGCCGCGTTCATCTCATCCAAGCGCGAGGCGTATGGGTTTGTGATCCGTAGTCGCGACTTCACCGACTTCCTCCGTGCCCAGTTCGAGATGGTGTGGAAGTCCTCTACCCTGATCGTCAAAGACGATTAGAGTTTGTACTCACCTACTAAGCCTTGCGGGCGGTACAGCATAAGGCCGACGAGGATAAGACCATAAATTACTTGGCGCATCTGGGCTGCGATGTCTGATGGGAAGCCAACAAAGCGGAGTGCCTCGGGGAGGAGGATGAGCACCAAGGCGCCGATGACTGCGCCGCGGAGGGAGCCCAGGCCCCCGAGGATAATGATGGCGAGCATAAAGATAGACTCGTTGATGGTGAACGAGGATGGGTCGATAAAGGTGATGTACGAGGCGTACAGCGCACCCGCGATAGCGGCAATGCCGGCGGAGAAGACGAAGATGGCGAGCTTAAAGAGGAGCGTGTGGTATCCGAACACCGAGACGGCCTCCTCGTCCTCACGTATCGCCTTCAGTACGCGGCCGAACGATGAGTCGGTAACCCACTTGGATAGTCCGTAGCAGAGTACGAGGAACACGAGTGCTAGTGCGAGAAACACGATGTTCTCTGAAAACTGGAAGCCGAGTATGTCCGGCCTATCGATACCCGGAATGCCGAGTGGGCCGCGGGTGAGCGACTGCCAATTAAGGAAGATGCTGAAGACGATGACGTTAAACCCGAGCGAGCCGAGGGCGTAGTAGTCGCCACGGAACTTCGAAAGCACCAGGCCTATAAGAAGTGAGCAGAAGGCAGTTAGCAGTACGGCAGCAACAATAGCAACGAAGAAATTGACTCCGTGGTTGGTGATCAGGAGCGCCGCAGTATATGCACCGATGCCGTAGAAGGCGGCGTGCGTGACGGATAGTAGTCCCGTATACCCCACCACTAGCTGCAACGAGAGTGCGAGTATCGCAAAGATCGAAAACAGAACGCCGAGGTGAACCAAGTATTCCACAGCCCTATTTTACCTTACGTGCATGTTTCTTAAACCACGCAGCGAGCTTGGGTGCGTTTACCTTTTTTTCTGCCACGTCGTAGATAGCTCTCTCTGCCTGCAGATTAGTTGCGGTGAGCTCATACCCATTCAAAAATAGGAACCGGGCCGCTGCGATGAGTGCGGTACGCTTGTTGCCATCTACAAACACGTGATAGTTTACGAGCGCCTCGCACAGAACAGCCGCTTTGTCCCACAGAGCCGGGTACAGATCCTTCCCTCCAAAAGCTGTTTGGGGTTTGTGAGCTGCAGACTTCAAGAGCTCTGTCTCACGCACACCATGCGACCCGCCGTACTCGTCTATGACGAGCGCGTGGAGCACTAGTATTTCCTCTGCTGCCAGGTAACGCATGCTACTTCGCGAGCGCCTTGAGTGCCTTGTCGTACTTTTTCATAAACCCGCGGGCCCAGTCGACTGTATCGTTCTCGACGACGCTCGCTGCGCGACCAACAAACGCGCGCTTCCCCGCATCGACGGTAATCTCGACATAATCGCCTATTTTGTAGCCGAGCTTCTGGAGCGCACTCTTAGAGAGAGTAACCGCGGCCGAAGTGCCTACCTTGATGATTTTTTGTGCCATACTAATCCCATTATAATCGACCCTCCTCCGGCCGTCAAGCCACTTCTACTTTCTGCCCAATATCCCTTGCGGGCGGAAGAGGAGGAAGAGGATGAGTATGCCGAAGGCGATGGCGTCCTTCCACTCGCCGCTGATGTGCCAGATACCAAAGTTCTCTGCAAAGCCGAGGAGGAATGCGCCGAGGAATGCGCCTGAGATAGAGCCGACGCCGCCAACGATAGCGGCGATAACGCCCTTCAGGAGTAGCGCGAGGCCCATGGTTGGCTCGAGACCGGTATCGAACCCAACAAGGATGCCTGCAGCGCCAGCAATAGCCGAGCCGACAACGAATACCCACCCGACTATCCGACTGGTGTTGATGCCTACGATCTTGGCTACCTCCTCGTCATCAGAGACTGCGCGGACCGCGCGGCCAAACTTGGTGAACTTGAGTGCGAGCATGAGCCCCACGAGTATCGCGACCGACAGCGCGAGTATGACTACCTGCACCTCGGTCATTACTGCCTCGCCGATGTGCACCACGCCCGAGTTCGGGATGAGCGCGCCGAGCGTCTGGAATTGTGAGGTAAAGAGTATAGCGATGACCGCCTGGATAGCAGTAAAGGCGCCGAGCGACGCAACAAGGAGCACCATCGATGATGCCTTGCGCGCACGTAGTGGCCGGTAGAGGAAGTACTCGAGCGCCCAGCCGACGAATGCGGCAAGGATGATACCGGCAGGCAGCACCACCTCGAGCGGGAGGCCGAGCTTACGCCCCAAATAGAAGACGGTGTAGCCGCCGATAGCAGCGAGTACGCCGTGCGCGAGGTTGAAGAACTTGGTCGCGCCATAGATGAGGGAGAAGCTCATCGCCACCAGGGCGTAGATAGACCCCGCGATCACCGAGTTTGCTATGAGCTGCGGAACTATGTCGAACACCTACTTAGTATACGAGACTTCTTTCCGCCAGAACATCTGCGAGGCCAGGTACAGGAACCCTAACCCAAAAACCCAAAGGCTGAACCAAAAGAAAGCCTCGCTGTACCCCAGTGCCCCTGCTCCAAGCCCGAACACTATATAAAAGAGTACGGCTGACCCTTCGGTCAGGAGACCCTGTACAGATGAGACGGTCGCTCTCGTCCCGGAATCGAGCGTGTGCTGCACGCGAGCATCGTAGAGCGTAAAGAAGATGGTGTGCATCGCAGACGCAATAACCAGCGCAGCGAAGCTTGGTATGCCAGCGAGATAGTACGCCCCCACATAAAACGCTCCCTCGAGCACCATGAACAGTCCGATCCCGAAGGTAGCGAAACGCTCAAACCGGTGCGCCAGCAAACTTGCCAGAGCCTGTGCAACACCAAACGCAATGCCCATGAGTGCAATAGTGGACTTTGTGGCACCATCGAGCGTCATCAGTATCGGGAAAAACTCTTCGATCCCCAAATACTGCGCATGAAACAGAGCCATAAAAAGTATGAGGAGCAGAAGCGCCTGGCGAGTATAGAGAAAGCAGAAGCCCGCCGTCGCGATTGATACATAATCCTTTTCATGTGTTGACTGAAACGCAGGGGCTGCGGACACAAGAGCGATCGAGAGTGCCGAGAGTGCGACTGCGGCTGCGCTTGCAACCAGCACAAAGGTGTACCCGTATGCGATGGCGACCGACGCAAGCCCAGCAGCAACAAGCACTCCGATGTAGGAAGCAGTACGAGCACGACCAATCACCTTCGCATATGATGCCTCCTCATTATCCGACTTCAAGAGATCGTAGACGAGCGCCTGGAATGTCCCTGAAGTACAGGCACTCTTAACCCCCCAAAGAACAACGCCGATCAGGAATCCGGTAAATGTCGGCCAAAAGATCCAGATACCAAAGCTCAGGGCGCGTGCAAGTTGGCCAGCGATAAGTACATACTTGCGCGGGACTCGATCGGCCAACACACCCGACGGGATCTCAAGTACGAACGTTACTACTGACCAGGCAATGAGCAGAGAGGAAACCTCAGTTGCAGAAAGCCCACTCTCAACAAAGAGAAGTATGTAGAACGGGTATACAAGTACCAGGTCGTCAAAAAACTTGAATGCATATATCTTACCCAAGTCCCACTTCATGGCTTGAGTATACAGGCACTGACTACCTGCTATAAGGGGCAGCAACGCCACCACGAATCACCTCCGGTCGGTGGCCGGCAACCGGGTCGCCGTTAGCACCTATCGTCACCTTGCCTACCGCGCCATCCCAGTCCTTAACAGTACGGAGCCATGCAGCGATCTTGGTGCCATCGTACCCAACCTCGCGGATAGCGTCCGCCACTAGATAGACTGCGTCATACTCGGTCTGTGCGTAGGCAAGCAGTGTTGGCTCCTTGCTGTACTTCGCTACAAAAGCTGCGAGGAACTTCTGATACTTGGTGTTTGTTGGGTCGACAGTAAACTCGGCGGTCAGGGCACCCTCGAGGAACGGCGCGTACTCGGCGAGCATCTCCTTGTCCCCGGCGATAACGTCATTGATGAGGAGCGGGGTATTCCATGCCTGCTGCTGCAGCTGCGCGAACAAGAGCTTCTCTGCGGCCTGCGTCTGCGCAATGATGAAGAGCGCGTCAGGCTTCTCTGCCTTCAGCTTTGCTATGAGTGATCTAAAGTCTGTGTGCTTGGATGGGAACTCCTCTTTGACTACTACTCCACCCTTTGCAGTTAGTTCGGTGCTGAATGCACCAAACACGCCCGCAGCGTAGTCTGTCTGCTCTTGGATAACTGCCACCTTCTTGTACCCACGATCGCTCGCGATATCAGCAAGGAAGGTGCCCTGCGACGAGTCCGATGGATAGTTACGAGCAAAGTACGGCGAGACATTGGTGAGTCCCGGATTCGATGATGCGGCAGAGAAGAGTGCCACCTTGGATGCCGTAGTAACTGGCTCGGCCGCGAGCGACTCGCTGGAGCAGAAGCCGCCAATGACCACCTCGACACTATCAACACTAACCAACTTCTGCGCGGCGCTTGCAGCATCCTTGCCGTTGCACTTGCCGTCCTCAATGACGAGCTGCACCTGCCTGCCCTCGATGCCACCTGCGGCGTTGATCTCCTCTGCTGCGAGCAGCATCACGTCGCGTAGCGACTCACCGTATGAGGCAGCGTCTCCCGTAAGTGGGGCAATGACGCCAATCTTAACTGGCCCCTCAGGCAGAGCAGGCCTTGAGAAAAGTAGATACCCACCGACGACGGCGACGAGCACTACGACTACTCCAACTACTGTTTGTGTGTTCATACTCTATGTAAACTTGATAACAATACGGACAGTGTAGCCGATATTAACAGTATTGTCAAGTAGTGTTGTCAGAATAGCTATGTTTATAGCTTTATTTTAAGACCTATTTTTAGGATTTAAAGATTTTGTGGGATTGACTTGACACAATTATGACTATAGATTAAGCTGTCGATATGTCAAAGAACGACGAGGCCACGCTCGCTACCCTCACCTCTTTTGGGCTCTCAAAGAACGAGGCCGGAGTGTATATGGCGATACTAGAAATAGGGCGCGGCACCGTCGCGCAGATCTCGAGACGCGCCGGCATCAATCGCACTACGGGGTACGACATTCTGGACCGCCTCTCGAGCGACGGACTGGTCCGTATCTCTGGCAAGGAGCCGAAGCAAGAGTACGTAGCCGAGTCACCTGAGAGGCTACACCAACTTCTAAGCAACAAGATGCGAGCACTGGAGGAGAGTATGCAAAAAGCGAAGACCTTTGTTCCGCAGCTCACGTCTATACACAAAGTGGAGAGTCGCCCGACTGTAAAGTTTTATGAGGGTATCGAGGGATTGAAGGAGGTGTACGAGGACACACTCACTTCGACTGAAGAGATAGTTGCGTACGCTAGGTACGAAGAGATGCACGCCGCGCTAGGCAGCTACTTCCCCTCCTACTACGAACGTCGCGCTAAAAAAGGAATTGTGGCACGCGGCATCGTGGCTGATACGCCCATGACCCGCGAGCGTATGACGCACAACAAGGACGAGGCGCGCATCGCTGCGGTCGTGCCGCAAGACAAGTTCGACATCACACCCGATATTGAGATCTACGACAACAAAGTGATGATCGCCTCGTGGAAGGATAAGCTCGGCATCATTATCGAGAGCGCCGAGATTGCGCAGGCAATGAAACAGATCTTCGCACTCGCGTGGGAGGAGGCCAAGCGCCTCGATGTGCTGACTAAATAGTTTATTTAACCTCAGTCGCAGTGCCGTTTTGTATCATTTTGACTACATATGCAGCACCCTTGAGGTCACCATTTTCATCGAACTCGATGTGGCCTGATACGCCGTCGTATCTCGTGACACGTAGTGCATCTGCGACCTTGTCTGGGTTAGTGCCAGCATTCCTAAGTGCTCCGGCGAGGATATGAGTAGCATCATAGGCCTGTGGCGCACACGCAGGGACTGAGTCGGTACCGGCTTTTTCTTGCACCTTTGTCACAAACTCATTCGGAAACTCAGGAGTCTTAGCCTCCGAGTATGCGTAGCGGTCGAGCCCGGCGACCGCCTCCTGCATCTTTGGGTCGCCCCACGCGTCGTTACTAAATATAGTTGCCTTGATGCCAAGCTCGTGAGCCTGAGTCAACGCTACGGTCGCTCCATCAGCATACGTCGGCATGTAGATGAAAGCTGCCTTGCCCATCTTGGTGAGCTGGGTGCGGTAGTCACGCGCCTCCTGTGGCGTACCCTCCACGATATCTATCCTTCCTCCTAATTCAGTAAATCGCTTTGTGAACACGTCCTTCAGTGAAGTGTGCGCGTCATTGATGTGATAGAGGATAGACACATTGCGCGCGCCAAGCTTGTTATAAGCGTAGTCCGCCATAAACACGCCCTGGTACGCATCAGATGGATAGTCACGGAAGAAGTACTTGCCCACACCGCTTAGCGTCGGTACCGACGAGCAGTAGGAAATAGTGACGACCTTCTTTTCCATCGCCTGCTGCACGAATGAGAGTGTCTCGCCGGAACATGCGCCTCCAATAATCGCGGTCACCTTGTCGATGTTAATGAGCTTGTTAGCGGCACTATTGGCCGCGGCAGCGTCACACTTGCCATCCTCGTAGATTATCTCGAGCTGGTTGCCGTCGATGCCGCCAGCCGCATTGATCTCGTCCACCGCCACCTCGACAGCCGCTCGCGCCACTGTACCGATTGATGACACATCACCAGTGAGAGGGCCGATAAATCCCACCTTGATTGGCCCCTCATGCTTTGGTTCTGCTGAAAAGACGTAAACGCCTCCAATAATCACAACGCCTAGGAGCAAGAGACCTACGATTGTTTTAGTACTCATATTGAAAATAAATTATTAACAGAAATACTAATGTTTTGATTGACAAAAGTCAATTAGCATATATATTGTTGAGGTAACCCGACAACAAAAGCATATGGACAAGAAAATCGTAGATGGCCTGAGTAGTGCCCTCCTTGGGGCGGGGCTTAGTAGTGGGGAGACCAAGGCGTTCCTCTTCCTCCTCGCGCACGAGACTGGACTCCGGGTGACCGAGGTGGCGCGGCGTCTACGTATAAACCGCACTACACTCTATGGCCTCCTAAAATCACTTGTTGATAAGGGATTAGTCTCCTCGTCGGAAAAGAATGGTGTGTTGTATTTCCAATCCATTGAGCCGCATATGCTCGTTACCTACCTCGAGCGAGCACGGGAGCAACAAGACAAAAATGTAAAGAAGGTCGCGGAGTATGTGCCCGCGCTCGTAAGTATGCGGAGCCAGGAGGGAGGGTACCGGCCGAACCTCCAGTTCTTCGATGGTCCGGAGGGCATCAAGCAGGTGTACGAAGATCTGATACGTAAGAACGAGGAGAAGGTGGTGTACGGATTTACTGGCATCCACGCGGTCTACAACCTTATGGGCATGGATTGGATCGACTATGTCTTGGAGAAGCGCCCGCTGCACGGCATCAAGTGGCTGGCACTCGCCGTCGACAGTCCCGAGTCACGAGAGCTGAGTACGCACGATAAGGAACAGCTACGTGTCACCAAGTTCCTCCCGCCCGCGTTCAACTTCGATATCGAGCTCGCTGCCTACGACAACAAGACTGCGATCATGTCCTTTGCGGAGGAAAACCCGTGGGCCATGATCATCGAGGACAAGAAGATAGCAGAGACCATCAAGGCGATCTTCCGCTACGTCGACAGTACGCTGCCGAGCGATGGGGCTCGCTTGGCGGAAAAAGTTAAAAAGGTATAATGCCCCTATCATGACAGCACAACAACACCGATCCAACATGCTCGTCCCCATGGTTATCGAGAAGTCGAACATGGGCGAGCGCGCATACGACATTTACTCACGGCTCCTCAAGGAGCGCATTATCTTCCTTGGCGGGCCTATCCATGATGATGTGGCGAACCTAGTTATCGCCCAACTCCTCTTCCTCGAGTCTGACGATCCAAAGAAGGACATCTACTTGTACATAAACTCTCCGGGAGGGTCCGTGAGTGCAGGACTCGCGATCCTCGACACCATGAACTATGTAAAGCCGGACATCGCGACGGTAACCGTCGGTATCGCAGCCTCGGCTGCAGCCGTCATCCTCAGCGCGGGCAAGAAGGGCAAGCGCTTCGCACTCCCAAACTCCGAAGTGATGATCCACCAGGTTATGGGTGGTGTCGAGGGACAGGCAACGGATATCGAGATCGCCGCCAAGCACATACTCCGCACTAAAGAGGTACTAAACAAGATACTGTCCAAGAATACTGGGAAGACGCTGGCCCAAGTCACCTCCGACGCTGAGCGCGACTATTGGATGACATCAGAGGAAGCCAAGAAGTACGGCATCATCGACGAGATCTACAAGTCTAAGTAGTGATCCCGCCCCTTGGGGCTAACCTTTTGTCTCTGGGCAGTGGTCCCACATGAACTGGAACCAAGTGCGGTAGCAGTCGGCGAGCTCCTTGTTCTTGATAACCACCAACGTCACGTCCTCCGTAACGCTTTTTAGTGTCAGGCCAGAAAAGGTGACTACGTGGTCGCCAAAGATGTCGATCGCCCCTGTTGTTGAGTACTCTTTGGGCAGGAACTTGTGCGGCTTGCCGAGCTTAGCTACCACCTCTGGTGCCTGCCTGCCCATCTCGTGGTCAAAGAGGTGGTGGTACTTAATCCCTTTCTTCTTCGCCTCTCGGAGGAAGTGCTTGATGAACGTCTCTAACTCAGGATCGAACCAGCCTCCCTTGGCGCCCACAAAGTACACGTCCTTACCTGCCTTCAGCACATCGCGCAAATAGTTCTTGAACCCTTCCTTGCCCTTATATATAGATACCGACTCCCCTGTTGTGCTCTTGCGGAACTTTTTGTTGAGCGCAGGCAGTATGTCGTCGAGCCGAGACTCCTTCTCCCTCAGTAGCTCCTTCAACTTCGCAGGCTCGAGCGCGGCGTAGAGGCGCTCTTTGGGGTCGACTATCTGGTAGATGATCCCCTTCTTTAGCATCTTAGGGATGATGTCGTAGATGTTCCGCTTGTCGACTCCAGTCTTGAGTGCCAGGGCGGGCACTGACGAGACGCCCCGCTCCAACAGAGCCTCGTAGATCTTGGCCTCGTTCGGCGATAGGCCTATTTCCTCAAGTACTTCCCTATACATATGGCTGAAGTGGTGGTATTTGCCACTCACTCTAAATTATATATGATTCTATCCGACAGTCAATTAGTACTGTCCTAAAACAAAAAATATGAGTCATGAATTGTTCCGCAACGAGAAGAGATTGTCACCAGAAAAACCCGACTGGTTGCCAGTAAACGGTGAGGACCTAAGAGAGGGTGACACTGCAAGCGCAATAGAGAAGGGCACAATGCGTACTGTATTTGGCGAGGTCACAAATGTACGACGAGCCTCTATAAAAATAGGCGGCACGATAGTAATGCTCGGGATGAGCACCGTCGCATTCTTTATGGTTGGATAGAGCAACGAAACCTACAAGAGCCGTTTGGCTAGCTGCCCGCCTCGAGTGCGATGAGCATGAAAGCGAAGATGATGAAGAGTGATGCACCGAAGCGTAGCTTGTTCTTCTCACTGAACTTCCTCAGCCCCGTCACATAGCGCATTGGGCTATCCAAGAGCTTCCTCCCTGCTTCTTGCGCTGCACCCTGATCGATACCCATACTCTGTTTGTTACATGTACGCAACGCCAAAGACTCCGGCCGCACCTGCGATGCCAAGGCCCCAGCCCAGATACCACACAACTGGACCAACCTTGTTCGCTTCGCGGACACTAAGCTTCAACTCTTTCCTTCCGCGCTGCACACGAATGCCCGCACCTCGTGGAGTTAGTGGTGGATCGTAGTCGTCTCCTGCAGCTGCGTATGCCTCGAAAGCCATTGAGTATATAATACCACATAATTGCATAAAAAGCAACTAATCACTTGCCTAGTAAATATTTCGGAAGGTGAGGTAGAGGAAGCCGCCGAGGAGGGTGAGGGAGGCTGCGAGCTTCTTCCACTGTCTTGGTGTCAGATTGAGTTCGGGCCACATTAGTGGGCCCACGATCTTTAGTGCATGCTTGGCCGGTCCAATCGTTTTGAAGGGGCCACCCAGATTCTCGGGGTCAGTCATGCCGGAAGGCTACCACAGACTGGATTTCCATGCACATTGCGCACTCGGGCGTTCGGCGATACACTATATGTGTTCCTTTAATGAATTTTAATTTGGACTTTGTACTGACACTTCGGACTATGGCGCTGCCCTTCAGACGACTCTTTGGACGACGATCCTCGCCTGCTGTAGCACAGTAGTTTTGTTGTACCAGTGCGGGCCCTACCCGTATGTCAACATTTACCCTTTTACTCCTCCTCGCCGCGACCGGCCTCATTGGGCTTGGCGCAGGATATCTCCTGCGTTGGTTAGTAGGCCTCTCGCAGAAAGGCTCTGCCGAGCTCGCCATTAAGCAGATAATGCTCGACGCGAGAGAGAAGGCCGAGGTCCTCATTGCTGAAGCAGAGAAGAAGGCCGAGACCGTAGACCACGGCGCTAGGAAGGCCATGGCAGACAAGGAGGCCGCACTCCTCGACAAGGACAAGCGTATCGGTGAGAAGGAGCAGTTCCTCGACAAACGCCAAGGAGACATCGATAGAGAAGCGGAGCGCATCAAGGCACAGATCGAGGAGGTCCGCGCTATCAAGGTCAAGGCGGACGCGCTGATTGCAGATAGACAGAAGGCTATCGAGGATGTCGCCAAGATGAGCGAGGACGAAGCAGTTAAGAAGTTGATGGCCGCAGTTGAGGAAAAGCACGAGGAGGACATGATGGTCCGTATTCAGAAGCTCGAGATCAACGGCAAGGAGATGCTGGACCAGAAGGCCAAGGACATCCTCGCTACCTCCATCCACCGCCTCGGCAACGCGGTGCAGACCGACATTCTTACGACCAACGTCCCCTTGCCATCGGATGATGTGAAGGGCAAGATCATTGGCAAGGAGGGCCGCAACATCCGCACCTTCGAGCGAGCGACCGGTGTTGATGTACTCCTCGACGAGCAACCAGGCATGATAGTTATCTCCTGCTTCGACCCTATCCGCAGACAGGTGGCGCGTATCGCGCTCGAGACCTTGATTATCGACCAGCGTATCCAACCAGCAAAGATCGAGGACGTGGTGGAGAAATCGAAGAACGAAATAACGAGAGTAATGAAGCAGAAGGCCGAGGAGGCCCTGTACGAAGTGGGCTTGACCGGCTACGACCCTAAATTGATTGCCATCCTTGGTCGCCTACACTTCCGCACTTCGTATGGGCAGAACGTCCTCTACCACTCAGTCGAAATGGCACACATTGCTGGCGTTATGGCAGCCGAGCTTGGTGCGGATGTAAGGGTTGCTAAGGCCGGAGCGCTGTTCCATGACATCGGCAAGGCGGTAGACCACGCCATACAGGGTACGCACGTCGAGATAGGCCGCCGCATCCTTGAGAAGTTCGGTGTCGACAAGCGCGTCATCCAGGCAATGCAGGCCCACCATGAGGAGTACCCATACGAGACTATCGAGTCGTACATCGTGCAGGTAGCGGACGCGATCTCGGGGGGTCGCCCAGGCGCCCGCCGCGATTCAGTAGAGAACTACATCAAGAGGTTGCAAGAGCTAGAGACCATCGCCACCTCGTTCCCTGGCGTAGAGAAGGCCTATGCCATCCAGGCAGGCCGCGAGCTACGCATCTTTGTTAAGCCAGAGCAGATCTCCGACTTCGACGCACGCGACTTAGCTCGGAACGTGGCACTCCGTGTCGAAAATGAGATGAAGTACCCAGGAGAAGTGAAGGTTAACGTGATCCGCGAGCTACGCGCAATCGAGTTCGCCCGCTAGGGTGCCGGGTAACGCTTGGCCATGCAGGCTATCGGGTCATCCTGCAGTGAGCAGACGAGGAAGTCCTCGTAATAGTCCGAGTGATCGTTTGTTGTTGCCTCGGGAGTTGCCATGGCACATGTTATACAATACCCACCGTTCATGTGCAAGGGGCCTTGCGCATAATACGGCTTACCCTATACTGATTGTAATTATCAATAAAAGCCTATGAACAAAGCAGATCTTGCAGATGTCGTGCAGAAGACCCTGGGTGGTACCAAGGTCCAGGCCGAGGAAGTCGTCGAGACCCTAATCGAGACCATCACCAAGGCCCTGAAGGGCGGTGACGAGGTATCGGTTGCCGGTCTTGGGATCTTCTCGACCAAGATGCGCCCGGCGCGAACAGGTCGTAACCCACGTACCGGCGAGACCATCAAGGTCCCGTCTATGCGCGTGCCAAAGTTCCGAGCGGCAAAGGCCCTCAAGGACGCGGTCAAATAAACTAGCCACTCGTGGCTAGGGTTTAGGGTTTAGATAGAAAAAACAAAAAACCGCCGAGCACAACCGGTGGTTTTTTGTTTTTTGGGCTGCTTTGTGGCATAAGTAGATCATGAGTACTGTAGCTGAACGTCGTGCACCTCAACTGGGGCTAAAGGAGGCACTCTTCCTCGGTTGGGTCGCGCTCGGAGTTACGCAGCTTGTTGTTGATGTTGCCGCTATGGGTGGCGAGGTGTTGGGCATGAGCGAGGGGGGAGACAATGTAGTTAACCTTCCGGTTGTAAATGTGCAGATTCGGCAATCATTGATCGAGGAACTTTATAACTACTCGGGTGGTGGTGGGCCACCTGACGATGATGACGAGTGGTGGAAGACTGTTGTTCTGCGAGCTATTACCTACGGAGGACTCAGCACCGCTGCGATCGAGGACACCCTGTTCGTCCGAAGAGGTACTGTTAAAGACTGGGTTTCTGGCAATGGCTATCCTAAAGGGAGGTTCGCGCGCAGGGGTGCAGCGTCGATAATTGCAGCACTCCTCAGTGGTCTCTAAACTATTCGGTGCGGGATAAGCCGAGCTTGTCCCTCACTCTCGCTCGGCCATGCAAAAAGCAAGCTTTTGCGCGACGCTCACTCGAGTGCGGGATAGCGGAATCGAACCGCTGCCTACAGTTTGGAAAACTGCAGTTCTACCATTAAACTAATCCCGCGACAGGTGTACTTTAGCAGAAATTCGGTACGGAGTATAATGGTGGGGTGCCAGCCTTTCTCTCCATATTGCAGACTATACTCGCGCTCATTGCTGGAATACTCATCGTCCTTGCTATTACTTTTGGCTCTGCGCCCGCCGCGCACGCGCCTGCTGAGGGGGTGCCGCAGCAGATCGTTGCAACTACTACTGCGCCGATAGCAACTACCACTCTTGCAGTAGCAACGACCACTCCTCCAGCACCGAAGCCTGCCGCGCCAGCCCCAGCAAAGCCGGTGGAGACAAAACCAATTGTTGCTCCGCCAGCTCCAAAAGTAGACCTCCCACTTCCGGACGTCATAACCACCATAACGAACCTGGCCCCTACCACTGCCCCGTCGGTTAATGACCGCGTGCGTGCAGCACTCGTAAACATCCTCTGCTCGACCGCTAACGCGGGCCCCTTCGAGTCCACATCCGCATCCGGCGTCGTCATCGATCCGCGCGGAGTCATACTGACCAACGCGCACGTAGCCCAGTTCTATCTACTCAAGGACTACCCGTCGCAGAACTTTGTGCAGTGCGTCATCCGTACCGGCAGCCCGGCATCGCCCAAATACATAGCAGAACTCCTCTTCATCTCGCCATCGTGGATTACCAAGAACGCAGAGAAGCTGGACGACGACACTCCGACTGGTAATGGCGAGCACGACTATGCCCTCTTGCGCATCACCGGCACCGTAAGCGGCTCGGTCGAGATGCCAACCTCGTTCCCCTTCGTACTCACGTCTATCTCGCCACCACCGGAAAAGGCAGACATATTGGTGGCCGGCTACGCTGCAGGGTTCCTCGGCGGGATTAGCGTCATCAAGGACTTGTACGCATCAAGCGCGTTCAGTCGCGTCGGCGAGGTGTACACCTACGGAGGCAACACGATAGACCTCTTCTCTACTGGTGGCACTGTCGTTGCGCAACAGGGCGCATCGGGCGGAGCAGTAACGCTGCTCGACGGCACACTGGTGGGGCTCATCGTCACCTCGACCCAGGCCGAGCAGACCGGTGCTCGCGACCTCCGCGCACTCGCTACTTCCTATATCATCCAGGACTTCCAGGCAGAGCGCAGCAAGAGTCTGCAATCAGTCCTCTCGTCCGACCTCGCACAAGAAGCTGCCACCTTCAACCAGCTCTACTCCCCCGCCCTCAAACAAAAACTCGTGGATGTATTGGAGAAGTAGCAGTCAAAGATTACTACTTGACGGAGGGGCGCGGTGCATATATACTATGTACCATCGTAGCGCTACAGTGTAGGTACAAGAAGTGTGGCGATACGTAGGGGTATGCAACGAACAAACAAAAAGAACGACCTCGCCCCTCTCTACGACGCCCTCTTGGGGCTGAAGTCGCGCGCCGAGGCAGCAGCGTTTATGCGCGACCTCTGCACGCAAGCAGAGCTGGACGCGTTTGCCGAGCGGTACGCCATAGCTCGTGCCCTATCCAAAGGGACCTCCTACCGCGATGTTGCTGAAGATCTCAATGCATCAATTACGACCGTGACCCGTGTCGCCCATTGGCTGCAGCATGGACAGGGCGGCTACCGCACGGCGATCTCGAGACGTACTAACTAACAACCGAGACCGACGCTACGCCGCCCAAGACAAACAAATGGGCGGTTTTATTTTTATTCTTACACTAAGTATGGAAAACTTGAATCGAAATTGGCAGGATCGTGACAGTACCCGAACGGAGCTTACTTCACACTGTGGTGGAAACTGTGTAATCAATCCAGCGACTGGCTCTTGCTATTTCTGCGGGCCAAAGTAGTAATTACAATCCTAAAAATAATTATGTCAGGACCATATGGAGATGGGTATTACAAACGCACATCGCTACGTAGAATTGCATGGTTCTTCACGAGGAGAGGGAGCGACGACATGCCGAATAAGGACCAGCTTATGGCTCGCGCCGGATTCGTACTAGTTATGGCCGCCATCGTGGCCGCTGCAACATACGGAGCAAGCTAATGAGAAAACTACAAATAGGAGTTATGGGATCTGCGGCTGACCTCAACTACTCGGCCGACCTCGAACGGTTGGCCGAGGAAGTTGGGTATTGTGTTGCAGAGAGCGACGCCACACTCATGTTCGGTGCAGAAAAAGATTATGACTCGCTCTCGACCGCTGCCTGCCGAGGAGCCAAACGAGGCGGGGGCCTAACGGTGGGCGTCACCTACTGCAAAGGACTTGATGTGTACGAAAAGGACAACGCGGATATCATAATCGCCTCGGGCATGGAGCGTGGTGGCGGACGCGAGTTTACTCTCGTTCTCAGCTGCGACGCAATTATTGCCCTCAGCGGTGGCTCCGGTACGCTAACAGAAATCGCGATTGCTTATCAAGCCAACATTCCTGTCGTCGTACTCGCTGGCACTGGCGGTTGGGCTAACAAACTTGCGAATCAGTACCTCGACGACCGAAAGCGGATCCTAATCCGATCTGCCGATACTCCAAGTGCGGCTGTAGCCATCGCGATTGAACTTACCGAAGGTAACCGCCTTAGAACGAAAGCTCGAGGACGGGGATCTTGAGATCGATGGAGGCTTTGAGGAATACGGAAAGTTGTTCAGCTGCGATGAGGCCTGCTTGATACCGGCGGTACGCGCCGGCGTAGTCCCCTCCGGCGAGGAGTGCGTCGCCAGCCGCGTTTGCTGATGTTGCTGCAGCAATATAGGCGCTGAGGCGCGCGCTGCCCGTGTCATCCTGCTCAACGTCCCCAAGCTGCGCCTGTAGGCCCTCGAGTGCCGCCTTCAGAGCGACGCTCGCAGCGCTTGCGGCGGCCTTCTGCTCTGAAGTATCGTTCGTCGTTGGAAGCGTAGAGGTCGAGACGAGCATGAGCGCCGACGGCTCTCTAAGAACAGCGACTTTGGCGACCTGCTCCGCTTCGGCGCGCACCCCGGCGACCTGCACCTTCGTTTTCTCGAGCACCGTTGCCAATGTCCCATCATCCTTTGCACCCATAGTGCCAAGGAGGGTGCTGTGTGCGGAGACGCGTGTCTCGAACTTGGATGCGATAGTAATTGCAGATGCGGAATGAGTTTTGTTCAGCGCGTCTACATCCTTGGTCGCCTGCTCGGCCTGCATTTCAAAATTAGAGGCGATCGTTACCAACAGCTCGGGGGTCAGCTTGCCCGCCTTCAGAAGTGTTGCTGCCTCCTCGAGTCTGCGCTCCGCACGCTCGAACGCGAGCGTGGCGCGTGCTTCCGGATTCCATACAAATGCTGCGCGGAGCTCCTCGTTGATAGCCACCTTGATTCCGTACAGTGCGTCGCCTGGCAGTGCGCCCTCTGCGGCATAAGACGCTGAGCCAGAAAGTGTGATGAGCGCAATAAGTGCGAGTACCAGTGCCCGCCACAGGTGACCCCAGGTTGGCACAAAGGCCTGCGTGGGACGTGTGCGTATCGGCTTCATCTCCATGTAGCCAACGACTACACTTCGGAGCCTCTCTCGCTCCGCATCGTTCATATCGTATGCTTGGCCAACTTGTTTGACCAATACCCTCAGATCGTATTTATGCATGTGACAACATCTGTCTCAGTCTAATGACGGCCCGGTGGATCCGAACTGACACTACATTTTCAGTACAATTGAGCATCTTGGCAATCTCCTTTGGGCTAAGACCATCCATAAAGCGCATAGTGACAGCGGTGCGGTAGCTCTCGGGGAGTTCCTTAACGGCCTCACGCACCTTCCCCACCATAACAGCTGTATCGGCGGTCTCCTCAACCTCCCACAAGCTCCCTTCCGCAAACAAAGCCTCCGCTGCCGAGCCCTCGGCCTCCACCATTGCATCCAAGGACTGTGTCTTGGTGCGGCGATACTCATCGACGATCAAATTGTTTATGACGCGGTAGAGGAAGCTCTTGGGAGTCCGGACCTCGCCGCCAGCGCGTACATAGTCCCACGCCTTCATAAAGGCGTCTTGGGTAAGCTCGAGCGCCCGGTCCCTATCGCCGATGCGAAAAAAGGCATGCCGAAACAATGCCGGCGAGTGTGTCTGGAACGCGTCCAAGAATGCGTCTTCTTTTGCTCCCATAGCTGACATACTAATGACGTATAGATGAAGCTGGCGTTACGCCCCAAATTCCGATATTGGCTAGAAGGTCCTTGCCTTGTATTGCTCTATCAGGTCACTGGCCGACTTTTGGTCCCGACCTTCGAGCAGAGCTCGGACTATGAGTGCCTTGGCGGTCCGATTTGAGAGCCTGCCACCCTCAATGGTCATGTACCCCGTACCCTTCAGCTCGCGTTCGTTAATACTGCCGAGCGATACGTAGTAACGCTCGTTAGTATTGCCCATGAGTGCGCGACTGACGTTGATAACCAACTTCCCTGCCTTGGCTGCCTCTATCGCAGCGCGTCGGATTGGGTATGGAGCGTTGCCGAGCGCGTGCGAGATCACAACTATCGCCTTTGTTTTCGGATCTTTCATTGCCTTAACTACAGCCTCAGTGTCCGGCATGTCGCCCAAGTTCACTGTTAAAACTGAGTTCATCGTATCAAAGAACTGCTCCGCACTGTAAGCAATGACTGGGCCGAGGATCCCTGCGTGACTCTCCCTACGGATCGAGCCAGTGTTCAATATCCCGACACGCGCGTGGGTGCGCTGTGGTGCAAAGAAGGTGGTCATCCCCTCGATCGAGGTTGGGTTCTCATTCGGGTCGACCTTAACGATATCGCCCCCTTTAAAGATGGTGTGGTCGAAGATGTAGTAGGCGCCAGGCTGGAGTGGGAGATGTGTTGCTTGTGCCAGATCTCGAAAGTTCTTTGGTGCGTCAGAGTTTGGCTCCCGGAAGCTGAGGTTAGCGCCAGAAACGAGTATGGGATATATGTCAGAGCGGTCGAAGAGGAATGTATCGAGGTACGGCAGGAGCATGTCTACCGTATCAGTGCCCATACCAGCTATAACCTGCTTTCCAGGCTCGCTCGTTGCCTTGCTAAGGAGGTATGCAACTGCAGGGGACATTACACCTGGTCGATAGTGCGAGCTGTCACCACTGAAAATCGGGAAAAAGTCGCCACTCACCAGCGTATTGATGTCCGGTACCCATGGTAGGTGCGAGGAGAGGCTCGTGTCTATGCTCTTGGTGCCCCTGAATGCCGCATCGAGCCTCGACACGAGGACCCGCTCGTCGTACCCAACCTCCTCCTCGAGTTTGGCAAAGCGTTTATCGTCCAACTGCCCCTCCCCCATGAGCCCGTCGTCAGTCACTTGCATATCCCAGGTGCCACCGAGCTTTACAAAGTTAACTGGGGTTGCAACACGCCTGCCGTCAAGCTTGTTAAGCTCTGATGCAAAAAGCTCGGGGAGCTGAACCCCGAGCGCAGTCGCAATTTTCTGCGCAGTGTCCACAGTTACGTTCCGCTGTCCCTTTTCCACCCCTGACAGGAAGGTCACATGCACCCCGGCCTGCTTTGCTAGCTGCGCCTGTGTCAGCTTTGCCCCCTTTCTCAGGCGGACAATCTGCGATCCGAGCTCTTTGTTTAGAACTTTACTCATATTCTCTATTTACTTATAGTCTATACTACAAATGAAGCCGTGTCAATGGCAAAAAACGACCACGTGATGTGGCCGCTTTTCCATTCGGTCGGGGCGTAGGGAATCGAACCCTATCTACCTGGTCCCAAACCAGGCGTACTACCGGTATACGACGCCCCGAATTTCCCTACTATACACTATCGTTTCCTAGGTGCCTATAACTATGTTCACCAAATGCTTAACTTCGGCCCTGCCTGAGGAGGGGTCCAATCGGACAACGAGGAGGTCCAGCCGCCAGTCCCCTTTCTGTCCTTTAGAGGCCAGGTAGGTCATGATCGTGTTCCCTAGCCTACGAAGCTTCTGGGGGTGCATGTTCTCCTCTGGACGGAACTTGGTTCCATATGAAACGGACTTGACCTCCACAAATACCAGACCCCCACCCGTTTCGCGTGCAACTATGTCGATCTCCCCATACGGGCGGCGGAAGTTGCGCTCTATAATCTGCCAACCCTTCCCTTCCAGGTACTCGCAGGCGACATCCTCACCATCCGATCCTACGTCGTTATGCCTAGCCATACCCACAGAATAGCTCAGGATATACCCACATACCCTGTTGCATGTGAAAATGTTCCACGTGGAACAAACTGTCTTTGACCTTTAGAAAATAGCTATATTTAGAGCCGTATGATGTATGCGCACCAGATTAAGGACTTATTATTCCGTGTCCTTTATACACATAACCCACAAGTTATCCACCTAAAGGACATCCTGCCACGTGAAACTGCGAACCTCTGTATCGTACTGTACAATGTATCATATGAGAGACGATAAGAAAGAAATAGAGCGGCTACGTATGAGGGGTATGAGCTATAAGGAAATATCGAAGAGAATGAAGGTTCCTGTTAGCACCTTATCGGGATGGTTCCAGGATCAGAAGTGGTCTCAGTTGATAAAGGAACGGCTACAGAGGAGTAGTATCGAGCAGGGCACCGTCAGGATGCGGTCGCTGAACAAGGCGAGGGGAGGGGAGTTAGCCAGACTCTACGAACAGGCTAAGGAAGAGGCTCTAGCTGAGTTTGGCGCCTTGAAGTACAACCCACTTTTCATCACAGGAATCATGCTGTACTGGGGAGAGGGAGACAAACTAACCAAAAGTGTCACAAAACTGACTAATACAGACCCGCAGATGATTCGACTATTCAGCATGTTCCTACGCGAAGCATGTGGACTCCCAAAAGAATACGTCAGGGCATCCCTACTTCTATACCCGGATAATGACAAGGCAGAGAGTTTTAAGTTCTGGGCTGACAGTACACAGCTTGAGTCTACCCAGTTTAGAGGGAGCACGGTGATCCAGGGTAAGCACAAGACGAGGCGACTTAAAAACGGAATCTGCTTGATCTATGTGTCCAGTTCATACTTCAAGGTCAAAATGCTGGCGTGGTTAGATCTACTACCTAAAGAGTTGATGATGCGGGCATACTATGAGAGTATATGAGGGTCGCGGGCATGGTTCAATGGTAGAACAATTGGTTGCCAATCAATAGATCGGGGTCCGATTCCCCGTGCCCGCACATTAGTTGGTGCTCCCGTCAAGACTCGAACTTGAAATGCCAGTTTCGAAGACTGGAGTGATATCCGTTTCACTACGGGAGCAGTGAATTAACTGTACAATAGCAATGTGAAGTTTACTATCCCACCGGTCGTACAAGGTGTAGCAGACGAGCTGGAAAAGGCGGGGTACGAGGCATACCTCGTGGGTGGCTGCGTGCGCGACCTCTTGGTGGGGAAGGTGCCTAAGGACTGGGACATCACGACCAACGCACATCCAGATCAGATTCAGAATGTCTTCCCAGACAGCTTTTATGAAAACGACTTCGGCACAGTGGGGGTCAAGACGGAGAGCGAGGACGAGACGCTGCAGGTGGTTGAGGTGACCCCGTATCGGGCGGAGGGGGAGTACAAGGATGCTAGGAGGCCAGAGAGTGTGACATTCGGAGTGAGCCTTAGTGAGGACCTCACCCGACGCGACTTTACCGTCAACGCACTTGCGTACCGTCCAAAGTCTGGAAAGCTGGTGGACGAGCACGGCGGACAAACGGATATGAAAGGGAAGTTGCTGCGCGCCGTGGGGGACGCAGAGATGCGCTTTAAGGAGGACGCACTCCGGATGATGCGCGCGGTCCGCCTCGCGGCGGAGCTGGGCTTTGCTATCGAACAGGGGACTGCGGAGGCGATATACAAGAACGCCGACAATCTGGCTAATATCTCTAAGGAGCGTATCCGCGACGAGCTCTTAAAGACGGTGAAGACAGACCAGCCTATGGCTGCAGTGGTGATGATGCAGAAACTCGGCCTCCTCAAGCACGTTGCCCCCGACCTCGAGCGAGGCATAGGCGTTGCACAGAACCAGGCACACTCGTTTGACGTGTACGAGCACCTGCTGCGCGCTATGCAGCACGCTGCGGACAAGAAGTGGAACACGGCCGTGCGGGTCGCAGCGCTGTTCCACGACGTCTCCAAGCCGGAGACTAGACGTTGGTCCGATGAGAAGCGGGACTGGACGTTCCATGGCCACGAGGTAGTGGGGGCCAAGGTCACGAAAAGGATTATGCGTGACCTCAAGTTCCCACAGGACATCTCTGACAAGGTGGTGGCGCTCGTCCGCTGGCACATGTTCTTTTCCGATCCTGATAAGATCACTATGTCCGCTGTGCGCCGGATCATTGCGAATGTGGGTAGGGAGAACGTTGCCGATCTCCTGAACCTCCGTATATGTGACCGGATAGGTACGGGGAGGCCGAAGGAGCAGCCGTTCCGACTCCGCAAGTACATGGCGATGGTCGAGCAGGCACTCCGCGATCCGGTAACCGTCGGGATGCTCGCCTTGGACGGCGCCGAGCTTATGAAACAGGTAGGGGAGAAGCCGGGGCCCCGAGTCGGGCACATGCTCCACGCCCTTCTTGAGGAAGTGCTCGAGGAACCTGCAAGAAACACTAGGGAGACTCTGTCCGAGAGGGCCAAGCAGCTGTCTAAGCTATCGGACAATCAGTTGATCCAAATGGGCACCTCCGGCCGGAGGAAAATGGAGGAAGTCGAGGCTGACGCTGTAAAGGACATAGAAAAGAAGTTCTGGGTAGACTAACTGCCCTATATGAAAAGCCTCCTACGAGTCCGTAGGAGGCTTTTCGGTTATTGTATGTTGGCTCTACTTCATCGCAAATTTCAACGGAGATGAGGATGTGTAAGCAGCCAATAAGACACTAACCAAGGAACATCTGATATAAGTATATGTCCTTTATAAAGGTCGTAAAGGACACCCTGTGGATTACGCGCAGAAGGCCGGCTGTCCGCTTATCATGCGCTGCGCATTGCCCATCTTAGAAAAGATATCGTGACTTAGCTTATTTGCCAGAGCCAATGCATCTGCTCGCTCCTCAGGAGTACCCTGACCACTCTCGAGGAACTGCCTGATGCTGATTAGTTGTTCCTGGTTACTATCGATGTCGTTCATAAGCCCGTTGAAGCAGGCCATATCCACCCGCCTACCAACAGCAGCATTTCTGAACATCGTTTGGCCGTCATCAATTTTCTTCATGTTGTTCTGGAAGATGTTCGGCTGCTCCACAGGGGCTTCGATACGAGGTGGAACGTCGCTAAATGCCGGGCGGAGGCCGGTACCGAACTTAGGTTGCTCGCTATCAAAAACTGATGTGACGTTCTCCCACTCAGAAACTAGGAGCACCGCGAGAGCCGATGCACCAACTGCCAGGAGTCCGATGCGGAGCTCTGGAGACATAAGGTGCAGCGTACGCCCACCTTCATCAGAAGTCCATACTAGTTAGCCACAGCTAGGCCCGCAATCCGGCGTAACCTTGACATGGTAGGCTAAGTATTACCTAGATATGACACACAATATGGGCTTTGGAGAATCAGTTAAGCTAGCCAGCGCGGAACCAATCTCGCGAAGTGTAGAGGTGCCGCTTGAGGATCCCAACGAGATAGCATGGGGAATATGCAAGGACGGCATTGTATTTGTCTATTTCAGGCTTATTTCTGATCAACTAGGCTTCGTGCGACGAGTTAAGCAGGTGCCGGTACCAAAAGGATACAGTTTCAGTTCAGCTGGTCGCTACAACGAAGCGGGCATAGCGGTGATCGTAGACTTTTATAAGGACGAGATATAAATAACCAGTATGGAGTACGCACAAGGACCGGAACTTTTTGCCAAAATAGAGACCGTCACCATCGAGATCACCAACAGGGATATTGACCTCGCCAAGGACGACTACATAACAAACATCACGGTCCTTGAAAAGGAAATAATCTTTGAGATTACAGGAGTCGGTGGCAAGTCGCGTTCAGAATCAATGAGGATACCTGATGGCTTCAAGATTGTGGGCAACGAGTATATCTACAACGAGAAGCACGAGACCACAGGATTTAGAGTATTGTTTGGCCGCGAGGTTAAGCGAGTGACCGAGCAGGACTAAATCGCAATATCTAGGATGACAGGGCAGTGGTCGGAGCCCATGATCTCGGGCGCAATGGTGGCGGCCTTGATCTTAGGGACCAGCGACTTCGTGGCGAACCAGTAGTCGATACGCCAGCCAACGTTCCTTGCGCGGGCGTTACTAAAGTTGCTCCACCAGCTGTAGTGGCCATTGCCTTTCGTAAAGAGGCGGAACGTGTCGACGAATCCTGCGGCCAAAATCTTGTCGATGCCCGAACGCTCTTCTTCCGTGTACCCGTGCCCACCCTCATTCGCCTTAGGATGTGTCAGATCGTCTGGCCCGTGCGCGACATTGAGGTCACCACAGAACAAGACTGGCTTCTTTTTCTGCAACTCCACGCAGTACGCGAGGAAGGCAGGGTCCCATTGCTCATGGCGGAGCTTCAGTCGGTCGAGGCTCTCTTTGGCGTTCGGCGTGTATACAGCAATGACCCAGAACTTGGGGAACTCGGCTGCGATGACCCGCCCTTCGGTCGTAGGGTCGCCATACTTGTCGGCAACTAAACCAAACTTTTTGCAAAACTTGTCTGGGATCCCGTTGACCACCGAAAGCGGCTTTGTTTTGGTAAAGATGGCCGTGCCGGAGTAGCCCTTCTTAACTGCGCTATTCCAATACTCCTCATACTCGGGGAGGTCGACCTCGGCCTGGCCTTCCATGGCCTTGGTCTCCTGCAAGCAGACGATGTCTGGGTCGTACTTCTTAAAAAAGGGCACTAATAAGCCCTTATTGTTGACTGCCCGTATGCCGTTGACGTTCCAAGAGGCGAGTCGCATAAGGGCAGAATAACACTAGCTCTATGCAGCACGCGTATCGGGATACGCTGTGTGGAACGCGGGGCCTTTAAACTCGGTGTGGAAGTGGATACCAGATCCGCCTGCGTGGACCTTGCTCAGCATATACTTCAGCTCATCAGGAGTTGCCTTGCCGCCCCACTCCTTAACAAGAGCGGCCTTCATCTGGTCGACAGTGTAATCAGGTCCCGTCTCGAGCTGGAAGAAGGAGATATCCCCGCTCTTCTGCGCTGCAAGGAGGAACTCGCCAAGGCGCCGTGGGTCCATACCCTTATCAAGGGTCGGCCTGATATCAATGCAGTTAAGCATTTGCGGACTACGGATGTGTTCCGAGCCGCCACCATGTGCTTTTGGATGCTCGAATGCCCCGGAGTTCAGCTGCCATCCACTAGCTCCACTGTTCGTGTTTTGCAAAATCTCAACGAAGCGGTGTGCGAGAGCGGGCGATACCTTGTCTGACGTATTGCCGAGCTTAATAAGGTCAGTGAGCTTAACCTCGATCAAGTTTGCGTTTTTGTCTTTGATCAAAACCTCACCGTACGTCACTCCGTTGTAGAGCCCGACCGTGCGCTTGTGTATCTCCTCTACCTCGTCGACATCAAACTTCGGGATAAGCTTTGCGTCCTCCGCTGCAGCCATGTTGATCCGGTATGCACTCTTGCCACTGCGCTCCAGCTCCTCGAGACGAGGAAGTAGTTGATCGATACGATCCTCTATAACTGCAAGTTCGTTCCGAGCGCGCATAAGCTTGACCATCTCGTTTGAGTCATCAGGTGCTACCTCCTTCATTGCTGCGATCAACACATCAAGGTCGTGTACGCGATACTCCAACACCTTCTTCAGTTGTGTGAGGGAGTCTGCGGTGACGTAGGGCGAGTGCACCTGCGCAAGTAGGCGCTCGAGCGAGTCGAACGAGGTGTCCACCTGCTCAGGGTCAGGAATGACGTCAGCAATTGCTTCCGTCGCCGTCGCAAGTGCGACAAAGCTGACGAGTGCACCGATCAATACGTATGTGCGTTCCATACAAAATGCGCCCTTTGGCGCTAGATATATACTAACACTTTATAGACTTTGTGTCAAATCTCTGGCGCCATCTATCTAACCTTGGTTGGGGGGCGCTGGTTACTACTAGTAGCAACTGCTAGCCGCGGCGTTGGCCGTGGAAGCGTTTGTGGATGTCACGCAGGTGCTTGTCGGTGACGTGGGTGTAGACCTGCGTAGTCTGAATATTGGCGTGGCCGAGGAGCGCCTGCACTGAGCGGAGGTCGGCGCCGTTCTCCAGCAAGTCGGTCGCGAACGAGTGGCGGATGACGTGGGGCGTCACCTTTTTTGTAATACCCGCTTTGATCGCATAGTATTTGACCGACATCTCGACCGCACGTGGCGTGAGTCGCCCTGGCTTCTGGTTGCCTCTGCCGTAGCTTACGAATAGTGCCTCTTCCATGTCCTTCCTGGCCTTCAGATACGCAGCGGTTGCTTTCTTGGCAGGGTCAGAGAGGAACACGACTCGGATCTTCTCCCCCTTACCGCGCACCGACAACTCGTCTCGAGTCAGGTCGAGGTCGGAGTCCAAGGAGCACAGCTCGGAGACGCGGAGCCCGGTAGAGAAGAGGAGTTCCAATATCGCCTTGTCCCGTAACGCCTTTAATTTTGGGGCCCCCTCCTTCGCTGAAGCTTCGGAGGGCGCGTTCATAAGCCGCTCGAGTTCCGCATGGGTTATGAGGTCGAGCGAGCGCTCGGGGACCTTGGCGAGCTCGATCTTGTCTGGCTGCAAACTCTTCACATCTCGCTTGGCGAGGTACTTGAGGAATGCGCGAAGGGCAATGAGGTGGAAGTTTTGGGTCTTCCTCTTGAGTGTACCTGTCGGCCCTGGCTGCCTATTCAGCCAAAGCCGATACTCTCGAATCACTGCGTCCGTAATCCCAGAAGGGGACTCGGTCTTTGCAAACTTGAGGAAACGCGAGAGGTAGTGGTCATAGTTCGTCACCGTCTTGATAGAGCGGCCCTTGGTGATCTCCAGGTACTCGAGGAACTCGCGTTTCAGCTCCGAGAGCATCATATAGGTAGTATATCCCCACACTTCGCACAATAAATCCCCAAGCTTATCCCCTTTGCTCACTTTCCCTTCATATTTGATAGGAGTACAACTAAATTACATATGGTCGAGGTACGTCACGCGATGATGTCTCCACCGCACATTACTGCGCGATCTCTTGTGCCTGATAGAGAAAAGTTTACCGTAAAGCGAACTGCACTCACCGTACTCTATGGGGCATTCTGCCTCGCACTCCTCGGTGGTGCAGCTTGCTCGTCCTTGGAGGACTGATCGATGCTGGATATTCCGGAGCAACGGCAATGTATTGGGCAGGCGTGTTCGGGTTCCCTGAAGTCTTTACAGATATGGACCAGGCAAAGCTCACTGAAATGATACTTGGCATCGCGGGTGGCATTATTGTTGCACTTGTTGCGTCTATGGGTGTTAGCCAATCCATCCGGGAGCTGAGGCGCACTGCGGACGACTGGTACTAACGGGGCTCGGTTTCCTGCCTTCTGAGGTAAGAAGAAGTAGTTGCAATCGGCAAAAAAGCGTGCTAGAGTACCACAATGCTGACAAAGACGCAGAAGGCGAGGGTCGTTAAGGCCGTCCAGAAGCATTCAGACGATACTGGCTCGGCATCGGTCCAGGTTGCACTCCTAACGAAGAAGATCAACGAGCTCACCGGTCACCTCAAGAAGCACCTGAAGGACAAGCACAGCCGCCGCGGCCTCCTCCAGATGGTTGCCGATCGCCGCACCCACCTCAAGTATCTTGAGAAGTCAGACAAGAAGGGCTACACCAAGATCATCAAGACTCTCGGATTGAAGAAGTAAGCCTCTCCGAACTTCTTCAGCCTTTCATAGTGATGCGCTACACTTACGTGTAGAGGCTGAAACTTTTTTAGTATTCGTACGTATATATAAGAGCCTCTTAATTTTTTAATATCTATGACAGCAATCAAACACAAAGCACAGCGAGTTGGCGTCTTTATCGACACACAAAACCTCTACCACTCTGCCAAGAATCTGTACCGATCGAGGGTCAACTTCGGCGCGGTCTTAAAGGAGGCGGTGGCGGGACGCACTCTTATCCATGCAGCAGCATACGTCGTCACCACCGAGTCGGGAGATGAGAAGGCCTTCTTCGAAGCGCTTACCAAGATCGGCATCGAGACCAAGACCAAGGACCTGCAAGTCTTTTATGGCGGCGCCAAGAAGGCAGACTGGGACGTCGGTATCGCTATGGACGCAGTCAAGTTCGCCTCTAAGTTGGACGCCATAGTCCTCGCCTCGGGCGATGGCGACTTCGTACCACTAGTTGAGTACCTCAAGAGCCAGGGCGTCCAGGTCGAGGCAATGGCCTTTGGCAAGTCCGCTTCCGGCCGCCTACGTGAGGCGGTAGACGACTTCATCGACATGGGCGAGGCATCGAAGACGTATCTCCTTGGTTCGTCACGATCAGCATACCTACCATCCTTCATTGCGGGCACCAACCCCGAGGAACCCGAGCAGCCTGAGAAGGGCGACGCGGAGGACTCTGACGACGACACCACCCCCACTGTTGTCGGCTCCGACACTGACGACAAGTAGTGTTGTTACCGCAGGGACAATTGGCTGTTGAGCAAGGTGTAAAATGTACACATGACAAATGAACGTATACGGAAGGGTAACGCCTGGCAGTGGATCATAGCTGGCGGGGTGATTGGTGCTATTTTGGGTTCAGCAGTCCCGCACGATGACATGCGAGTAGGAATGGCTCTAATAGGCTCCGGACTTTTTGCTGGAGTAGGTGGATTGATGTGGCTCGTATTCTCTACCGAGAGCGACAGTAAAGAACATAAAAATTGATCAGTCCCACTCGGGCGGTTTTTTTGTTTAAACATCACGACCTGACTACGGGCTACCTTTTTGCGCACGTGCGCGTTTTTGTATCCTCATAAATTCTTTCTCAACGGAAGGAGTGTTATCGAAGGCGGTTGCGGTAATAAAGTTAACAAATGCGCGCACCCCGTAAAGCGCGCAGAATTCCTCGACCTCCTTTTTAAAGTCAAACTTGTGGACAAACACGGAGTGTTGGTAGTGCACATAGCCAATGTCCAAGAGGAAGTGCCGCAAGTCCTGCCGCGATGGGGCATGCGTACGAGGGAGATCGAAGAGCACAATGTGCCATCGACCATCCCACCGCTTCACACCCGTCTTGGTACGGGCACGCAACATTGATTTGCGAATCAGGACCACCCCTTTTGGCGCTGGCACAAAGTAGTGCCCGGATTTATGTACATATCCTGACTTCTCCAACTTCGTGAGGCGGTTATAGATTCGGTACCGCTCATGCTTACTCTTGGCACTGAAGTGAGCAAAAACGTGTGTCAGTCCTGGCGCAGCTATCATCGACACCACAACAACGCCGCCTGCAAGAAGTGCGAGTAGAGCAACGGTCAGTTCCTTGCCTGAATATTCAGCCACCGGCTTTTGCGGAAACAACTTTTCCTCCCACGACTTCGAATGCAGCTCTCGCAACAGCACCGCCATATACCTACACTATCTCAAAATCAGAGGATACCAATTTATGCACGTGGATAAATAGGCATCCCGAGGTGCGACACCGACGGCAAATAATTTGACTCACCAAGTTCGGAGTGCTATAAACTGTGCATGAAGTTCAATAGTAGTGGAGAAGAACGAAGAATGGCAGTTGATCGACGGCGCACCCGAAAGTGGGCTTTGGAGGTTTTTGGCTCGGTGGGATTAGGGTTATTGTTCATCGCAGCAATCCGTTTCTAAAACAGTGACTGTCGCGCTGCACAACAGCCCCTTCGGGCCTGCCTGCGCAGGCGGGCGGTTTTTGTTTTGACAAGGACGGGGGGCGCGGGCGTAGGCTAACCGTATGAGACGAGAAGTTGAATCCGGGGCTGAGGCGGATCACAAACGGGCCCTGACGGTAGAGCGAGTTGCTTTTGCAACCTTCGTAGCACTGGCGCTCATGCCGTTTGTGCCCGACATGATGGAGTGGCCGAACCCTACAATTGCAAAGTGGATTGGATACGGTGGTGCATCATTAGCCCTCCTTGCATATATACTCGCTCGCGAAGCGCGCATCGGACGCGAGGTGGAGAACGACTAACCCCGAAGCAGACGGCGAGCACCGAGGAGCCCAAGCCCGCCTCCTGCCGCACCTCCAACAATGAGTGCGAGTGGGTTGTCACTAACAAATGTGTAGGTTCCTGCCGCACCGGCAGCCGCCCCTCCGATCACAGCCACGCCAAGCACAACGAGTGCAGCAAGGATAAGCCCAGTTGAGGTTGGCTCATTATGAAACTGGACACTCTCGTCGCCCGGCATAGAGAAAGCCCTAGTATGCTCCAAAAAATAAAAAGTACCAACTCACTGTGCACAGGGATCGGAGCGTGGTAGGATCACCATATTAGAGGTGTATAGATACGCAGGCCATGGCCCTTATGCCAAGAGTCCTGGAATCTGTACATCTCGCTAATATAGTATGAGATGCAACAAAAAAAGTTTGAGACCGAGATAGGCGGCCGCAAGGTCGAGGCGACGTTTACTGACCTAGCGGGGCAGGCCAACGGCTCGGTCCTCCTCCGTATGGGCGACACCATCGTCCTTGTTACTGCAGTTATGGGCAGCAAGGAGCGCCTCGACATCGACTACTTCCCGCTCTCGGTAGAGTACGAGGAGCGCTTCTATGCAGCAGGGCAGATCCTCGGATCGCGCTTCATCCGTCGCGAGGGGCGTCCGTCTGACGATGCAGTTCTCTCGGGCCGCATCGTCGACCGCACCATACGCCCACTCTTCAACGCTGCGCTCCGCAAGGACGTGCAGGTAGTGGTTACTGTACTCTCAATCGCAGAGGACGACCCAGACGTACTCGGTGTTATAGCTGCGTCCCTCGCACTCGGCACATCCGACATTCCGTGGGGCGGCCCAGTTTCCGCCGTGCGACTTGGTAAGAAGAAGGGGAGCGACACATTTATCGTGAACCCAAGCTACGCGGATCGCAACGCCGATGATGCGGAACTCGACCTCTTGGTCTGTGGCAAGGACGGCGTCATCACTATGATCGAAGTGGGTGCCAAGCAGGTACAGGAGGCGGTCATCGGGAAGGCGTTCGATGCGGGGGTGGTGGAATTGAACAAGATTCAGGACTTCCAGAAAAAGGTTATTGCTGAGATGGGCAAGGCGAAGCGCGCCATTGTTGCCAAAGAGGCAAACCCGGCTATTGCAGCTCTCTTTGCAGAGCTCGAAAGCGAGTTCGAGGCAGCGGTCTTTACCGGCAAGCCCGGCAAGGAGTCGCAAAAGCTATTCTCGGACAAGTGGAGCGCATTGGTAGCGGAAAAGCTACCGGAGGAGAGGGACGCCGCGCGTACCTACCTCGATGAACGAACTGAGAAGATCTTGCGCAGTAAAGCGATCGATGAAAAGAAGCGTGTCGACGGCCGCGCGATGGACGAGATCCGACCACTATTTGCTACGGCAGGCGACTTCTCCCCCGTACTTCACGGCTCGGGTATCTTTTATCGCGGGGAGACACACGTCTTTTCTGCTCTCACGCTCGGCGGACCAGACGATTCCCAAATTGTCGACTCTATAGAGGGCTCGGGGGTAGAGGTCAAGAAGCGCTTCATGCACCATTACAACTTCCCACCGTACTCGGTAGGCGAGACTGGTCGCTTTGGTGGCATGAACCGACGTATGATCGGCCACGGCGCCCTTGCCGAAAAGGCATTGAGCGCAGTGATACCCGCTAAGGAAGTATTCCCCTACACCATCCGCCTCGTGTCAGAAGCGTTCTCCTCTAACGGATCGACCTCTATGGGCTCGGTCTGCGCATCGACACTCGCACTCATGGATGGCGGCGTACCTATCGAGGCACCGGTTGCAGGTATCGCGATGGGCGTTATGTATGACGGCCCAACTCGCTATGCGATATTAACCGACATCCAGGGCGCTGAGGACCATCATGGTGACATGGACTTCAAGGTTGCTGGAACCAAAAGTGGCGTGACAGCAATACAGCTCGATGTGAAGCTGGACGGAATCCCGCCGACAGTTATGGTCGAGGCATTGGAGCACGCACGCATTGCACGTATGAAGATTTTGGACGTTATTACGACCGCACTCCCCGCACCACGGCCTAACCTATCGCCACGCGCACCAAAGATCGTGACCTTAAGCGTGCCAGTCGACGCTATCGGCCTCGTTATTGGTCCTGGCGGCAAGAACATCAAGAAGATCCAAGAGGACACAGGGGTGTCTGGCATCTCGATTGAGGATGACGGATCGATCTTTATTACCGGAGTCGGCGACGCACCAGAGAAGGCGGCCGAGATCATCCGCGATATGACGCGTGTGTACCAGGCTGGCGATGTGATTGAGGGACAGGTGACACGCATTATGGACTTTGGTGCGTTTGTGAAACTCGGTGCAGGCAAGCAGGAAGGATTGGTACATATTTCGGAATTCGCACCGTTCCGCATCGCATCTGTACGCGAGGCAGTTGCAGAAGGCGAGGTAGTCCGCGCAGTCATTAAGGAAATCGATGACCAAGGGCGAGTCAACTTGTCTATCAAACAAATCGACCCCGAGTTTGCAGTACGAAAAAACCTGGCGCCAGCTCCGGCGTCCCCCGATGGTGGCCAATCAGGCAGCGGGAGGCATGGCGGAATAGGGCATAATAGGAGAGATGGTGGAAACAGAGGGCCAAGGCGAGACAACTGGTAAACCGCTAGGCGTTCCGCCTGCAGTTCCAGCGCATGACGCTGCGCACGAGGGGCATATCGACTCGACTCTGAGGAGTGTCCGCACGTACGCAGATGACCTTTCGGAAGAAATAAAGAAGAAGGGCAGCACACTGACCTCGATCGTCGGCGCGGAACGCGAGCGCACGGCGCGCGAGCTAGCGCAGGGTGATGAGGGTGAGAGGCCCGCACCACAATGGCGCCGCAAGGTACTTCTGTTCGGTGCAGGCGCACTTATTGTTGTTGGTATCGGCATTGTGGGAACTGCTGTGTGGCTCATAAGTGAGGCGGTGACTCCAGAGCCAGTGGCGCCTTCAATCATATTCCCAAACAAGATTATTACAGTCGAAACCGACTCTCGCCGGCCACTCGCTGACCAGCTCGGCATAGAGCGCAACGCCACCAAACTATCCCTCGGTGAGATTGCGCGCTTCGACATCCTCGTCGATGGTGCGACTACGACGGCGAGCACGCTTTTGTCGGAGTTCGATGCACCATCGTCACTCCTTCGCGAAGTGCGGAGCGTTATGGTGGGTGTACACTCGTTCAACCGCGTACAACCATTCCTTATCCTCGAGGTCACGCAGTTCGATCGTGCGTACAGCGCCATGCTCGGATGGGAGGAGGAGCTCGGTAGAGAGTTTGGTGCGTTTTTCAAACCGTACACTGACACCCCAATACCAACCACGCTCTTCGTCGACAAAGTGTATCGCAATATCGACACGCGGCAGTCACAAAAGGAGTGGCCGATCCTCTATACCTTCCCTCGCAGGGACCTCCTCGTCATCACGACGAACGAGCAGACCCTCCAGGAGATCCTCACGCGCCTCGCTGCCGAAGTCACCACCTCTACCGAACGCTGAGCCGGGCTTACGGCGGCGAGTTGACAGTAGTGTCTTTTCGTATTACGATACCGTTATGTCAGAGGGCAAAGACCTTGTTGTCGAAAACCGGACCTGGTTCGTACTAGGTGCTGTCGTTGCCACTATTGTCGCGGACTACGCTGCATTTACTACTGCTACCCACTACTTTGGAGATGTGAATGGTGCCTTCTTTTTACAAGCTATGGCAGTACTGTTCCCAACAATGCTGGGCAGTGGGGCCCTAGGCTGGATACTGAGCTATGAAGCACCGGAGCCACCGCGGGCACCTCGCCGAAAGCGAGCCCCGGTCATTGGCGATGACGACGAGGATAATCGCTTGGGCTAGCGTACCCGGAATGCGGGTGGTACCATGCAGGGCATGTTGACCACTGAACAAATAGCGCAGTTTAAGGAACGCCTCAGCAAGGAGCGTGCCATCCTCGAGGAGGAATTAGGCAAGCTTGGTACTCGCAACCCTAGTAATCTAACTGATTGGGTAGCCAACAAGCCAGACGGCGAGATCTTTGGTGCAGACAAGAGCGACAACGCCGACATCATTGAGGCCCAGCAGGAGAACAATGCAACCATGAACGAGCTTGAGGGCCGACTCAACCTGGTCCTAAAGGCGCAGGGGAAGATCGAGGCGGGCACGTTCGGCACATGCGAGGTATCCGGCGAGGACATAGAGATCCAGCGACTCGAGGCCAACCCTGCTGCGCGCACATCCATGGCGCATATGGATAAAGAGGCCTTCCTCTCCTAACCACAATGGCATTCGCTCGGGTCACCAGCTTGCAGCCCGGGTTTCCTGATTCTGAGTTGGTCACTATCGAGGCCGATATTACGAACGGTACGCTGTACGCGTTTACTGTCGTCGGGCTTGCCGGCAAGGCGGTGGGTGAGGCGCGTGACCGTATGTCCTCGGCGATCAAGTTTTCTGGCTTCCAGAGTCCGAAGTCGCACAATCACAAAATAGTTATTTCCTTGGCGCCCGCTGATCTGAAGAAAGAGGGGACCGTCTTTGATCTCCCGATGGCACTCGCATATCTCCTCGCTAACGAGGAGATTTCTTTTGACCCCAAGGGCATAGTCCTCATGGGCGAGCTGGCACTCGACGGAACCTTGCGCCCCATCAAGGGGGCGCTCGCTGCAGCGCTCAAAGTGGCAGCGTCCAAAAAGGTGCATACGCTCATCGTCCCAGAGGAGAACGCAGAGGAGGCAGCCCTCGTCGAGGGAGTTGTGGTGTATGGCGCCGCATCGCTAACGGAGGTGGTGCAACACCTAACCGGAGAGAAGAGTCTACGGCGAGCGAAGAGTAATACGAAGGAGGTACTCGTGCGCGGCGTGCCCGCCGTCGATATGTCAGACATCAAAGGGCAGGAGACAGCGAAGCGCGGTATGGAGATAGCTGCAGCAGGGAGGCACAATGTCGCGCTCGTCGGCCCGCCAGGAACTGGGAAGACGATGCTCGCTACCGCCTTGGCTGGCATACTGCCGCAGCTCTCGTTCGAGGAGGCGGTGGAGGTGACGGCGATACACTCGGTAGCGGGGACACTCAAGGAGACGATCATGATCGAGCCACCAATACGCTCGCCCCACCATACATCGAGCTATCCGGCCTTGGTTGGTGGCGGCAACATCCCGCGGCCAGGCGAGGTGACGCTCGCGCACCGCGGCGTACTATTCCTCGACGAGTTTCCTGAGTTCGACCGACGGACTATTGAGGCCCTGCGCGAGCCCCTCGAAAACAGAATGATTACCGTCAGCCGCTCCGCGGGCACCGTCACCTTTCCTGCCAACATTATGCTGATCGCTGCAATGAACCCGCCGACACATATTACTGACCCGAGGGAGGCAGCCCGCTTTAACCGCAAGCTATCCGGCGCAATCATCGACCGCATCGATGTGTGGATCGAGGTGCCACATATCCCACACGAAAAACTGGCCGCACGTGGAACAGGAGAAGGGTCCGCAGTGGTGCGTGAGCGGATAGAACGTGCACGTAGCAGGCAAGGGAAGCGTATGCAGGAGCTGAAGGCGAAGGCCAAGACCAATAGCGAACTCGCATCCAAACACCTTGATGAAAGGATTGGTATCACAGACGGTGCACGCGATGCGCTCACCAAGGCTGCCAAGTCGCTGAACTTATCTCCGCGCTCCTACCACCGAGTACTGCGCCTCGCTCGCACCATCGCCGACCTCGCCGACTCCAACCTAGTTAACACCGAGCATGTGTTAGAAGCGCTCCAGTATCGGCCGAGGCTGAATCTTTAGCCACTAGTGGCTCGTGCCTAGTTTAAAAAGGATTTTTGGCGCCACGGATCTCGAAGTGGAGATGCGGGCCGGTCGAGCGACCCGAGTTGCCTGAGATACCGAGGACCTGGCCCTGGACTACCACCTGGCCGACACTGACATATACCTGTGAGAGGTGGGCGTAGAGCGTCTGCGTCCCGTTCGAGTGCTGGATAACGACGTATGAACCGTAACCTCCATTGTAGCCCGACAAGCGTGCGACAACCACGGTTCCCGAGGCAGCTGCCAAGACTTGCGTGTAGTTAGCCTTGAGGTCCACGCCGTTGTAACCGTGGAGGCCTTGGGTCCTGGTGCAACCTGCAATAGGGCAGAGGTAGTAACCTGCGATTGATGGTCCGCCCGCACCCTTCAGAGCGGTAGTCGAGCGAGCAGACGAGGCGACGATTACTGGTGACTCGACTCCGTGCGGAATGATGAGCTCCGAACCTACTGATAGTGAGGTGCCAGTTGGAAGCCCGTTATAGGAGAGGATCTCGCCCGCGTCTGCCTTGTACTTCTTCGCGAGTGTCGCTATGGTCTCGCCCTTCTTCACTACGTGCTTAACACCGGTAATAGGGAGGATGACCAGCGTGTCGCCAGGATGGATGTCTTTGGAGCTCTTGAGATCGTTGGCCCACAAGACTGTGTTGGTTGTGACTCCAAACATCTGGGCAATCTCGGAAAGGGTGTCCCCGGTCCTAACCACATAGATCGAAATCTCACCGCTCTTCGCTGAGGCGGATTCGATGTCGGCCATAGTCCCCTCAGGGCCGACCTCGGCACAAAGGGCCACTTCGTCATCAACACAGATATCACCCCCTCCCTTATTAGGGTTTGGGTCGAGGTTCATAGCTGCCGATAGGACTGGGGTGGAAAAGCTGTGAAGTGTGGGGAGTGTCTGCGCCGCCCTAGCCGTAGGTCGCAGGCCATTGAGGAATGAGTCCAAAGAAAAAGCCTGAGCAACGCTAGGCGTGCCGATGGCTATGGTGAGGGCGAGGACAGCAATGCCAACGCTCCTGAATAGTACTTTTGTTTCGATTTTGGTTCCTCCTCGGGAGCTATGGCAACAACGCGGTATGGCTTTGTAAAGCCGCAAATCAGCAATACAGTAGTTCGGGAGTACGCTCACTGTACCCCCCTCGGGGGGCCGGGTCAACCATGAAAAGATAATGAGGGTGGATAGCCAAAATCATTGACTTATCCATATTTTGTTATAGAATAATACTACTACTATGTCTGAGAGCGAGCGCGTCACATATTTTGCCAAAGACCGGAGGACCCCGGAGGAGCGCCACGCGGAGGCGCTCCGGGCGGTCATAGACGCTATCCAGGGGCCGATACTTGCCGAACACAGAGTGCTCATCGACGAGGGAAACACGGTGCATGCCAAGCTCCTGGTGGATGCGACCCTCGCCTTTGATGCACAGAAACTGAATAATGCTATTCGTCACAGACACTTCGCGGTATATACCCCTCCAGGGAAGAAGGTCCCGGATGGTGTAGTACTCCACAACCTAGAGTCGGCGTACAAAGAGCTTCGTCGTGCGAGCGGAGGGCGGTCAGAGGCAGAGAAGGCTGCGGACGTAGCAGGAATCGTAGCAGCGGTCCGTGCCACCTTTGCTGCTCCCGCAGCGCCTGCATGGCTGCCACAACTCGGCGTCCCCGCCACAGCCCCACAACCTTCGCCCGCGCCTGCCCCTGCATCCGTCCCTGCTCCTGCGCCTGCTCCCCAGCCATCAGTAGATCAGGCCGACCGACGGAACGATAAGATACGCGCTCGCGGTGACCGCTTTCGTGACAATAGCTTTCTTATCGGGATAAGCATTCTGCTGGCTGTCGGCGCAGTGGTCGGGGTGGCTGCCGCCGTCACTCATGCAGACGATATCGGCAAATGGTTGGAGAAAGATGGGCACATAAAGGGGGTTGGGGATCTTGTGAACCGCATAAACCGCATACTACCTCCACTTGGCTTTACAGAGGACCTCACACGATTAGACCCAAGTGACTGGAACGACGCGACACGCGAATACATACTGAAGGGTTTTGATAACTCAGACATACCGAGACCGAACGAAGAGATTCAGAGACAAATATTTGCGGAAGGTAAGTGGCGGCGGATCATAGACGGCAAAGTCTTCGAGTTCACTCTACGTGAGGCTGACAACCGAGTGTATCCCGATATAAATCAAGGGTCGTTGAAAAATGATGGCGTTCCGTGGGTGGACGAAAAAAATAAGTGGCATCCAGGCAGCGAGGGCAGGTCTGCAATAACTCCACCTGCAGCGCCGAAGGTAGAGACGCCATCTGCGGGCACGGCACCGGCGCCTGTTGAGGCACCAACAACACCTGAAAAGCAGATGGTGGCACAGGGCGTGTCGAAGGAGGACTACCGCACGGCGGAACTAAACTTCGAGAGGATTGCAGACAGGACTGCGGGCGGCACCGCAACCCCCACGGAGGTGGCGTCCTTGAAGGAGTTCCTCGCCGGAAAGGGGGTAGTGGTGACTAATGAGGAGGCCATGCAGATATTCCGCGACGGCAAGTTCATTGGCAAGGACGGTGGGCAGTACGAGCTATGGAGGGTACCTGGCCGCTCGGCCCCAACCCCTGACGGACTCCCGGTATTCCTCAGCACTAGGCTCCCTTAATTATTAAATGATAAAGTGATAGCAATATGGCTGGAGATGATTGGATGGGTCCAGTGCACGACAAAGCAAGCTTCGCGGATGATGAGAAGCCGAAGAAGGATCCGAAGGGTGATTCTAAAACAATTTCTGAAACGAAGCGGCGCTCGCTCGGTCGTGTTGGACTCAATGCGCTTGGCGTAGTAGGTGGGTTAAGCATTACAACAATGGGGTTGATATACCTAGGCAGGGCTTTGGGGTTTGATGCAGATGGAATAGATTTAAATGACATCGCGCAAGCGTCTACGGCTGGTACTGGCGGTGATGTGATACCTCCACCTCCTGCAACACCATTTGAACAAGTCATAGATCCTGCAACGGTGAAGCCTGCGCGGCCGGACGAAGTAGCGGCAGCTGCTGCGGCGGCGACACAAGAAGCAGTGAGCGGATTGTCAGCAGATATCGTAGGAAAGTATGAGCTGAACGATGGCGACGGAATTACGCAGGCCATTATGAAACTGAAGGCGGCAACGCCGGACGAGTTAGAGCCCCAGTGGCTCAAGGATATTAATACTGGTGCAGACGCTGCAGCGTGGGCAGAGAAGCACGATTTGTATAACCCAGACAATGTAAATGACAGCGTCATCATGCATAAGGGGGACACTCTTAGTCTCGACAAGTCTGGTAGCCTCTCTATCCAAACCGCGAGTGGCACTTTCGAAACTCTTTCTGACGGACAGGGACGGTGGGATACGTCTAACGTGCTTGCAAGTCGCGAGTTTTCAGACACCGTTCCTGAGAGGGGCTCTCCGGTTGTGCCTGGAGCAGCAGCTGCATCGCCCGAGACTGCTGTCGCCCCTGAGATCCTCGCCGATAAGGATGCGCAGCCTGGCGAGACCGCTACCGCACCAGCTGCAGAGGCAGCCTCAACCGAAAAAACTAAAGCTGGAGGAGAGTGGTTCAATGGACGCTGGTTCCCTGACGGGGAGACTCCCTCGGCAGAGACTGTTGTCCCCGCACCTGAGTTGAGTGACGTGGGCCGCGCCACACTCGTCGACCGCATCGACGTAGCCTTTGGTGTTGAGATTAATGATCACATTTTGGCTGGTACAGGAGTTGAGGAGCTCGGCAGGGCAATCACTGGTCTTGATAACCCGAGCGTCGCGAGCATTATGGATCGATCAGCGGTGGAGTCATGGCCCATGGGATCACCCGAGCGAGAGGATGCCGAGCGGCTGTATACCTTCTTTAAGCAATCCGAAAACACTATCGGGGATCAGAGCCAGAACCAAGAGTCATTGCGCGACTTTTTCCGCAGCATCGATATTAAGGTCTAATACGGTATAGTTCGTAGGTGGCAGGATTAAATGCAGAGCAAGAACGCGCAGCAGCGCACCACACGGGTGCGCTTTTGATATTGGCAGGCGCGGGCGCAGGCAAGACGAGGGTCATTGTCGAGCGGATCGCGCGGCTCATCAAGAGTGGCGTCGCGCCAGAGAGGATCTTGGCGGTCACCTTTACAAACAAAGCTGCACGCGAGATGCAGGAGCGAGTGGACAAGCTCTTGTCAGCAGACCTCGCGCTATCCCCGTATGATTCGGGTCGCACGCGGCCGTTCATCGGAACATTCCATGCGCTGTCGCTACATATTATCAAGTCGTTCCCAGCGAGCGTGGGACTTCCAAGGCGTTTCACCATATACGACCGCGCAGACTCGCTGCGTGCTGCTCGCGAGGCTATTAAGGATGCGGGCTTCGACCCCAAGCAGCTCGAGCCGCGTCGCGTCCTTGGCGTCATGAGCAGGCAGAAAGGGGATGATGTGACACGAGAGGAGTTTGCTGATTCTGGTGGCTCATATATAGACGAGGCGATAGCAGATGTGTGGGAGCGCTACGACCGGATACTAAGGAAGGAAAAAGCGCTCGACTTCGACGACATACTCGTCTTTGCACTGAAACTTGTGCGCGAGGATGCCGGTGCACGCGAGCACTTCCACGCGGCGTGGAGCCACCTCCATGTCGACGAGTACCAGGATACGAACAAGGTGCAGTACGAGCTCATGCGACTCCTCTCCGCAGCGCGCGGCAATATTGCTGTGGTCGGTGACGTGGACCAAAACATCTACAGCTGGCGAGGGGCATCGATCAAACACATTATGCGTTTCGAAGAGGACTTCCCAGACGCAACAGTCGTCGTACTGACTCAGAACTACCGTTCCACAAAGACTATCCTCGCTGCCGCAAACGAGGCGATCGCCAAGAACATACATAGGAGGGAAAAGGAGTTGGTGACCGACAACCCGGATGGGGAGCGGATTCGCCTTGGCGGCTTTGCCGACGAAGCAGATGAGGCTCGCTTTGTTGCGACCGAGGCAGGGCACCGCATCAAGCTGGGCGAGGATCCAAATGGAATAGCAGTCTTGTACCGAGCCAACTTCCAGTCACGCGCCCTGGAGGAGGCGTTCCTCCATCGCAACATTCCATACCAGGTACTCGGCACACGCTTTTATGAACGAAAGGAGATCAAGGATGCTCTCTCGTACTTGCGTGCAGCACTGAACCCCGAAGCGGTGGGCGACATTGCGCGCATCATTAATGTACCAGCGCGCGGTATCGGCAAGGTGACACTCGCCAAAGTTCTTGCGAGCGGATCAGCGATGCTCCCCTCAGCACAACGGATAAAGGTTGATCAGTTTTATGCACTGCTCACACGCTTGCGACATATCGTGGAAACGAAGCTGGCATCCGAGGCAGTGCGAGCAGCAGTAATGGAGAGCGGCATGTGGCGTATGTATGAGGAGGGAGACGCGGAAGATGAGGAGCGGTTAGAGAACTTGAAGGAGTTGGTGAGCGTCGCCACGAAGTATGACGAGTACACCGCAGGGAGTGGTATCGAAAAGCTGCTGGAGGAAGCGGCACTGCAGTCCGACCAGGACGAGCTCTCGGTACGCGAACAAGCCAAGCGCCACGGCGTAAAGCTGATGACGGTGCATGCTGCTAAGGGGCTCGAGTTCCCAACTGTATTTATCACGGGGCTCGAGGAAGGGCTCTTCCCACACGAGCGAGACGAGTCGGACATGGTGGACTCAGAGGAGGAGCGGCGCCTCTTCTACGTCGCACTCACACGCGCAGAAAAGCGAGTGTACATGACGTACGCGCTCACGCGCCGCATCTTTGGTACGCGCTCACTCAATATGGCGTCCGAGTTTATTACAGAACTCGACCCCGCATACGCCGAAGTGATCTCGGAACCACGCTATCCGCAAGAACCCGAGCACTACATCCTCTAGCCCAACCACCGAGAGCGCATATTCAGTTTTGAGCACGTGCTAGAATTTGAATATGCATCGGATTGATCTGCAAAGGGCTGTGGAGTACGCATTCCCCGAAAAGCCACTCGGGGAGTACTCCGCGAAGGAGCTGACCGTCGCGACACTGGGGTATCTTGCCATTGGGACGCTACTCGTTTCAGCAATTGCCGTTCCTGGCCTGTCTCATGCATTTAAACTATTTGGCGTCAAAACACGTAATGAGCGATGGCGGCTGTATCAAAGGCTCAAGCGACTCGAGGCAGATGGTCTTATCGTTCGAAGCGGAAAGTATTATGTCCCTAGCGCAAAAGGGCAGCGGCTGCTCACTCGTGCACTGTTGGCACAGCAGAAAAGGAAGCCGAAACGCTGGGATGGTCGATGGCACCTTGTTATGTTTGATTTGCCTGCAAAACACTTGCGCGCACGAACTGACCTACGCAATTTTTTGAAGGAACTCGGATTCTTTCACTACCAGCACTCGATTTACTTACACAAATTCGACATGCGAGCTACTGTGGAGCAGTTCTGTGAGCTCTATGGGATCCGTGAGCATGTAAACTTTGCAATTGTGCTTGCCTATGACAACGAGCAGTGGGTGCGCAGCATACTCAAATAGCTGTATTCAGTTTTGAGCACGTGCTTGATTTTGAATATTGTGTTGAGCATGGTTAAGTGAGCGAGTATGCGGAAGGCAGGTAACAAAAGACGCAAGGCTCCAAAGCTCGGGCAACATCTGCTCACAAACCCCAAGCATGCACGTACCGTGGCGGAATGCTCCGGCGCAGGCAAGGGTGTGCGAGTGTACGAAGTGGGGCCAGGGAGGGGGATGCTGACGCGCGAATTGCTCGCACTTGGCGCGACTGTTACCGCAGTAGAAAAAGATCCAATGATGATCGCAGTCTTGCAAGAAACCTTTGCAAAAGAAATCAAATCAAAAAAACTAAAGCTGGTCGCGGGCGACGCGCGCGAACATGGGGGAGAGGTGATGGGGAAGGGGGCGTACGTCGTTGCCGCTAACATCCCGTACTACATCACTGGGGAATTAATACGCGCGATGCTAACCGCCAAGAATCAGCCGCGCCAGATGGCGCTCCTTGTGCAGAAAGAGGTTGCGGAAAGAATTGCACGCTCGAAAAAAGAAAGTATTCTTTCGCTCTCAGTAAAAGTGTTTGGGGTGCCGAAGTACGTAACGACAGTGACGCGAGGCAACTTCAACCCGCCACCAAACGTCGACTCGGCAATACTGCAGATCAGCGATATCTCGCGGAAGAATTTGAAAAAGATTAGCGAAGAAAACTTTTTTAAAGTAGTCAAAGCCGGCTTTGCGCAAAAGCGTAAGACCTTGGCAGGTAACCTCAAGCGCGCACTTGGCAATTCGTTAGGCGTCGCCGAAAAAATCCGCGCCGAAGATGTGCCTCTCAATGAGTGGCTGCTCATCGCTTCAAAGTATTAAGGTCCGCGTGAGTAGACAGAAAAGTGGACGCCGGTTACGTGATTAAAGCTCTTTACATCCGCCTGCGCCCTCACTTTGGCGTCAGCTGCCGAGAGCCCCTGTGACTGCCAGTACCGCGTGCGCACATCGAGCGCCTGGTTGTAGAGCGCGTCTTGGCTCTTCTTTGTTTCGAAGGTTACTCGTGTACCGGCAGCGTCGGCAGATGAAAACATTTCATTCATCTTTTGCTCACCGTATGGGGTGAGCTTGCAGTTAGGATTGGTGCGGCAGTTCGAATCAAACATTTTTGCTTCCTCCTCTGCAGTGAATGCCATGTCAACACACGTGCCGTTATAGTGGCACCGGCTGATATGGCAGAGCTGACTTGGATTGCTTGCCTGCGCCGCGCGGCATGCTTCGGGGGAGGAAAACTCAGTATCGCATCCTTCGGTCAAGCGCAGCCCATTGCCGTATTTGGAGCACAGCTCCTTTGCGGTGTCCTTAATTCCTTGTGAGCATTGTGCGAAGCTCTCGCCATCCTTAACTGCTATTTGGCCATCCTTACACTCTGCTGCAGTACTTTGCGGTTGTGTGGGTTGTGCGGGCGGAACTGTGGGCATACCACTGATTGGCCCGGAGGAGCCGTGGCCAGGGGTAGCGCCGATGGGGTGGCCGGTACAGATGACTACGCCGCTTCCGTTAAGGCATGGTATCTGCGCGGGAAGTGCATTGCCAAGGAGCCATTGACCGATAAATGTCGGCGGGCCGTTAAGAAAACTCCGACACACGCCCGGCTGGCAGATAATCGGTATAGGTACCGGTGGAGTGAGCACCTGGACACAGACAGCTCCGGGTGGAAACGCACACCTCAGCGGAGGGGAGGCTATCGCCCCGCCAAACGGGATTCCGCCCGCAACTGATGTTACCTGACCTACCACCTGGTTGGTGATCGCCGCGCTCCCCGCATTCAGGAGGCCACCGAGCATATTCTTGAGGTCTCCTAGGAATGGGGACTGGTTTTGGCTACCAGAGTTGCTCCCGCCCTCTGTGGGAGGAGTGGTTGTGGCTGTGGGCGGGGTAGTGCTCCCCGACCCAGGCACTACCGAAAAGCTGATATATGTCGCTGCGCGGCCAGAAATAAGGGTTGCCGCCGCTCCAGAATTGGTATCACAAGTTGTTGTGGTATCGGTTAGTCCGAATACGGTACGCCCAACAGTTGGGGTGGTGCCCACAGGCCTAACGGGAGCCGTACTATAGATTAGGGGCGAACTAGTTGCACCGTTTAGGTACAATGCATACCCGGCTGGGTAACAGCGCTCGATTTTGGTTATGGTTCCGCGAACAACAGCGGCATGCGCCGAAAGCGGGCTGGCGGCGAGCGCGAGCACGAAGAAAATCAGAGCGAAACGAAACATACTCACACCCTCACTCTACTATATGAAAAACAAGTGATTCCTCCTTATATACTGAAACAGATGGAAGCCCGCACGAATTGGGGGATTATTGCGTTTGCACTTGTGTTTGCGGCTATTGCTATCGGCGTTGCAGCCTCGACCATCATCTTTGACAAGGCGCCTACCACGGCAGTCGAAAGTGCTGTCGAACCAGGGACATACCAGTACGCTGGCTGGCAGGACGCACTCTCTGCGATCGCCACCTCGTCCGAGGCAACTGGCGCGTACCGCGCACCATCCGAGCTCGGCCTCACTGCGGGGGTCTCTCGTGAGCTTTTTATCAAATACCTCGAACTAAAGCAGGGCGGCGAACTAACTGCAGCAGAGGTCGACCAGGGGATCACGCAACTGCTGCAAAACAATATCGAGCCGATCGCGAGCGAGACTGTGTACGTCGCGTCGCAGCTGAGGGTAAGCCCATCTGCAACACTCGATACCTATATGGGCTCCTTGGGTGCAGCACTCGGCAAGTCTGCAGAGGTGAAGGAGTATGAACTCCTCAGCTTTTCGCGTGCGGTAGGCAAGCAAGACTACAACGGCACACCCGAGTTGGGGGCGGCGGCACTAACCTACCGAGGTGTCGAACAAGACCTACTGCGGATGGATGTCCCGACTGATCTCAGAGTGCAGCACCTCGAACTACTGCAAGCAGTATCGCTGCTTGCACAGACAACAGGACTGCTAGCTAATTGGAGTGGCGATCCGATAGATGCTCTCGCGTACATTGATGCATTCAGTAAGGCAGAGCGCTCGGTCCAGCTCGCTATCAATAACGTCTTTGCACAAGTAACAAAGATCGGCAAACAATCATGAACATGAAAAAAATCGCTGCAATCTTCCTGATTCTCTCGCTCGTCGCACCAACAATAGTTGCGGCGGCCCCGGAATGTCCTGAGAGTGTCTGCGGTCCAGCACCAGACAATCGAGACTCACGTGGCGCTGCAAACGCAACTGATTTTGGTCCTACTACTGGTACCGGAGACACAGGCGCAGCAGCCGACAATGGCGGTTTTGGTCCGGCGATTACGGGCACTAACCCAGAAGGGTTTGGTGAGACCGTCTTTGCTGACCTCAATGCAATTGCCCAAACGGGGGAGCAGATAGGATGCCAAAACAACGGCTCATTTGGTGGCTCCCTCGCAAACGCGCTTGGCGCAAGTTTGCAGCAGGCAATACCGGGCCTCATTCGTAATAAGCTTGGTGGCCTCATCAATAAATTTGCGTCACAAGCAGGCCCGTTCGGGCCACTCGTCCAGAAGCTTGGTCAGATAGGACTCGACAAACTCAGTTCCTTTGCACAGCAGAAGATCGGGGAGCTGTTTAGTAGCGGACTTACTAACGCGCTCCCTGGCGTCGCGGGCGCGATCGGCAATTCTGCCGGAGCTGTTGCGAGTGAGCTTTTTGGTGGTGCGGCTGGTGCGGCTGGACTGGCTCGCGTACCAGTTATCGCAAGCGACACCGATACCCGTCTTGATAAATACGGCACGAAGATTGACAAGAACACCCTGGCGACACAGCACGCAGCCGAGGTCCTTGCGTACAAGGAGTGTGTTGCTGACCCTCTGTATGCCAAGGTAAGAAACCTGGCCATTGCTACGATCACTCGCTCGATCATCCAATGGATCAACACCGGCTTCGAGGGGGGGCCCGTGTTTGTGCAGAACCTGCGACAATTCCTCCGCGAGGGGACACGTGCGGTGACCGAAGACTTTATCGACAACCAACTTGCAGGTATCTGCAGTCCATACAGACAAGATATACAAACAATACTCCTTACTCAGTACCAGTACGAAGAAAACTTTGGTCGAAGGACACAGTGCTCTGTTACTCCGGATGAGATAGCCTTGCAGCACGGAGAGGAATGGAGTGTCGATGCACTCATCAAATCGATCAACAGTACCGGCAACTCGCAGCGCGATGCGCTCCTCGAGGCTCTGAACGAAGCCGAGTCGCAGCAGGGAGCGCACGCCTCGCAGGTAAAGCTCGACTACCTAACGACAGGCGGATTCAATGCTGGTTCAGAAATCCGATGTTCGGAAGGTGACAGCGAGGTGCCCGTGGGGGGCTACTGCGACGGCAACACAGGGCTGGTAGTGACGCCGGGTGTGCTAATAAAGGACAAGACGTCACACACACTCGGACTTGCAGACGAACAGCTCCTGAACTCGGACGAGATTGGCGAGATGATCGACGCCTTAATGCAATCGCTGACTCAAGTCGCCTTCGATGGCATTGATGGACTCCTCGGCCTTTCCAAGGATCAGGGTGGCGGGAGAGGCTCGTACCTCGACTCTGTCGTGGGGCAGGGCACCGAGAACTCTGTCGGCACAGCACAAAACGTAATGGGTTCGGATATCCAGGGCGCAATAGCCATCGAGGAGGCGTATGCGGGCATACTGGACGACGCCATCAAGGACCTCGGCGATATCAAAAAGACGTACGCCGACCTTGTCTCATGCGCGCAGCCGAAGGCGTCGCTGAATCCACTGATGGCCGAATATGCCACGCATGCGTCGACGACTGTTACTACGATTGTTGATCCGCAGATCATACACCTCACCAATTTGCTGAACGATGCCGAGGATGCGCTGGACCGCCTTGCAGTCCTCTACACAGAGTCGCAGAGCGCGCTGACGCCGCAGGACATTGTCGCCAACAATACCGAACTCAACGCGCTTATCTCCTCTGGAATAATACACACTGCAACTGACCTCAACTTCCTTGAGAACGACTTGTACGTCGCGGCGACCGCCCTGCAGGTCCTCTACCTCGACGCCGCCGAAAAGCTTGCGATATGCAGAGCACTATGAGGTATCTTTTTGTTGCTGCGGTACTGATTATCTCTGCTTTTGGTATCGCCGCCCCTGCACTCGCGGCTGAAGCCACAGCCCCAACCAGATACACGGTAGAGCAGAGGGCAATGTGGCAAACCGCATACAACACCTGCCGTGGCGGTACGCCTGAAAACAACGCCCCAGTCGGCAGGGGAGTTGTTGCCTGCGAGGTAAGTGCGACCAATAGCACTAATGGCAGGATTACTGAAGCGGAAAATACGGCCAACGAGTCCGAGACACATGCAGCGTGTAAACAATACGGGTGGAGTGGGGGTGGCACTGCGTATCTTGGCTGCGTGATCGGGAAACAATTCGAAGGGCTTATCTCTATGGCCACGGTGTACCGGGTGATGTCCTGGATCGCACAGTTCCTGCATGGCATAAGCGCGTACTACCTCAGTTGGGCCGTGTATTACCTCGACGGAGCTATCTACTACTTCGTCATACACATGGGGACGTTTATTAACGACCAAGGGTCGGTGGGCATTACTAAGGCGTGGGGGATCATCCGCGACCTCGGCAATATTATGATCATCGCCGGCTTTGTGGCGGTGGGGATCAGCACTATTTTGCAAATCGGCACCTACGCTGCAGACAAGTTCCTAACCAAGCTCATCATCGCAGCGCTCCTCATCAACTTTAGCTACTTCTTCGCGGGCGCTATCATCGACGCATCCAACTTTATTGCGACGAGGATATTCCTCAGTAATGTCATGAATGCAGACTGCCACGAAAAAGGTTTTTTTGGGCATCTGCGGGACGAGGTGGGCTCCACTATGGGTAGCCCACCGCGAGGCACTGATAGGGACGGGGCTGGGACCGCTGATGGGGGATACGAAGCCTGCAGTATCGGCTCCGCGTTTAACTCCAAGCTGAGGCTCGGCACCTGGGACGAAATAGAGGGGCTCGCCCGCTCTCGCGCAGCCGTGACAGAGACCGAATCGTTTTCAGACCTTCCTGAGGAAAAGCGCACTAACGTATACTTCCAGCTCTTCCTCCTGTACTTCTTTGGCACCATCTTCAACATAATTGCGGGCGTAGTGTTCTTTATGGCCTGCCTCATGTTTGTCGTCCGTTTCGTCGTCCTCGTACTCCTCCTTATTACCTCGCCGATTGGTGTTGCGGGCATCAATATCCCGTACATCAGCACCATCGCAAGCCGGTGGTGGAGCGCGCTTATCTCGCAGTCCATCTTCGCCCCGGTGTACCTCCTCCTTGTCGGTATATCACTCACCCTCATCGAGGCGATGGCCGTGTTTATGAAAATCAGCGGCGAGAGCTACTCGAACTCGGTTGGGCGCGATGGCAGCCAGATTGCTGCAGCGACCCCACTCATACTCACCTTTATGGTCAGCATCGGGTTTATGGTGCTGGCGCTCATCATCGCGCGCATGATCGCCTCATCTGCTCAGGAGTTCAAGGGCATTTATGACATGGCGTACAAGCAGGGCAATACTCTTGCATGGATGCCAAAGCGTCTGATGTTCGACCTCCCTGCAGGCCGCATACGATCGCTGTTGGAGCACTTTTCATCTGGCATGGGTGGACCATCTACATTTATAGGAGCACGGCTTGCTAATCTTGCGGGCGCAATCCGTTGGACCGAGCGCGCCGGCTCGGGCAAGAAGCATGAGAAAGGTGTCTTCGAAGAGTCGGCGGGCCGCGCACAGCGCATCCGCGACAACACTGACGCCGCCTCAAAAACTGGTGGGTGGTGGGATCAGCCTGCGTGGAAGAAGGGTCGTGGTTTGAGTCAGGGTATTTTTGGTCGTGGATTGGTGTACAAAAATCCTAACGACCTGACTGATGATGAGAAGAAGGAACTCGGTAAGGATCTCCAGTCGGAAAAGATTCCTGATCTTATCAACAAGTTTGGTAAGGAGCGGGTCAAGGGGTGGGCTGAAGTTAAGGATATCCTCAGCGATGCGCAGATAGTAGAGCTTAATAAGGGCAACGCATTTACCAAGGAGGAGAAGTCGGCTATCAATAAGAAGTACTTCCAGGGCCTTACTGACGCAATAAATGGTGGTGACACGGCTGCGGTACGCAAAACCTGGAGCAAGATGAGCGACGACCTCCGCAAGCTCTGGCTTGCTGAGAACAAGGAGCTGAAGCAGGGCGAGGCATTCCTAGCTGCGCTGGATCATAAGGAGTTCAAGGCCGTTGTCGAGGGTGGCGAGTATTCCGAGAAAGAGGCCAAGGATGCGGGCGATAGGCGTATTGCAGGTCTGCGCAAGGATCTGGCGAAAGCGCGCGAGGATGCGGACCCAGCCAAGGCTGCTGCCGGAGTGCGCAGGGTGTATGACCGTATGTCGAATGACGAGAAGCTCGCCAATCGCGATCTGCTCTATGATGAAAAAACGCACAAGATGCTTACTCCTGCTCAAGCTCGTGACCTCCATGAATCACTCCCACCTCATCCTGACCCGGTGGAACAAAAGCGTGAGGAAGACACTCTTGATAAGAACCACCCACGCGTTATAGAGAGGGGCACGAGCTTTGCTAGCAACAATAGGACACAGACACCATCCGAAACCCCGAAACCAGCTACTCCGGAGCCGGAGAGTACTGGCGGCGACAAGGGTACCGGTATAAATGAACCACAATAACTATGGCAATAATTACTGAAACAGAAGTCCGCCCGGCGTACGATATCGCTCCGCAACACGTAAAAGACTTTATCGACTCTAACGAGCTTTTTGACATCTTCTATAGCATCAAGATGACGTACAACCTGCACGTCGATCAGGCAGGGAATCTGGCTATGTTAATTGATGCCATCCTCCTTGAGATGCATCCGCTGGGGAAATTCCAAGAACTCCTTAAGGATGCTTTGGGGCAGGGAATAGACCAAAAGACGTACGAGGGGGTCCTCCGCGACGTCAACGAAAAGGTCTTTACTCTCTTCCGAGGCAAGACCAAGGCCCGGGCGGACGCAGCGGTACAGCCCGCGCCGCCCAAGCCAACGCCAGTAGCCGCTGCACCAATAACACTGAAGCCGATTTCGGTTATGGAGCAGAAGATGTCCGAGACAGTGGCCCCGGTCGTTATCGTGCAAAAGATAGCTGCACCTCCAGCTGAGGGGGCAGTGCCAGTTGCGACACCTCCCCCTGCAGCACCTACTCCCCCTCCTCCATCTGCACCAGCGCGCTATCACGGAGCAGACCCGTATCGCGAAATGCCTGAATAGTAGGTAGAGGGTGGTTTATACTGAAGGCATGCGCTTTCAGGTACCGCAATTCATTGAGGTGGAGGACAAGGTCTTCGGACCCCTCACTATCATCCAGTTTATATACCTTACGGGCGGGTTTGGCTTCCTTGGCGCATGTTGGTTGATGCTCCCGCTGTGGGCCGCCATCATTCTTGGTGGCCCTGTTGCACTCCTCGGGGCTGGACTCGCATTTTATAAAGTCAACGAGCGCCCCTTGATCAACTCGATCGAGAACGCGTTTCAGTATTACCTCCGCGACAAACTCTATATTTGGAGCACCGATCGCAAGAAACCCGAGCATATCGCCAAGGAGGCAGCGGATAGGGCGGAGGACCCGTCACTCTTCGTCCCCGCAGCTACCGGAGCAAAGATAAAGGAGCTTGCGTGGTCCCTCGACATTAAGGAGTCTCTGTATACGGACAAAAACCAGCGCTGAAGCACAAGAGTATCCAAAAAGATGCGATATAGTTAGTAAATGGCGGCCCCCGTCCAAAAATCGAAGGCGGCACAGGACTTTGTGCCGATTAAGGAAGTGCGCGGTGGCGTTATCGTCCTCAAGGACGGTACCCTTGTCGGGGGACTCCTCGCATCCTCACTCAACTTTGCCTTGAAGAGCGCCGACGAGCAGTCGGCTATCCTCTCACAGTTTCAAAACTTCCTCAACTCTCTCGACTTTTCCATACAGTTTTTCATCCAGTCACGTAAGCTCGATATACGGCCCTACATCGGGCTCCTCGAAGAGCGCCTCCGCGCACAAACCGAGGATCTGATGAAGATCCAGGTCAGCGAGTACATCGACTTCATCAAAACATTTACTGACCGTGCCAACATTATGTCCAAGCATTTCTTTGTGATGGTGCCATACGCACCGCCCATTATTAACATCCAAAAGGGAATCCAGGAGAAGATCTTTGGCACCAACAATCTCTCTGCCCGCGAGCGCGAGATCGGATTTGAGGAACACCGCACACAGCTCGAGCAGCGTATGGGGGTTGTAGAGCAGGGGCTTATTCGCTGCGGTATCCGTACCGCCCCCCTTGGCACCGAGGAAGTGATCGAACTCCTCTATAAGGAATTCAACCCCGGCGACTTGGAAAAGCCGATTGCGATGGGAGCTCAAGCAAACACCTAGCATGGGACTACTCGATTTCATTAGCGGCAGCGCTGGTAAGAAGAAGGGGGACGAGCTCACACCGTTCCTGCCGAAGGACATCTATGAGGCTGCAAAGTTAGACTTCGCAGACATTATTGCGCCTTCAGCACTCAAGATCACTCCACGCGAGATGAACTTGGGGGATAAGCTGGTACGCACCTTCTATGTCATCTCATACCCACGCTTCCTGAACGAATCATGGTTCGCTCCGATCATCAACCTCGACAAGATGTTTGATGTCGCCATCTTCGTCCACCCCATCGACACAGCAGGCATCCTTCGTAAGTTCCAAAAGAAGGTCGCCGAGATTCAGTCACAGATTATGACCCGCGAAGAGAAGGGCATGGTCCGTGACCCGGTCCTCGATACCGCCTATCGAGACATCGAGGAGCTGCGAGACAAACTGCAGCAGGCACAGGAGCGTGTCTTTGAGGTTGGCGTGTATATCTCGATCTATGGCAATGATCAGGATGAGTTGGCGAAAGCGGAATCCGAGATCCGCTCTATACTGGACGCAAAACTGGTGTACATCAAGCCGGCCCTCTTCCAGCAAGAACAGGGGTTCAAAAGCGTTATCCCGACCGGCAAGGATATCCTCGAGGTCTCCTCGAAGCTTAATTCAAGCCCTCTTTCGTCCCTCTTTCCATTTATGTCGTTCGACCTCACGTCGGACAAGGGTATCCTCTATGGCATCAACCGCCATAACGCCTCCCTGGTCCTCTTTGACCGCTTTTCTTTGGAGAATTACAACTCGGTGACCTTTGCTAAGTCTGGTTCGGGCAAGTCGTACGCGACCAAGCTCGAGATCCTCCGCTCACTGATGTTCGATACAGAGGTCTTGGTTATCGACCCAGAAAACGAGTACGAGTACCTCGCAAACGCGGTGGGTGGGCGGTTCTTCTCAATCTCACTTTCATCCGAGCACCACATTAATCCGTTTGACCTCCCCATCCCACGCGAGGACGAGTCGCCGTCCGATGTCCTGCGCTCCAACATCGTCAACTTGGTGGGGCTCTTCCGCATTATGCTCGGGGGGCTCTCGCCAGAGGAGGATGCGATTATCGACCGCGCTATCACCGAGACATACGCGCTGAAGGACATTAGTGGCGCCAACGACTTTGGCTCGATGGAACCGCCACTCCTCTCTGACTTCGAACTGGTCTTGGCGGGTATGGAGGGGTCGGAGTCGCTGGTACAGCGGCTCAGCAAGTACACCAAGGGTACGTGGTCCGGGTTTATCAACCGCCCTACGAACGTCGACATTAACAAAAAGTTTGTTGCCTTCTCTGTCCGAGACATGGAGGATGAGCTGAAGCCGGTTGCGATGTACATCGTTACGCACTACATCTGGAACGCGGTCCGTAAGGAGCTGAAGAAGCGCCTCCTCGTTGTGGACGAGGCGTGGTGGATGATGAAGTACGAGGATACCGCATCCTTCCTCTACTCGATGGCCAAGCGAGGTCGTAAGTACTTCCTCGGCCTAGCCACCATCACCCAGGACGTCGAGGACTTCCTCAAGTCTCCCTACGGCCTCCCCATGCTCACCAACTCCTCGATCCAGATACTCTTGAAGCAATCGCCCACCGCAATCGATGCGGTCCAAAAGACCTTCAACCTCACCGATGAGGAAAAGTATCTATTGCTCGAGTCCGACGTGGGGGAGGGAATCTTCTTTGCTGGCCTCAAACATGTTGCGATCAAGATCATCGCCTCGTATACCGAAGACCAGATCATCACCTCCGACCCATCGCAACTCCTTGCCATTGCGAGGGCAAAGCTAACCGACTCTTAGTATGCAGCAGAGGCAGCGCATCAATTTAGTCGAAAAGTGGATGGTGATGCTGCTGCAGTTCAGTGTCAACTGCATCGATATACTCCTCAACATCCTGTCCTCAATCCCAATTTTGGGGTATGCGGGGAGTGCGCTCAGCATCGTGTGGTCGATGTTCTGGAACCCGCTCATCATGCTGTATCTATATATGAAGGGGCGCCACTCGCACAAGCTGCGGTGGCGGATCGCTATTAGTCTCTTCCTGTGGGGTATACAGATATTTACTCCCATCGCCCCGTTCATTGGAAATTGGATCGATATCTTACTTATGCTCTTTAACACTGTATTCCTCTACTTCACACTCCGATCAATCGAGAAGGAAGACAATGAGTATAATAAGAACATGAGCCAGCAGGCGGATCAGGCTAAAGCTGTTATGGAGGCCAAGGGGAAGAAGCAGGAGGAGGAGCGTGCACAGTGGGACGGGATGCAAAAAAACAACGAATGAGGT
>CAYHLC010000002.1:16316-167675 GCA_964357395.1 uncultured Candidatus Saccharibacteria bacterium | reverse complement strand
GGCCATAGGTACATCCTAGACCTCCTTGGTGTTGCGAAGCTATTGAAACATTACGCTTACTTGACAGATAGCTATACCAGTGCTATACTATTATGACTTAAAACTAAACAATAAACTATGGCAAAGCGAACTGAAAATGGTGGTGGTTTGATTGAGCAAGTATTTGCATGGGGCGTAATCATACCAGCGGCGCTTCTCGCAGGTGGCTTGGGGTTCACGCTAACTGAGGGAAATCCGATACTCACTCTCCTTTCGGCGGCAGCCGGTGCAGGCGCAGGAGCAATGGTGCTCCAAAGTAACAGCCAGGGGAACTAGATTGAAAAAACCATCCACTGAAAAGTGGGCGGTTTTTTTATTGCAGTTTCGGTATTAAAGGCTACGCCTTGTACTTCTTCTTCATCGCGGAATAAGACTTTTTGATGATCTGCTTTAAGACCGGGATGCTCACATCCTCAAGCTTATTGATATAGAGGCAGCCCTTGCTCGTCTTGTGCTTGCCGAGCCTTTTAAGCTCTGCGCCGAGGCCAAGAAAGCCCGGCATGATATAGAGGGTGAGGTTCTGTTTGCGGGGGGAGAAGCCGACCAGCGGCCAGTCGCCCTTTTGACTGCTCCGCAGAGACTCGTAGTGGTACATCCCAAAGCCGACAATTGCAGTGCCCCACATCTTCGGCTTTTGCCCGGTCATCTCTTTAAAGGCCTTAAGGAGCACGAGGCTGTCCCTGCGCCTCTTTTCATCCGGTACTGACTTAATAAACGTGAGGGCGCTTGCGGGGGTACGCTTTGTTTTGAGTTCGGCCATTACCTGTAGTGTAGCAAACGGGGATTAACGGTGCGGGCAGCCGACCCAGCAGCAGGGGCGGCGCATGCCGCCCTTCAGCTTCGAGAGGCCTTTGTCGAGGCGGATCTGGCGAGTCTCTGCCCTCGCACCCGACTCTATCCAGCAGATCCACTCGTTGCGCGCTAGTGGAGTTATGTCTTGCCAGAGCGCCTCCACCTTCGCGTTCGAGTGCAGCATCTTTTTCATATCAGCCGGTAGCTTGTGTACCGTCCCACCTGGAAGTGTCTTTGACATACCCCTATCTTACCAAACTATGATTAGAGCCTCGCGAGCTCTGTCTTGGTGCGCTCTTCAATAGCAGCTAGCGTCTCGGGTGCGAACTTCCAATTACCGGGCATAGACTTTGAAACATTAGTGTTACTCAGATCCGGCTCGCCGCCAGCAAACGCCAAGAGCTCTTCTGCTACCCAAGTCCACAACGAGTCAATGTAGGGCTGCAGCAAGGCATCGCCCTTAACAATAATAGGAGTGCCCAGTAGATTGGTTACTAGTCTGCAGGGGTAGAAGTTCTTGCCCTCTCTAATGTAGAGCGGGAACGGGCTTGTAAACCACTTATCGATCGTCTCTGTAGGTAGTTCAGTGACGAGCTCCTCTCCATTGAAGTTGAAGCCGTAGTTCACGTTCTGTCCTCCGTTTGAGGAGCGGAAACGCAGTACCGTTTCCTTTCGTAGTCGCAGTGCATCGAGATATGCGTCCTTGTCGATAAAGTGGCACTCGATCTTCACTCCGTCCATCTCCGCATCCAAACTAAATTGATGCGCGAGACCCTTCTTGTACCCCTCAATAAAGTACTCCGCGCGGTCCTTGTCGAAAAGGTTGGTGCCAACAATGTGGCCGACTGTTTGTGGCGTTACAAGCAGCCCCGTGTCTATGTCAGAGTCGGGGTGGACAGAGTGGTTGCGACCGGCGGCGAGCGACCCGCCTACATATATAGCCTCAGTGCTTGTGTCGAGCGCCTCACGAACCTTGGGTAGGAGGCTGAGTCGCCGCTCGGTCTCCATCTCCGACACCCCTTTCGGCGGGAGAACGAAGTTCTTGTTGATCATAAAAAAAGTGTATCATAGCGGCATGAGTTGGAGCGCCATAAGGATCTTGGGGTCACTCTCTGCCGTATGCTTTTTGGGTGCTGCATACTTCGCACTTGACCTATTTGTCGGAGCGCCAGAGATTGCGGAGGTCATTATCCTACCAATCTACATTGGCATCGCACTTATAGTTGGAGCCCTGCTTGGAGCGATTGCGTTGCTCCTCTGGCTCTGGAGGCGCTAGGGGTAAGATCTGGTACCTCGTAGCCGGTCGCGGTAGATGATACTGACGAGAGCGAAGCTGAGTATGAGGAGGAGGAACCACGAGCCCATCTTGCCAAAAGAGACCACGTGCCACAGCTCCGCCTGGCTCGGATAGAGCCAGACAGAGGTGAAGGTCCCTATGTTCTCGGCCACCCAGAGGAAGAAGGCGGTGAGGACTGCCGCCACCACGAACGGCATGCTCCGCACTTTTTGGTACACACGGAAGTGGATTTGTGTCCGCCAGAAGAGAACGGCAACGTACGCAAAGAGGATATAGCGGATATCGTACACAAAGTGGTGCGAAAAGAAGTTGATGTATATGAGCGCCGCGAGTATGGAGAGGTGATAGTAAGCAGGGAAGTTCTGAAACGAAAGATCGAGGAACACGAACGCGCGCGATATGTAGCTCCCAACTGCCGAGTAGAGGAAGCCAGAGAAGAGGGGCACGGTGGCAAGGACGAATATAGAGCTTTCGTATCCAGGATACGCCCAGGAGCCGATAGCGGGGTGCGTCTTGAACAGCTCCATCCCGGTCGCGAGGATGTGGAAGGTGATGATGACACTAAACTCGCGCCAGCTCTCGAGCCGGAAGGCGAGCGCGCACAGCTGATAGAGGACTGCCGAAAGGAAGATGAAGTCATATCTGGTTAGTGGTACCGAAACAAACTCGGTGAGCACAAAGAGTATAAGTAGGAATACCCCAAAGTAGCTCGCCTTAAGGTTAGCGAGGAAGAAGTACCATAACTCACTAAGATGCCTTGGCTGCATGCCTATGCTACAGCTTACTGCCTGCTACCTGCCTCGGTTGCGGAGTGTTATGTAACCAAACATGGTGAGTATGCCAGCGACTACTCCTGCTATATCGGATACTGGTTCATCAAGAGCTCCGCTCACCTCGAGGATGGTAGAGACCAGCGCATCAGCCATAAAGTAGACGCCCACTGCGGCGAAGAGCTCTACGTAGTCAGGGACCCGGCGTGCCATGGCTGTATACTACACCCCCGTTTGCTATACTGCGATATATGAAAAAATTCTTGGTGTTGTATTGTGCCCCCGCAGCAAGTATGGCCGAGTGGATGGCTATGCCACAAGAGGCGAGGCAGGCAGAGGAGGCAAAGATGAAGGCCGAGTGGGACGCCTGGACTGCGAGTCACAAGGGGCTGCAAGGCGTCGTAGCTGGAGCAGGCAAGACCAAGCGCGTGACGGGTGCTGGCGTAGCGGACGTTGCAAACGATGTGATGCTTTATGCTATTGCAGAAGGCGAGTCAGTCGATGCGGTCGCTGCGGCCTTCGTGGGCCACCCGCACTTTGGTATACCGACGGGCTGGATCGACGTCATGCCGATCAACTACCTTCCGGGGATGGAGGCCTAAGTAGGCCTGCGTCATAATGCGTGGTGCCTCGATTCGCCATCTTGTGGTCACCGATTAACAAGACTTATCCACGACTTATCCCCCCCGTGCATGCCTAGGGGGGAAGTCCTAACGAATCTTCATAATCTCTACATTAGTCTTTTGCTTGACACAGGCATTCACTATGTATGTGGATCAACATCCTCGGGGTTTGGACCCTGAGCTTACCGAGGCTATCATCGGAACTCTCCTCGAACCAATAATCATACTAGATGAGAAACTTAACGTGATTGTAGCGAGTCGCTCTTTCTATAACGTCTTTGGAGTTGAGTATGAGACTATCCGGGGAAAATCGTTTTATTCCTTGGGCAACGGCGAGTGGGACATCCCTGCCTTGCGCGTACTCCTCGAGCAAGTTATCCCAGAAAAAATGATCGTCGAGCACTATGAGGTGACGCACACGTTCATGCGCCTTGGCAAGCGCACTATGGTTATTAGGGCACGTGCAATCAAGTTTGATAGCACACGACAAAATATATTGCTCTCGATCCTAGATGTCACTGAGCAGCGCAAGCTGCAACACGATAAGGAACAGCTGATGTTGCAGAAGGATACCTTGCTGAAGGAGATGCGCCACCGTATCGCCAACAGTCTCCAACTTATTGCGAGTATTATCCTCCTCAAAGCAGGGATGGTAAAGTCTGAGGAAAGTAGACTGCACCTTGAGGATGCGCATGACCGCATACTTTCGATAGCAACCGTACAGCGTAACCTCGACCCAACTGGGGAGGACAGCATGGTGCCGATGGCGGCATACCTCACGGTACTGTGCGACAGCCTTGCCCGATCCATGATTGGTGGGAGGAAGCCTATCACCCTCAAGGTACGCGGGGGTGAGGGGGCCGCGAGTCCCGATGAGGCCATCGCTATTGGGCTCCTGACTACCGAGCTGGTAATCAACTCACTCAAGCACGCCTTTCCGAGTGGGGAAGGCAACATACTCGTGGTCTACGAATCCGAGGACGATAGATGGAAATTGGCTGTACAGGACGACAGTGTTGGTATTGATACAGCTAAGTTGGCTGCTACTGAGGGTCTGGGCACCAGCATTGTTGCCTCGCTCGCGAGGCAACTTGAGGCTACTGTGACGCGGAAGAGCACGAGCGAAGGTACCATAGTGTCAGTCGCACACAGCACGTTTGCCTAGCAGTTGGGATAGTCGGGGCAGTTGTTCGGCTCGACTGCGCCTGACTCGATCTCTGCCGAGTAGTAGTGCTTGCCACCGCGGCAATAGCAGTTGCGCGTGTTCGTGCGTTCATCAAATACTAATCTTTCCATGCGCATATACTACCGCACAGAAATGATATGTAAACAAATAGCCACTCAAACGGCATATGTATAGGTCGTCTTATTAATCCTTATTACAATTACAACTACAAACACTATGAGTAAGAAATTTGCATTCTTTGCTGCTCTGCTCGTCGCTGCCTTTCTGCAGGTCGAGTTCGCAAACGCAGCCATTACTACATCACTCGATCTTGGCTCGACCGGGGCACAGGTGACTGAGCTCCAGACCTACCTTGCCTCGCGCCCCAACCTCTACCCAGAGGGTCTGGTCACTGGCTACTTCGGTGTTCTGACCGAGGCTGCAGTCCAGAGGTTCCAACAATCGGAAGGTATCGTCTCATCTGGTACGCCAGCCTCGACGGGCTATGGCCGTGTGGGTCCAACTACTCGCGCTCGCCTCAACCTATTGATGGGTACTGGCGTGGGCTGGGACACCGTACCGGTCCTCAGCGTACCAACGGTGACGCAGAGCAATACCAGCGCAACGGTAAGCTTTGCCACCAACGAGCCCACGACTGGCCAGGTGTACTTCGACATACTCCCAGTCCGCTCGGATGAGGCAACAGGTCCTCGCCAATTGCCATACATCAGTGGCTCTCTAGCAGCAGGTGCTGCGGTAACCACCTCGCACATCATCCCAATTACTGCACTCGCACCGAACACGACGTACTACTTCGTGGTCCGCGTGATCGACGCAGTGGGTAATGTCTCGATGACGCTGCAGAAGACCTTCAGAACCAACAACTAGCTGAGAGAAGTTGGTGATACAAAAAGCCCCCTCGGAGAGGGGGCTTTTTGCTACATCATTGGTGGCGAGTGGTCCTCCTCTAGGGCCTTACTGCGGCTCTCGCCACCCCTACGCCCGGCTTCTCGGGCCTTCTCGGGGTCGTTAGCAAAGTTGCCTGGGTTAGTAGCCTTGCCTTGGCTCTGCCCGCCGATGCGGCCGATTTCTGAGTAGAACTCGGACCCTCGTTCGCGGGCGACCTTCTCGCCCCCCATACGGCCGGCTTCCTCGACCGTCATCTTCTTACTCGTCTTTGTGTTCTGCGCCATAAGTGTGTGCTCGCATTAATGCTAGTAACGGCAACCTACCTATACGCTAGCCTAAGCCTGGTGAATGGCGGATTAATCAACCGCTTGCTTGCCTCTGCTACTATGTGTGGTGATGAAGGGCGCACGCGGAATTGTTATGACCCTAACAGGAGTTGCCGCAGGAGGAATGATCGCCGTGCTGTTCCTGCCCACTCTTGTTTCCTTCCTGCACGCCGAAATAATAACGCCGTTCGAGCCAGAACCTTTTACACTCTCGGTCGATCCGATAGCACGTGTTATACGTGAGGAACCGCCAGCAGTGGAGCAGCTCTCATTTCGGTTTTTGCAGCGTGTTGCGGCATTTGTTGCCGAGCAGCCGTGGTACCAATCGGTGGCGCTCGTTGGCCTCCCCACAACGGTTACTATCCAACCCGGTTCGCGTAAGGAGCAGGTGGCACGCGCGTTTGGTACGGCGCTGAAGTGGGATAGGAAGGCGACGCTTGCTATTGACGAAGGTATGCTGTTCCCCTCTACCTACCTGGTTTCGCCGGGCATGACGCCTACGGATGTGGAGGCGCTCATCAATGCCGAGTTTAACAATCGGGTTTTGGAGCGCTACGCGACCAGTACGCGCGAGGTGGTGCCGGTAGCGGATGCGCTCACCATTGCGTCGATGCTGGAGCGCGAGGCAGGGAATGCGGAGGAGATGCGGATTATCTCAGGAATTATCTGGAATCGGATATTCGCCGGCATGCGTCTACAGCTCGACGCCACGCTTTCCTACGCGCGCGGTACAGGGAGTAACGGCTGGTGGCCGGTGCCACGCTCGAGGGACAAGTACATCAAGTCGGACTACAACACCTATATGCATAGCGGCCTCCCCCCAGGGCCGATATCAAACCCCTCCGTGGCGGCAATCATCGCGGCACTAAATCCAAGGAAGACGGACTGCATGTTCTATTTCCACTCAAAGACGAGCGAGTTCTTCTGCTCCGTCACGTACGAGGAGCACGTCGCCCTCCTTAAGGAGCAGTACGGCCGCGGCCGCTAGATTTCCTGAGTGAGATCGGATCTCACTCATACTGGGTGATACTATGCTGGGAATGGAGCTGTACCACGCGCTAAATAGAGGGACTGACAAGCGAGCTATAGTGATGGACAATTATGACCGGCAGCGCTTTGTGCTAGGCCTGTATGCCTTCAACGACGTAGACTCGGTAGTTAACCTTTCAAGGGATCTGAGTGAGATCGGATCTCACTCAGATGATCGGAACCGTTTGGTGGATGTCCATGCATGGTGCCTGATGGGAAATCATTACCATCTCTTGTTGTCATCGCATGTTGAAAATGGAGTGAGCAAGTTTCTGCAAAAGCTTAACATTGGGTACACGATGTACTTTAATAAGCGACACCAGCGAAGTGGAGTTCTGTTTCAAGGGAAGACGAAGAAGGTGCTGATCGAGAAGGAGGCGCACTTTAACTACATCTTGCATTACATTCATTGCAATCCATTAGACCTTATGCGCGGCGGGTCTGGTTGGCGGACTCAGTCTCTGGCAAGTCCTAAGGCTGCCCTCGACTATCTCGACGCATACCGCTGGAGTAGTTACCGTAACTATAGCGGTGAGCCTGAGTTCTCGGAGATTCTTACTGGGTCCGATATCTTTGCTGAGCGGCACACTCACACCACGAGCCTCAAGAGTTATTTGCGGGCAATCAGAGATCCGTCGCTTGAGCATCTATACCTTGAGTGAGATCGGATCTCACTCAGCGAGCGGTATCTCTTTGATCCAAAGTGGAGTCTTGTCTGTCGGTGTTCCATTATAGTTAACCAATATTTCGTCGCCAGGCGCGATATCGCGAATTGCATAAAAATTAATACACTTCTCCTCGTCTAACTTTTTGTACTTGGCGTTTGGAGAGTAGGAGTGGTTGTACAGAGATCCGTATCCGAGCGCTACGGCAACTTGCGTCTGAGGCTCTCCCCAGAGGAAGTAGTAGTTGCGAAGCTCGGTCAGCTTTAAAAGGCGGCGATCCCAACGGCTCGTGAGCTCTATAACGGGGCAGGACTCGATCAGCTCGCCCTCCGCAATTGTGATTGTCGCAAATACGCCGCGCCCCGCATTAGCCACTCCTGAATCCTTCAGTATGATCTTCTGGCTCGGTTCCATCTTAGATAAGTTCGCCGCGGGTAGCGGCGGATAGGGTTTTGAACATTTCGGGGTCGGCGGTGGTGTGGCTCGAGTTGGTCCACATAAGCTTTAACTTTTTGCCATACGCCTTGGCAAGATCGTAGGCACCGACTGCGGGTGTGCACATATCGAAGTAGCCATGTGCTACGAAGCAGGGGATATGCTTGATTTTATTGATGTTTGCCAGAATGTAGTTTTCAGGAACAAAGCAGTGGTTGAGGAAGTAATGTGTTTCCAATATTGAGACGGGAATACTCTCGCCCGAAAGCGCACGCGTGTCCGCGGCCAATGTTTTTGGGTTGTAGTTGATCGAGATGAGGGTACCCTCCCACTGTGCCCATAGGTCCGCGTAGCTGCTGGCAACTTGTTTGCTCGAGCTTCTGATTTTGGCAGCATAGTAGCGCGTAATGCTCTCACCATTCTTCCGATGTTGCTTTGGGACCACAGAGATAAAGCGCTCCCACTCTGCAGGGAAGAAATGCCGCGGGTACCCCTCGGCCATAAAATAGGTATCAAACTTTCGTGCGAGCCACACGCTCCAGATCAGCAGTTTCTTAACCCTGCTAGGATGCGCGATCGCGTAGAAGAGGGCGAGGGTCGAACCCCACGAGCCGCCGGCGACGTACATCTTCTTGATACCCAGGTGCTCGCGTAGCTTTTCGATATCTGCTATGAGGTCCTGTGTCGTATTGTGTTTGGTCGATGCAAACGGGGTCGAGCGGCCACACCCCCGCTGATCGTGGAATATCACTCGGTGCTTCTTCGGATCGAAGAGCTTCTGGTGCCGCTTGCTGAAGCCTGTGCCGGGTCCGCCATGGAGGGCGAAGATAGGCACTGCCTTTGGATTGCCCCAGTCCTCGAAGTAGATAGTGTGCCCATCACCTACACTCAAATATCCCTTCTTCATAGTACAGACAGTATACCCCATGAGATAATGCGAAAACTATTACTATATATGTCAAATAACAAAATATCTCACGGGGTATAATGTATGTATGCGAACTCTACTTTGGGCCGCCCTTGCAGCGGCCATACTTATTGGAGCGGTCCTCTACTTCAACCTCTGGGGCATCGCCTCGCAGATCATCCCGCTCATCGAGTTATCAAAGAGGGTCGAGGTTTCGGAGCCATCCGCCTTTACCGTCCCTGAAGGGTTCCGTGTTGAGGTGTACGCCTCCGGAGTGCCGGGTGCGCGTGTCCTCATTCGCGATCCGAAGGGCGCACTACTGGTGTCCCAAACATCTGAGGGTCAGATAGTAGCGCTGCCGGATAAGAAGGTGATCTTGGATGGCCTCAGTGAGCCACACGGACTCGCGCTCATCGGCGACATACTGTACGTGGCCGAGGAGGGTGCGGTCAAGTCCTATGCGTACAACGCAGACACCAAGAGCGCCACGTACCTCGAGACCATTGCAGTGCTCCCGACGGATGGGGGGCACAGCACACGAACGCTGATTCCGAGTCACGACAACACATCGCTCCTCGTTTCGGTCGGCTCGTCCTGCAATGTCTGCAATGAGGCAGACACGCGCCGCGCCACCATTATGGAGATAGACCTCAAGAGCAAGGAGGCCTCGGTGTACGCTCGCGGGCTCCGCAATACCGTGTTTATGGCGTACGAGCTGGTGACTGGCGAGTTGTGGGGCACCGACATGGGCCGCGACCTCCTGGGGGACGACACGCCGCCAGACGAGATCAACATTCTGAAGAAGGGTGGCAACTATGGCTGGCCTACCTGCTATGGCAAGAATGTGCACGACACCGAGTTTGACCAGAACACCTACATCCGCGCGCCGTGCTCCGAGCCGTTTGAGCAGCCGTCAGTCTACGATATCCCGGCGCACTCGGCCCCCCTCGGCATCGCCTTTGCCCCTGAGGAGGGCTGGCCTGAGGAATACTGGTTGGACGCCCTGGTGGCCTACCACGGCTCCTGGAACCGCTCCCTGCCCTCAGGGTACAAAGTGGTGCGGGTAGTGGTGGACGAGCGCGGTATGCCTACAGGGGAGGAGCAGGACTTTATGACCGGGTTCATCACTGATGATGGGGACGTCATAGGGCGGCCCGTGGGGCTCCTCGCAGAGCCAGGAGGGGTCTTGTATATCTCTGACGATCGTGCCGGAGCTGTGTATCGCGTATCCTTAATCCACGAAGCGCGGTAGAGATACTGGTAGAATAGATATATGGCGCACACCCAACTTCTAGTCAAAGCTTCTGGAGCAGTGATGTTAACTGATGAGGTAACCGAGTATGTAGAGCAGAAGCTCGGCAAGATATTTAAACTGCTGAGCAGTGATCCCACAGCTCACGCCGATGTGGAGCTCTGCACGACTGGTGGCTCGCGCACGGGCGAGGAGTTCCGAGCGGAAATCAACCTCTCATTCGCAGGCGGCTTTGTGCGCGCCGAGGCGACCTGCCCGACCTTGCATGCCGCAATCGATCAGGCAGGGGACGAAGCGCGCAGGGAAGTGCAGAAGCATGTAACAAAACACCGCGACTTACTCCGCCGCGGTGCCACCAAAGTCAAAGATTTGTTCAGGTATTGGAGAGGGAGCTAGCAAAACAGCCCGAGGTTGGACCTCGGGCTGTTACACAGACTATTTTTTGATCACTTATTCCTACGCTGCACTAGTTACTCGCTTAGTTTCGGCGTCCTTGTCAAACATCCAGTTGACGACGACACATCCAAGTAAAAGGCTGAGCACGAAGCTTGCGTCATACATGAGCGTTAGTGCTGTGTCACTATTGATCTGATCAAACAGCGTATTCTCAGGGGTAAACTCTACACCAGCTGCTTTGAGTGCAAGCCAGAAAGGGAACATGGTGGTGAGCCCCACCGTAGCTCCGATTACGCCGCCACGTATCCTGGCATCGGCCTGTACCTCGGCCATGTGCCAAAGGAAGCGGGGGATAGCCCAGAAAACTGAACTCGCGATCGACTCCTTCTCCGGTGCTTTTTCAGTCATAAGTTATTTAGTTTGAGCGTTTAAAAAAGAGGTATATGCCAACTGCCATAACAATGCCAGCAAGCGCTATGTCGGCTACGTTCGGCATTTCGTCATTTAGGAGCCATGAGAACCCTAGGATATTCTTGCCTGTAGCTAGCGTAACAAGGTCAAGCGCCAAAAATGCACCACCCCCTATAACAGGAATCAATGCTCGTCTCTGTCCCTCGTTTAAATCGTTGAAGTTCATGTTTAAATTTTATTCTTACCCGCGTTCATTAGATGCATACCAGCAATTGCTGCACCAATGCCCCAGCGGCTTTTGTAGAGAACAGCTGCGGTGAGCAGAGTCCAATTCTTTAGATCCATTTGCTCCCAACGCTCAAAGGCGACATACTCACCAGCAACGCCCCAGAGGCCTGTCCATAGTGCCCCGCCAAGTACCATTAGGGTACCAAGTGCTCTCTGACCAATTTCAGCTCTATTTAACATACACAAAACTTCGTAATTTCTATTTGTATATTTTATACCATAAAACTGGCATTGTCAACCGAGCCAGCCCTGCTCCTTCTTGCCCTCAGGGATGACACGAGGGGGGGTTAATTCAGGCCTGGATCTCGCTTGTCAGCAACAGTGGGTCCTGGGTACGGGCCAGGGGTCTTCTTGCGCAGCAGACTGCCAGCGATCAGGAATGCCGCCATCGTTGCGAGGAAGATAAGGTACCCAGCCTGGTCCCGCGCGCTCATCCAAGTAAATCTTTCCTCCGGCCCAACTCGTCGCTCGCTAGTAACCACTGGGTCAGAAATCTTTTCCTCCGTCATTGGCTCAAACCCCATACTACGTGCGTAGTCGTCTATGTAGGTATCAAATCCAAGCGTATGTGAGAGCGGCTCGAGTACGCTCCAGGTAAGTATGCCTGCAGCAATAGCTGATCCAAAGTGTATTCCAAGCATTGCGTACGGACCACTGTCGTCGTGTTGTTCTTGCCCCATACTTATCTTTTAAGGCTTTTAAAGTACGAGCGGAAAAGAAGGATAGCAACACCAACAAAAATGCCAGTTTGAATACGATACCAGAAGAGCGCTGATGGTGTGTATGTCGTAACTGTCTTCTTGGCTTCCCAGGTCTCTGGCTCCATGCCATCAGAGGTAGTGATGCCGATATCTTGGAGTCCAAGCCCATCAACTACAGCGCCTACCGGGTCAGGAACGTGGATGTCAAAGTATTGCGCAAGCAGGTCCGGTCCATACGTAACGCCCAAGCCGCTAACCACAACGGCAGCGAGCCCCGCGTATGCACTCCAATGATTGCCCATTTTCTCAGCCATATTTAGTTGCGATTACCTGCCATAATTCTGCGCCCAACAAAGAGGAGGAGTCCACCTCCAAGAAAGCCTAACCACGCAAGCTTGGTAGTCGAAGAGTATCCTCCAGACTTCACATCGTTTACTCTCTCCATCAGTGTTGGTACCTTCTCATACGAAGTTACTTGTGAGCCATCATATCCAAGTCGCAACGCCATGCCGTGTGCCTGCTCCTCTAATCCAAACATCTCCACCAAGCTGGGTAGCGATATGACAAAAATCTGCGCAAGAATATAAGCGACCATCACTTTCGGTAGCATTTCCATGGTTGCACTTCGCTGTGCTGTTTCGGGGTCCATACTAGTTTTTCTTTAACAGTTTAAATGCGAGACTGACCAAGGCGATACTGATAACCATTGATGTCATGAACACCTCCCATGAGCTGTAAAACTCTTCCATCCCGTCGTAGCTGTATGTAGTATCCTTGCGTATCCACGCAGTAGGTTTCTCGACTACGCTTGTCACCGATTCGCCGCTGGTCAGCCCGGTCAACTGCGTTACCAACCCATCCAACTTCCTATCGGCACCTACAAAGTAGGGTAGCCAAATAAGAGAAAGGGCAGGGATAGCCGCACACTTAGTCGCCCACCAAAGGGAATCCCCCACTGACTCTTTCCGCGGCGCATTCTCAGCCATTCAGCTATATTTAGCATGACATTTGACACATGTCAATTAGCTGGTCCTCGTGAGGTTATCAACCCTGCCAATCCTGCTCCTTCTTGCCCTCGGGCACGACTTTTGTAGGGCGGAAGACACCGTCCAGGTACGTCGCTTCAGTGATCTTGTGGCGCTTTCCATCGACGAAGAAGAAGGTCCCGGGCCACTCGTCATAGGCACAGAACTTGAGGTAGTTTTGGTACGGATCGGCAGCGAGGTCCAGCTCGCCATCCTCTTTCTTCATAAAGCTAGTTGTAGTTGCGGCCGAATGATCTTGTGGCTCGGGCACTAGGCTACCATCGGCGTATGCAGGTATCGACTCGACGAGGAGGTCGCCACCCTCGCTCCAGAGCATGTCCTCTAATTCGCGCGTGCGGAGTGGCCACTCCTCGGGCGTGATGCGTGCCTGGGCAAGTATGGGCCCGTGGTCCATCTTTTCGTCCATAACCAATATAGACACACCAACCTCCTTTTCATCCTGGAGTGTCTGGCTCTCGATAGGCGAGGGGCCGCGGAAGCGGGGTAGTAGGGATGGGTGCACGTTCAGCGACCCGTACTTTGGGAGGTCCACAATCCTTTTTGGCAAAATCTTTCCATACCCGGCGACTACAAATAGATCCCACTCGGTGTTTAGTAAAGGCGACGCCTTAACATCTGCATCCAAGGCGTCGCCTTTCAGGGAGGTTGGCTGGATAACATCAACATTGTGGGTGATAGCCCACTGCTTAACCGGCGACATCTGGAGCTCTAGTCCGCGGCCGGCAGGGCGGTCGGGGGTGGTGATGATGAGTGCGGGCGTGTAGCCGGCAGCATCTAACGCGTCGAGGACGAAGCAAGAAAAGCGCGGTGTGCCAAAGAATGCGAGTTTCATAGTTCTGCAACCTCGGACTCATCCTTTGCTTTATGAAGGTCAGTCGCATGGTCGACAAAGAGGGTGCCCTCGAGGTGGTCGAGCTCGTGCTGGAAGATGGCAGCGAGCAGGTCGGAGCCACCGCGTATGAACTTCTTGCCCGCTTCGTCTTGGGCTCGTACCATAGCGCGCATGGAGCGCTGTGTTGTGCCATACATACCAACAACCGAGAGGCACCCCTCGCCCTCGTACGCGACACGCTCCTTGGACTGGCGGACCATCGATGGGTTGATAAACACTTTGTCAGGGTCGTCATCGTTTCGTGGATTGCCTGTTATCACAAAGCCAGAGACTAGGAAGATCCGCCACGGCTCGCCGATTTGTGGCGCAGCAATAGCAACGCCGTTTTTGGCAACGCGAAGCGCGGCGCTCATGCGCTTGAGGATCGTGGTCAGCTCTGGCGTGCCAAACATCTCCTTAGGCACCTCTTTGGCCACCGAGCGTAAAACTGGGTTTTCTCCGTCTTGGACGATATGAGTATCCACCGCTACACAATATCATCGGGGTCGACAGTAATCGATACCGACGGGGGGAGTGTGTCCAAAATGGCGAGGAGGTCGTCATTCGGCCACTGCCCGACAGGGATGCGAATAACAGCGCGCTCGCGCATGCGGTTGCGCTCTACAACCTCGGGTGGCAAGGGGCCAACGACGTCGTAGTTCTTTAGTGCGGGGATTATAGAGTCGCGGACGAGCTTGTTCTGTACCTCGGTGCCGACCCACGTGAGACCGATGAAGGTGGCAAAGGGTGGGTACTCGTACTCCTTCCGCTCCGCTGCCTCGCGCTCATAAAACTCTTGGATGTCGCCAGATACGGCAACCCGCAAGACCTCGCTCTCGGGCTTGCGGCTCTCAATAATGAGTCGCTCCGTTGCGCGAGTGCGCAAGTACATCAGCGTTTGGAGCGCGTGCTCGTGCGCGCGCCATGCAGAGAGGGAGAGCATGCTGTCTATCGACGCAACGACGGCGAGCTCGACCCCCTCGGTGAGGTAGGGCAGCATGCGCTCGGTACCAACGATGATGGTGCCCGGTTTGTCGTAGAGCGCGCGCTGCAAGCGTTTGGCCTCTGCGTGCGTGCGCGCAGTGTCGGCACTAAAGAGGATGGGCGATGCCTTTGGCAAGCGTTTCTTGAGTTCCTCGTGTACACGATCGACGCCGATGCCGAGGGAGACCAAGTTCCAGCTCGTGCAGGTGGTGCAGCGGATGTTGGCCGGCATCAGCGCTCCTGTTTTGTGCGATATGAACGCGGGTCCCTCTGGAGTCTTGTGGAGCGTCATTGGGGTACCGGCCCTGTCCTGTACCGGTGTGCCGCAGTCGTTACAGACGGTGAGCGGGGCAATGCCACGCCGGGCAGCGAAGACTGCAACACGGCCACCGCGCGCCAGCTCCTCCTCGATAGCGGTAACAGACTCTACAGAGATAGGCTGGAAAGCGCGTCGCTCCTTCTTCTTTTCTTCAGTTACACGAGTATCAAATAGTGTGACGATGGCACGCCCGCGCGGCCGCGCGGCAGGGCGGGTGAGCCACTCTGCGCGGATGGCGTCGATACGCGCCCGCGTCTCGACGCGCACAGGAAAGTCGGCAAGGATGAACCGCGCACCGCTCTCTGCTGCTACCCACTCTGCGACGAGCCGGTGGTCGAGGTACGGGTGCACGCGCCCTTTGTAGCTACGTGCGCTCTCGCGCTCCACAATAATAGTCTCGAGGTTCGGTACCGGTGCCGAAAGTGCTGGTGGCGTTCCTATAATAAGGAGTGGTACGCCTGCCTGCGCAGGCAGGCCAGGCGACACTGCCTTGGTCCATGCGGCGCGTACCTTCGTATCACCCATGTCACCAGAGAGCGTCACTACTTGGTCTTCGATACCTCTGCCGAGCGCTGCTGCAAGCGCCTCGACCTCTATCAGCGAGGAGGCGATGATCATAATAGAGTTCTGCCTCGCAAACGCTTCGCGAGCGAGGTTCCGATACTCGCTGAGTCGCTCGTCAGTGTCTGCTTGGAGGAGGAGTACCTCTGGTCTCGCAGCGCCCTCCATAGCCTTTGGCGACGGAGGGCTACACTCTGGTATGCGAATACTCGTTAGCACGTGCTGGAAGGTAAGTGCCGAGAGTACCGCGCCCTCGGGCGCGACGAAGTAGCGTGCAGTCCGTGACACTGCACGCATAAAAGCAGGGGAGAGGATACGACGCGGCGCGGCGCGGCCGATCTTCCGGAGCGCAAAGTCGGCCGCCTTCAGCACCTGCTTTTCCTCTCGCACGTCGCGGGCGCTTACCACCAAGCCCGGCACCATCTTTTTTCGCAAAGGCACGCTGACGATCGCCCCTTCGGGGACCGAATCGCGACTGAAGAAGGTGAGCTCACCCTTCAGTGGTCCTCGGACGATAGGGATAACCCTGACCGCGTACATACGGCCATTCTACCAAGTGGTACAGGAATCACACTCGAACTTAGAGATGTCGATCGTTAGCGTTCGTAAACAGTACACTGCCGGTAAGACCGCCGATGATGCCGCCAATAAGGAGTGCATATGAGCGATCACCCCCGGTCGCTGCGAGAATGGAGTCAAGCCCAATGGCGCCAACAATCGCACCAATAATCAACGGAAATGGCATTTGGCGAAGGACGAATTCTCGTATATTCATGTGATGGAGTATAAACTTGTTATGCTCATATGTCAATGGTTGGGGAGGCGGGGTACAATGCAGCCAATGTCGACGTTTGTGATCGAGGGCCTCGCCGGGAAGAAGACACTCAAGGGCTCGATCAAGGTTAATGGTGCTAAGAATGCTGTGCTCCCAATGATGGCCGCCTCGGTGCTGATCCGTGCGGAGACCATACTGACCAACGTGCCGGCAATCAGCGACGTTGCCGCGATGGGTAAGATTCTGGAAGGGCTCGGCGCAACAGTTGTTCGCACAAACGGAACTCTAGAGCTCGGCATGCGCGAGCTCTCCTCAACCGTACTCGACCATGCAACCGCAAAGTCCCTGCGCGCGTCCATCCTTCTTACGGGACCAGTCCTCGCGCGTATGGGTTCGGTCAGCTTTCCGCACCCGGGCGGCGACCTTATCGGCGAGCGGCCGATCGACCTCTTTGCTGCCGGGCTGCAGGCGCTCGGTGCCACCGTCACCGAGTTTAATGACTCATACACCTTCTCCGCCCCGCAGGGCCTCAAGGGCGGCGACTACTTCTTCAGTACCGTTTCCGTAACTGGCACAGAGGCGCTCATGATGGCAGCGACACTCGCCCGTGGCAAGGTAACGCTCCGGAATGCCGCCTTGGAGCCCGAGGTGGTGGCGCTCGCTGAATTCCTCATTTCTGCGGGGGCGAAGATCGAAGGCGTGGGCACTGCAACAATTGTGATAACTCCAACAGCGCTCCACTCACCACCACCCGCTGCTGTCATTCCGGATAGGATCGAGGCAGCGACATTCCTCGCACTCGGCGCGCTTGCTGCAGAGGAGCTCACGGTCGAGCAGGTGCGCCCGCATCACCTCGACGCAGTCTTGGACGTGATCATGCGCATGGGTGTACGCGTCAACGTCGGCAAGGACTACATAACGGTGCGCGCGCCAGAGGTGCTGCAGCCCGTCAGGGTGCGGACGCACGAGCATCCAGGATTTCCGACAGATGCGCATCCACCAACGATGGTGCTCCTGACTCAAGCACACGGCGAGAGCATTATGATTGAGTCCATCTTTGACGGCCGTCTTGCATACACCGAGGAGCTCTGTCGTATGGGTGCCGAGATTACCTGTATCAGTCCGCACCGAGCAAGGGTGGTGGGGAAGCGCGCTCTGAGGGCAGCTGACATCGAGACGCCGGACATCCGCGCCGGGCTCGCGTTCATCCTCGCGGGTATAGTCGCCGAGGGTACCACGCGCGTTGGCAACGCGCACCTCGTGGACAGAGGCTACGAAAAGATTGAAGAGCGCCTCCGCGCTATTGGCGTCGCGATTCGGCGGGAGGAGTAGCGGGTTCTTCCCATCTATAACAAGGACCACAAAGGCCCTCAAACTCTACTGGACGCTTTTTGCAACTCGCACACATTGCGGGCGCGTTCTCCAAGGTCAATCCCTCTGGGCCGGCCATCTTGGCCTAAGTATACCAAACCGAGTACAATGCAATTATATGTCATTCTGGTCTCCGAAGTTGGGTATAGATTTGGGTACAACAACCACACTTGTCTACGTACCTGGCAAGGGGATCGTCCTCAACGAACCATCGGTCGTTGCAGTCTCAGAGTCGGGCCGCAAGATCCTCGCCATAGGTGCGGATGCCAAAGAGATGATAGGCCGCACACCCGAGTCGATCATTGCCTATCGACCGATGAAGGACGGTGTCATTGCCGACTACCGCGTTACTGAAGCGATGCTCCGCTACTACATACGGAAGGCGCTGGGGCCTTGGAACTTCTTCAAACCTGATGTTATCGTCTCTGTTCCTGCTGGCGTCACCTCGACCGAGCGCCGCGCGGTCGTCGAAGCGTCACTGAAGGCGGGTGCCCGGAATGCGTACGTTATTAAGGAGCCGATCTTGGCCGCTATTGGCGCCGGCATTCCGATTCATGAGCCGCGTGGCCACATGATTGCCGACATTGGTGGTGGAACTATCGATGTCGCGGTGATCTCGCTCGGCGGCATTGTTGCCTCGACGTCGGTGAAGTGTGCTGGAAATAGGATAGACCAGGCTATCGCCGACTTCATCAAGAAGACCTACAACCTCGCCATAGGAGATAAAACAGCGGAGGACATCAAGATCGAGGTCGGCTCTGCCGTGCCAGTCGAGGAGGAGCTCAGCATGACCGTGCGAGGGCGCGACCTCCTCTCCGGACTACCGCGCACGGTGACGATAGGTACGAACGAGATAGTCCGCGCGATTGCGAAGGAGCTGCGCGAGATGATCAAGGCGATACGCGCCGTGCTGCAAGAGACGCCGCCCGAGCTTGCCGCCGACATCATCGACCACGGCATCATTATGACGGGCGGTACCTCGCAACTGCGGCACCTGCCGGAGCTCGTCTTTCGTCGCACTGGTGTGCAGGCGACGCTTGCTACCGACGCACCGTTTTGTGTCGCGAAGGGCACCGGCATAGCGTTGAACCATCTCGACACCTACAAGCGCGCCGCCACCACCAAGAGGAGATAGCGGCGTTGACACTAGGCAGTAAAGGAGTACGGTGAGGGCATGACAACAGAAAAAAGTTTTGGTAGACGAGCACTCTGGCTCGGCGTTGGCGCCGCGGAGATGACCGCCGGCATGCTAGTCTTTCTGCTCGGTGGATTTGTGCTCGGAGGCTCACCAGAGATAGACAACGCCAAGTCATTTTTCGCTACCTTTCTTAGCGTGCTTGCAGGTTTTGGCATGATGGCAGATGGCATGGCACGAGGCACCTCTGGCGGCGACTCGATACTCAAGGTGATGAGCCGCTCCTAGCCGCTCGTCCCACCGCGGTACAATGTAGGGGTGCACGTCGCAGATCTAACAAAAGCGGAGCACCTGCATCACGCATATATTGTGGTGGGCGACCCTAGGGCAGGCTCAGGGCAGGTGGTCGCGCTGCTTGAAAAGCGGGGAGTGGCGACGAAAGGAAATCCTGATTTGCTGAAGTTTGACTATTCCGAAATGGGGGTAGACGACGCGCGTACGCTCGCGAGCTACGCCTTTTTGAAATCGGTGGGTGCGGGGAAGTACTTCATCATTACGTTTGATCGGGCGAACGACGCTGCGCAGAACGCTTTGCTAAAGGTGGTGGAGGAGGCGCCAGGCAACACACACTTCTTTTTCTGCACCGAAACATTGGGTGGCATACTCTCGACGCTGCAGTCCCGATGTATTGCAGTCAGAGGCGACGCTTCAAAGACCGATCCCGAGGCGTCGCCTCTCGGAGCTGGATTTCTGAAAGCAGGATATGCTGAGCGCCTATCACAGGTGGAGAAGTTGGTGGCAGCTAGCCAGAAGACCCAGGATAGGGGACCGGTGCGCGCATTCGTCCGCTCCCTGATCGCCGAGGCGCACATGGCGCACACCACACCCGCAGCGCTGCGTACGCTCCTCCAGGCCGAGCGGCACCTCCGCCTCTCGGGAGCCTCACCAAAGTTGATCCTCTCCCATCTTGCTGTCACTCTAGACCCTATACCCTAGTGGCTATATACTAACTAGATGGCATACGACCTAAACAAACTACGAGCTGGCACCGACGGTGTCTATACCTGGCTGCAACAGGAACTTACAGGGCTCCGCACCGGCCGAGCGTCGCCCGCACTCCTCGATGGAGTATCGGTCGAGGTGTACGGCGCCCGCATGAAGATCAGTCAGATCGCAACGATTAGTGTCGAGGATGCACGCTCTCTCTATATCTCTCCGTGGGATAAGGGGCAGTTGAAGCCGATAGAGCGAGCGATCAGTATCGCGGATCTCGGTGTTGGTGTAGGGTCCGACGCAGTGGGCGTACGAGTCACGTTTCCAGAACTCACGACTGAGCGCAGGCAGCAGCTCATCAAGCTGGTGCGCGGGAAGCTCGAGGAAGCGCGAGTCTCCCTGAAGGGCGAGCGACTGAAGGCGATGGACGATGTTGATAGCAAGGAAAAGGGCGGCACCATGAGCGAGGATGCGTCACGAAGCGCCAAGGATGAGGTGCAGAAGGTAATAGACGAGTCCAACAAGCGTCTTGAGGAGTTGTCGGCTCGTAAGGAAAAGGAGCTGGAGAGCTAGTATGTCCGAGTTTCGGGAAGGGGTTATCACGTTCGCCAAAAGTCGAAACGGGTATCCAGAATGGGTACGGTATGTCGAAACGTACGCGTGCTCTTGGCGAAGTTGTGATCACACAAAAGAGGTTTGGCGCAATGCAAGTAACAGGAAGGAATTTGGGCATAAAAAGTATATCTACTGTGCAAACTGCAAGGCGAGCACTACACATACCAAGACTGATGAGCATGAACTAGAGGACGCATAATCATGTCAGTACTACTCTTTATCGTTATTCTTTTAGTACTCATTATTGGGCACGAGCTGGGGCATTTTTTTGCTGCCAAGTGGTCAGGGATGAAGGTCCCAGAGTTCGGCATCGGCTTCCCACCGAGGCTCTGGGGCACAAAGATTGGGGACACCGAGTACACAATCAATGCGTTGCCGTTTGGCGGCTTTGTGCGCATTGTCGGGGAGGATGGCGAGAATGCAGATCATCCTGATTCGTTCGGCAGAAAATCGTGGTGGCTGCAAGCACTCACGCTCGTCGCTGGCCCAGGCATGAACGTGGTTTTGGGGTTCCTAGCGTTTTGGATAGCACTCAGTATTGGTATACCCGCAGTAGTGACCGATGATTCTACCGAGCTTCGCGACGCCCGAGTCGTTGTCGTTCGCGTGTTGGAGGACAGTCCCGCCGGAGCAGCGGGACTTGAGATAGGAGACAAGTTGGTGAGCATTACTCGCGGCAGCGCAGTAACCCCAATAACAAAGGCGAGCGACGTGCCCGCTGCAATTGCCTTTTCTAACGAGCCACTCACCCTGACCTACGAGCGCTCCGGCGTAGTCGAACAAAAGGAGATCACTCCGGTTACAGGCTTAGTGCCAGAGGAGCCGACTCGCTTTGGTATCGGTATAGCTTCTGCAATGCTTGGCATGCAGGTCCTGGACCCGTTGACTGCGCTCGGCGAGGCAGCAGTGCAGACCGTCACTGCTCTGTGGCAGATACTTGTCGGGCTCCTGACGCTCCTTGGCAACGCCTTCACGCTCTCGGCATCCTTGGAGGATGTATCTGGCCCCGTTGGTATTGCAGGCCTCGTAGGGGACGCGAGCGTGTTTGGCGCCGGACAGGTACTTGTCCTCGCGGCCATCATCTCGCTGAACCTTGCGATCATCAACCTACTGCCGCTCCCTGCGCTCGACGGCGGCCGCCTCGCACTCCTTGCGATAGAGACTTGGCGCCGCAAGGCCGTGCCGCAGACGATTGTGCAGCTCATCAACGCCGGAGGATTCCTGGCGCTCATCCTCCTAATGGTGCTCGTCACTTGGCACGACATCTCCCGCCTCATCGGCTAACCCCACCCCTCGAGCTGCAGAACTCCCACTGCTTAAAATGACTCATATATGAGTGATCATATATGATATGATTTTGGGGTATGAAGAAGAAAATGACAGACCTCACGGAGCAGGAAAGAATAAATACGCTTGACATGCTCTACACTGCGGCAGCCAGTGCCAAAGGGCGCGACGGTATGAAAGCGTTCCTGCGCGACCTACTCACTCCCAGCGAACGCGTCATGCTTGGTAGACGCATCTGGATCGCAAGACTATTGATGCAGGGTATGTCACACGCAGAGATCTCTCGCAAGCTGCTCGTGGGACTGAGTACTGTTTCGCGAGTGGAACACTGGCTCAAAGACCAGTTCCCAGGATACGAAAAAGTGATAGCGGAGCTGGAAAAGGAGATGGATAGGCGTGCGGTGCGCCGCGAGGCTAAGGCCGATCCGTTTTCGTTTGCCGCACTGAAGCGCAAGTACCCGCTGCACTTCCTCCTCTTTCCCGATCCAAAACCGAAGAAGCAGTACCGCAACTAAAGCGCTGTGCCCTAAGAGCTATAGTGAAAAACATATCATATATGGGTGATCATATATGAGTTGGTTGACTATTGGGAGGGAAGGGGGTAGAGTAGGGCGAGTTGAATACAGGCTTTGATCTTGGTACCCAGCCAAGGGAGCTGCAGATGAAAGTCTTCGGACATAAATCTGACGGAGGGCAACCGTAAAAACAAGCCAAAGTGTGTCATCTGGAGGATAGCCGAAGGAAGGAGCGCTAAGACCTAACACACGCCGGCATGGCGTTTTTTGTTGGGCAAAACAGAGTGGTACCGCGGCTACCCCCGCCTCTGTCTCCAGTAGTCGAGCTGTTGGGGGTTAGTAGTACCTAAGGAACAAAAATGGCAAGGAAGGAAAGAACTCCCGAGCAGAAAAAGCAGGACAACTATATTGCGGGTCTGGCATTCTTCATGGCGCTAGGCTTCAGATTATGGATCCAAAAGCTGTTCAGGCGTAGATACTAGAAGCGTTATAAGAGTAATCAGAAACTATATGGGGCCCACGAAGGATCGCACTCACTCTATCCATGCGCGCTATGCGGGAGGTTGATATCTGTCTATTCCTCGCAGTACGTGTTTGGGTCACTGATATGTGACGATTGTAGGAGAAAGTACTTTAGCAACTAACAAATAATCATGGCTACTATTGAAGAGTTCAATGAAATAGAGATACGAGTCGGGACAATCATCGAAGTCGACGACTTTCCTGAGGCAAAGAAGGCGGCGTACAAACTTGTCATAGATCTTGGCGCAGAAGTTGGGAAGAAGAGCTCAAGCGCTCGTATCACAGATCTCTATACCAAAGAGCAGCTTTTGAATAAAAAAGTGATTTGTGTCACCAACCTACCCCCGCGGGGGATAGGACCTTTTGTATCTGAAGTATTGACAACAGGCTTTTATCGAGAGGACGGCAGTGTCGTCCTTGCAGTACCGGACCAGGATATTCCGAATGGTGCAAGGCTTGGGTAATTATTAGCAGATGAAGGTATACTAATGAGACGTATGGTACAGAAAAAACGAGATTTGCCACTGAAGTCCGAGGATGTGTCGGAGTGGTACAACAAGGTTGTTTTGCAGGCAGAGCTAGCAGATTATGGCCCGGTCAAGGGCACCATGATCTACCGACCGTATGGCTATGCCATTTGGGAGCTAATCCAGAAGGAGATGGACGCACGGATCAAGGACCGTGGGGTATCGAACGCATACTTCCCGCTTTTTATTCCTGAGGCACTCCTCAAGAAGGAAGAGAAGCACGTTGAGGGATTCTCGCCCGAGCTAGCCGTCGTTACGATCGGTGGTGGCGAGGAACTGAGCGAGAAAGTCGTTGTGCGCCCAACATCAGAGACCATCATGTATGACGCATTCGCGCGCTGGGTGCACTCATGGCGCGATCTACCACTCATGATCAACCAGTGGAACAATGTGGTCAGATGGGAAAAGCGTACGTACCTCTTCTTCCGCACGACTGAGTTTCTGTGGCAGGAAGGACACACCGCACACGCGACGCATGATGAGTCGTGGGAGATGACGAATTGGGGCATCAATATGTACGCCGATGTGTACAAAAAGCTTTTTGCGCTCCCGGGCTACATGGGGCAGAAGTCTGAGTCAGAAAAGTTTGCAGGTGCCGATGCATCGCTGACGTACGAGATGCTTATGCCGGGTGGCAAGGCCTTGCAGGGCTGCACTTCGCACGATTTGGGCCAGAACTTCTCAAAGTCCTTTGGCATTGAGTTCCAAACGAAGGACGGCAAGAATGAGCATGTATGGCAGACGAGTTGGGGGTTCTCAACGCGTTCAATCGGTGCAGTTATCATGGCGCACGGCGATGATGGAGGGCTCAGGCTCCCACCAAACCTAGCACCAATCCAGGTAGTCGTCATACCGGTCAAGCCTGAGGTAGAGCTTATTGCCTACGCGGAGAAGATCGAGGACGCGCTTAAGGCGAAAGGGGTTCGCATACATATCGATGATGGCGACAATAGCACCCTAGGTGCAAAGATTAACCATTGGGAGCTGAGGGGTGTTCCAATTCGGATTGAGCTTGGTGGACGCGAAGTTGAGCAAGGTACGGTAACACTTGTCAGGCGCGATACTGGTGAGAAGTCGAGCTGCACTCTTGCGGATTTGGAAGCAACGGTTGCAAAGCTGCTCACAGATATACAGCAAAACCTCTATGCAGAGGCAGAAAAGTTCCTTATGACAAATACACGCTCGGCAGATTCGTACGACGAGTTCAAGCGCATTCTTGAGAATGATCGTGGATTCATCAAGGCACATTGGTGCGAGAGCGACGAATGCGAGAAAAAGATTAAGGAAGAGACGAAGGCCACCACCCGCTGCCTACCTATCGATGCGCAACCAGAAATGGGTACGTGTGTCTATTGCGGCAAGGAGGCGGGGTACCGCTGGCTCTTTGCGCAGGCATACTAACCCATGAGACTTAAACTTCCTCGATCAATCACAGACCGCTTCTCACGAGATATCGGGATCGACCTCGGCACCGCTAATACGCTTGTCTATTTGAAGGGTAAGGGGATAGTCATAACCGAGCCATCGGTGGTTGCAGTGAATACCAAGACGGGGCAAGTAGTTGCGGTTGGAGCGCAGGCTCGGGACATGCTGGGTCGCACACCCGCACACATACTTGCGGTGCGTCCTCTTGTAGAGGGCGTGGTCTCAGACTTCGAGGTAACCGAGGAGATGCTCGCGTACCTCATCCAGAAAGCGCAAGGTGAGAAGACCCCTTTAGGGCCGCGCGTCGTCATTGGTGTGCCCTCTGGCATCACCTCGGTCGAGGTGCGTGCGGTGCGTGACGCCGCGCGGAACGCTGGCGCGCGAGAGGTGCATATTATTGAGGAGCCGATGGCAGCCGCGCTCGGCGCACGCCTCCCGGTACGCGAGCCGGTTGGGACTATGCTCGTCGACATCGGCGGCGGCACGACCGACATCGCACTCATTTCCTTGGGCGGCATTGTCCGTTCCAAGAATCTACGCGTCGCAGGCGACACTATGAATCAGGATATCTCTGCCTACATTCGTAGCGAGTTTAAGATCTTGATTGGAGATCGGACCGCAGAGGACATCAAGCTCGCCGTTGGCACCGTTCTGAAGCCCGCCGCGCCACTGCAGACCACCATTCGTGGCCGCGACTTAGTCACGGGTCTCCCGCGCGAGATCATTATTACCGATGCGGACGTACGCGAGGCAATAGGGCAGTCAGTGCAGTCGATAGTCGAGGCAGTGAAGGAGGTCTTGGAGACAGCGCCTCCCGAGGTAGTTGCTGACGTGATGCGCTTTGGTATCTATGTGACTGGCGGTGGAGCGCTCCTGCGCGGCCTACCCGAACTGTTGCAAGAGGAGCTCAAGGTTCCTATCCACTTAGTAGAGGAGCCGCTGACCACCGTTGTTCGCGGCACCGGCATCATCCTTGAGGATATAGACATGTATCAGAATATGTTACTCGATGACTATGACGGGATGGTGGCCTAGTATACTGATCGCTCCTGTTGTGGTGGCAGTCTTCCTGCTCGCGCCGTACGTGCGCGATGGGGTAGGGGAACTCCTCAGTAGCACGATTGATATAGAGCTTGCCGCGGTGCCGCGCTCTGTGTTGGTGGAGCGGCTGCACACTGCTGAGACAGAACTTGCGCGTACGCGGTACCAGGCCATCCTATACCAAACGCTCCTCGAGGAGTATCAGGGGCTACGAGCGGAGGTGGGTGTCCGAAACCCTGATGCATACATGACTGCACAGGTCCTCGCGCGTCCCCCGCGTACACATTTCGACACGCTCCTTATTGCTGCAGGTGAGGGTGACGGAGTGCATATCGGCGACACGGTGACTATAGAGCGAATACTGGTAGGGGCAGTGAGTGAGGTCTCGAGCCGCACCTCAGTCGTTACACTTGCCTCGAGTCCTGGCGCAGTCATGGATGTTGAGGTGCAGTCAGCTATAGTCGTACTGCAGGGCCTCGGTGGTGGTGCCTTTGAGTTAGAGATCCCTCGCTCGGTCGAGCTTCGCGTGGGCGACCAGGCCACCGATGCACGGGGACTTCTCGTTGCAGTCGTCCGCTCCGTCTCCTATGCACCTACCGATATTGCGCAAACGGTTGAGCTTGCGTCCCCGATATCGTTTGCAGAATTACGTGAGGTTAGTCTGACACACCCATGATGTTACTACTCGCCTCGCTCACATTCCTGGCATCGGCAATCCTCGCCCCGTGGTACATAACGGCACTACTCGTACCACTCATAGCGCCACTACGCTACTCGCTCGCAGTCCTGATCCTTGGCGGTGCGCTCATGGATGTTACGTTCGGAAGTGTGCACCCGTTATACACGATAGTGTTTGGGCTGGGAGCCATTGCGGCAGAAGTCCTGAAGCACCGCGCACTCCTATGAGGAACCCACTGAATCTACTTTTGCAGAAGAAGCGGTACGGCGCACTCGAGCCAGACGAGATATTTATTGACGCACAGAATTTGCCCGATTTCGACCGCGCTTCGATGCAGGGGACCCTCGAGCGACCACTCTCCGTACACGCATTTCGAGGGCTCCTCGCAGCAGGTGGACTGATCGGTTTCATTTTCCTAGGTCAGACCGCATGGCTCGATATTGGTAAACACGATTATTTCGTGTCTTGGTCGGAGGAAAACAGACTTCGACACGATACGCTGATCGCGGAGCGTGGACTCATCCTCGATCGCGCGGGGCAGACCCTTGCAGGAAATGAGCAGGTCGGTACTACCACTCCGGAGGCTGAGGTGCGGCGCGTGTATCCCCTCGAGGAGGCTGCGGCGCAGCTCGTGGGGTACGTCTCGTATCCGAAGCGCGACCAAAATGGATTTTGGTACCAGGAGGAGACTATCGGTGTAGCAGGTGCTGAACAACAATTTGACCAAAAACTGAAAGGTATAAACGGGATCGAGATTGCAGAGACGGATGCCACGGGGGAGAGTGTCTCTGGCTCTGTAGTGCGCGCAGCCGAAGCGGGAGGTAATGTTGAGCTCTCGATAGACGCGGGATTGCAGGAAGCGCTGTATTCGTTTATCAAGACTCGGGCAGACACCGCATTTGTTGGTGGAGCGGGCGCCGTTATGGACATCACCACTGGGGAGCTGTATGCCTTGGTGAGCTACCCGTCCTTCCACCCGTCTGTTATGTCCTCGGGTGTGCCCGCCTCCGAAGTGCAGTCGTATATCACCGATACACGCTCACCATTTTTGGATAGAGCAGTGGCGGGTCTCTATACCCCCGGCTCCATAGTCAAGCCCTTCCTCGCTGCAGCAGCACTGAATGAGGGTGTGGTGACGCCTCAGAGTACATTCGTCTCGACGGGTCAGCTGGTACTGCCTAACCCGTTTGATCCATCAAAGCCCTCGATCTTTAAAGACTGGCGCGCGCACGGCGCCGTAGACATGCGGCGCGCCATTGCCGTGTCCTCCGACGTCTATTTTTATATCGTAGGAGGCGGCTTTGAGTCGCAGCGAGGTCTTGGTGTTGCAGCAATCGACAAATATGCTGCGCGTTTCGGCTTCGGAACTAACACCGGCTTTCCTGATTCAGATGAGCCAAAGGGCACGGTGCCGTCTCCTGCGTGGAAGGCGGAGCATTTTGATGAAAGTATTTGGCGTGTCGGCGATACGTACAACACCTCTATCGGTCAGTACGGCTGGCAGGTGACACTGCTGCAGGCGGTGCGCGCGACCGCTGCGCTCGCTAACGGAGGAGTGCTGGTGACTCCAACGATTGAGAAGTTTGGCACGATAGAGACCGAGGAAGTTGGCATACCTGATCAATACCTATCGGTGGCGCGCGAGGGTATGCGCCTCGCGGTGACTGAGGGCACCGCACAATCGCTCTCGATCCCGGATTTCAAGGTCGCTGGCAAGACTGGCACTGCCGAAGTTGGTGTGAAAAAGGAATTCTCGAACTCGTTGGTTATCGGCTTCTTCCCGTACGACAGGCCCAAATTCGCATTCGCTATCATCCTCGAGCGCTCAAAGGCCGGCACGTTGGTCGGCGCACCTGCAGTAGGAGGCGAACTTATGCGCTGGATTGCGCAGAATAGACCTGAACTGTATACCCCATGAGATAACTGTACCGGGTTACCTCGTCAATATTGCACAAACTATCTCACGGGGTATACTATCTCGGATGGTAACTAAAAAAGTCTCCGCGAAGGCAGTTTTGGAAGAAAATCTGTTAACGCAAGAAAAGTTTGATGAGCTTAAGGCAGAGCTGGAGCAGCTGATAACGGTATCCCGAAAGGAGATCGCAGAGTCCTTGGAGTACGCACGCTCCCTCGGCGACCTCTCGGAGAACGCCGAGTACCACGCAGCACGTGAGTTGCAGGCTGCAACTGAGGAGCGCATCCGAAGGTTGGAGGGGATCATCAAGTCAGCGACGATTGTCACGGAAAAGAAGAAGGGTGTTGTTGGATTCGGTTCGAAGGTGACTATCAAAAAGAAAGGTTTCCCCGAAGCACACACGTACAGCATTGTTGGGTCCGAGGAAGCGGATATGCGCGAGAAGAAGATCAGCCATCTCTCCCCAATGGGCGAGGCACTGATGAACAAGAAGAAGGGCGAGACCTTCACCTTCGCTACCCCAAACGGGCGACAGGAGTACACCATTGTTGAGATAGAATAGTGTCATGGGCGCCCTCGACGAGATCCGAGATGAGCGGATCAAGAAAATTGCAATCCTGAAGGAGGCGGGCATGGATCCGTATCCGTCAGAGTCCTTCCGCACTCACAAGCTCGATGAGGTGCGCGAACAATTCGACTATCTTCAGAAGGGTGGCATTGTTATAACAATAGCCGGGCGAATCCTGTCCCTCCGTGGTCAAGGAGGCATCATGTTTGCAGACCTATATGACGGCACTGACAAGTTCCAAGCAGTTATTAGGAAGGATGACCTTGGCGCGGAGACGTTCGATCTTTTTCAAAAAACGATAGATGCAAGCGATTTTATCGAGGTGACGGGGGCCGCCTTTACCACGCAGCGCGGAGAGAAGTCGCTCCTCGCAACCAAGTGGCGCATCCTCACCAAGAGCCTCCGTCCAGTGCCTGAGGCATGGTTTGGTATCAAGGACGAGGACGAGCGCTACCGCAAGCGGTATCTCGACTTCCTGCTCAACAAGGAGACTCGCGATATTGTCGAGAAGCGCTCTAAGTTTTGGCGATCGGTGCGCCGCTTCCATGAGGATAATGGATTTATGGAGGTGCAGACACCCGTACTCGAGACGACCACGGGAGGTGCGGATGCTAACTCGTTTGTAACGCACCACGACTCCTTGGATATCGAGGTCAACCTGCGCATCTCCGCTGGCGAGCTGTGGCAGAAGCGCTTGATGGTGGCGGGCTTCCCCAAGACATTTGAGGTTGGACGCATATTTCGCAATGAGGGCATGTCTGCCGAGCATGCGCAAGACTACGAGCAGTGCGAAGCATATTGGGCGTACTCGGACTTCGTCAATATGTATACGTTTCTCCGCAAGTGCTACCAGTACGTAGCCGAGGAGACATTTGGCACACTCAAATTTGCTATCCGCGGATTTGACATCGATCTTGGTGGCGAGTGGCCGACTATCGACTTTACCGAAGAGGTGGAGCGTCAGACAGGCATCAATATCTGGGACGCATCCGAAAAGGACATGCAAGACAAGTTAGGGGAGCTCGGCGTCCAGTATGAGAAGGGGGTAGGCAAGGAGCGACTCATCGACACGCTCTGGAAGTACTGCCGAAAGAACATTGGTGGCCCCGCAATCCTCATCAACGAGCCAAAAATCACCTCGCCACTTGCCAAAACTCGCCACGATAACGCGCGCGTGACAGAACGATTCCACTTCATCATTGCAGGGTCGGAGGTGGGGCAGGGCTATAGCGAGTTGAACGACCCTATCGATCAGCGCGAGCGCTTCGAAGCGCAGCAGAAGCTGCGTGATGCCGGCGACAAGGAGGCGCAGATGGCCGATATGGAGTTCGTAGAGGCACTGGAGTATGGAATGCCGCCTACCGCAGGACACGGCTTCTCAGAACGACTCTTCTCGTTCCTCATGGGGATTCCGATTCGGGAGGGCCAGCTCTTCCCACTCATGCGCCCCCGCGACTAAGAAATCGCCGAGATAAGCCACCAACAGCCCGAGGTCGGACCTCGGGCTGTTTTGCTATATAGCCCCAGGGCAGGCTCGGGGCACATCGTGTTTTCACACGATGTGGATAAGAATGGGATATGATGGGACATAGTGGGATACAATGGGAGGTATGCTAATCGGCGAGTACACGCACACACTCGATGACAAAAAACGACTTTCGTTGCCTGCTAAATTCCGCAAGGAACTTGGCAAGGGTGCCGTTATGACGCGTGGCCTCGATCACTGTCTATTCGTGTTCTCGAGTGCCTCGTGGAAGAAGATTACAGAAAAGATGAGCACGCTCTCGATGGGCGTCGGTGACTCACGAGGCTTCAACCGGTTCCTCCTCTCCGGCGCAGTCGAGGCAGAGATCGACAACTCGGGCCGCATACTCATTCCGGACTTTCTCAAGAAGTTTGCAGGTCTCAAGACGCATGTCGTCTTTGCAGGAGTAGGCGATAGGGTCGAAGTATGGGACGAGTCACGTTGGGATACGTATAAGAAGCATATTGAGCTCCAAGGCGACGCGATGGCAGAGAAGCTCGGTGACATTGGTGCACTATGATCAAACACATTTCAGTATTACTGCAGGAATCAGTTGACGGTCTCAACCTTGAGGCTGGCGATGTTGCTATCGACGGGACTGTGGGGCAGGGTGGCCACGCACTCCTCATTGCAGACAAGATCGGCAAGCAAGGCACCATCGTTGCGGTAGATGCTGACGAGGATTCGATTGTAGTCGCTAAGGACGCGCTGAAGGATGTGCCCGCGCATGTCATCTTTGTGCAAGGCAATTTCCGTAACCTCAAAGAGCATGCAGAGCGTATTGGCATTAGCTCGGCTGACGCCATCATCTTTGACCTCGGCTGGCATCAAGGACAGTTGGAGAGTGGGCGCGGATTCTCGTTCAAGGAAGATGCACCGCTCCTGATGACACGCAACGAGCCCGAGGCTTACCAGGTAACCGCACGCGACATTATTGCTGGATGGGACGAGGACGAGCTCGCAACTCTCTTTAAGCAGTACGGCGGTGAGCGCTTTTCTGGACGCATCGCACGTGTCATCGTCGAGACTCGCACGCATACACCTATAACAAAGGCCGCTCAGCTTGCGGAAGTGGTGGCGCAGGCTGTTCCCGCCAAATTTCGTCGTGGCCGCATCCATCCCGCTACCAAAGTCTTTCAGGCACTTCGCATAGCAGTTAATGACGAACTGGAGGCACTGAAGGAGGGACTACAGGAGGGGATGCGTCTCCTCGCACCAGAGGGCCGCCTCGCAGTCATCAGCTTCCACTCGCTTGAGGACAAGATCGTGAAGGACATGTTCCGCGCCGCAGAGGATGCGGGCGAGGGGAGGCGAATTACCAAGAAGCCCATAGTTCCGACACGTGCTGAAGCGGTTGCCAATCCTCGTGCACGATCAGCAAAACTAAGAATCTTTGAGAAAAATTAATAGCTTACTACTACCCGTATGCGCAAAAAGTCACTCATCTCCTACGCCCAGACCCAGCTCCCATTCCGCGGGAGCACAGCTCGGACTTTGGCCACGCCGTGGAAGAGCGAACGGAACATCCTCGTAAGTCTCGGTGTCTTTGGCGCTGCGCTCATAGTTATGTACGGCACTATGATTGGGATCTCGGTTTCCTCCGTAGCAGCCCGCGAGAGCGCGGTGCAGGATTCGCGCAGCCTGACAGCTGCTGTTGCCGAACTTGAGCAGGAATACTTAGCTAAAACTCGTGCTATAACTCCCGAGTACGCCCGTTCCTTGGGCTATGTGACAGCCAAGGATCGCGTCTTTGTGACGCGAGAAACGTACGCGATGAATGCGCAGTAAATTCATATTTCGTATTAGGTTGATAGCCGCATTCTTTGTGTGCGTGGCAATTTTGCTTATTGCACGTCTCTACCTCGTGCAGGTAGTCCATGGCGAGGAGTATCGGCAGCGAGCAGAGAACCAGCACATTAGGCCGAGTGCCAATCTTCTCTCCCGTGGCTCCATATACTTTACGCGGAAGGATGGCACGCTGATCTCGGCGGCAACGCTCCAATCCGGATATACAATTGCGGTCATTCCGCAACAGATTGAGGATGCAACTCTTGCGCTGAGCAAGCTCCAAGGTATCGTACCCGTTCCGGAGGCTGAGTTTATGGCCAAGGCGGCAAAAGCCGACGACCCGTACGAGGAGCTCCTCCGTAAGGTCAGCGAGGAGAAGGGTGATAGGGTACGACAGGCGGATATCTCGGGGGTCGAGGCGTATCGCGAGCGGTGGCGATACTATCCTGGTGGCACATTGGCGGCGCACGAAATAGGTCTGATCGGATATGGCCCAGATGGTACAGCGGAGGCTGGCCAGTACGGATTGGAGCGCAGCTACCAGTCGCCACTCTCGCGTCCGGAATCCGGATTCGCTATCAACTTTTTTGCGGACCTCTTTGCGAACGTGGGTACACGCATCCTCTCGGACGATGGTGGGCCTGGCGCTGACCTCGTTACCTCGATTGAACCCTCGGTGCAGGCGGAACTAGAGGACACCCTACGGGCATACAACAGTAAGTGGAACTCAAAGATAGTTGGCGGAATTGTTATGGATCCAAAAACGGGAGCGGTGTTTGCTATGGCATCCTTGCCAACCTTCGATCCAAATGATGTAAAAGGGGCAGACCCAAACTCGCTCGCCAACCCGCTTACGGAACGTGTGTATGAATTCGGATCCACCATGAAGCCGATAACGATCGCAGCAGCGCTCGACGCTGGTGCTATTACGCCTGCAACCAAGTATAACGATACTGGTTCGATAACGATAGATACTGAAAAGATCTCTAACTACGATGGCAAGGCACGAGGCGTTGTGTCGGTGCAGGAGGTACTCTCGCAATCACTGAATGTTGGTATTAGCTTTGTGGTGCAGAAGATGGGTACCGAGACCTTCCGCGAGTACATGGACCGCTTTGGCATCACTGAGGAAACAGGGATCGACCTCCCTGGCGAGGCCTCGCCCCTGGTCTCGAACCTCGAAAGTCCACGCATTGTTGAGTATGTTACTGCCGGATTCGGGCAGGGTGTTGCGGTAACACCTGTTGCTATGGCGCGAGCGCTTGCGACACTTGCGAATCACGGTGAGGTCCCTGGTATACACGTTGGTACTGAGTTGCGCTACCCGGGTGGAGTTACCAAGAAGGTAGGGTGGACACCACCGAGAACGGCAATACGTGCCGAGACATCCGAAACGCTCTCGCGCATGTTGGTGACTGTGGTGGATACTGCTCTCTCGGGGGGCAAGGCGAGAGTACCAGAGATGAGTATTGCGGCAAAGACCGGTACCGCCCAGATTGCGATGCCTGGCGGCGGCGGGTACTATACGGACAGGTACCTGCACTCGTTCTTTGGGTACTTCCCGGCCTATGAGCCACGGTTCCTCATCTTCTTCTTTGCAGTCGAGCCGGTTGGTGCCAAGTACGCATCCGAGACCTGGACAGACCCGTTCATTAGTACCGTTAAGTTCCTCACTACCTACTACCAAGTACCACCCGACCGTCCTCTGAACAATGAATAGCAAGGAATTCCTGCGATCAATAGTCATCCGCATACTCGTTTGGGAGGCCAAACTGATTTTGTGGAAGTACAAGCCGGAAGTAATCCTGGTTACGGGCTCCGTTGGCAAGACATCTGCCAAGGATGCTACGTACACAGCGCTCAAGGATACGCACTTTGTCCGAAAGAGCGAGAAAAGTTTTAATTCCGACATAGGTGCACCACTGACCGTACTCGGCGTACCAAACGGCTGGGCGAACCCGGTTCGTTGGGCGCGAAACATAGTTGACGGACTGTTCCTCATCTTCCTCAAAGCGCAGTACCCTAAGTGGCTGATCCTCGAGGTTGGGGCGGACCGACCTGGCGATATCACGCGCTCTCTCTCATGGCTGCGGCCCACCGTCGTCGTCGCAACGCGCTTCCCCGCTGTGTCGGTGCATGTCGAGTACTACGACTCGCCGCAGGCGGTGCAGGAGGAGGAGCTTGCCCCCGTCGGGTGGCTCCGTCCGGGCGGAACCCTAGTGGGGAATTATGACGACGAACTGGTGCGGACCGCAACACTCCCGGATGGAGTGCTACGACTGTTGTACGGTATTCATGGTGGTGATCTACGCGCGAGTGGCATTCGCACCACAGTCACAAAAGGCATGCCGCGCGGCACCAGCTTTGATGTTGTGTACAAGGGTGATAAGACACGCATCATCCTCGATGGCGTTGTAGGTGAGGCGCACATTTATGCAGTCCTCGCTGGCATAGCTGCCGCTCTTGCAATTGGCGTACCGCTTGCGCAAGCTGCAGGGCCGTTCAGTATGCACTTACCCCCTCCTGGCCGTATGCGCTTGGTAATGGGGATGAATGATTCAGTGCTTATCGACGACTCGTACAACTCCTCACCAGTTGCAGTAGCAGAGGCATTGAAGGCTTTGCAGTCAGTGCCACGAAAGGCGCGGCGCGTAGCAGTACTCGGTGATATGCTCGAGCTCGGGCCGTACTCAGTTGCAGAGCATGAGAAAGCAGGGGCACTTGCTGCGACCTCGGCAGAGCTACTCGTCACCGTTGGAGTGCGCGCGCGCGGCATCTTGGCAGGGGCCGAGAAGGCGGGAATGCCGCAGGAGCGTATGCTCCAGTTCGATTCGTCCTCTGCCGCAGCCGAGCACCTCGCTGGAATAGTAGGGGAAGGCGATGTGGTCCTCATCAAGGGTTCGCAGAGTATCCGTATGGAGCGTGTCACCAAGCGCCTCATGGCGCGTCCAGAAGACGCTAAGAAGCTCCTCCCAAGGCAGGACTCGGAATGGCTCGCCCGCTAGGGTCGTCACCTAAGTGGAGGGAGCTGGGTAAGGTTAGTAGGTCGATACCTTACTAACTAATTCTTTACATTTCTATGTTTACAGGAGTAGCAGAAGGGGCACCGGCTGAGGGGGTAGATTTTTTCGGTTTTGAAATAGGGTCAGAACTCTCGGATATGATATTTAATGGCATGGTTATTACGGCACTGATCTTCATTAGTTTGGCAGTAATAGAGGAGACAGGCAAGTTTGCCAAGCATGCAACGAACGAGTATTTCAAGTTACTGCGCGAGCGAGAGCGCAATTACTAGGTAATTAAAAGTACCTATGGACAGCATTGAAGGATTTATCACACCTGACCTGCTGGTAGATGTAGCCGCCGTCCTCGGTATCGCGGTGTTTGGGATGCTAAGTTTCCGAAACTTTAGGACGGTATACGAATTCATAGCCAACGTTAAAGAGCGTGCAGAGCGACGACGGAACTACTAACAAACGTATATGTCATACGAACTAACACAGATAGAGATCCCGGGAACACCACTCATCCTCGATGTGCTGGGACTGGCAGCGCTGGTGTGGGCCGTGAGCTATGTAAGTGTGGCTGCTATACAGATGGCCTATGGCGTTAAGAAGCACGTAATAAACGAGGTTAGGAAAGAGCACGGTCGCAGTGGTGCTGATGAGGTCAGCAAGGGATTCTGGTACTAGATCTTCTGAATTGAGGTGGCATCAATGATGCCGTTGATGCTGTACTTTAGAGTTGCAACCGAGTCCTCGTAGATAGGCACCATAACGCCGACGATGCGAACCCGGGCTCCAACGGCGAGCTCTACGGGGTCGTGGGTCACATGCTCCGTACCGACTGCAAAGTGGGCTCCGTCGAGGAGTACCCCGAAGGCACACTCATCCGTCTGCGGCCCATTGCCGCGGTGGGGGAGGCACTCCCAGGTGCCCTCGACCGTAACCTGGTTAGAGGTTGGCGAAGCTTGCGACTTCTCAAACCCGAGGACTGTCCACTGCCCGTCTACCTTGAGGAGGCGTAGTGTCGCAGGGTAGCTGCCTCCAGGGGTCTGCGCCTCGCCCTCGACTATGTACGAGTCGTCTGCCATACCCTCGACGCGAGTGACCTCGATACCGCTAATACTATCGGTTGTAGAGGAGTAGCTGCTCGCAAAAGCGCGTATCTCCTCCTCGATTTCGGATGCGACCGGGTTCAGATTTTCCGGCGTGTTCAGGCTGTATATAGAATAGCCGAGTCCTCCTATGAGGAGTACTAGTACAGTGCCGGCTGCAGCCAAGAGTCCCTTGTTCATGAGCCTATCTTAGCAGAACGGCAGGGAATTGCTCGTGTGACTTTAAAACGGCTCAGCTTCATGCTATAAAAGTGTGACGGCCCTATCGTCTAACGGTTAGGACATCGCCTTCTCAAGGCGGTAATCAGGGTTCGATTCCCTGTAGGGTCACAAATGTCAGAACTTGCAAGTTCTGCATAACTTGTTGACAGGGGGGATGAAAGGAATACTATTTAACTATTAAAACTTAATCAAGTTTTCATGGCTGAATATTTTTCAGAAGCAGACCCAAGCGAGGATCCTGTCTGGACAGGACCAGACGTAGACCCAGAAGAGCCAGGTAAGTCACCAGATGGTGATGATCCAGACTGGGACAAGCTTCCTATGCCCAAGTAACTCCAGTAGAGTAACTAAAAACCCGGCGTTCGCCGGGTTTTTGATTTTACTAGTTATATCGCTTCCACCAATCAGGGCCGCTTGGCTTCGGTTCATCTTCTGGCTCTGGCTCAGGTGGAGCAGGTGTGGGCTCCGAGTCCTTTTTGTCGTCCGCTGCGCTTTCTGAGCCGAATTTCATATAAATAGTCCTGCGACCACATCCTTTACATCATCACCATCTGCCTTGCCCCTCAGGTCCTTCATAAGTGCGCCCATAAACTTGCCCATGTCTTTCTTATCTGAGACGTTCATCTCGATCTTCTTCGCAACCGCGATCTTGGCGATATCTTCGCGGCTCATCATGGCGGGGAGGTAGGGTGCGAGGATGGCTATCTCCTGCAGCTCCTTTTCTGCGAGCTCAGGCCTGTTGCCGTTGGTGAAGGCCTCTATGGACTCCTTGCGCTTTTTGACCTCTCGTCTGATCACGCCGAGCGCGTCCTCGTCGGGGAGGGGGTCTGTCGGCATCCGCTTGGTGGCGACCAGCTCGTTGGTGAAGGCCGCCTTGAGGCCTCGCAGCACCTCCACTCGGAGCATCTCCTTTGCCTTCATAGCGGTTATCAAATCAGTCGAAATAGTGTTCTGAATCATGGCTCTAAATATAACACAAAACCCGCCACTAGGCGGGTTTTGTGGCTTTCCGTTAGTCCTTAAATAGCGGGCCCGCTACCATCGTAAGGCCGCCAGTGCCGACTTGGTATATCCCATAGAAAGCATGGAAACCCACTGCCAGAGCTAGCAGTCCAGGAAGTGCATGCATGTTAATGCCCGACCCGGCTCCATGCTCGGTGAGGTACCCATCCAACTCGATGGCGCCTATAAGAACAACTGCATCGAGCGCAAGCCCCATCATTCCCTTTGTAAAAAGTTCAAATCCACTGTTTAGTATCTCTTTTGACATAGTTCCTATTTGCGATCTGTACCAAAGATCAATGCTGCGAGGAGTCCAGATGAGGCAGCAGAAGTGAACCCTCCAAACAAAACGAGTGGCACATTGTCCCCAGAGTCAAAGAAGTCTGGGTACTGCTCCATATACGCGTAAGTCGTAATCGAGGATAGGGTAGCAAGAGCTACCAAGAATCCAATAGTTAGGAGTGGACTAGACTTAAGCTTTTCTGCAATTTTGTATTGATCCATACTCTTGTATTACTAAATAATAGCAGTTTGTCAATTATTTTGGATCGTTGCGTTTGCGCCACAGATACTTGGCAAGTGGGATTGAAACTGTAGCGATATCGTAAGCTGATACTGCGATACCACCCCCAAGTACACCAAACAAAAGACCCAACAAAGGATTGTTGCGATCGTCACGGGCATCAAAGCCTAGGAAGTCATCGAGCAAGCCCACAGAACCAATAATTGTACCGATCGCCATGAAGGCCCCCAAAATGAAGAGGCGCTTCGGGATATATCCCTTCAGCGCTCTGTCCGCAATCTCGCGAGGTGTCAGTTCTGACATTTCGAGACAGTAACATAATATACTATATGCGTCAAGTATGCTGCGCAGCAGTGCTAAAATGGCGAGATGGAAGGTGTGCTTATTGGCCTCGTTGTTGTACTACTCCTCGTAAACGCGGGGGTGTTGTACTTCTTGTTCAGCCAGCAAAAGCCGCAGCAGGGCGGGGAGGCGGTGCAGCTGCTACATGACCGTATCGGCGAGCTATCGCGCCTCATGTCTGACTCGACGTCCCGCGTGCAAGAGTCGGTGCAAAAGCAGCTAACAGACACATTCAAAATCGTACGGGACGTGACGGAGGGATTGACCAAGCTTGACGAGACCAACAGGCAGGTGGTGAGCTTTGCTGACCAGCTCCAGAACTTGCAGGATATCCTAAAGAATCCTAAGCAAAGGGGGATACTCGGAGAGTACTATTTGGAGACCGTACTGCAGAACGTGATGCCACCCGGGTCTTTCCAAATGCAGTACACGTTCAAGAATGGCGAGATTGTGGATGCGGTGGTGTTCATCAAGGAGCGAATCGTGCCAATCGACTCCAAGTTCTCACTCGATAACTACAATCGCATCCTCGGGACGAATGATGTCGCAGAGAAGGAGCGGTTGGAGAAGCTCTTCAAGCAAGACCTCAAGCTCCGCATCGACGAGACCAGTAAGTATGTACGGCCAGAGGAGAACACTATGGACTTCGCGTTCATGTTTATCCCATCCGAGGGTATCTACTACGATCTCCTGATTAACCAAGTTGGCACGGTCAAGACCAACACACGTGACTTGATAGAGTACGCCTTTAGCAAAAAGGTGATCATCGTCTCGCCAACGTCGTTCCTCGCGTACCTACAGACAGTTCTTCAAGGCCTAAAATCTCTACAAATAGAAGAGAAGATCCACGACGTGATCAAGAACGTGGGCGAGCTCGGCAAGCACCTGGGTGCCTACCGCGAGTACCAGAGTAAGCTCGGCAACGCCCTTGGCACCGTGGTCAACCACTACAACGCTTCGGAAAAGGAGTTTAAGAAAATCGACAAAGACGTCTTAAGAATCTCCGGCTCCTCGCTAGGCATTGAAACTGAACTAATTGATGGTCCAACCCGCGACTGATCAAAAGTCCCGAGGTTTCGACTCGGGACTTTCCAGTTTGGTTGCATACACCCCAGCCGCTTCCTTAAGAGAATTGTGCATCAGATCTTGATTGATCAAAGTAAAGATCTCATCGTCCAGTAGTGACTTTTGAATTCGGTGGGTCGTTTTGTCGAAGTCTGCAAGGCTACTGTAGGGGAAGGTCAACACTTCAGGCCATTTGAGTTTCAGGTCGGTTGGGTTGAGATGTATGTAAGAAGCCACATGCTGTAAATAGACATCAGCATCAACGTGGCGAGATTTAAAGACGCCAGCAACAAATAGGGGTCCAGACCTCTCATACTTCTTGTTGAAGTACATTGTGTATCCAGTTATCGCCTTCTGCATGAATTTGGCAATGCCTCCCTCGACTACCTCCTTCATCAAAAAATGAAAGTGGTTGGGCATCATGCAATAGACTCCTATGGCAACGAGGGGGGTGCCTGTCCGGCCTTGTCGCTCAATCGCGTCCGCCAAGCTCTCGTTGCGGTATGTGAGGTTCTCATACGGCTCAGATGAATTGCAGGTATACATGAGCAACATAAAGCGGTGGTAATCGGTGGCACTGAGAAAGGTAGTACGTTTTTCAACACCACGATTGTAGCAGTGGTACCACTCGCCAGGCGCAAATCGGTGGTTCCTAGCCATATACTGCACATAAGTATAGCAAGTCCCGAGGCGAAACCTCGGGACTCTAGACTACGCGATTAACTTACTTACGGTGTTAACGTTACCTACATCTCGCTTCCGTAGTATGGTCAGTAATGTGTGGCATCTTTGGATACACCGGGAAAAGAGGCGCGGAAGGGTCCTATTATTGCAATAGCAACCGAAGGGGACACGCGGGTTAGCGAGATTGCAGATAGGGTCATATACATACCAAAAACGAGCGAGGAGCTCTCGCCCATACTCTCTGCTATCGCGCTACAACTGTTTAGCTGTCACGTAGCAAGTCTGAAAGGCTACAACGTCGACCGCCCAAGAAACTTAGCCAAATCAGTCACCGTGGAATAATAACTGTGCTTTAGTCGGACTTATTTGTTCCGAGCCAGACAAGCAGGCCACCTAAAGCAGCAAAGACTAGATCGGCTCCCACATTCAGTACGTGACCCTCATTAAGGTCGAAGATTGCTCTGGTGATGCCGCCAATCAAGAGAGCGCCTCCTAGCCACGGGGTGAATGGGCCAAGATCGAATTCGTCTGCTGATCCCATATGAGAGATACTATATATCACAATCGGAATATGTCAAATACCGCTAGACCCAGAGTCTTGTCAGAGGGGTTCAAATAGGGTAGTATACCTCTCATGGCATTTGCAGTAATCAAGACCGGCGGCAAGCAGTACCTCGTGGAGGAGGGTCGCTATTTGGAGATAGAGAAGATCCCAGGGCTCGGGGAGGGTGACAAGGTCACCTTCGATCACGTTCTCTTGACTGACGACGGCAAGGAGACTGAGGTTGGCACCCCAACAACCGGTGGCAAGGTGACTGGCAAGGTCCTGGAAGCTGGCCGCGATGATAAGAAGATTGTGATCAAGTACAAGGCCAAGAGTCGCTACTTCAAGAAGCGTGGCCACCGCCAGCCCTACCTCAAGGTGCTGATCGAAAAGATCTAACACCGTGACCCTCGACCTTCAAAAGGAAAGTCGAGTCGTTGACTCTGATGGGTTTACTCGCCCGCGCTTTAAACCTCTCGTAGGAAAGGTTGCTGGTTGGACCTTCAGCGGTTCGTTATCTGTCGGCTCGGCAATTCTCGTGTGGTTTTGGCGGTACTAGAAGCTCGTCATTCGTGCGCTAGATCTGGTAGCCAGCAAACGGGTCGTCGCGGTACATGTCGCAGAGGCTCGCTGTTGCGTACATACGTGTGCCGAATCCTACGAGGGTGAGGAGTGCACCAACTGCGCCATCTGTGATGGAGTAAGTAGCAAGAGCCGCGCCGATGACGAGGATCCCCGTTACTGCAAGCGCAGTGCCAACCTTGTGTACGCGATTGTACCTGGTGTATGACATAGTGTGCTTCATGTGGCTAGTATACCACATCAAGCCACATATGTCAAGAAAGTAAAAGTCGCTTAGTTTCGGTTTCTGAGGGCGCTGCGGAGGGTCTCTGGGTCGGCGTACTCAAGCTCCGCTCCTACCGACAGCCCTCTTCCGAGGTGGGTGACACGAAGCTGTGAGCTGTGAGCTGTCAGCTGTGAGCTCAGCTCTTTTGCAGTGTAATCGCCCTCGGGGGTGGTTGAGAGCGCAAAGATCACTTCGGTTACATGTGAGTCAACTCTCTTTAAAAGTTCTGCAACACGGATGACCTTATCCTTTCGCTCGCGTACCAGGTTCATAAGTCCACCGAGGACGAAGTAGAGGCCCTTGTACGTCAGTGATGCCTCGATTGCGTCGATATCGACATCATGCTCTACGACAAGTAGGGTAGTCGCGTCGCGGCTGGTGTCGGAGCAGGTGTAGCAGAGCCCGCTTTGCGTTGGATCATCGTAGCGCATGCAGCGTGGGCACTGCGCCGCCTTCTGATTCAGCGAGGTGATATCGGCTGCGAGGCGCTCGCGGAATGCCTGATCCCTCGATAGGAGGTACTGCACCACGCGACGTGCCTGCCGGGGGCCAAGGCCAGGCAGCTTGCTGAGGAGCTCAGTCAGATCCCGGATGGGGCTCATGGACATAAGCTTACCGCATATGGCACACTGGTGGTATGGCAGAAGCTCCTAAACCTCTTTGGTTCGAGCGGACAAGCACCCACCTTGTCGTTGCGGCGCTTGCTGGTGTGGGTGCGTGGACTCTACTTGAAATACCAGAGGAGGCACTAGAAGGAAATCTAGGCACCGGGCTCTGGAATGCGTTTGGAGAAGTGGGTGGGGTGGGGGCTTTTGTACTCTCAATGTACATAATTGATCAAGCGATGTGGTACCAGGAGAGCGCCGGTTATGCGCGTCATTGGAGACAATCAGAAGAAGACAAGGGGCGGCGCAAGAGCTAGTTAAAAGTCTTCGTGCGCCGAGGCGGGGGTGGTGACGGAGGCACCGAAGTCGGAGTTGTCGATAGGGATGAAGGAGGCGCGCTTCTCATCGAAGTAGAGGTCCACCTTGCCGACGGGGCCGTTGCGGTGCTTCTCAATCAGGATCTCGGCCATGTTGTTCTTCTCGACCGTCTCCGAGTTCATCTTGTCCTCGCGGTGGATGAACATAACCACGTCCGCATCCTGCTCGATAGAGCCCGAGTCACGGAGGTCGGAGAGACGCGGCCTGCCCCGGCGTTGCTCGACGGCGCGGCTGAGTTGTGAGAGGGCGAGGACGGGCACATCCAGTTCGCGCGCGAGCTGCTTCAATGAGCGGGATATCTCCGTCACCTGCTGTACCAATGAGTCGGAGGAACGGGCCGATGTCGGCGCCATCAGTTGCAGGTAGTCGATGATGAGGAGTCCGATGCCGTTCTCCCGCTTGAGGCGGCGCGCCACCGAACGCATGATGAGTGCATTGTTGGCCGGCTGATCGTCGATATAGATAGGGGCCTTGCTGAGGCGTTCCATGCCGTCGCGGATCTGCTCGAACTCCTCGTCAGTCGAGATGCGTCCGGTGCGCAACTTCCACGCATCCACTCGCGCTTCGGCTGCGAGCATACGGTCCACCAACTGCTGCGCACTCATCTCGAGTGAGAAGATCCCGACGGGGGTACCAAACTTAATAGCAGTCTGGCGTGCAATGTCGAGGGCGAGACTGGTCTTACCCATCGAGGGGCGAGCAGCGAGGATGATGAGGTCCGACTTCTGAAAGCCGGCAAGCACGTTGTCTAGGTTCGCAAACCCGGTGGGGACGCCGCGCATTTCGTGGTCGCCCTTACTGAGGTTCTCGAACCGCTCCATGGCCTCCTTCAGTTCCTCGCCAATAGCGACAAACTTACGCATCGTCGGGTTGCTCGTCGCCTCGCCGAGCCTCTTTTCGGCGCCGTCGACTATCTCCTCGATCTGACGGCTCTCGTCGTAGCCCATGTCGCTTATGTCCGTTGCCGCGTCGATCACGGCGCGCATCATCGACTTCTTCTGCACTATTTCCGCATAGTGCTTGATGTTAGAGGAGGTGGGGACGGCGGACACCAGCTCTGCCAGGTAGCCATTGCCACCCGCGCGCTCCAGCTCCTGCTGGTCCTTAAGGTAGTTAGCAACGGAGAGGAGGTCGATGGGGGAGCCGGCAGCGGCGAGCGCCACAAACGCACGGTAGATGCTGCGATGCTTCTCTACATAAAACGAATCACTCGTTATGAGGTCGGTGATCTCGTGTATCGCGTCCGCCTTCAGCATTACGGCACCAAGGAGTGCGCGCTCTGCATCGATAGATTGCGGGGGTATGCGCATGTTGGGGCCGGCCATTACCAAAGTATACAGGTAGGCACTAGCCACTAGGGTTTAGCCAATAGCGAGGTTTTCAACTGCCTTATCCCCTTAATTAGCCTCTTGTCTAAACCCTATACCCTAGTGGCTACACCCTAGCTTAGAACCAGCGTTTGAACTGGAAGTAGATCATGACCAGGAGACCGACAATGACCATAATCCCTGCGACAATCCAAAAGTCGTTCGGGTTGCCGACAAAGGGGTTGTGCTCCGTATTCATACCAAACATCGACGCAACAAGGGAGAGCGGCAGTATGACCGAGGCCATGATGGTCAGGTTTTTCATGATCTCGTTCTGCTTGGTGGACATCAAAGAGTCGTTGGTACTGCGCAGCTCGCCAAGGGTATCCATCAGCATCTGCGCACGATTGAAGACTCGGTAATGCAGCGCCGTCATGGTCGACATATAGCTACGGAACGTGTCGCCAAAGAGCGACGCGCCCGCCTTCTCGAACTCCCTGAGCGTCTCCTCCTGGTTGCCAATAAGGCGTCGATGGTTCAGGAGCTCTCGAGTCATGGTGGAGATAGGTGCCACCATCTCGCGCTCGCGACGGGAGAAGATCGCCCTCTCGATCTTGGCTACCGACTCTTCCACGGCATCCAGCTCATGATCAACCGATTGGTACAGGCGGTGCGCGAGCTCAAATATCACGTGTCCACTATGAAAGCCGCTCTTCGGCTTCTTGAGCAGCATGGCCGTCTCGAACGAGCGAGCAAAGTCATGTATCGCAGGCACTGTCTCGTAGTGCACGGTGAGTATGAAGTTCTTGCCGACGACGAGGTCTACCTCGTGGTCTGCCTGCGCACCGCGCGTGTCACGATAAGCGGGGAAGTGGAGTACGAGGTAGATGAAGTTTGGGTACAGGTCGACACGTGGCTTCATGGTCGGTGTGGTGATCTCTTGTATCACGACGGGGCCCAAGCCAAACTCCTCGGCAAGCGCATCTGCCTCCTCGGGCGTTGGCCGCTCGACATCAAGCCACTGCACGCCTTGGTGCTCGTATCGTGTAATCATAATGCTATTATACTTTGGTATGGAGCAACTAGAGCTTAAGACGCCGCAAGGATGGGTACAAAAAAAGTTACAGGTATCTGTAACTCAGATCGTTATTGCCGTTGTGGTTATTGGAGGGGCCGGCTTTTATGCAGGCAGCGCGACCGCCAGCTTCCGCCAGCCTATCTACGACGCGCGCGCGCCCGAGCAGGTGGACCTCGCACCATTTTTTTCGTCATGGAACTTGCTTAACGAGCACTTCGCACCAGCGACGACCACCGCAGTCATCGAAGCAGAGGATAAGCTCTGGGGTGCCATCCAAGGATTAGCAGCAGCGTATGGCGATGATTACACGGTATTCCTTCCGCCAGTGCAGAAGCAGATATTCGAGACCGAGGTCGCAGGCGGCTTCGAGGGCGTCGGTATGGAAATCGGTAAGCGGAACGGCATACTGACCGTCATCGCACCGATCAAGGACACACCCGCTTTCCGCGCAGGCATCAAGAGTGGAGACCTGATACTCAAGATCGACGGTGAGTCGACCCTCAACATGGCAGTTGACGAAGCAGTTGGCCACATCCGCGGCAAGGGCGGCACTGTGGTGACACTCTCCCTCGCTCGCGAGGGCAAGGACGATGGCGCGGAGTTCGAGATCAAGGTGACACGCGACACCATCGTGCTTCCTACACTAGACGCCACGATGCGGGACGACGGGATCTACTACATACAGCTGTACAGCTTCAACGGTATGTCTCCGCAGCTCTTTGCGGATGCGATACAAACCTTCATCGCATCCGGCAAGGATAAGCTGATTATCGACCTCCGCGGCAACCCAGGCGGGTTCCTCGAGTCTGCAGCGGATATGGTGAGCTGGTTTTTGCCCGCAGGCGAACTTATTGTCACCTCTGATTATGGTGGCGACAGACAGGACACCACCTACAAGTCTGCTGGCTTCGGCTCCCTGCAGAACAAGGATATCAAGATAGTAATACTCATCGACGGCGGGTCGGCCTCTGCTTCCGAGATTATGGCTGGCGCGATGAAGGACCACGGCCGCGCAACACTGATCGGCACCCAATCGTTCGGCAAGGGCTCGGTGCAGCAACTCTTTGATGTTACCGAGACGACGCAGCTCAAGATTACGGTTGCGCGCTGGCTCACTCCGAACGGCACATCGATATCGCACCAGGGCCTCACCCCGGACATAGAGGTCAAGATCACCGCTGAGGATAGGGAAGGGGACAAGGACCCGCAGCTCGATAGAGCTGTCGAGTTCCTGAATACTGGCAAATAGTTAGAGGCCGTGGGCGCGTTCCCACTCTTGCGCGTTGCTCTCGCTACCAAGTAGCTGTACGCGCTCCTGGTGCGCAGAGCGCTTGATCCACCAGCCGAGGGCTAGTGCAATGACGCCCGAGAGGCCGGCAAGAGCGAGGGCGCGGGTCTCGATTGTGCCGCCATCCAGTACGTTATCAGCAAGAAGATCGACAGATACAAAAAGAGCCGACACAATGGCCGACCCGATGGCAACTGCAAGCGTGGCGCTATGCGCCTTTTCCAAAGGACTACGCGCCTCCCATGGTTGTTTGTTCATGCCTTTACGCTAGCATACGCGTAGGGTAGACTCAACTATATGAAGGTGATACTCACAATTGATGTAAAGAAGGTGGGGGTGCGGGGGCAGCTGATTACTGTAGCGGACGGCTACGCAATGAACGTCCTGATTCCGCAGGGCAAGGCGGTGCCGGGTACTGCAGACAACCTGAAGAAGTATGAGAAGGCTGCTGCGGAGGCCAAGGGCAGGGCAGACCAGGGCGCTGCGCAGGCGCGCGCAGTACTAGCGCAGATCGATGGCAAGACTATTACGATAACAGCGAAGTCGAGCGAGACAGGAACCCTGTTCAAGTCGCTGCACGAGTCCGACATCGTTACCGCCCTTAAGTCAGAGCTCAGCGTCACCGTGCCCGAGTCGGCCGTTCTACTCGACCACCCAATAAAGCAAAAAGGCACCCATCAGGTGCCCATCAGCCTCGACGGCTCCACCGCCACTGTAGTTGTTAGTGTCTAGTTTTCTTCGTCATCCACTTGCCGCGTCCGGTAGCTCTCATTGTATGAACGCCGCGCAGCGGGGTATACAGAAAGCCACAAAAGTGCTGGCAAGATCGCAGTTATTAGTACGGCTAGGGATGCAACCTCCACGCTGTCGTTTGGAGTGAATAGCGTACCGCCCTCGCTATAGGCAGGAAGTCCGCTCCCATTTGCAATGGAAAATGCCGTGAAAGCTACAATTGGATACAAGGGTATGAGTACAGCCGCAGAACCGACTGCGACAGTAACTGGGCTTGCTGGTTCATTCCGCCAGTATCCTTCTGCAGTTCTGTGTCCTGGCCTCATAACAATTTGTTAGCCCTTACGTGCGTGACTGATAACGTGCCAGGCTAGGAGTCCCCAAGCCAGCCATCCAGCGAGGTTGAAGAGTGTGTCATCAAACTCCTTGTCTGCGAACCATGGGACGAGGGACTCGAGCGCTCCGTTGCCTGCCGATCTGACTCCAGCTATAAGCACGGAGCCGATGGCAAACTCGAGCCCCGCCCGCTTCATGTTTGGTGCCCAAAACTTCTGTTCCGTCATAATGTGTTTGTACTCTCATAAGTACTACTTGTCAAACTGGGCGCTAGTTACATTTCTCCACCACCCAATAAAGCAGAAAGGCCCACACGAAGTAGGTCTAACTCTTGCTGGTAGCACCGCTACCGTAACTGTTCTTGTCAGCTAGGCCTTGCGAGCGTGGCTGATCACGTGCCAGACGAGGAGTGCCCAGGCAGCTGCTGCAAGAGAGAAGAGTGATTCACCAAACTCCTTATCCTTAAACCAGGGGATTGTTGTGTTAGTTCTTTGGTCCGGTGCTGAAGCGGTGCCACGCTCCACCTGCTCCGAGCGCAGCTACAAAGAGGCCTAGGAATCCAGTCGTGCGGGCGCCGTCCACTAGCTCGCGCATGATCTCTGGTCGCTCGGATGCGACGGTGAGTCCGAGGACCTCGTAGCTTACGCGACCACTAGGATCAGTAAAGCCTTCTGTATAGCCGGACTCAAGCGCTTCAGAAAGTAGGAAGTAGCGAGCGATGAGTGCAGAACCAACGCCGAACATAAGTGCCCACGCGAGGTACGATCCTGGGCGGCCGACTTCCTGCTGTGCCTGCTCTGCTGTTGCGGTTAGTGTCATATCTACTTACAGTACTTAAGTTAGTAATGTCTAGTTACGGCTATTATACAGCAGCAAAAGCTTATTGTCAAACAGAACCGTGGCGGCCGTTCAGTAAACCGCCCTCGGTGGGCGGTGGGGGAGATTGATTAGCCAAACTCTTCGTCCAATCTATCGCGATTGTAATCCTCAATCCGCTTCGTTTCCAGCCGCCTGGTTGCCCCGAAAGCAGACCCAAAAGTGGCAATAACTGCCAATACGCTTGACAGTAGGAAAAGGCCGCCTAGTGCGAGATATGTGTTAGTACCCTCTACTTCACCCAAAAAACTATCAAAACGTAATGGATCAACATTCACCAGGCCAGCTCCCTCAGCCAGTATACCTACGGCTGTTGCAAAAAACGCGACATCCCACATAAGTCTCTCCCTCGTCCGTTGCCTAATTTTTCCCTGTTCAATTGAATCTCGCATATTGAGTTACGCATTTATTCTTCGCTCCTATCCCGATTGTCATACTCTTGCAGTTCCTCATACTTCCGCAAAGTGTTAATGGCCCAAGGTCTACCTCTCAATGCTCCAAAAAACAACACAGCGAGTCCCGCCGGAATTAGTAGCAAAGCGCCAAAGGTCATCTCTCTTGTATCAATGCCCGTCACCGCTGCATCATCATGCATCATTCCAGTAGCCAACAACAGTACCCCACAGGCTACTGCAAATGCAGCGAATGAAATGATGACTCGGAAAGTCTCCTTGGTCTCATTATCATCGTATGATTCCTGCCCTTCAGTTGCACTCATATGTAATTTATGTGTTTACTAAATCGTTGTCGCGATCATCAGGACCCCCAACATCTCCTCCCAACCCCAGCATCATTCCATTGAGAAAGGTCTTGCTCAGAAAGCCAGCCAATGCGCCTAAAGCACTACCTGCAATAGCACCAGCAGGAATGTCTATAGTGAACCAATCCAAGCCTTTCTCTTCCCAAACCCCGACAATGAGCCCAGAAATCAGAAGGTAAGCCGCTCCAACGAGTGTGCCCCGGTATGCCCATTGGCCAGATTCGAAGAACAGTCGTTCAGATTTCATACCTGCATACTATGTACCTATTTATGGTACTTGTCAAACTGCCTATGGGTTGCGCTATTTAGACAAGACGTCGACGGCCTGGCGGCGGACGGTGGAGCCATCGTACTTGGTGCGGCGTACCGAGCGGTACGAGACTACTCCGGCCTTCATTGCAAAAATGGTGTCGTCCTTACCAACCGCAGTGCCCTTGCCTGCGACAAACTTGGTGCCACGCTGGCGGATGATGACGTTGCCTGTATTGGCCTTCTCTCCTGCATACAACTTAACTCCCAGGTACTGGGGGTTGTTGTAGGATATGTTTTTGGCTGATCCGCCGGCTTTTTTGGTTGCCATATCTCTGTGGGGCTATAATACCGTATTGCCCTCCTTAGTTCAAGGGGGAGTGGGGACTCTAGCTAAGGAAGTCACTGACTCGTTGGCGCCTTTCGTCAGACACCTTGCCCAGCCTCTCCCATTCCTCTCGCTCTGCTTTGACAGAGGCACGGTATCTCTTGACCAATAGGAAGACTACGGCAAGTGCTAAAAGTGCACCGCCTCCATAGAGCGCCACCTGTTCGTAGTTAGGCATCGCTGTTATGGATGACTAATGTCCGGTACGAGTTAGCAATATTGAATGGCCGAAAGAAGTTACCAATGGTGAGCGCGGCACCGGCGCCCAGTATGGCAGCAACTACCTTGGCAAGGTTGTCTGCCACACTACCGAACTCAAGAGGTACGACTCCGCTCTCGATCGTAACGCCAAGGATCCTACCGCCAATGGCCAGAGAGGCCATTTGGAATATTGCCATTGCGACTTCTCCCATCCCCGGGCGATACCATATTCGATCTCTGTCCATATAGTTATAGTTTTTTTGCCTCTGCTACGGCTTGGGGCACCTTGACTGGGTCTTGTATAGACTGCCGGAACGTAGTTGCATAGATCGCAAGTGCAGCCATAATAAATCCAAAGAGACTGGTCTCGTCTGGAATCTCTGTTCCAGTGGCGTACTCAAAAAGGGCATCCATTTTCTGTCCAATAAACCAGCCACCAGTTATTGCTGAGGCCATCATGAACGACAGGGCCATGGATCCTGCAAATGCTATAGCAGTCCACCGGATCATATCTCGTATCGTCGGACCTCCTTCCATGGGGCGGATAGTACGCCTAACCTAGTGTTTGTCAAGTCGGGTCGCTCCTTTGCATCCAGCTCGAAAAGCCAGTGCTAAAATAGGATTTATGTCATGGCTCATCAGAAACGGGCAACTGCTGCTCACAGTGTCCATTCTCATTTTGGTAGCCCTGGCCGCCTTCCAGATGGGGCGACTCTCAGTCTTTTATTCAGGTCCTTCGGACTTCAAGATCGAGACTATATGATCGTCCTGGATGTCGAGACGACCGGTACCAACCCCCAAGTGCACTCCATCCTAGCGATTGGGGCGCTCGACTTTGATGACAGGACGAACCAGTTTTATGGCGAGTGCCGGGCATTCCCGGGCGCCCACTTTGAGAAGGAGGCCCTCGACATCAACGGCCTAACCGAGGCACAGGCACAGAACCCCGGATGGCAGAGCGAGGAGGCGCTGGTACGCTCGTTCATCGCGTGGGCCACCGACTGCAGGGACTGGACCTTTGTGGGGCAGAACCCGTCGTTCGACCGCGGCTTTATCGAGGCAGCATGCGCGCGCTATCATATCGACTACCCGTTCCCACACCGGACACTCGACACGCACACCATGGCGTATATGCATATAGCCCTGCAGGGCAAGATCCCTCCGTTTGATATCCGCCACCACCACTCGGCTATCAACCTCGACTACATACTTTCGTACGTCGGTGTTCCTGCGGAGCCGAAGCCGCATAACGCACTTACCGGCGCCCTCTGCCACGCCGAGGTAGCAAGCCGCCTCTTGTATAGCAAAAAGCTGCTGCCCGAGTTCGAGATCTATCCAATCCCGTTTGAGGTGAAACCTTAGGGCCTAACATCTCAAGGTTTCACCTCGGGATGCGGTAGAATAGGAAGGTGAGTGAGCCAAACAGAAGCATAGTCCCGCCGATCATCCACCGCATGGAGGGGGAGCTCAAGGTCTGCGACCCGGTCAAGGTGGACCATACCAAGGATATGGAGTCTTGGCGCGTGTTCAAAATTATGGCCGAGCTGGTGGACGGATTCGACTTATTGCGTAAGTATCGGCTCGCAGCCACCTTCTTTGGCTCTGCACGGAATACCCTCGACCCATCGGTCTATGCCGCAGCGGAGGAGCTGTCCAGGAAGCTGTCTCAGTCGGGCTTTGCCATCATTACGGGTGGCGCGTCCGGCATTATGGAGGCAGGGAACAAGGGGGCCTTCAATGCCGGGGGCAAGTCGATCGGACTCAACATCAAGCTGCAGCACGAGCAGGGAGGCAACAAGTACACAACAGACTCGATGACGTTTAACTACTTCTTTACTCGGCGAGTGATGCTCGCATTCGAGTCCGAGGTGTATGTCTTCTTCCCGGGTGGGTACGGGACGCTCGACGAGCTGTTCGAGATCCTTACCTTGGTCCAGACCAACAAGATCAAGCGGATTCCGATCGTCATGTACGGCAAGGAGTACTGGGCGCCGCTCGTTGCGTACATCAAGGGCACCCTCCTCAAGCACCAGACCATCAACGAGGAGGACCTGCAACTGTTCCAAGTGGTCGACTCGGCGGACGAGGCGTATGAGCATATTCTGAAGTCTGTAAAATGCTAATATATGGCTCAGTAGGGCCATGGTGTAGGATTTTCTGATTCAGAGAGCTTGACACAGGGGTCTGTCAAATGCTAGTATAAATTCCAAGTCGCCATGTGGGCGGCTTTTTTCGTACCTGCCTGCGCAGGCAGGCCCAAACAAATCTACATGCTCCCAATCATCGCATTCATGGCCGGAACCGCTTTTGCGGTTCATGGCACATTTGCAGATCCAATGGTCCTTGCGCAGAAGGTCGCCCCACCGGAGACCCCTGCCGAGATGCGTACACTCCTCTCTGAGTACTTCGAAGACGCACCGGTCATGGTAGAGATCGCTGGCTGCGAGTCGCACTTCCGCCACTTTGGCTCTAACGGCGAGGTGCTCCGTGGAGAGAAGGTCCGTGCCGACGTCGGCGTTATGCAGATCAACACTCGCTACCACCTCGAGGATGCAACCGAGCTCGGTATGGACCTCATGTCCTTTGAGGGCAACCTTGCCTATGCTATGCACCTCTATGAGACGCAGGGCACCAAGCCCTGGAACGCCAGCCGTGCCTGTTGGGGCAAGCTCGCCCTCGCCAAATAGATCATTCATAAAAGCCCCTCTCCGGAGGGGCTTTTCAGCTCGTAACCAGAGATTATTGACAAGAGTATATATAGATGTTAAAAACAGTTACGTTTATATATTAAAGATTACTTATGGGTTACAAACATGTGTGGCAGGAGGAGAGCATCGGAACAGCCTTTGCAAAGGTTATCGGTATGGCGGCGCTTGCTTTGGCTATGTGTGAAGCTGGAATGGCAGCGGCGCACGAGCACAACGAGGCAATCGGCCTGATTGATGATATTGCTAGGGCGCGGGAAGCAAACGACCTTGTTCAGTATGAAAATCTGAGAACGGAGCAGGCTGGACACGACCTGAGAAAGGTTCTGTATGCGTTCGGCGCGGGCGGTCTGCTCTGGGCTGCTTTTAAGATGAGGCCGTACGCCACCTACGATAAGGAGTACGTAAGTCGGTACTAATCTCTGATTAACAAAAGCCCCGCCGAAAGCGGGGTTTTTGTGTAACCAAATCTGAACTAGTCAAGTATACCTAGTGTTACAAGCTAATTTTTCGTATATGGCAGAAGCAAAAGTTTTTAGTCCTCGGGACAGTGGTTCGGAGTGGTTCGGAAAGACTCTCACCCTTGCTATGCTCGGCGGCCTACTGTACGTCTTTATGGTGCCGGAAATTGTAGACGCACATGCGGATCTGCAATTAGCAACTAAGGACTACAATATCGCATTTGCAGATAAGGCAACACCAAACGGCACGATACAGGACCTTCTTGCAGCGAAGGGTGCCGCTGAAGGTCGCTTCTGGCGAGACGTGCTTGTCTTCCTTGGAGCCGGCGTAGGTATGGGAATGGCCTATCCCCGCAGGAAGACGGACACGCGCGGCTGGTACGACTAGTCCGAATAAAAAATCCTGCGAAAGCGTAGCCTCTTGTGTGGGTGCATAATAAGTTTGACACTCACAGTATCGAGGAGTATACCGGTACGGTTATAAGCAAGATAAGTCAAAGAAAGAACTTATGGACTTTAATCCGGCAAAGCTATTAGAATCGTTTGTTCTTGCGCCAGCAGAGCAGCGTGCAATGAAGCTAGTGCCAGAGCAATTAGCACCAGCTGGCATCCTCCTTATCAACGCGGTTATGGGCGCAATATTGATGAATATCGGCTATGCTGTATACTCGCAGTTCGACAACCTCTCAGTAAGAGAGTGGAGCACTGGCTTTGGGTTCAATGGATCTGAGTTCTGGAACAGCCTAAGCAACCCGTATCTAGACTTCGACACTATAGGTTTTGATATCACTAGCCTCGGTATGGCGACCCTTGTTGGTGCCCTAACCTTTGGCGCACGAAAGGTCCTAGCGGGAGGAGGCGGTGGGGGAGGTGGTGGTCACCACTAAGACCTCGATGTTTGACAAAACCCCACTTCGGTGGGGTTTTGTGTGTAGCAGTAACTCGTTTGACACTGAGTGGGTACAAAGGGTATACCGGTACTTTATTAAATACTAATTAAAATATATGGGTGTAGCAGGAAAAGAAAATGGAAATGTAGCACTGAAGTTCCTCGGTGCCCAGGCGCTCTGGACCGCAGCTTTTATCGCCTTATTCAACATCGGACAGTATGTTGTTAACGGAGTAGAGGCAGCAGATGCACTTAATGATATGACTGCTGGCAGTGATGAGTACAAGCTAGCAGCCCCTGAGACATGGGACGTAGACCTATCAGAGGTGCACTTCAATGATCCACTCTCTACTAATCAGTGGGCAAAGGCCGCACTTGGTGGAGTGCTGTTCCGAATTGGCGGTAACGCAATTAGGGCTGCCAAGCTTATGTAGCTAACCGGAGTACCGGTCGCAAAGCCCCGCGCAAGCGGGGTTTTTGCTATGTAACCAAACTTAAGATTGTCCAGTATGCTTAATGTATGAGCGAATACTCTGATGGTCATGGGCAAGCAGCCGAGCGCAGGCACGGCATGGCAGCGGATAGTGCACGTTGGGTATTCTGGCTTCGAGTTGCGCTGCTGGCGCTCACTGCGCCAGTCATAGGTGGCGGGATCGTTATCGATAGCTATAGCGACGAGCTGTCTGCCGATACAGAGAGGGCGCTGTGGATCGCACTAGGAGGCGCGACGTTTGTGACGGGGTTAGCGATTTCGCTCGCGACACACGCAAACGTAACTGACCAAAAAATCCATTCGGCGCAGGCAAAGTCGCACGAGGAGGAGCAGGCAGACGCAATTAGGCGCGGTTGGTAGCGCACTAATTGACTTTTGGGACTATTGTGATAGCGTCAAGATATGTTTTCTCCAGACGGAGCTATTGCGCGCGAGCACACACGGCTCACTGCTGACGCTGGTCAAAGAGATGCCGCTCCGTACCCCAAGTTTGAGCTGCATGCCGAGTCACGCGAGCAGCGCCTGGAGCGTCTCGGCCGCTCAGTCGTATACCTAACCGGCTGGAATGATGTAATGAAACCCGTATTCCCAAATTCTGATGAGGAGGTGGCCGATATCGAGCGTGTGCAGGAGGTTGGCACTGGCTTTGTTACATCTGTCGAGGGGCAGACGATGACCATTATGACCAACGCGCACGTTGCGGCCGTCTTCAAGCGAGTTTCAGTCAACTTTGAATCAAAGGTATACAGCAGAGGGCTTGAGGCGACGCTCCGCCATATCGACTTTGAGCGCGACCTAGCTCTCTTTACCGTCACGATTCCAGACGGCGACTTGCCACCCGCAGAGGCGCTCACGTTCGGTGACTCAGACGAGGTCAAGCCGGGCCAGCAGGTAGATACTATTTCGTACCCACTCACCAATACCCAGGCAATGGGCCAGGTACCTGGCCATGCGGAGGTTGTGGTTCTAGGCATCGACGATAAGCAACATACGAACCACGAAGACAAGGACTTCATAGGAGTATTGCGCCGCGGCTTTAAGATGCAAGGTGTTGGCACTGCAGCGGGTAGCTCGGGTGCGCCAGTTCTGAATGAGAAGGGTGAGGTTGTTGGCATTCACATGGGCGGGCTACGCGACCCAGGTAACGCACGCTTTGCAGTAGCTATCCATGGCAATGAGGCACGCACACTCGCCAAGCACAGCAAGACCTTTATAGCGATAAACGAGGCGTTGAAGGACATCATTGCTGGCCGCGAGGAGCATCCGAAGGACGAGGCCATCGAGGCACTGCCGGTTAGCTTCGACAGTGCGCTCGCAGCTATCCGATCTATCCTTACTGCACATGCACCAGGTCGCGAAGCCGAGCTCGCGCAAGAAATCTTTGTTACCGATCAGTCGCAGTATCTACGCCGCACTTTGAAAGCTGGCCTCCTAAAGCGCGCTCAGAAACTGCGCATGTACAACGACGCGTTCCGAGCTGGCATGTACGGCATTGACCTGTACTCCCCAGATGAGCTCCCGCAAGAGCCTGAGCCTGTAGTAAAATAAAGGCATGTTAGAGAAGTTCGTATACTTCGTACTCGTTATTATTGTTTTGTGGGTTGGGTACAACACCTTTTTTACTGACCACGGCAACCCATTTCAGTTTGGACCGTCCCCTGCAACAGTCGGCTGCATAGAGCCAGAGAATCCGTATTCGATTAACTCGCCTTACTACGCCGGGTTTGAGTGGGGTAGGGACGGGAACAAGTGTGTCAACGACTCCCCGCTCTTCGAGGAGGGCTGCTCGGAGTACACTTCGCTCTATGACGAGTACGTAGCATGCATACAGACACAAGAGTCAAAGTAGCATGCATCACCGCGAGATAGTTAACGGGCTCACCTTGAATACACTGAAGCCTGTGGTCAGCATCGCGCTCACGCTATCTCGTGGTCAGTTTCCGTACACCGGTATCCCATCGATGCATGGCCTGCTGTGGCGGAACGCGGCCGCCTTCGCCATGCTTATGGCGCTCGGTAGCTGGGACGCTGAGTACGACACCGACTACTTCGACATAGGCTGGCGCGTCTATGTCATTGCCACCATAGCCGAGATAGTCCTCATCGCCACCCGCCCCAAGCACCCTGCCTCCGATTAGCCGCGCTTATTGGCTAGGCGTTCGATCAGCGTGCCGCCGATAATAAGGATGAGCGCTGTTCCTATATCGACCCACGCGTCGAAGCTGGCCTGCACGTATTCATTTGAGGCAGAGTTGTCCATATGCGCCCACATCCGATAGGCTGCGGGCTGTGCGTACGCAAGAGTGACATATCCTCCACCAAGGACAAGCAGAACTCCGAGTGCGCGCTCGACTGGCATAGTAGCTATTCTTGCACGGATTTATTTACCTCATCCTACCCACTTGACAACAGTGGGGAATAGTATCGCCGCTGGTAAAGACACACAGTTGATACAGACTAATTCGAAGTTTAACTCCCAGACGCAAACCCGACAGAGGAGCAGTGATACGCGGTCATTCTTAGTAATAATTTGATTAGAGTATTTGCGGTAACCAGCTAGATCACACGGACCCGACGGTAGGGAGAAGGGGTTTTAGGAAGGGTTGGCCCTATATACAGAAGCTTCGCACAATATATCTTTTGCGAAGCATGCCTAGGGGCTCCTGGACGGCTTGGCCCAGGTCCTATAAGCTGGCCGCAATGGGTCCAGAGTCACTTTCGCAGACTGACGCAGTGGTAATTACGGCAGCAGCAATTGCGGCTATGGTCCTTTTGGTCATAAGCATCAATGTGCTTAAGAGGGGGTCAAACGGAAGAGTCGACCCAGAGCGTGCCCGTAGGATACTTGCTGCCATCGACAAGGGCGCACCTAGCGACGAGCACGACTAGGGTCCGGCCACGTTGAGCAGCAGATGAGCTCTAACGAGTGAGCTTGACAGTTATCCACAGGGGTGTTGTAGCGTATTTCACACCACTAGGCCTATATTGGCACTCCTCCCCTACTCTTGACAAACATGAAGATTATGAAGAAGGCATATTTGACAACAGACCATAATATGCTACACTAACCGACCCTACCCTCTCTGCTGCCAACCTTGTGCAGCTCACTGAAGAACTAAAACTAAGAAAGCTTGCTGAGTTAGAGAAGAGTTCTGGCTTCGGCCCCACAGACTTTGATCCAGACGTCACGCTCGAGGTGGTCAAGCTGATTGCAGGGAACATACTCCCTGTCCCCTTCCTCTTCTAAAGTAACGTTTGTCTAGGCAACAAAAATCCCCTATTAGGGGATTTTGTTTGCACAATCTTTGGTGCCCTAATGGCGGCACACAAAATATATTACTACAGTTTGTAACTTTTGGTTACATCATTGGGCCAGCTGAACACATCTTGCAGTCCTTTCCGTGTGTGATCGCGAGATACACCGCAGAGAGGCCCACAAGGATGTATACAGCTTGCTCGACCATCGGCCACGAGCCGAGGATCATGTAGACCACGTTGTAGCCGAGTGCGGTAAGCCCCCAATTAAGGCCACCTATCACAAGGAGGACGAACGCGATCATGTGTACGTATTTCATCGCTTGTTATTAAAAGTTACTAATACCCACATTGTAGTCCCCGCAGGGAGGCCGAGGGGGCTGTGTGTGTATATCAGGGTGGCTAAAGATACGAAATTGGATTGAGATAACCTTCGGTTGCAGCAACAGGCACTATCGCGTTCGCGCAGTTCGTCTTCGACTTAATGTCGCCCATCTTAACCAGCTTCACCGCTTCCGACGCGTAGAGTGTGAAGTGGAGGTGCGGCCCTGTCGCATAGCCGGTCTTGCCGGTGTAGCCGATGACAGCGCCTCCAGGTACCTCCGTCCCCTGTCCTACAGACACTACCGAAAGGTGTGCGTAGAGTGTAGTAAGTCCGTTCCCGTGTTTGATGAGCATCCACTTGCCATACGAGTAACAGCCTGGGTAAGCGTCAGTATTACCAACGGCCTGGACTATGCCGGACAAGGCTGCTACCACCTTGGTACCCTCGGGTACGCCAAAGTCGATACCGTTGTGGCCCTTGCCGTTGTAGGCACCCGAGCGTGCAAATGGAGTGTCACCGAAGTACTGCGTGATGCAGTACAAGTTCTTGAACGTGCTCTGCCTATCTTTGCAGCGCTGCATGTACTGCGGGTCGAGTGGGAACTGCAGCACACCTGACCCAGCAGCAGGGATAGCATTCGTATCGAGTGTGTAGTTCAGCTGCGATTCATACAGATTCAGCTCGCGCTCGAACTGCTCTTTGGCAATCTTTTTTGCACTCACTATCTTTTGGTACTCGCTTTCTTTGTTCTTGGTCTCGGTAAGCAGTGTGGCCTGCTCCTTGCGATTTTCGTCCAGGACCGTCTTCTGTCCGCTCAGTGTGGTTTTCAGCGACGAGAGACTCGCTTTCTGCACGCTCACCTCCTCCTTGTCGATGGTGAGCGCGTACTTGGCTTCGACGAGCGTATCTATCTCGTCGCTGAGACTCGACTCGAGCGTGAGGAGCATGTCGACACCCTGCCAAACACTCGCAATACCACTTCTCGACGACAGGAAGTGCTCGATCAGTGTGGTGTCAGCAATGCTCTGCAAGGAGCGCAGTGCCTCGCCGAGCGCGCTCTTGCCGCTTCCGATCCGCGTCTCCTTATCTACAATCTGATTGCCAAGCTTATCGAGCTCTAGCGTCGCGCTCGTAATCTTGTTCTGCGTAACCGCAATGTCGGAGGCAATCTTCTTTCGAGAGGTATCAATACGGTTGACCTCGCTCTGGAGGGTGCTCTTGTTCTTGCCAATCTCCACCAGCTCGGCCTCGAACTTGGCAATCTCTTGCTCCAGCGCCTTGATCTTCTGGTTCTGGGTCTCGATCTTGGCCTTTATCTCCTCAGGGGTCTCGGCATGCGCAGGAAAGGCGGCACTAGAGAGAAAGACAACTAACAGCAGCGCTAATGCGCTTAAGAGTTTCATCTCTCCCTATGATACCTGCAATTACGAAGGGGTCGGGCGACTTTTCCCTCCCCGAGAGGCTCATGCGGAGTGGCCATAGTACCTGTCCCCTGCCCTCCGATTCTGCATACGGCCATACAGCACTTTTAACGCCCTCCGTGGTCCATTGTGACTCTAAAACTGGCTCTAATAGGCCCAAAACGGCCTCCAGGCGCCTCTTTGTGTCCGCTTGCGACTCCTGCTTCCATAGGAGGGCGGGAGCCTCGTAGACAGGGGTACTGTGGAAGTAGCGGAACTCGCCTGCTTGGTCTGCCTCCTGGATATCTCCGAAGGTCGAGGCTCGCTCCCGCATAACAGAAACTAGCTTTGGCAACACCGCCGCTGTCCCCTCGCTGACATAGTCTTTGGCATAAGCGACGAAGTCCGGCTCACTCATTTTCAGCATGTGCTCTCGGTTTACCCAGCGGAGTTTGATGATATCAAAGATTGCTGCGTGGTTCTGTACCTGCTCAATTGCAAATACTGCCTTCAGTTCGTCTAGCGTAAAGATTTCTTGCTCCGTGCCCGGGTTCCACCCAAGGAGTGCGAGGTAGTTGACGATGCCCACGGGCAAAAAGCCGAGGGTGCGATAGTAGTCGAGCGATACCGCCACGCCATGTTTACGCTTCGAGAGCTTGGAGTGATCACTTGCGACTATGAGCGGCAAGTGCGCATAGACGGGCCGCACTGCGCCGATTGCTTCTTGGATTAGTATCTGCCGTGGTGTGTTTGAGATATGATCTTCACCGCGGATGACGTGTGTCACTCCTGCCTCAAAGTCGTCAACGACAACAGCCATATGGTAGATCGGATCATTAATGTTTCGAGCGATGATAAAGTCGCCAAGGTCTGTGGTGTCGACACCAATCTCGCCGCGTACCAAATCTTGGAAGATCACTCTCTTGTTTGGGTTCTTAAAACGGACCACCTCCTTATTCTCTCCCTCAGTTTCTTGCGAGATATACGCCTTGCCCTCGTCTATCAGCTTGTGCAGGTACTTTTTGTATACTTCGGTGCGCTCGCTCTGTCGCCAGATCTCCGTATTATCCCTTTTTAGTCCAAGCCAGTCGATATCATTAAGCAGCATGCGCTCAAACTCTTTGGTTGAGCGCGCCTTGTCAGTGTCCTCAACACGCACAATAAACAGCCCTCCGTGCTTTTGCGCATAGAGATAGCTAAAAAGACCGGTGCGGACATTGCCGATATGCAGTGGACCTGTTGGAGAGGGCGGAAAGCGCGTGACGACTGACATGTACTGCATAGTACCAAAGTAGCTACACTGTTGGTATGGGAGCGGAGATGTTCCAGGAACGAACCGAAACGGAGGAAGAGGCGTATGAGCGTGGTTCTGCTGATGGATGGAAAGCTGGCAAGCGCGCACGAGGCGGTCCTCGGCGCGAGCAACCAGACAAAGATTTGAATGCGTACTGGACCGGCTGGTGGGACGGCTATGGTGCCGGCTACAGCGCCGTAAATTAACAAAGACTCTAAGGACGGTCCTTAGAGTCTGGTAGTATGTGCCAATGCTCCGCAAGGTGTCTTTTGCTCCAGACGAGTGGTACCACTGTTACAATCGTGGCGTCGATAAACGCATAATCTACAAAAATGCGGTTGACTACCGACGCTTCCAGATGCTCCTTTATGGATGCAACAGCACAGAGCGTATAGTGCTCAGCGACTTCCGAAAGAAATCCGGAGGACCGTCCTTAGAGTTTCTTATTGAGACACAAGATCGCAAGCGATTGCTTGTGGACATCGGTGCCTACGCACTTATGCCGAATCACTACCACCTCCTATTGCGAGAGCGCGAACCCGGTGGAATATCACTCTTTATGCGAAAGTTATGCACAGGTTACGCAATGTCATTTAACTTGCGCTATGAGCGGACCGGAGTACTTTTTGCCGGGCGCTTTAAGGCACGACATGTCTCTGAGGACCGGTACATGCGCCGTGTTGTGAACTATATACATGCAAATCCGGCAGAGCTGTTTGAGCACAACTTCAAGGAGGGTAAGATACGGAACCTTTCCGCACTACAGAGAGAAATGTTCACGTACCCGTATTCCAGTTACAGAGACTACCAGTTAGGTGAGGAACGACATGAAGCAGCTCTACTGAGTAGGGATCAATTGCGAGATGCTACTGATGTCGACCTTGGGTTTGGACGTATTATGCAAGACGCGATGGACTTCAGAAAACTCTAAGGACGGTCCTTAGAGCTAGGAGGTGTGGTCGAGGGAGATATCGAGGAGCTCGGCGGCGAGTTTGCGTGCCGCGTCCGGCTTACTGAACTTTTTTGCAGCCTCTGCCATGTCGTTGCGCGCCTTCGGGTTGGTAAATAGGCGATCAATTTCGGATACCAATATAGAGGGCGACATATTGCCCTGCTCCAACACAGTTGCAGCGCCAGCGCGTGCGTAAGCAAAGGCATTAAGGCGCTGGTCGCGTGACACCTCGTCAGGAATCGGGACGATGATCGAGGCAATTCCCCAGAGCGCAATCTCTGATATAGCACCAGAACCTGCACGACTGACTACCAAGTCAGCGGTGCCCGCTGCCATCTTGAGTGCGAGGGTGGTGAAGTATGGAAAGACTTTGTACCGGTAGCGCCTCTCGTTCTTGTCTAGTACCACCTTGGCGGTCTCTGAAACCTCTTTGAACCCCGCTTGTCCTGTTTGGTGGACGACTTGGTAGCGTTGGACCAACTCGGGGAGCGCAGCGAGGACGGTGTTGTTGATGAATTCAGCCCCTTGGGACCCACCGAGTATGAGTATGACCGGCACTGCTTCTTGCAGCTCCATAAACTCCTTTGCGCCGTCCTTGGCAGGGGTTGTGGCATCTTTGCGTATCGGGTTTCCGGTCAGTGCGACCTTCTTTTGCTGCGTCGCGGAAAAGAATTGCATCGCCTCTGGATACGAGATGGCGATACGCTTTGCAAACGTTGCGGCATACATAGTCCCCCTCCCCGGTATGGCGTCTGAGTCATGTGCTATGACAGGGATCTTGAGTAGCCTAGCTGCAAAGAGTGTTGGCACTGCGCCGTATCCGCCCTTGCTAAAGATCACATCGGGGTATATCTGGTAGAGCACCCACAACGTCTTTAGCACACCGAACGCTGTTTTGAAGAGGTCTATAACGTTGAGTATCGAAAAGTACCTACGCGACTTCCCTGCTGGTGTGTGCACGTACTGCACGTCGAGGTCGTAGAGAGCTCGCTCGTCAAAAACGTTCGGTCCAAGAAAAAAGAGTTGTGGCTCGAGGAGCCTGCGCTCCTTGACCAACTCGCGTACTGCCTCTGCTACTGCGACTATTGGATAAAAGTGCCCCCCTGTCCCTCCTCCCGTAAAAACGATCCGCATATCGCCTTCAGTATATCAGCGCTTCTGCTAACGCCTAACCGTACGGGAGGCGCTGAGGATCAGAGCCACCATCACGAGGGCAAGCATAAGCGCGGTACCCCCGTGGGAGACGAAGACGAGGGGCAGCCCGCCGACTGGAGCGAGGCCCACCATGGCGGCGATGTTGAGGAAGGCCTGTGCGGCAATCAATGTCACAAGGCCAACAACGGTGAGCCCACTGAACAAATCTGGAGTGCGCGCTGCAACCCAGAAGCCTCGCATCGCAAAGCCGAGGAACCCAAGTACCAAGAGGATGCTCCCAAAAAATCCGAACTCCTCTGCATAGACAGCGAAAATGGAATCGGAGCGCGCTTCTGGAAGATAGTTAAACTTTTGTACGCTCTGCCCAAAGCCTCGACCAAAAAGTTCACCTGACCCAACTGCAATCAGCGACTGCTGGATCTGATACCCAGCGCCTTGTGGGTCGCGGCCCGGGTTGAGGTACGTCTTCACCCGCTCTAAGAGGTACGGACGCGCTGCAATAAGGAGTCCGACCAGGAGGAGCCCGATACACGCACCGATCGCAAGGTCCCGCCAGCGCATACCGGCCGCAAACATCATGGCGAACCCGGATGCGGCTATGATGAGGAACGTGTCGGTGTCCGGCTGCAATAGGAGCGCGATACCAACGAGCGCCGTAATGACGCCGAACGGGACTATCCCCTCATAGAGGCTCGCCGCTCTCCCCTTCCCAGCTGCGAGCCAGCTCGCGAGAAAGAGGACATATCCGATCTTCAGAAACTCAACGGGCTGCACGGTAGTAAAACGGAGGTCGAGCCAGCGCGTAGCCCCATTTGCGCTAAGGCCAATACCCGGAATGAAGACGGCGAGTGTTAAGAGGAGTCCGAGTCCAAAAAGTATGTGTGCATACTTCCGAAACGCCTTGAATGGGATATAGAGTACTGCCGTACCGACGAGGAGCCCGCCACCGAGGCCGAGGACGAGCTGCGTGAGTAGTGCCGACTCGAACTGCAGCCCCTCTTTTGCAAGGAGGCCGAACGAAGCCGAGAGGAATATCAACATTCCAGCGGCAACCAAAATGCCAGTTATTGCAGCAAGTGTTTTGTCGACTGCAAATACTTTGCGTGAGCTCATCCCACTAATGCTACCGCAACTCCGCTAATAGCAAAGATGATAGAGAGGATCCAGTACCGCATCGTGACTTTGTACCCGGGCCACCCGAGCGCCTCGAAGTGATGGTGGAGGGGTGCGATGCGGAACAGCTTTTTGCCGCGATACTTCTTCGAAAGGATTTGCAGCACGTTAGACGCCACCGTTGCGACGAGGAGGAACGCGATGATCGGCAACACCGCAACGCCGTTCCCCTCACCCTTCATGTCGGTGAGGAATGCGACCGCAGCGATGGTAATGGTGAGCGCCATTGATCCTGTTTCTGTCATCCAGAAGCGCGCCGGTGGGACATTAAACCAGAGGAATGCGAGTAAAGCTCCAACTACGGTGGCACAGAAGGCTGCAAGGTCGACTTGGCCGTTGCTATACGCAATGAAAGCATACGCACCGAAGATAGAGGAGAACACGCCTCCCGAGAGTCCGTCGATGCCATCGATAACGCCAGAGGCGTAGAGGAATAGCGAGGTGAGTACAAAGAGCGGGATGATCAGCCAACCGAGGTACAGGTCCGAGAAGAACGGAATGCCAATAACCTCGATGCCGAGCTTGGTATGGAACCAGGACCCAACGAACAAGGAGAGTATGGTTACCGCAGCAAGGCGCACCGAGATCGGTATCCCCTTCATCGAACGATCTGCAACATCCAAAACATCGTTTGCAAATCCAACAACAGCTCCAACAAGGAGTGTCATCAGCGGTATCCACGTCTGCGAGCGACTAATGAACGAGAAATCAGGGAACAGTGTCGAGAGCCCAGCAGTGATGAGTACGCTCCCCCAGATCAATATGCCGCCCATGCGCGGCGTCCTGGTCTTTTCCTCAGTATTCTCGTGCAGCTTGCCAAACTCGACTGCCTCGGACCCGTCGAGAGCACGCTTGCCACCCTTCTTCTTCCAGACCTTCCAGGTATACAAGTAGTGCGTAAGGAGCGGCGCGCCTGCAATGCCGATCCAGAAGGCCGCAACGGCGGGCACAAAGACTTTGATCACTTCGTCGATCATATGCGCAGCGACTCACACTCCAGAATGCGCTTCAACTCCTTGGTCGCATACTGCGCGACGACGCGCATATCTTGGTCGCGACCTTCCTTGCTGGAGCCAAGAATAGCAACTGATATCGGATGTCCAGGAAAGGGCTCGAATACAACTGCGAGGTTCCCTCCGGCGAGGTCGGTATAACCAGTTTTGGAGAGTATGGGTGATGCGAATGTGGAGGCGACGAGCGAGGTGTTGTCTATCGTGTGGCGGATACCGGTCAAGGAGGTGAAGGTCCCGCTCGGCTGCACCGACTTCTCTACCAGGGATGGGTACCGCTCTGCGGTCTGCATAAAGAGGTGCGCTACATCGTGCGCCGAGCCGTACGCACCTGCCGTCACAGCAGTCTCATCGAGTCCCGTTTCGTTAACAAAGTAGGTGGAGAGGAGGCCCTCAGCACGCGCCCGACGATTCATTGCATCATAAAAGAGTCGCGGCTCACCGCCAAGCACTTGTGTTGCTGCAAGCATCAGGGCGCGCGCGCCATCATTGACGGAACCTACCAATGTGAAATCCGCAAGGTCCTGTGCCTCCCATACTTCCCCCACACGGAGGCCGTACTCACCATCTGGGGTCAATGAGTCACGCGTAATGGTCACCGAGGTAGCGCCGAGTGTGTCGAGTGCGGTTACTACCGTCATTACCTTGGTGAGGGACGCGAGTGGGAGCTGCGCGTCAGCGCTCTTGTCGTAGAGCAGGGCGCCGGTCGCGCCATCGTACGCGTATCCAGCGCGCGCCAGTATGTTCGGCTCTGTGCCGCGGCTCTCGCAATACGGTATCTGGGCGACGTATACTTCTCCCTGCGGCAGCAGCTCCCCAAGCATAACCGCGCTCCCAATGAGCGCACCTATACCGAATGCAAGTAGTCTGTAGTTCATAGTTCTTCGTTGGTAGCTGCCTCGGCCTTTTCGAGATCTGCACGCTCCTTGAGCACCGCATCTACCTCTGCAACGACCGCAGCGTATTCGGGGAGATCCTCTATCCGGGAGACTCCGAGGTATGCAGGCGTATCTGTTGTAACACGGTAGAGGAACGAGCGCTTATCATTCGGGTTATCAATCCGCTCCACCAGGCCACGGATCTGCAAGGTGCGGAGCGTCGTCGAGACATTAACGCCACGGATATACTCGATATCTGCCCTCGACAAGGGGCCCCGGTACATGACGATAGCAAGCGTCTCGAGGCCTGCGCGACCAAGCGGGCCCTCCAGTTCCTCCTTACGCAGCCGCTCTATCTCCTCGTGCACTGCCGGCGCCGTTACCAGAGCTACTGCGTTATTCGTCTGCACTAGTGCGAGTCCCCTGCCCTCAAGTGTAGTTCGTAGTTCGGTAAGTGCCGCAAGCAGCTGCTCTCGCGAGGCGCCAAGTGCCTTCTCTACCTCTTTTAGCGACACAGACCCTCCCCTAAAGAAGAGATACGCTTCGATGCGGACGGGGAGTGGTGTGCTACTCATACGTCGGTGTTCCTGTGCTACCTGCGTACTCGATAGTTATATCCTCGTAGTGCTTGTCCTGCGTTACTTGTGCAAAGCCGCGCTTCACTAATTCCAGTATGGCAAGAAAGCCGACGACGATTTCCCTCGGGTCAGTACTGCCGGACGCAAACTCGCGGAAGCTCATACTAATAGCGCTCTGCACACGCTTGGTAAGTCGCTCAATCATCTCGTCCAAAGAGATAACCGCCTTGACCGCTATCTCCTGGACAAACTTTTTGCGAGGGGCATTCTGTAATGCGGACTTTGCTGCCGTATGCAGCGCCTCCGCCGAGAGATCCTTGGACGGAGTAAAGATTGGCTCCGTAGTGCGCAGCCCCTCGCCAAAGTACATGCGGGTGATACGCATTGCTGCGATATTCCTCGAGGCACTGCGCATGATCTGCAGCAGGCGGAGGCGCGTCTCAAGGTCCTTGATGTCCCCCTCCTCATCGTCGGTGAGGGTGAGTACCGGGAGGAGCGCGCGTGACTTGAGGAGGAGCAAGGTAGCTGCGACTGCGACGAACTGCGCTGTCTCGCCGAGTGGGAACGACTCCCTGCCCGATATATGGTTGAGGAATGCGTCTGCGACAGTTGAGAGTGAGACGTCAGATATGAGCATCTTCCGCTCCTCGACGAGGGATAGGAGGAGGTCGAGTGGTCCCTCAAACTGGCCAGTTGTAACGCTAAATACGCCAATCATACTTGCCAAATATACCACAAAAATGCTATGCTATTTCTAATGACTATCGGCTACCCACTATCGACTACCAACTATTCTTTTTGGTTTACCGCATTTAGGTGGGGGTCTTGGCGTCGCGCATAAATTACACAAACGCACCAAGGCCCCGACCGGGGCCTTTTTAATTCATTTCATCAAACAAAACATATGTCACTCGAAAAGCTAGCAATCACAGAATCATCTAATGACGGCTGCCTTGGCTGCTTCGATACTATGATCGTCAAGGGTTGTCCCGTCCACGATAAGAGGGACTAAGCAAAAAGGCCCCATGGGGGCCCTTGCTTTAGCTATTAGTACCCTTTACCAAAGATCGCGCGCCTCACGCTCAGCGTCTTGCGACCTCTCGGCGGATGTATGGCGGGTACGCTTGTATTGCATACCGATCATACAGGTGCCGATAATGGCGATGATGGTGAGAGGCACGAACTCGGTATCGAGGACTGATAGTCCAACAAGAGCGGCATCCACTACGACCGCCACTACTAATGCTCTGAATACATTACTCTCTACTGCTCCTGCTCTTTGGGCCGTGCCAACTGCATCAGCGACAACCTCACTTTGTGATCTTAACGTCATATGTTTTTGTTAGTCCACGCAGCCGCAAGTGCCCAAGGGGGCTCCGCAGCTGGGGCATCTCTCGAATAATGCTGACTCTCCTGCTTTTCTACACTTGCCGATGACGCCGCCGCACCCACACGGGCAGAACGGTTCTACGTTCAGGTTTTCAGGTCCCATACTCTGTTTCTTATGTGTAATGGTTGGCTGGCAAGGCCGTATGTGCCAACAAAAAGACCCCTCGAAAGAGGGGTCTTGCTTTAAACGATTTAGTTTGGTGCTAACTCACATAATCAAAGACCCCCCCGCTTGTCTTGCGGGTATGACGCACGGTCATGAGGGTCCAGAGACTCATGTATATAAAGTGTACCCTAGAGTAGCTCTTTGACAAGGTGGTCGGCTTTGTAGATATTCTTGAGGATTGCGAGGATGCCGGCGGCGGAGACACACACGGTGCGCTCGTAGTCTCCGTAGCGGAATGTGCTCCCCTGCCCCGAAGAGATACCGTCGAATAGGATACCGACGAACTCGAAGTCCTTGGTCAGTACTGGCGAGCCCGAGTTGCCGCCGTGGCTATCATGCGTCGTCATAAAGTTGAACGGTGCGCGACTCCCCTTGACCCACTCGCGCGCTTTGATCCATGACGGCGGGAGCACCCACGGCGCGACGCCCTCGTGCGCATCTTGATGCTTCAGTGTGTCAGCAATAGTCGTGTAGTGCGGATAGGTCTCGCCATTCTTCACAAGGCTCTTTGGTGTGCCATATGCGAGTCGGAGGGTAAAGGTGGCATCAGGATAGTGATCGTTGCCGTAGGCCTTGAACTGCGCCTGCGCTATTGCTCGGTACGCTTCATCAAATGGGCTCTTAACCTTTTCCTCTACCAGCTTACGAGCGGCGCGGGCGCGCTTGTCTATCACCTTAGCAAGCCAGATCATAGTGTCCTTCTGGCTTACCCGCTTCCGGTTCTCTGGATCCTCAAGCTTAGTGCCAGCGATCAATTCCGCTGCACGTACTTCAGGCGCCTTACCAGCCAGTATCTCCTTAACCGATCTGTCTTCCGGTCCGTATGTTTCGAGGAGCAGGCGGAAGGCGTCGGTCAACTTCCATACCTCTAGATCGTTGTATATCGGTGCTGGTGAGTAGAGCACATCGAGGAGCGACTGTCTGCGCGCGTCTGCATATTCGGGTAGTCTCTTGCCACTCGGCTTCCTATCCTCCTCTTGCATACGCAGCATGCAGCGGGCTATCGCTAGGTAGGTGCTCCAGTTACTTCGGGTTGGTGTAGGCTTGTCGTAGTGGCCGCCAAATCCGATCATCGACTCCCAAATGTCATACTCGAGGAAGTACTTGTCATATGCCTTGAGGGCAGACGTCACCTTCTTCCACGGCGCAGCACCCTGCGCAAGCTTCTTAAGAGCGTCCTCCTCGCGCTTGGCGCGCTGCATAAATGCAGGGTCCTGCAGCGCCTCGAGTTGGCCCACGTAGCGCTTACGCAGGTTCTTGATAGTCGCTATCTCACGGCCAGCTCGCCTCGCATACTCTGGTCCACGACCCGCATACTGATCGAAGCTCACCTCCTGTCTACGCATCGAGCGCAGTCGATATGGAAGGGAGTTATCTCGAATATCGATGAGCGCGTCGTAGGTACTGAGCCGGTCGGTGCGCCCAGGGTGCCCGGTTACAAACAGTAGCTCGCCTTCAATAGGAGCTCGGTCTGCAAACTTCAGATACTTCTTAGGTGTCACTGGCTTGCCGTCTTTGTATACGCGGAGCAAGGCAATGTCGAGGTCATATCGTGGGAACTCGTAGTTATCAAAGTCACCGCCGAACGACGCGATCGCCATCTCAGGGGCAAACACGAGTCGCACGTCGGTGTAGCGCTCGTACAGGTACAGGTGGTACGCGCCGCCTTGGTATAGCTCGACTACGTCCGAGCGCATACCCGTCTTCTTCTTAGACTCTTCCTCAATCTTGGCAATCTCAGCTTTCCTGGCCGGGCCTTTTTTGCCAAGGACACGCTTGGTGACATCCACTATCTCGCGAAGTACGTTCACCTCCGCCTGTGGGAGCTTCAGCTCCTCCGCTCTACTCTTGGCAAGGTAGCCATTCTTAACCAGGTCGTTGTCGGCCGTAGAGAGACTCGCGATGTGCGAGTGCGCGACGTGGTGGTTAGTGATGAGTAGTCCGTCTTTAGATACAAATGATGCAGAGCCGCCGCTATTGATACGCACCGCTGCGCGCATCACGTCTTGTCCAAAATCAGCAGGTAGCTGAGCGTCGTAACGCTCCTTAATGCGCTGAAATGGGATATTGTTCAGCACCCACATCCCCTCATCGCCATAGAGTGGGGACTTCTTGCTTGCCCGGCTTGGTTTCCGAGACGGGGTCATGCTGGAGTAACGAGTAGCGTTGCGACAAACTCTGTCAGCTTCTTCACCTTCCTGATATCCATATTCTCGTTCGGGCCGTGCGCGTGCGAGGCGTGTGTGAGCACGCCAGTCAAGATATGTTCAGCATCAGGAAACTCATTGACCATCACCTTAACAAACGGGATCGAGGCACCGTCACCAATAAGGCCAGGTGCGCTACCGAATATGTCGCAGGTGATGTCCTTGAGGCGCTTGGCCATCCTCGTAGACATCGGCTTTGCGAGCCACCCTCCTGCGTGGTCAGCAATATCAAAGGTGACTTTTGCCCCATAGGGTGGCTCTGCTTCCAGCACTCGCTTCAACTCGGTGCTCGCCGTCTCCGAATCTACATGTGGGGGGATACGCACCGACAATCGTGCCACCAACCTCCCGACCATTACATTGCCCGACTTCTCTGCCTCTGGTACTCCAGTAATACCAGTGATCTCGAGCCCTGCACGGACCAAGTTGTTTTTGACCACCTCGACGAGGGTGTCTGCTGATGGCGCAAGGCCTTCGGGTAGGTCGTAGGGGTCGAGGAAGCTCGGCACATCGCGAGCAATCGACTCGGCGTACTCCTCCAATTCCTTGGTGAGTGGCGGGCTCAGTATCTCGTTTATGATATGCCCCGTCTCTTGGTTCTCTATGCGAGAGATCAGCATTCGCATAATGCGGTGCGTGGACGGTATAACGCCGGTAGCAATACCCGAGTGCATGGTGCCTGGTATCGTGTCGACCGTTAGGAACCCATTTACTAATCCGCGTAGCGACTGCGTGAGCCACAGCTTGTTGCCATCGCGGTCCTCTGCGTCGAGCGTAATGATCACGTCCGGCTTGCCAATGCGAGGCTTCAGAAAGTTGACATAGTGGAGGAGGTCTGCGCTGCCGCTCTCCTCGGATGCCTCGATCATGATTACGATGCGCGGCATCGGCTTCCCTGTCTGCTGCGCAGCTTCGACAGCTCCAAGCGCGCAAAAGATAGCATAGCCGTCGTCCGCAAGGCCCCTGCCATAGAGGAGGTCACCCTCACGGAGTGGCACCCAGGGGTCGAGGCCCTCGCGCCACGGTAGCATCGGTGGCTGCTTATCAAGGTGGCCGTACATCAGCACGTTTTCCTTTGTCTGCCCCTCAATCTCAATAAAGAGGAGTGGCGTGCGCATGTCCTTGCGGTGCAGCTCTATCGTCATGCCCTGGATGCTGCGGCTCTCTGCCCATGTTTTCAGGTACTCGGCTGCCCTATCCATGTGCCCCTCCTCACTCCACTTGGGAGCGAATGCAGGCGAGACGTTCGGGATGCGTCCGAACTCCATCAAGGCTGGCAGCGCCTCCTCTTCCCAGTACTTGTCTACCCAATCACGCATTTGTCCAGTGTATCGCTCACACTAAAGACTAGCAAGTGCAATTTACTGATTTAATGATTGGTCGATGCGGTTCATGTCGCGGGGGAACATCGATGCCTCACGCACGTTCTTGAGTCCCAGTATCTGCATCGTCATGCGCTCTGCACCGAAGGCAAAGCCACCCTCGGGTGGTACGCCATAGCGGAACGCTTCGAGGAACATCTCGATCTTTGCTGGGTCCATCCCCCACTCGCTGACGTGGCGCATCAGCTGCTTGTAGTCGTTGATACGTCTGCCACCCGAGAGCCACTCAACACCCCTACAGATGAGATCCATACCCTCGTTGAACTCAGGGTTCTCTGCGTTTGGGTATACATAAAACGCTCTCTGCTTTGTTGGGTACCCGTAGACAAACACGAAATCGGAGCCTGTTTCGTTTTTCACTATCTCACCGAGCTGGCGCTCCTGCGAGTCACTAAGGTCCTTGTCTGCAGGAACACCGAGCTTGGCAAACGCTTCTGTGAGCGACAATGTTGGGGTCCTGTCTAACATCGTTGGCAGCTCAGCCCCTAAGAGCTTTAGTTCCGCCTTGCAGCGTTTGCCTACCTCACCGAGGATGTAGCGGACAGTCTCTTCAGCCATATCGCGTACATCTGTCCACGAGTCGATGAACGCCATCTCCGCGTCGAGCGACACTACCTCTGTTAGGTGCCTTGTTGTTTGTGACGGTTCTGCACGGAACATCTTGTTAACGCTAAAGACGCGCTCGAACGCGGTCATCACAATCTGCTTGTAGAGTTGTGGTGACTGGCTGAGGTAGGCTTTCTTGTCAAAGTAATCGATCTTGAACACTTCTGCGCCGCCTTCTGCGGTAGCCGGGACTATAGAGGGCGCTTGGAATTCGAAGAAGTCTTGCTCCTTCATAAACTCGCGGAACGAGTCGATGATGACCGCCTGGACCTTGAAGATTGCTTGGAGCTTTGGGTGGCGCAGCACCAGCGCGCGGTGGTCGAGCTCCGTGACGAGATCTAGGTTCATACCCATCGCGGACATATCAAATGGGAGCGGCTCAGCTTCGCCCAGTACCTCTATACCAAGTACCTCGAGCTCAATGTCTCCGTTCTGCACACCAGCGTTCACATTCTTTTCGGGGCGCTTATTAACTTTGCCTGCAATTGACACTGCATACTCGTGGCGGAGCTCTTTGGCGGTATCCATAGCGGCGGAGGCAGGTAGGACGACGCCCTGCACCTTTCCACTGCGGTCGCGGAAGTCAAAAAAGATCATCTTGCCCTGGTCGCGGCGCACGTCCACCCACCCCTTGATGGTGACCTCCTCACCCGCCTTTGTTCCCAGCTCTCCTATCAGTGTTCGTGCCATATATATTAAATGCCCTTACAAATAAACTTGGATAAAGCTTACTTGTAAGGGCGATCAATCGCGGTACCACCTTACTTTGTTCTTTTCTGCCTCCCAGCAGCGTGCGCGTTACGTGCGTCATACGGAGGGGTCTACCTGCCTTTCGGCCTTCTTCCCCCAGCTCGGCTGTGTCAGCAGCGTCGATGCCTGTACTCTGAGTGTCACACATCGTGCCCAATCTTGCAAGCAAGGTTAGTGGGGCTTGGGGACACGGGTGTCGACTTCGATAGTCCTGCCGCATTTGCCACACTTGAACTCGTACAGGCGCCCCACCTCCAGTTTCTTTTTATAACGGGTGCCACAAGTACACTCGAAAGTGTACCTCTCCGACAGCTCCAAAAATGCTGACTCGTGTCCCATCTACAGCGCGACACCGATCTTCTGCCGTACGTCTGCCATCTCGGTGCTAATCATACTTATCCGACAAAAATGTTAAGTTTGAGCAGTGTGCGCAATTCTCTCAACGTCTTTACGTTTTCCTCACGAGCACGAGCTGTCCCCTCAATCATAATCCTGCGCACATCATCCGGGCGTGACTCATAGTCAGCCCGACGCTCGCGCATTGGGCTGATGAAACGCTCCATTACGCCGCACAAGTACTTCTTAACCTCGATATCGCCCACTTTGCCTTCCGTGTATCTAGCCTTGAAATCCGCAATCGTTGCTGCGTCCGACTCAGTACCAAAGATGTCAAGGTATACGAATACTGGATTGCCCTCGACAGTGCCTGGGTCAGTAGCGCGGATGCGCTTGGGGTCCGTGTACATGTTCATTACCTTACGCTCTATCTCATCAACCGCCTCGCCGAGGAATATGGTGTTACCGAGCGACTTACCCATCTTTGGGTTGCCGTCAGTACCTACCAGCTTGCCTACTTTCCCTACCAACGCCTCTGGGATCGGAAACAGCTCCTGCCCTATCACTGTATTGATGTCGCGAGCGATCTCGCGTGACTGCTCGAGGTGCGGTATCTGGTCTACGCCAACAGGCACCAAGTTTGCCTTAACACCCAATATGTCGACAGCTTGATATATCGGATAGTTCACAAACCCGAGCGAGAATTGGTCGCCAAGCCCCTTCATCTTGATCTCATCCTTGATGGTTGGATTCCTCAGCGCACGGTTGTGCGACACGTACATCGAGAATAGTGCCGCCAGCTCATACAGCTCCGGCACCCCGGACTCTACCCAAAAAGTCACGTTTTTGGGGTCCAGACCAGCCGCAAGGTTATCGAGCACTACTTGGAACGTATGATCCTCAATAACCTGAGGGGTCTTGGCTAGCGTCGTCAACGCATGCGTGTCAGCTTGGAGGATGAATGTCTCGTACTCGCTCTGGAGCTTAACGCGATTTTCTAAGGTCCCCACATAATGCCCAATATGCAAACGTCCTGTTGGCGTGTCCCCAGTCAAAATGCGCTTCTTTCCCATAGCTGCCATAGTACCAGTTTTTAGCTTTGTTCCTAGCCTAGGATACTGCGCGCTGCGGCTGCAGCACGGAGGTTGACGTCGAGGACAGCTGCTACATCATCGCCGCGTGCGATCGAGAGGTATTTAGGAAACTCATCCTCGTTTACAAACACAAAGGCGCTGTTCTCATAGTTAACCAGTTGTGGAGCATTAGCAGCCCGCGCTGCATAAAAGCGGACTTCATCTGTGCGCTCTGGGTCGTCGTATGTATACACGACACCAGTATTGAGTGGCGTATCCACTAGCTCGAGCGCCAGCTCCTCGCGTAGTTCGCGGCGGAGAGCATCCTCAATACTCTCGCCCTCGTCTACCCCACCGCCAGGCATGTGCCACGCGCCCGGAGCAAACTTCTTTGTTTGGCTCCGCTGGCAAAGGAGTATCCTCCCGTCCGCATCCAAGATCACCCCAGCGACACTGACCCGAAACGCATTCATGTTAAATTATTTTGATATTATGTTATATCATAACAATGTAAGTAATCAGGAATTCTTTGGCCTCGAGATTACCTTCTTCTGCGTCACTTCGTCAAAGCCCCACCGCCCGTGCTCGCGGCCTAATCCCGAGCGCTTGTACCCGCCAAACGGGTTCATCGGCTTTACATAGCTCACGCTGTTAACACTCACCATGCCGCTTTGTAGCTGCGCCGCTACTCGCGTAGCGCGCTCTTTATTCTTGGTATACACGTACGCGCCAAGTCCGTAGGTGGTGTTGTTGGCGAGCTGCACTGCCTCCTCTTCAGTCTTAAACTTAACTATGGGAAGTACCGGTCCGAACGTCTCTTCCTGCCATACGCGCATGTCAGGGGTGATATTGATTAGTACTGTGGGTTCGTAGTATGCGCCATCGAACCCAGGCTGCTTGCCGCCACGGAGGACCGTAGCGCCCTTACTAACTGCATCTGCTACCTGCGCTTCCAGTGTCCGCAACTGGTCACGGTTTACCAAGGGGCCCATAGTCGTGTTTGGGTCACTCGGGTTCCCAAGCCGCACCATCTCTAGCTTGTTGTGCAGCGTCTGCAGCGTGAGGTCCCACACCGATTCGTGGACTAGTAGACGCTTGAGTGCATCACACATCTGCCCTGCGTTGGTAAATCTGTTGTCGTACACATTCCCCACTGCAGCCGGTACGTCGGCGTCATCAAATATGATGCCGGGCGCCGAGCCACCAAGCTCCATGACGATGCGCTTCATGCCTGCTGCTGCGGTGCGGTACAACGAGGCCCCTGTCTCGGTCGAGCCCGTAAAGATGATAAGGTCGATGTCGGATCGGGACAGTAGCGCCCCTACGGGCCCACGGCCATATACCTGGTTGAATACCCCTTCTGGTATTCCAGACTCTTTCATGATCTTGTCGATGATCTGCCCTACAAGGGGTACTTCTTCTGAATGCTTAAAGACGACAGTGTTGCCTGCCACCAATGCCTGCCCGCAGCCCCACACAAAGTTGGATGCTGGGAAGTTCCAAGGAACGATAGCGCCCGCAACTCCGATCGGCTCCGCGTATACTGTGTGGACTTCCTCCGAGTTCTCCAGTGTTACTTCAGGCGCGAGGTATGTTGCAGCATTATCGAGATACCAAGAGAGGTACGCTATGGCATCCGTGACATCATGGTGTGCGCTCGTTATAGGCATACCCATCTCTTTGGCAATAGTCGTTGCGAGTTCCTCGGCACGCGACTGCATATTGCTTGCTACGCGGCGGAGTATCTCGACCCTACCTGCGACCCCAAGCCCGCGCCATGCGGGCAGCATCATCCGTGCCGCTGCCACCCGCGCCCGGATCTCCTCGCCAGTAGTGATTGCCACTTGTCCCAACACTGCAAAATCGTGCGGGCTGATCGACTTAAACCGCTTCATCCCTTCAGTATACCCTCTGCCTTTTTAACACTTTCAGAGAGCCAGGGCGGGACATTTGGATAGCTCAATATCTCCTCAGAGGTGAGCCACAGCAACTCCTCGTTTTCGTTCACATCTACAATCCTCGGTTCACCTTCCACTATGGTGCATAGGAACACAATATTAATAACGTGATTCCCTTTCTTGGATACAAATGTCGTGTCGTTTACAAAGCCATTCACCGCCACTCTCACTCCTAGCTCTTCCTCAATCTCTCGTACCAAGGCACTTTCGAGCGTATCTACCAAGGGGTCAGTATGCTCCACCGTCCCACCGACGAACGACAATAACCCTGGCGCCTCACTCTCCCCTTTCCCCCGTACGCCAACTAACCATCTGCCATCTCGATAGATAGCCGCCTCCACATTCACCGCAAAGTGATTCGTCATGTCGGTTAGAGTTTATTAATCGCCTGCTTATAGCCGTCGCGCATTGGCAAATCCACAATCTCACCTTTGGTAAACCAGCCAATCTCCAAGTGCTCATCGCTCCGCCGCAACTCTTGCTGAGGTGCCTCGCATTCATAGACCAGTAGGACATACTGCCGGTCACTGTCCTCCCCGCTAACCATAAACGTCCATGCGTGCAGTAGCCTCCCAACTTGCACATCCTGCACCTCGAGCTCCTCCTTAAATTCGCGTTTAAGCGCCAGCTCGGGTGTCTCACCAAAATCTAACCGCCCGCCCGGCAGCTCCCAATTGCCACTGGTGTCCTTCAGGCACAAGATCCTTCCCTCTCTGCGCAGGATACCCTTAGCTGTGATGAATTGTATTTGAGGCTTCATCTGGTGCAGTGTATCGCGTTTTGGAATATGTGTCTGGATCACTTGCCTTATCGACCATCAGACGGAATGTTCCGTCTGCGAGCTCGGTATCAGTCCATGCTCTCCCCCAGGTGTCGGTGACACCTCCAAGGGTGTATGTGGCGTCGGTCGTGCCATCCACCGTGGCGGTCTTGGTACTGGTCCAGCTGGAGCCATTGTTCCAGGAGAGGGAGAAGAAAATGGACGTTTAATGCAGACTTCGAACGCTATGGTATTTCAAAAAAGAGTGCGTAGAGCAATAGCAAAACTACTACCCCCGCAGCAATGAGCTTGAAACTCATAACATACTGGGTTACGAAATTGCCACCAATTTTCTTTACAAAGTTTTTGTCCAACAAAGTGCGGAGGCCAACATACAGTAAGATTCCTGCAATTCCTACCCAAATAATGGTGCTGGCTTCAATCACAGAATACATTATATCATTTGGAAATGGAAATGGGGAAATGGTGTCAGGTACCATTCTTTGGTCTTCCTGGACTCCGCGTAGTAAGTTCAAGTCCAAAGCGGTCAACCATCCGCCTGGTCCAGTCCATAGTACCAAGAGGAGTCCCCTTGTTGACAGAGGCACGTACTGATTCGAGTTCCTTCTTAGATTCAGAAGTATTAACCCAGGTACGATAGTTCTTTGGAAGATGGACCGGTGATTCAGAGAGAAGCTGCTGTTCCTTCTCTGTACCAGACATCCTTCGGTATCCACTCCCCCAGTGCCAGTCTTCGACTCTGTTTGCGAGCTTTGCACGCACAGGGTTACGCTCTATGTACTTGAGCAGTGTGAGGAAGTACGGATCCTTCTCTACGATAAATGATTTGTATCTTCCCTGATAGATGTGGCCGTACCCTATGGTCCGTGTCTTGGCATGATACTGCTGCGTGTGGGTTAAGGTGAGCCACTGCATGAAAGAGGAGAGGTCACCCTCCTCCTTAGGGTATAGGAAGAGGTGCCAGTGGTTCGGCATGATTGTATACGCAACAATCCGCATGTCGAACTTTTTCTGCGCCTCCTCTAGGAGTGTCTCGAAATGTTGATAGTCCTTAGTGGTGCGGAATATAGTCTGGCGACTGTTAGCGCGATTGATGATGTGGTATAGGTAGTTGCCCAGATCTATGCGTGGAGGACGGCCCATAGGGCAAGTGTATCACGAAACGGTACCTGACACCGTTTCCCCTGATATGCATCCCACATTGGTGAGAGTTCAATATCCAAATCGGCAGTTCTTGCTGTTACCATTTCTCTTCTCTTCCCGCGTTGCTCGATAACCATATAGGAATGGAGTGAGATACTTATCTCCAAAGGTTTATAGCAACAAACCGTATACTACTAAGATTATTCCAAGAAGTACTCCAAGTGGGGCGAAGAAATATCGAAGTGCAGTCAATGTCTTCTCGTGACTAAAGAGCGTTCTAAGTAAGTATGTTTTTGGACTCTCCGCAGCATACTTCTTCGCAAACTCCATATCAAAGAAGCAACGTCCAGAGAAGTAGGTGGATATCAGACCAGCGGTGATAAACACAATTTTTTCCATAGATTCTAGTGATGCTCTCGGTTACTCGTCAGCCAGGATGCTTTTAATTTGAGTCTCAGCGCTCCAATTCTTGGGAGGTGTAGTTTTCGAGAACCATAGCTTGCCATCGACAGCCCATTTCCTACGCCAGCCCTGGTAAAAAATCGCCCTGTCACTTACTCTTCCGCCCAATGCGTCATCGTAGCCAAACTGGATACCACAGGAGGGGCAAATTTCATTTGAAGGGCCCTGATCATTCCAGGCAGGGAAACCCAGATCATACCCGCAAACCGGACAATATGTTATGTGATTATTTTTCATTTTTTGATTTTGCAGAAGTGCCAGTTGATCCTGACTGGCCTTTCTGGGCATTCCAATAATCCATATTTGACTTGTAACCGTGGACGGATGGATCGGGCTTGAAAAATGATTTTGTTGAGCCGTCACTGCCATAAACCCCTAAAGTGTTAGTCTTTGGATCATACACACGCATAATACCGTTTGAGTCCACCTTTTGTAGGTACGAATTTGATTGTGAGGATTTATAGAAGTTCTGTGCCTTTTGTGCGTAGCTTGATGCAGATTTCGCACCAAAATCAGCACCGTGTCTTCCAAAGTGGTCTGCTAGTGTGGCGGGATTACCCCAGTTTTGAACACGAGCAGCATCCCCTGCAGCATTTGCGCCGCGCAACGCCCAACCGCCAATCGCGGGGACTGGTAACAGCAGTGCTCCGCCATCCAGTATAACCGCTCCGGCATTTGTAATACTTGGGTCATTGCGGAATGCGTTTACTGATATCGCAAGCATGGCTACATCAAACGCAGTCTCTACGTACCTCCCTGTAGGATCCTTCTGAGTTATCGGGTTTCCGCCTGCATAGGAGTAGCTGTTAGCGAGTTGTGGGTTCGCAAGCATCATCTTGCCGTCTTGCGTTTGGCTGATCTCCCAAAACACCGGATCCTGGCTGAGGAACTGGCCACGCTCGTCCTGGTACATACGTGCATTGAGATAACTCATCGAGGTCTCGGTGTCGGTCATCTCCCCTATGAAGGTGCGCTGCGATGTGGTGGAGCCAGTGTTGATACGCTCGGTGCCATAGGGGTAGTAGTCGAGGAGTTGGGTAGCAGTGCCAGTAGCGTCGGTGACCACATTCGTCCCTCCGAGGTGGTCGAGGTGGATATAGGCGAGGGTGGAGGTTGCCGCACCAGCAGGAGGGGTGTAGTACACGCGGACAGTGAGATAGTCAACATGGAGGGTGTCGGAGCTCGATACCTTGTCGAGCTTGACTCTGAAGGTGGCATCTCCGAGCTCTGTATCGGTCCAGCTCCTCCCCCAGGTGTCGGTGGCACCCCCAAGGGTGTATGTGGCGTCGGTCGTGCCATCCACGGTGGCAGTCTTGGTGCTGGTCCAGGATGAGCCATTGTTCCAAGAGAGGCTGAAGAGGGCTCCAATGTTCCCTGACGAGCTCCCCTCTGCCATCTCGGCCTGGACCTCTATCCCAGAGATGGTGGAGCTCGCAGCAATGCCAAAGGTGAAGGTGGAGGCCTGGCCGTTGTCACTATTGTCACAGGTGCCGTTGCAGGTTGCCTTGGAGTTGTCTGAAGTGCCGAGGTGTGTCTGGGTGAGGTTGGACCAGCCGGTCGAGGATGGAATGGAGCCTGCGACCTTCGCAGCAGTGCTCGATGCAGCTCCGCCACCACCACCAAGTGTGGTGACGGTGACGATCAGTTCGCCATCGGGGGTATAGATGTGTTTGGTCGTGGTGGCGGAGGATACGTTGAAGTATCGATTGGGATACGTGGTGGTAGCAGTGCCATTGCCCTTCGTCATGCGCTGGACAGTGTGGTCGTATTGGTAGAAGGTGGTGGGGCTGGAGGAGGCGTACGAGATACTGAGTCGGTTGCGATAGTCCCATGTGTTGGTGGTGGAGGCGTAGTTTGTGAGGTTGCCGTTCTGGTCGTATGACAGCACCTTGCCATTTATGGTCGTTGGGGCGTGAGGGTTGGCGTACCCGGTCTCTGCGTATGTGTATGAGCCACTGCCAGTCTTGGAGGTCAGGTTGCCGAGCTTGTCGTACGTGTACACGTGGCTGAACGGGGTGGAGCTTGCCGCGGTGGTGGATGCGGTGGTGAGTCGGTACAGGTCGTCGTATCCGAACACGGTGGTGTGGATGGTGTCGGTGTCGGAGGCGTCTTGCAAAAGTGTTATATTCCCCACTGCGTCGTAGGTGTAGGTGAGGTTTTGCAAATCCGGACTCCCTCCGCCGCCGCCCGCACTCGTCTCGACAGTGAGCTTGGGGTCTTGCGTAGTCCCTGTCTCATCGGCCTGGTATGACGTCAGTTGGTATATCGCTCCAGCCGTCGCTGCCGGCTCGTCATTAAGGAACTGCGCACCAGTCATTGTCGCTAACGTAGTCACACCGCTCTCATTGATGGCTGCCTTTCCAGAGGCGTTCAGCGCCATGTCGTTGTACCCACTGATATTCCACGAACCGCCGGCGTCGCCGAAATCATTCGTATAGAACGCTGTCGTTGTTCCAACCTGATCCCAGTCTGCGTTAGTAACAGCAGTGTTTGAGGCTGGGCTGGATGATGCGATATAGAAGGACCGTTCAGCAGCTGTCAGCCAGCCGGAGCTCAGTGCTCCTACATCTATCCCGTACAGCGACAGGGTTGCAGAGTCGATAGTTGAGCCTGAGACGATTGGGGCAGTGTCGAACAGGAAGTACGCTTTGAATAGAGTACGGAACGTCGAAGCTGAGCCACCGTTGCCGCCACCACATCGCTCCAAACGTATCGCTGCGGCTGACACAGTAGTATCGCTCCCACCCGTTGCATCGGCAGCAGACTGAGCAGTACTGAAGGCAACACCAGTTGCACAGCTCGTTTCGTTGTACCCCAAATATCCGTCAACGCTCGACACTTCGGGACTAGGGTCGGGGTAGAAGATCGACGTCGTGTTCCCCTGCTTGTCCTTCTCTATACGCTCGGCCGAGTGCTTGTTCTTCATCGTAGGGAGCGCTTGCTCGATAACCTGGAGCAGTGCCTCCTCGGGGTCCTCGCGCAGCGTACGGGCATGTTCCTTGCCATCAAAGTCTACGTACGTCTGGACTATATCTCCCGCTTCGTCGGGTACGAGGATTGGCGGGTTGTAGATGCGGAAGCGCTCGATATCAACAGTGCCGTCAGCACCAAACCCTATTTGCTCACCCTCCTTGCTCCACGCTCGTGCAAATACCTGCACCCCTCCCTCGATGGGCTCTAGCGATACCACCTCGAGGTCATGGTTAGCCCGAACGGTGCGCGCTATCTGTCCCACCTTTGCAATCTCCGCACCCTTGATCGTGGCTTTCTCTGCGCTCGATTTGTCAGTGAGCAGTGCTCGTATACTTACAGGCTTCAGTACCTCTTCAAGAATCGTTTCTGGTGTAGTTGTGCTGATTTCATCAAACACAAGCTCCTCAACTATCGTCGGCTCAGTTGAGGTAGCCTCCTCCATTAGCACTTCCTCGAGTATTGGCTCGGTGGTCGTTGCAATTTCAGGCTCCGGGAGCGGTTCCGTGGTGGTGGCGACTTCCTCCACTACTTCTTCGACTACTGGCTCGGTCGTCGTGGCGGCTTCCGGCTCCAGGGCATCCACGATCTCCTCAGGGAGGTCGAGCCCGTCGAGGAGCGCCCACGGCAGTTCCTCGAGCGCAAGTGCGAGGCTCTGCCACGGATTGTTAGCAAATCCGAGTTCGCCTCCCCCACCCATGAGTCCCTCGCCCTGAGGCACGCCGGTCACTATCGAGCGGAGGCGGTATAGCTCGTTTGCATCAAACGTATAGGTGCTCTGCACCCCGTTTGCAAAGTTTTTGAAGGTAGCTTTTTCGGTCGGTGCGTACTGGATACCATTTACTACATCGGCAAATGCCCCGCCGGACTCCTTTTGCGCCACGCTCTCCAAAAGGCCTGCGGTGTTGTAGGTGTATTGCACCTCCGAGCTGTCTGGATACACAATGCCAGCCAGGCCACCGAGGCGGTTGTAGCTGTAGCTCGTTACATAACTCGCAATTCCAATAGCCTTGCTTTCGGTTGCGGGGAGTCCAAGTGCATTGTAGGTAAACTTGGTGACAGCGCCAGTTGATGTTGCCGTGCAGAGGCGCGGCTTACCCTCGGCACAGGTGTCGTATGCATACTGCACCTCGGTACCTGCAAGACCGGTATAGTCCTCTGTTAGCACGCGGTTGAGGCTGTCGTATGAGTAGTTGACCAATTGACCCTTCGGATCGGTAGTGGAAGCGAGGTTAGATGCAGTATCGTACACGTACGTCCATGTGCCGAAGGTGCCGTCGCCCGCATCATGCAGGTCCTGTGCGGTAAGGCGTCGACCGAGTGAGTCGTAGGTAAAGTTGCGTATGCTCTGATCCGCGTCTGTAACCCGGGTTAGGTTACCCGGTGCATCATACTGATACTTGGTGGTGTAGCTGTTACTATCTTCTCGCTCTATTACTTCTGAAAGACGGCCATATGCGTCATAGCCAAAGTCCTTAGAGTTCCCGAGCACGTCTGTAATAGTTGTCGTTGCCTGATTGTATGAGCTGGTGGTAGTACCCACCGCGTTTGCGAGTGTCAGTATGCGCTTTAGCGGATCGTAGGTATACCGAGCGAGGTATGGCAGGTTGGTGGTGGCACTCGCCCGAGCCGAACCGGTCCCGAAGTATGGCAAGGACTCTTGCTTTAGTAGACCTGTTGTAGGGTTATACGCAAAGTCCCTGACTACAAACTCGTCAGTCGCCTCAGCTTCCTTGCGGGTCTGGAGCACCTTGTCCAGCCCATCAAGGTAGGTATGTACTATAAAGTCAGTTGAACTATCTAGGTAGTTGGTCTCCACAACCTTCCGCGAGCCAACAGTGTCGGTGTATGTATAGGCTTTTTTGCTAGCAAGACTACCGGGACTTGCGATGTCCGGCTGCTTTTCTAACAGTGGTCGGTCTAGGCCATCATACGTGGTCTCAAATACACGAGTGTTCGGATCTATCGTCTGCTTCGGCTTGCCAAGTGTGTAGTCGTAATAGAACTGGGTCTGATGCGACAGTGGGTTGGTACTGGTTGCAACATACAGGTTACGTGCGTCGTAGGTTAGTGTGGTGATATTACCCCGCGGATCAGTTGTAGACGCGACCAGGCCGTATGTATTAAAGGCGAGCTGGTCACTGACATAGGTCGATCCTGATTTGAGTCGCTCCACTTTCGTTCTATTACCCTTGGTAGCACTGCCAAGCGCCAGGCCGTCGTAGTAATAACGTTCGTCAGTGGTGGTCGCGCCAGCATTATCAAACAATGTTTTAGTCCTCGGTAGACTGACAGCTGTACTGCTTGCGGTGTATGCAAATACTGCCGTCCTCTTGTCAGTGCCAGTATCGCTAAAGGTGCCGTCTGCGGAGCCGGTGACCTGACCATACTCGGTCATGCTTATTACGTCACGACTTGTGGTCGCATACACGTACTCAGAGGCCCTATCACGGTGTGACCCTCCCGTACCGTAATCAAACGTCATCTCGCGTCCAGTACCAACAAATATGCTGCTCGAGGCGGTATTGGTGTCGGATCGGTAGTACATGCGCTGTACCAGGGTCTCGCTGAGGTCCAGCACGTCCTTGCGGAATGGTCGGTTGATCTGACCGAAGCCGTCGCTTTGCTCGCCGAGTGCAGTGTTGATACCATCCCCCTGGTTGTAATACGTAGTAGTGATTGCGTCGGGCGCGGTGACTGTGGAGATTGCAAAGCCAGCAAACTTCCTATCCGCCACTCCCCCGTCCAAGTAGATCTTGCCACCCTGATACGCATACGACGTAGTACCAGAGGTACTAAAGCCGTCATTCTCAACAATCTGCGTGACCACGAGGAGCGACACTGGCAGATCGGGGTTAGTACCGAGCTGCGCTGATGGTGTGTAGGTAATAGTCTTGGTCGCGCCTTGCGACGAGGTAACACTCGTGATCACGTCCTGCAGCATCTGCCCGTTCCCAGTCCAATTTGCATATTCGCTGTATGAAAAGCCACCATTGCACGTACCACCACTTCCCTGAGCGTAGGTGACAGCTGCAGGAAGCGTGTATGCGGTCGAGGTAGCCCAGCCATTGCCAGTATTGAGCAACACCTGCTGGGTAGTAGTCGCCTCTACCAATGTGCTCTGCGTACACGCAGCTCCGTATGAGCGCACGTAGTCTTGCAGACCGTCGCCGTTTAGGTCCATAAACCGTATACCGCGGTCGTGGTATCCGCCGCCAATAGCATAGAGGGTCGAGGTGGCAACAGTCCACTGGCTGCTTGCAGCAGCGTCCCACCCGGTACCGTTATTGAGACGCACCAGCGTGCTTGAGCCATCCGAATACACCCAATCATCGAGGCCATCAGCATTAACATCTACCAGCTGTGATGCACGTTCAGTCGGCGCAGAGAATGGGAAGGCGTATAGTGGGGCAAATATAGTGGAAGTTGCAGTCCATGCAGAGCCGTTGCCCAGATACGTTTCTGTTGCCGTGTTTGGGAAATGCATCGCATAGTCCGGCAGTCCATCACCATTTACCTCCCCGAAAATGCCGGTGGTGAAGGCGTATGATGACGGGTCGTAGTATCCAAATGCTGGGATAACCCCATTGAACGTTGACGACGCCGCCCAACTGTATCCGCCAGCGTTGGTATAGAGGCTCGATGTTGTTGTGCTCTGTGCGTCGTCCTTAAGACCACGTACAATGTCAGCCTTGCCATCACCATTCACATCAAGAAAACGAGTACCGCGTTCCTGTGGGGTACCGAAATAGCCCCAGAACTCTGGTGGCACTAGATTTTGTACACTCGTAGCTTGGTCCGCGTAAATCTCACCATGGTTCCCCGTACCGTTATTATTGTTGTTGAAATAGTTGACATCAAGTATGCCGTTGCCGTTTGCATCAGCGGCTAGGTACGCCTGTTGCAGTTGGTACCCGCCTCCGCTTGGGGCATAGAACATCGACGAGGAGCTGGCGTAGGTAAAGGTCATGGCAGGGAGCGTCACCGACGACGCGTCCTCGGCATAGCCCTGGCGCTGCACAGAGGTAAGCAGCGAGCGCTTGTTGTTAGAGCCTGTCCCGTATGCGAGTGTATAGCGGTTGACTACTGAGCCCGAGATCGAGGCGGTTATCTCCGAAATCCGATAGTTCGTGGTGACTTTGAAGCCTGGCTTGTAGCTCTCGCGCACGTCTGGCCTGGTGCTAGTCGCAAAGTTGACGGTGAAGGGTCCCTCGGTAACATTGTTACCGGTATATGTAACGGTAGCCGGGTAGATCTCGTTACCACTCTTCGAGTAGGTATAGGTAATGTAGTTATTGTTGGTGTCCCGAATCTCCTGCAACGTCCACTTGTACGTCCGGGTCGAGGTAGTAGCAGTATCGTACTGCCGTCCACTGTCTGCGGAGCCGAAGGTATACTTGGTACCCTTTTTGTCATACACCACCCACGTATTGTTCAAATAGGTATAGGCGTTATACGCGCCGGTATCAACTCTGGCACGGTGTGTAACTGTTGGTGCAGTAACTGCTACCAGCTCACCATCCATCGAAGAGATGAAGCGCGCATTGCCCGAGTACAAGTCCTGCGAGCCTGTTGGGGCGAAGCGTTGGATATATGGGATCGAGAGCGACCAACCGTACCCAACTATGCTGTCCTCCGCGCGCTGACTATTATAGTCGAGCGCCAGGTCCGGCTGCAGGCTACTCCGCCCCGGTGGAATAGCAATCGAAACTCGCTGAGTAAACGCCCCAGTAGACCCATCGACGCGAAGTTGAGATGACGTATCGGTAAATACGTCTGGGTTAAAGATCGTTGGAGCGCCATCACCAAACGCCGCATAAAGCGTAATCGGCAACGCAAAGAAAATGAGAAGCGCAAACGAAACGATGCGCATAGGACCGGGTAGACCCCAAAGCCCATTCATGCCTACAGTTATGCAAATCTGGTACTTGTTGTCAATCATATGAATTCATGCAAATATTACATCCCATGACGACGGAGGAGAGCGCCGTAGTAAACCGTCTCGAGAACAAGCGATTGCAACTAGCCAGGCCATTGTGGTGAGACGAGATCAAGAATAAATTGGTGATACTTGTCATCGCTCGAAGCTGGCTTCATGCCCAGTGAGGTAGAGAGGGCCATGCTTGCTACATTGCCTTTTTCTATCTCATACACAATCTTCAGAACTCCTTTGGCTTTCAGATAATCAATTGCTGCCTTCAGCGCCTCGCGGCCATACCCTTTTCGCTGTTGTGATTCTGCGATCCACATGCCAATGTCACCAGTGCTATCACTATTTGTGCGCGACGAAATCATACCGACAAACTCGCCATTAGCGAGTATCACAAACTCTTCCTTATCAGTATCCTTGGCAGCTGCTATTGCCTGCGCAACCCAAACGCGTGCATCCTCCTCTGACTTAAAGTTATAAAAGTAATCCTTAACATTTCCTGTATTATGCTCAAAAATCAATCCAGCCCATTCGGGAGTGAGTGGATGAAAGGTGAGTCGTTTGGTTGGATTCATACTTTTTATTTGGGCATTGGGGTGTTGCCACCCCACCACCCAACACTTACTGTGCTGCCCCTAGGGGGTTAGCGCTGCCGATCATGTGACCAGCCTTCATCGCTTGTCCCTGCAGCTCTACCTCGGTAAAAGGGGTCTCTGCCGCGATCTCCTTCAACTCTGCACTTTCTTTGTCTGACATAGCTTGCAAGCTTAAATTATTAATAATGCATACCCGGTTGCAGTGGACGATCAAGTGCATCATACACTTGCATCACTGCGTCAGGGTATCTGGAATGAGGAAATATGCGCCTCGTCCACTTGAGGCCCAGCTCTTTGAGGTCCGGTATACTTGGCTTTATCCTTGCCTCTGCCTCATGCTGCTCTTTTAGCATAGCCAAAAGGGCTTTCCTGAGTTTGCGCGGATCGATCTTTAATGTCTTGCCGTCCCAAGAGACTGCACCACTCTCAATACCACGCATAAAGAACATGAGTCCCACCATAGTCTCGCGCACCTCCTCGCGCAGCTTCTTTTCAGTTTTATATGCCCCATAGGCATACCCAAAAAAACGGGTAGTAAATATGCTTACGGCAAGATTGTCTCTCTGCTCCTCTGTGAGAGGCATATGCTCTGCCATGGCGATCGCCCCTAGGCAGGAACGACACTCCTCCACTAATTCGTGTGCTATGCATACCTTTTCGGAATCAAGCGGCCACGGACCAACAAAGTGGGCTCTATTATGACCCTCTGTATGTAGCATCGCAAAAAAATCTATGTCAGATCTTAAGGAGTCGATGTATTGCTGTGGGCCCGTCAGCAACTCCAGCCTTTTGAGTGCAGCGAGGCGAAAGTCGGTCAGATACTGCATGTTAAGCGCCATGCGCTGATCAAAGTCCGTGTACTCCTCCACTACGGCGTCATACCCGGTTTGGAAAATCGCAAACTCATTTTTATCCGTATCCTTCCGATACTCCCACCCATCAAATTTAGTCACCTCGCGTGGCCAAATGAACAACAAAGGTAACGGGACACTCTTTTGAATCAGAAGCGGGTCAGCCTCGCAGCCCTTCGCTGCGAGGTCAAAGAGGTCTCTAACCTTTGAGGTTTTATCAGACTGACGCCCAATCATCCATGCAAACATCCTTTTGCCTTCCCACTTAACCGGAACCATCCAATGTATCTCCTTTGCATAATCAGCAGGGAGTGAGAATAGCCACTTATTCATCTTGCGGTTATCTCCTTGTATTGAATCAAGCAGAGCAGCCTTCTCCTCAGTGTCGAGTTCGGCCGATGCTACAACCGCAATCAGCGCATCCTCACTGAGACTATTAGCATTGCGAAATAGGTCGAGGATCCTCATGATTTTGACTGTATGTCTATGTCCATAACAGCCCCAACTTCCCGAAATGGCCGAAAGTGATGTGACATATTACTACCATGCTTAGATTAGGTCAGTGTCGGCTGTTGTAAATGGATAACACCTGTGAAAAACACAAGAGTTTGTCGACCGTCAAGTGCTGTTACCGCGCATTAACGTGAACTGGGCTTTCATCTCTATGTATTCTCTCGCTATGTCTTTTCGCTTTGACATGTGTGTACAAGTTATTGCATAAAATGCTTTTGGTTGTTAGACTTTATTAACATATGAAACCCCTAGCTGCACTGACCAAGTTTGGCCTCTCAGACAAGGAGGCACGGGCGTACCTTGCGCTCCTAGAGCTTGAGGTTGCGACAGCACACGAGGTGGCAAGCAAGGCGGAGCTCAATCGAAGCTCTGCCTATGTGGTTCTTGAATCTCTGCGCGAAAAAGGCTTGGCAAGTGTGTCTGTCGGCGAGACGACCAAGCAGTACGTTGCCTCATCGCCAGACATGTTGGTAGAAAGAGCAGCGGACGCTGCTGAGAAGCAGGCAAAAATCGAACGCAGCATTAACGACCTACTCCCCGATCTAAAATCTCTGCACAGAGATACCAAACAAAAACCAAGAGTTAGAATTCTTGAGGGTAAGGCCGGTCTGATCCAATCGTTTGAGGAGACCTTGCGAGTACGCGATAAAGTCATGCGCGTAGTTTCATCAGCCGATGATATACAGCGAAGTCTGCCCGATTATTTGCCAAAATATGTGCAAAGACGTACGGAGTTAGGTATCGCGATGTATGGCATCCATCCCTTTTCGGAGCAAGGAGACTACATACGCAAGCACTATGCACCGCTTGACCAGATCAAACTTATCCCGCCCGAGCGCTGGGCGTTCAATTCAGATTTCGCAATCTTTGACGACACAGTCGGATTTATGCTGCATAAGGACTTGGTGGCAATTCATATTGAGAATGCTGCAATCGCAGATGCTATGAAAAAAGTGTTTGATCTCGCCTTTGAGGAGGCGACGAGACTTGATATTAATACTACAAAGAGTAATCCAACCCTAAAGAAGCGGTAGTTCGAGTACGAATTGGGAGCCTTTGTCCTTGCCATCGGAGTGGGCAGTAAGGGTGCCCTTGTGAGGAAATGCAGAAATGGTGCGGGTACCGTTCTTTCTAGTTAGTTGAAATACTCGCATTAAAAGCCAATATGAGCATATACGTAAATAGCGGAGGGAGCACAATACTTAAAGTGATTAAACGGCTGCGCCCTTTTGCTGCAGTAGCAGGGTCCTCACTAATCATCTCCCCAAGTGAGTCATCTGATGACCAAGATTTGTGTGTACGGTACACACGCTCATACAACGTGCCATCATTGCCCTCGCTCACAGAGCAATTATACACTGTATGTCTGGAAGATCTAATGCAAATATACTTCCCTCCCCCTGACGAGAAAGCGGCAATTGCTACCAGTAGGTGCGTCGATCGAGATATATTGAGGCAAGACCAAAGGCTATGGCTCCAATACACGAATTTAAAAAGATTATGCCGTCGATATCGATCATCGATGCCTCCGTCATCTTAATCGAGATCGGATATCCAATACCAACAAATGTAGTGACACCCGCCCCTGCTGCTGCGCCAATCAGCATCCATACGAGCGGGTGCATGTGAATGGGCCTCTCCCCGCCCTCATTTGACATGTGAATATTAAAGCACGCTTAGTATCAGAGTGCAAGAGGCATATCTAGCACAAACTTGCTCCCTTTTCCTTTGCCATCGGAGTGGGCGGTGAGAGTGCCCTTGTGGGCCTCGACGTGCGCCTTGGTGATGTAGAGACCGACGCCAGTTGACGCAGGGTTAAGCTTCTTCGAGTCCTCGCCAGGACTAAAGAGTTGGAAGAGTCCGTCCATCGTCTTTTGGGTCATACCAACACCTGTGTCTACAATTGTGAGGCGGGCAATCTTCCCTACCTTCTCCAACGTGAGAGTCACCGAGCCTTTGGGGGTGTACTTGAGCGAGTTATCGATCAAGTTGTTGATCACCTCATTGATCTTCGGTGCGTCCAGCTTGGCCATCAACTTCTCGCTACCCTGCACCACTTTGAGTGTTAGGGCAAGATCGCGCTTCTTAGCCCCCTCTTGCATACCAGCGACACCCTCGACAACAAGGGTGCTAAGGTTGGCGTCGGCAAAGTCATAGGTGATCTTGCCTTGCTCGATGCGTGAGACGTTGAGGTACGTGTCCACCGACTTGGCCATGTCGGTGACGCGGTCAAAGACCTGCCGCCCTGCCTCCGCCATTGCCTCCGGCACCTTGCCGTAGCTGCCGTCCTGCATTAGGGCAATGAAGTTGCGCACAATGGTGAGCGGCGTACGAAGCTCGTGCGTTGCAATAGAGAGGAACTGGGACTTCAGCTTATCCAGCTCTACGAGCTTTTTATTCTTCTCTTCAAGCTGCACATACAGGCCCTGAATCTCATCGCGCTGCTCCACTTCTCTGCGTACGCTTCGGATGAGGTAGACTCCTACAGCAACAGTAACCCCAAGCATCAAAGTGTTAAAAATTATCTCCTGCGAGGATGCAGAGGTCGCAAGCCTGATTATTGAAAATGCAACAATGAAAAAAGTGAGGAACTGGGCAGTGACCACTTTCACATCAAACAGTCTATACTTTAGGATTGAAAAGCCCACGATTGCAGTACCGACTATAACCAGCAAATTTCTAATTGGATGCACATACAGTACGTCGTAGATCAGCAGCAAATCCATACTCCCACCCATAAGCCCGATACCGGAACCGGCAATAAGATACCATGCCTGCCTGCGCTCTGCCGCAGGCAAGGAGCCAAAATAGAGTGACTTAAAAATCAACAAGTAAGAAAATGAGATTATAGAGACGTAAAGCAGTGTAAAGAATGGATGCAGTGCTGCCGGAGGCGTATCGTAGTAGACTTCACCGAATAAGAAAGTAAGCTCGTTTACGAGCAAGTTTGTTGTAAGTGCCAAAGTTACAAATACGGCACACACCGAGTAAAACAGCCCGAATACAAGTATTCGAGTGCTTCGAGATAACTGCAAATGAATAAACTCTGTGACGAAATGAAAAAAAGTAAATGGCGCACAAATAACGCCAATTAGAGCAAAGCGCCACCAAAATTGTGCACTTTCGTAATCACCAGCGACCGAAACCATATAAAATCCAATACCCCATACTGCTCCGGTTGCTGTAAACGCACCCCACAAATAGTGTAGCTTTTTTGTGCCGAGCATAAACATTATGCCCGAGAGAATACTTAAGGAGAGTGCCATGATGATGGCGACCCAGCCGGTAAGGGTGATTCCAACAAAAAGCATGTATAGATTAATTCTACACCTGTTTTGAGCGTATGTGGGCTATTTTCTTTTCATCAATGAGCCCGAACATGTTTTGAAAGTTCGCAGTGCGAAAACCGAGGCGTGCCCCCTCACTCCCCATAGTGTCTATTTGCTCGAGTGTTGGCCTACCGAGGACATGCGCCTCATAATTTTCCGTCGCCGCCAGAATGAAGGACTCTACGAGACAGGAGTAGTTGTCGTCACTATTTTGCAAATCAATATCAAAATTCGCACTAATGCCAGGTGTGCGGACAGCTCCCGCTTCAAGAACAAGGACGTCGTCTCGCTCGAACACTGAACTGTCAACATCTGTTGGCTGAGCGTCATCAACAACGACCGTGCCGGATTTCAGATCGTCTGCTCTGATGAGTGCCTCAGGCGCGTTCGTAGCAGCGATAATAATGTCTGCCTCTTTGATTGAACTAATCCTGTGGTCAATAATCACCTCCGTCGCTTGGCAATGATTTTTAACCTCATCGCACAACTCATCAAGGCCATCCGATCTGCGCACTATGTCAACAAGAAGGATCTTTTTAAACGTGGATCGCGCAAGCACTCGAGCGCAATTAGAGCCGATGGAGCCATTTGCGCCGACAATAGCAAGGGTTGTATTACCTGGTGTGCGACCAACCGCCTGCATAATATTGAGCACTGTCTGTGTAACATTATGCACGGTATACGCGTGACCTGTTGTGACAACAACTGGAGTGCGATCAGCAATGTATGTGCCTCCGTGTGTAAGCGAGGCAGTAAGTGCGCCGAGAGATGCAAGCCTCGCGCCGCGGTGCTCTGCCACCCTGACTGCCTGCAGAATTTTGCGTTTGGCATACTCTCTATTCTCAAGCATTTGTCTTGCTGTCAATGGTATTGAAATAATCCACCCCGGTATTGCATTGCCTGTTACGAGACTATGGAGGCCAGTAATGTGCGAAACAGTAATTGGCCACATAAATCGGAAAAATCTCAATGTGAACGATTCAGGAAATATCTTAAATAGAGGAAATTTGCGATATACGTCATCCACATTGCGCATATGGACGATAAACGCAACTCCGGGTGCGCTACTAGGAAAAAGAGGCACAAAGAGCCTAATAAGGTCAAGCAATGCGTTTATAAAACCCTTCATAGCTCCGCTAATTCCTGTTTGTCAAAGTCGTCAACATCTATTATACGTCTCAATAGCTCAGTCGGCAGAGGCTCGTTGCGCAAAATGTACTGCAAACCTGCTTCAAGGCACCCTGTCTTATCCCCTGGATCAGTAGAAACATATATTCCGTCAGTAATGAGGTCACGTATGGGGCCAGCGTTCATGATTAGGCGGGCCACACGCTTGTCCATTTCACTATTCGGCTGCTGTGCGCATCTCCCAAACGGAAACAGAATTAAGCGAACAGCAACCGATAGCAGTGCGCTGGGTAGATTTTGCAGCACGTCGGTAAAGCGCTGCTGGATTACAACTCTGCCGCGCATATGTATCCACTGAACGAGTGTTTGCACATCAGGATCACCAGGGTCGGCCGAGCGGAGCACACAACTCATCAGATACATCTCGCTGAGGATGTCAGCCATAGCCCCCGAGATACGCTCGCGACGCTTAATGGTGCCGCCGTACACCGCGAGTAATACCTCGGTAAGGAGTGCAAAACGCGCGCTCGTGAGCCGAATATGACTTCGGTATGCCATGCGACCCCAAAAGAGTGCGGCGACATTCAGCAGCAGAACTCGTATAAGTGAAACAACGACGTGTCTCACGTGTGCAATAAACGCCCGCCCAAACCGTTTGTGGTCATTACTGCTGAGTCCCATAAACTCATCGAGTAAGTAACGGTGACAGCGCATAAGACCGTGCCCAAAGGTAATAAAGCTCCGGGTCAAAATATTAGCTCCCTCTACAGTAATTATTATAGGGATCATCTGATAGATGTTGAAAAGGAAATTCCGAGGCCCCTCAAATACTCCTCGCCCGCCAAGTATGTCCATACCATCAAGTACGGCCGTCCGTGCACGCTCGGTTGATTGGTACTTGAGTATCGCTGAGATCACTGCGGGCACAGTGCCGCTGTCCAAGGCGGCCATACTCACCTTGCGCGCGCACTCAAGCATGAAGGCGTCCGCGGCAATACTCGCTAGCTTTGTTTGGACACCCTCAAAGGTCCCTATTGGCCGCTTGAACTGCTCGCGCAGTCGCGCGTATGCACCAACATTCCTGGCCACAAACTGCGCTGCAGCGGTACCGAGGGATGGAATTGAAAACGCTCGTGCCGCATGCAACTGCTCCATTGTCATCCTCCAACCTTGGCCCAACATCTTTTCTCCCCCAAGCACCATACTCATCGGTATAAAGACATCCTTACCTGACGTCGGCCCGTTCATAAAGTTTTGGCGCGCCGGCCAGTGACGGCGCCCGATCACTACCCCAGGGTGGCTGGTGGGAACGAGTGCACAGGTAATACCTACATTCTCTCCATCACGCATTGTCTGAAATGCGAGCTCAAGAACAGTAGCAACCGGGGCAAGAGTGATGTAACGCTTTTCCCATGACAAGCGGATGCCAAGCACCTTCTCGCCGTTATAGTCACCATACTCCACTTGCCCTGTATCCGGCATGCGCTCAAGATCGCAGCCGGCAAAAGGTCCTGTCATAACAAAGGATGGCACTTCCTCCCCTGAGGCGAGCCGCGGCAAGTAGTGAGCCTGTTGCTCAGGAGTGCCATGCTCAACGATAAGTCCCACTGCACCGAGAGAGTTGGGTATGAGCATGGTTGAGCCAGCAGCAAATGCGCGGGTCATAATCTTTTTAACGATTATTGAAAAGGCGTTGTGTGAGAAACCAAGTCCTTCGTACAGCTTGGGCACCAAGATGCCAAAAAACTTTTCCTTCTTCAGATACTCCCACACCTCTTTGGGCAAATCCTTATTACCGGTCGTGATGGTCCATTCATCTGCCATTTGGCACACACGCTCCACAGGGCCACGCAGAAATGCTTGCTCCTCGTCAGTAAGGTCTCGCAGTACAAGCTGATCCAAAACAGAAAAATCCGGTCTACCCGAAAAAAGCTCACGATCAAACCACACATCTCCACTCTCAACGGCCTCAAGCTCCGTTCTCGACATCTCGGGGGCAGATTTTTTGAATATCAAAAACAGAAATCGATAAAGAAAACTCATATGCGATACGTATACTTTTGTGTCTGAACTGCTGGCTGTCGACTGCCAGCATGCTGCATCTGCTGGACTCGAGCAAGGACGGCCGCTGCGACCGTTTTACATGCCTCAATCGAAGCTGGTTCAAGATCCGCTGGCAAAACATCCACTGCAGTAAGAGGAGCGCCAATCAGGGTGCGGAATGAGCTCGTGCGACTAAAAAAACTTTTGCCGCTCACTGTATCCATACCACCGAAGTATACAGGGACCACTGTGGCACCGGTTGCGAGTGCGAGGTACCCCACCCCACCGTGTGCCTCACCGATAACTCCGCCACGCGAGAGCACGCCCTCCGGGAAGATGCAGATCGAGCCGCCATCATTCAGAATTTGCACATGGTTTTTGAGCGACAGCGCATAGTCATGCGCGCCCGAGCGGATCGGAAATGCCCCGAGGAGCTTGAAGACCCAGCCCAAGTACAAAAAACGGCGCCACTTGAAGTATGGGTCTTGGTAATACTTTGGCTCGCGTACGACGTAGAACAGTGGCATGAAGCGTGACCAGAGCGGGAGTGCGAGTGGGAGTATGATCGCGTCTATCTCGCTCGGGTGATTGGCGGCAAAGATAACCGGGCCCTTGATGCCGTGCAGATTTTCAAGTCCGCTCACCTGCAAGCGTCCGAAGTAATAAAAAAATGGACGCATAATGATGCGCCAAATGGTTGCCTGGAAGATGAACGGGGCAATGAAATATGACTTGAACTTCATTTGCCTAAGAAAAAGGCGCCCACAAGTGGAGCCAGCAGCCACCAAAAATGGAAGTCGTTGCTAAAGAGTGCCAAAGTCGGGGCACTGAATGTGTACACCTGCGCCATCGGTAGGTTGTGTATCGCAATAGCCATCAGCAGCCCCGAGGCGAGTATCGAGAGGCCTGCCACCTTGATAAACCCGATCCCACCCCCGGAAAAGAAGCCAGCGATGCCAGAGAGCGCGAGGGTCGCGAGGAGTACGAATAGGACGAAGAGGCCGATGAGGACGTAGGGGCTTGCGCCGATCGCTCCGAAGTATGGAAACGCTGTATAGAGCGCGAGCGCTGCGTACGTGCCAGCAATCAGTGGGACCAGGCGATCGCGTCCAAAGTAAAACGCAAACGCCGCGACCAGCGCGACGATAGCCAGAAAAGCAAAAAAATCTGATCCGAAGCTGAATATGAGCCCCGTTATATTCTGCAAAGCGCTGCCTATATCAGGCATACTATCCATATCTAACCTTGCTACTGTACCACAGGTTCTTCGCGTTTTCCACTGATTCGTTACTCCTTCCGAATAGTGCTGTGGAATGAGGGCACTGCCCTGCCCTCGATGTAAGCGACGAGTGGTGGAATGAACTGAGTAGGGAGAAAGTTAATAGTATGCAAGTCGGCTGCGGCCACCCACACAAACTCCAAGTGCTCCTCAGCCGAAGTAGGCTCCGTAGGTATGTCCCCTTCTACTTTGAATATCAGATTGATCTCTGCATGCTGGCCCTGCTCGTCCACATACGCATGCTCAGACGCAAACAGAAAATCGGTAGCAGTTACCGTCAGGCCCGTTTCCTCGAGGTACTCGCGCTCGACCGTCCTTCGTGCTGCCTCTCCATCCTCGATATGTCCGCCTGGTAGGAAGTAATGGCCCTTGCCTCCAAGATGATGCGCGAGGAAGATCTTGTCGCTCTGCACTGCAACACCACGGGCGCGGAAGTGCATCATATGCCTTCCTGCTTCAGCTGCCTCAGGAGTTCCTGTGCATCGCGCGAGAGTTTGTGTGGGAACTCGAGCTTGACGCGGATGAGGAGGTCGCCACGCTTCCCGCCATCCATCGGCACGCCCTTGCCCTTGACGCGCAAGATCTCGTCTGTGGCGCGGAGCGGCGGCACAGTCACAGTGACCGGTCCGTCTAGCGTATCGAGTGTATAGTCCGCCCCCATCAATGCATCAGTGACTTTGATAGATAGATCGGTAACGATGTTGAAGCCCTCTTTGCGGAACTTGGAGTCCGCAGAAACATGCACCTTGATATAGAGGTCCCCCGACTTCCCGCCACTAATAGCCTCACCCATCTCGGTCATGCGGATCACCTGCCCGTTATCTATTCCTGGTGGCACTGCTATCACGATCTCCTCCTCCTTCCGCTCGACACCAGCACCACGACACTTGGTACACACAGTTTCGGGTACCGTCTTCTTGCCGTGGCAAGTGGTGCAAGTCTTTGCAACCGAGAAGGTCCCAAACGGAGAGCGCTGGCTCTCGACTATCTGTCCCTTGCCGTTACAGGTTGGACAGGTCTTGGTCTTCGAACCCGGCTCGGCACCATTCCCCGAGCAGCGGCTGCAGCTACTGTCCTTGGTGAGGAGGACATGGCGCTCGACACCGAACACAGACTCCTTGAACGAGAGCTCGATATCTATCGATATGTCTCTACCCCTCCGGCCGCTGCGCTTGCCTCCACTACCAAATATGTCAGAGAAGCCACCAAACAAGTCGTCCAAGTTGACCTCGAACCCGCCACCTTGACCGTTGCCGAAGCCACCAAACTGTGAGAAGTCGAATCCATCAAACGGATTGCCGCCCGCCCCTCCACCACCGGAGCCGAAGACGCGTCCGTACGAGTCGTACTCAGCGCGCTTCTTGTCATCCGAGAGGACTGCGTACGCCTCGCTCGCTTCCTTAAACTTCTTTTCGTCGCCGCCCGACTTGTCGGGGTGATACTTGTGCGCGAGCTTGCGAAACGCCTTTTTGATATCGTCTTTCGACGCTTTCTTGTCAACGCCCAGAATCGAATAGTAGTCGGTAGCCATTAATTAGGAGGTGCGTCTTGCTGTCCTTCCTGCGGCGGTGTCTGTTGGCCCTGCATTGCTTGACCTATCTTCTGCATCTCCGCTGAGAGGCGCTGCGTTGCTTCCTTAATCCCTCCAGTGTCTCCACTATCCTTCACCCTCTTCACCTCATCGATTGCAGCCTGCACCGATGTGCGTACATCCTCTGCGATCTTGTCCTTATGATCCAAAAGCGACTTTTCCGCGGTATAGATCATGGAGTCTGCGATGTTCCTGGTCTCTATAAGCTCCTTTGCCTTTTGGTCCTGGTCGGCGTGTGCGGCCGCGTCGCTCTTCATCTTCTCAATATCTGCATCACTCAGGCCCCCGCGGCTCTCGATACGTATGGTCTGTTCTTTGTTCGTCGACTTGTCCTTGGCGGTCACCTTCAGGATTCCGTTAGCGTCGACATCGAACGACACCTCGACCTGTGGCATGCCTCTTGGTGCTGGCGGTATTCCGTCGAGGTGGAAGCGGCCAAGGGACTTGTTGTCATTCGCCATTGCACGCTCGCCTTGGACGATATGGATCTCTACAGATGTCTGACTATCGGATGCGGTAGAGAAGACTTGAGACTTGGATGTCGGAATAGTAGTGTTCCGCTCGATAAGCTTGGTTGCAACCCCACCCATAGTCTCGATACCGAGTGAGAGCGGGATGACGTCGAGGAGTAAGACGTCTTTGACGTCGCCCTGCAAGATGCCTGCCTGGATAGCGGCGCCGGCTGCTACTACCTCGTCCGGGTTGATGCTACGGTTTGGCTCCTTGTTGAAGAGCTTCTTAACAGCTTCCTGGATAGCAGGCATGCGAGTCTGGCCGCCAACCATCACTATCTCCTCGATAGCGGATGACTGCATCTTGGCTGACTCCAAGACCTGCTTGGTGATGTCAATAGATCGATCGATATACTCGCGCGAGAGCTCCTCGAGCGTTGCGCGTGTGAGCTTCAGGAGGAGATGCCGCGGGCCAGACGAGTCAGAGGTGATGAACGGGATGTTGATCTCCGTCTCCATTGTGGTCGAGAGCTCGTGCTTCGCTTTCTCTGCGGCCTCGTCGAGGCGCTGCAGGGCGAGTGGGTCGTTAGTGACATCAAGTCCGCTCTCCTTCTTAAACTCGTTAGCAACCCAGCGGACGATCTTTTGGTCGATGTCTCTGCCGCCCATGTGGCTATCGCCCCCAGTCGCCTTGACCTCGATCACATCATCCCCAACCTCGAGTACGGAGATGTCGAAGGTCCCTCCTCCAAAGTCATAGACTACTATCTGCTCGTTCTTCCGCTTGTTAAATCCGTATGCGAGCGCTGCTGCCGTTGGCTCGTTGATAATACGCTTTACGTCGAGGCCAGCGATCTTGCCTGCGTCCTTGGTCGCCTGACGCTGCGCGTCATCGAAGTATGCCGGAACGGTAATGATGGCCTCCGTTATCGGCTCGCCGAGCTTGGCCTCCGCGTCGCCCTTCAGCTTTTGCAAGATCATGGCGGAGATCTCCTCGGGGCTGTACTCCTTATCACCCAGCTTAACCTGCACGCCACTGTTACTCGCAGCGCTAATGATGTAGGGGACTATCCCCTTGTCCTTCTGGACTGCAGGGTCAGAGAACTTGTGGCCCATGAAGCGCTTGATGCCGTACACCGTGTTCGTTGGGTTCGTGACTGCCTGGCGCTTGGCAACAAGGCCGACAAGGCGCTCTCCGGTCTTGGAGATCGCGACGACCGATGGGGTCGTACGGTTGCCCTCCGAGTTCTCGATGATGCGCGGCTCACCACCCTCAATTATTGCGGCGGCTGAGTTAGTAGTTCCAAGGTCGATTCCCAAAATTTTTCCCATAGGATTTATGACTGATGATATACGGTTACGCGAGCTGGCCTAATAATGAGTGTTCCGATGCTATACCCAGATTGCAGGACGGAGTGAATAGTATTATCCTCCTCTTTCGCTTCCGGCGCAACTACCGACATCGCCTCCTCACGAACAGGATCGAATACCTCTCCGCTTTCAGGCCGGTAGCGTGTGGCTCCGAGTCTCAATAACGTCGTGTCGAGCTGCTTCAGAAGCACCTCTTGCCCGCCTGCCTCTAGTGAGTCGAAGAGTGGTACTAACTCGCGCAGTGCTGCCGCTGCGCCGGCCTGCCCTACCGCGCTCTCGGTCTCGCGGAGACGCTTCTGTAAGTTGACATAGTCTGCCTTGGCGCGTTGCCACCCAGCAAGGTTCTCCCCCGCCTCATGCTCGGCCTTTCGCAACTTATCTCGCAAGGTCTTCAGCTTCTGCTCTGGGGTCCCCGTATGCCCCCCGCCATCATCGTCCTCTAATACAACATCATCAACATCGTCTGTCATAGTATCTGTCAGTATAAAACTATTCTGCCTATCCGCCAATGTTTGGGCTAGGCTCTCTGGAAGCAAACCCATTTACCTTGCACATACACCTGCCAGGTATCCTTGCCGCAGGTTGAGCACTTCCTCAGCTCCTCGTCACCCTCGCTCGGCACTGACTCCTGTATTGCACCTTCTTGCATGCCGGCATACTACACTATCCGTTTGCCGCTGCGAAGATCGCGCAAAAGAGTGTGAGGCTGAGTCCAACAGCGGATGATCTGTATACCCACTTCATAAGGCCTGATGCAGTTTCATGGCGAGCGGCTGCCTCCTCAGCGCCACGCGACAGACCCTCTACGACTCCTCGATCTAGATTTGCCATTGTTTGCAAGATACGCCTACTTTAGTCCAAAGTCAAAGCGTTACAAACCGAACGCTGACCAAATTCATATCATATATGATGCATCATATATGATATGGTTTTGAGGAAACGACTAGCTACTGTCGTGGTTTGTCTTCGTACTTGAGGACGAACCAGAAGGCCCCACAGAGCATCGCGAGCCCTACTAGGCCTTCTGCAATAGACAGCCTGCCAGGCGCAAGACCGAAGGCCAGTTCATAGGTGCTCTGAACATCATTAATGAGCGCGTAGCCAGCGTCTATAACCCCAAGCGTGCCGGCGAGCGCCAGTACTGCTGCTGCATCATTCGCCCACTGTGGTGCCTCTGCCATCTGTACATCCTATGCCTAGAGCTGCAAAAGTAAAACCCCGCTTTCGCAGGGCTTTTGCTCAGAGTGTATGTTCAACTTGCTGCCTGTTGGAGGGCAAGAAGTGCAACTATCGCTACTAAGCAGCTTGCTGCAGCACGCAAATACTCCAAGCGCTTCTCTACAGGAGCATTTGAGCCTCGCGCGTCTTCTTCCAGCACTCCCTTTTGAAATCGCAATTCTTCGATCGCTCCGTCGTACTTTGCCATGAACTAGCGCTTCGACCACTGTGGGCTCTTGCGGGCCTTCTTCAAGCCTGGCTTGCGGCGTTCCTTGGCGCGCGGATCGCGTTTGAGGAAGCCGGCCTTCTTAAGATCAATTCGCTTGGCCTTGTCATGCTCCACGAGCGCGCGGGCTATACCGTGGCGGATAGCAGCAGCTTGCCCAGCAATACCACCTCCGTTTACAACAGCGGTGACAGCAAACTTTTCCTCGCTCATGGTGAGTGGCGATCGGACGACGTGCTGCAGCTCGAGGACGGAGAAGTAGTCTTCGAGCGACTTGCCGTTGACTATGACTGACTGGCTCTTCGCAGGCGTAATGCGTACGCGTGCGGACGAGGTCTTGCGGCGGCCAACTGTTTCGATGTATTTAGTCATACTAATCGGTGATAGCTAGTCTCTTAAGCATATCGGGTCGGAGCTTGTTGTTTGGGATCATACCCTTTATTGCACGCTTCATAACCTCCTTGTAGCCATGCTTTGCTGAAAGCTCTGTCATGTCCTGGATCTTGAGGCCACCCTGGTAGCCAGAGTACTTCATGTACTTAGTGTCTGCCTTCTTGCTCTCTGTGAGGACCAACTTGCCGGCGTTCGTAATAACGACACGGACAGACGGGCTCTTGTGGCGGACAAAGTCGGCGCGGTTCTTGCCCATGAGGTAGGTCGCTGCCTCTGAGGCAACGCGCCCGAGCCTCTTCCCCTTCGCATCTATGGTGTATGTTTTTACGTCAGTCATATGCTATACAAATTCGATAAGCGCCTTCTTTCGAGCGTCCGAGGACTTCTGAAAGACCTTGGTGATCCGGGTGTACCCACCCTTCCTGTCCTTGTAGCGAGGTGCGAGAGTGTCCATCACCTTCTTGGCGACGCGCTCGCGGCCCTGTAGCTTGCTGATGATGTTGCGTCGCGCGGCCAAGGTGCCTGTCTTTCCTGCAGTAATCAGGGGCTCCACCACCTTCTTCAGTTCCTTGGCGCGTGCCTCGGTAGTCAATATCTTTTCCTTCAGGATCAGCGATTCTGCAAGGGACGAGAGCAAGGCCTTGCGTGGCCCCGCCTTCATGCCAAACTTTCGTACGGTATTGTGGTGTCGCATACTAATCTTCCTTTCGTAGGCCGAGTCCGTAGCGCTTCAGAGAGTCCTTGATCTCGTCCACCGCCTTCTCGCCGACACCCTCGATGCCGAGGATGTCTGCCTCGGTCTTGCGGACCAAGCCTCCAACGGTACGGATAGACGCACCAGTCAACGCGTTTGCGGTACGAGTCGAGAGCTCCAAATCCTCGACGCGGGTCTTCATAGCATCTTCCGATGCCTCCTCCGCAGTTGGACCGTTGTCAGAGGCGAGCGCTGGCTCGTCTTCCTTAAAGCCGACGATCGCCTTCAGCTGCTGGATCATGATAGCGATAGAGCGCTCGAGTGCCTCGCGCGGGGTGAGCGTACCATCTGTCTCGATAGTAAGTCGTACGCGGTTGAAGTTGGTCTTGTCTCCCACGCGCATGTTCTCTACCTCGTAGTGGGCGCGGCGGATAGGGGTAAAGGTGGCATCAAGGACGATAGCACCGATCTCTGCCCGCTCGCGCTGTAGTACCTCCTTTGGTACATAGCCGAGGCCCATGTCTACGGTGAGCTCGATCTCCAATTTCGCATTCTTGTCGGTTAACTCTGCAATGTGCGCGTCCGGGTTTAGTATCTCTACTTGGCCAGGCGCAATAAGGTCGCCTGCGGTCACGGTCTTCACCCCCTTCACCGAGAGCGTGAGGTTGTGTGCGGTGTTGTCAGAAATTCGGATACGCACCTTCTTGAGGTTCAGAATGATCGCAATGACATCCTCCTTCACTCCACTGATAGTCGAGAACTCGTGCGACACACCATCGATCTTGACGCTGGTGATAGCCGCTCCCGGAATCGAGGAGAGGATGATACGGCGCAGTGAGTTGCCTAGTGTGTGGCCGTATCCAGGATAAAAGCCATCAATTTCGTACACACCGCTATTCCCCTCCTCGGAGATTATGCGGGGCTTACTTGGTAACATAATTGAGTAGTCCATAACGCAATCGTATTTACTATTATTAATATTTTTAACGGGTGTAGTATTCGAACACCGCGCCAAAATCAACCATAGAGTCTGCCGCACCCCACGTAGGCGCAGCAGAGAGGGTACCTGCCTTTGCCTGGGGATCAATCGTTACCCAATTTGGTGGGTTGTAGTCGCGGCTCTTATCAACCAAGTTCTCGAACAATGCGCTGCCCTTCGATCCGTCTCGTACCTCGATCTTGTCGCCGACGGACACGCGGTATGACGGAATAGTTACACGCTTGCCGTTGACGGTGAGGTGTCCGTGCGCTGCCAGTTGGCGTGCTGCGCGGCGAGTAGAGACGAGCCCCATGCGATACGCGACCGAGTCGAGACGAGTCTCGAGTGAGGCAAAGAGGTGCTGAGATGGGTTCCCACCGCTCTTTAGTGCCGCGTGCACGTAGGAAGAAAACTGGCGCTCCGTCAAGGAGTAGATGAGGCGTAGCTTCTGCTTCTCCAACAGCTGGCGGTTGAAGTCGGATCCGGCACGCTTGCCCTTCTTGTCAGGCACACGCATCGCAGCATTTGCAAAGGCCTTGGTCTGGCACTTCTCAAACACGCTTCCACCGAGGCGCTTACAGATCTTGTACTTTGGTCCGATTATCATACTTTTTTATACGCGACGAGGCTTAGGTGGACGTGGGCCATTATGTGGCACTGGAGTAACATCGTGGATGGAGAGGATTGCGATACCCTTCCCTGCAAAAGATCGCAGTGCTGACTCGCGACCCGAGCCGACCCCCTTGATAAAGACATCTGCCTCCTTAACACCAACGGTAGCGGCCTTCTCGCCGATCACCTCGCCCACCTTTGCTGCTGCAAACGGAGTCGCCTTGCGGTTACCCGTAAAGCCGAGTGCACCTGCCGAAGACCACATAACAGTAGCGCCGCTCTCATCGGTAAGGGTGAGCTTGGTGTTATTGAAGGTGGACTCGATATAGAGGATGGCCTTGTCGATCTTTCGCTTGGCGATCTTCGAGAGCGCGCGATCGCGCTTTCCGGAGTCGACTCCTGACCATTGCATCCTGTTTACTCGTTTTTTTCCCATATAGTATGTTTAGGTCTTTTCCAACTTACGGCGACCGCTACCCATGGTCTTACGAACGTTACCGCGGACGGTACGCGAGTTGACTTTGGTGCGCTGGCCACGGGTTGGCAGGCCCTTCATGTGGCGGATACCGCGGTACGCCTTGATGTCCTTAAGGCGTTTGACGTTCTGCGACACCTCGCGGCGGAGATCGCCCTCGATGGTGTATTGCTCGATGAGTGCGCGGAGGCGGTTCTCCTCGTCGGTGGTTACATCCTTAGTTTTCTTGACTGGGTCGATCTTCGCCTCGCTAAGCAGTGTCGATGCACGTGCACGACCAACACCATGAAGTGCGGTGAGCGCAAATGCAATTTGTTTATGATCGGGCAATGTTACACCTGCGACACGCATATGAAAAAAGGTTATCCCTGGCGCGCCTTACGGCGTGGGTTTCGTTTGTTAATCCGGTATATACGCCCACGCCGACGAACAAGAATGTCGCCAACCTGCTGCTTTTTGACTGATGCGCGTACTTTCATTTTTTGCAAAACGCCTACAGACGGCGGACCACTCGGGCCCTTCCGCCATACGGATCTAATACCAAGGACACTCGATCTCCCATAAGGACACGGATACGATGGAGCCTCATCTTACCCGCAAGGTAAGCGAGGACCTCAGTGCCGTCTTCGAGCTGGACACGAAAGAGGGCGTTAGGAAGCGTTTCGGTTACGGTCCCGATAACTTCGTCTGCGCCATTCATGTTTCCCATGCGGTACTAGCTTCCGGTGTGGGCCTGGCTATAGTAACAGACATTAGAGGTTCTGGTCAAGCGCTCCTTTGACAATGACCGTTATCTGCTCTGGCTCGTCTGGCAAGGTCGACATCCAGAAGGGGTATACGGTGAGATTGATGGGCCCTACGAGCGATGGGTAGCTCACGCGGACGGACTCAACTTCGGTCTCCGACTTGCCCGAGAGGTCTGATGATAGTTTGAGGGGATCAAATTCTGACGCAAGGTGGGCAACCCCAGAGAGAGTGAAGCTGAGCGCCCCAGCCGCATCCACATTGCCTCCGGGTCCTGCGGTATACGAGAGTTCGCTCGCGTTCTTGAGTACCAGTCTGCCACCCGCAGCTATCTGCGCCTTGCCAGCAAGTTCTACTGATAATGCATCGGCGCTGAAGGCTGGTGCCCTGGCAGTCCCAACAACCGTTATAGTCGCGTTGCCGCTGTCGGCGCCTGCTGCTGGCTCTGTCCGGTAGTTGATCTCGATAGAGTCTGCAAAGACGACTGTCCCCTCGCCATGCGATGCAAGGAGTTTGTCGCGCAGGGCGCGGTCGAGGCCTGCCTTAAGTTCGGACACGGCAGCGTCCTCAGTCGACTTCTCTACCTTGGCTCTCGTGCCAACAAAGCCTCCGCTCATAGCCCCCTTGGACTTAGCAGTAATAAGCTCAAACTGCGCTCCGCCCTTGAGGCCAGGTATGGTGAAGTCGGCGTTCGTCACGTTGTATTTATCGCCCGGCTGGTCTGCATAGACTATTGCCTCGATAGAGCCGGGGGTTTTGGTCCCACCCTTCGTCACCGCTGCGGGAACTACTATTGGGGTATGGATGCGGTAGATAAGGCCCTCTTTGGTCTCGAAACGGGTGTTGGTTATGAGGCGCTGCTCCGTACCCATGTTGGTCACGACTATGGTGCCTGAGGCGTGATCCTCGGCCTCTGTCGTACCGGTCGCTGGCACTGACTTTGATGCACGCTCCTCAACTGATGTGGGCTCGTATGTAATGGGGGCAGTCCCGCCGGCGGTATAGGTGCCGGATATGTCAGACTTCCACTCTGCAACCGTAACGGTTGCCTCGGCGGTATGGAACACCGTGCTCATAAGTCCAATAACGACTGCAATCAGCAGTATCGCGCCAAGCGCGATAAGGATGAACGGCCAATAACTACGTGCTGGTTCTTGTGGCATAGGAAATGGATCTTGGTTTTCTGGTGGTTGCTGAGGAGGCGGTACCGACTCTCTAACCCCAGGCGGCATCATCGGTTGTACCGAGTGGCGCTGTGGCCTCGAGCGTGCGGGTGGGATTATATCTTGTATTGACCTCCTCTCATTCATAATGATTAATGTACCGAGTATAGCACGGGTGGGTAATCTGGACCTGCAGCAGTAGTGCGGTGCCTCGTGTGGAAAAAAAGTGCCGAGAGCGCGAGGGATGCGTCGTATGCACCGCCCTCTCCAAATGAGAGTCCACCTTTGAAGAACTCTGGTCCCACGACCTCTGGCTCACCTACATGGATCGCTGCAGCGGGCGCGTCGCCCGCTCCGCGAATCACACGGGAGAACCAGGACATATCGTCGCCCTCCCCTATTGCTACGACGCGGTGCGGCACCGGTACGGTATTACTGACTCCCACCAACACCTCCATAAAGTTTTTGCTCCAGCTGGTACCGGCATTCGTCAGTGCTGCTGCGGTTGCCTGTGTATCTGCTTCGGCGAGTTCGCTGCTGGCGAGCATATTAAGTCGACTAAGCGCGTCCGGAAGCGAGCCCTCGCCCTTGCCAGCAAGCGCGGTCGCAACGGTGCGTGCTACAGAACGCGCACCCTCCGGCAGCGACCCCACAAATCCAATAGAGCCACGCGAAATGATCATGAGGTCGGTCTGCTCGCCACCCACATCAACGACGGTGACGTACTCTGCCCCGAGGAGGCTCGTCACCATCTCTGCATACACTATTGGGGTCGAGTGCCATACCAGCCGAGCGTGCGGCGCTACTCCGGCTATCGCTTCCGTCACCGTGCGCGCACACCCCTCGTCGATTGCGGATTCGTATAGCGTTACCCCAAGCGTGCTCCCGAGGAGTGGCTTCAGAACGCGGGTTCGATAACCATTCACAGTTACACTAATAGGCAGCGACTCTAGGACGTGCCCTGCGGGGTGCTCAGTCTTCCGATAGTCAGAAACAACTCGGGCTACGGTGGATTGGCTCACTTTGACCGGCTTTTCGGACTTGGATGCAAGGGTGCGCAAGGAGGCCGTGAACCACGGCGAGGCAGTGACCACAAACACATTCTTTGGGTTGAGGCTCTTGTAGTCTGCGAGGAGTGTTCCGAGCGCTTCCTTCAGCTGCGGTACGAGCGCGTTAGCATCGCGCACAGCGCCAGTCCCCACCGGCACGCGCTTCACATTACTCACGACTGGCTCGTGGTTGATCTCAGTCAAAACACACGCGCCAACGCTCGATGAATCGATATCAATAATAAGAGTCGCTCCAGTACTCACGTTACTATTGTAACGCAAGAATATTAGTGTCCACTCTGCTGAGTATTCATTCTCGCTTCCACGAAACCAAGAATGATACCAGTAATCAGTGCTCCTATTGCCCCTGAGATGAGAGCCTCACTAAGATCAACGTGTATTCCGTCATAGTTATATGTACCATTCCAAAACTCTACAAATGAATCATTTGCGTATGGCACTATCGCACCGAGCAACCCACCCCAAGCCGCCCACTTGGTACCCGATATCATGAATCTCCACCAGAGGCCTTTTTCCATGTATGTATTATATCATACTTCCGCATGATTGCAAAAGTTGCGCAAGTGGCGGGGCCTATCGCTCAAGCTCGGTCTCTGTTGCGTTGAGCAATATGACCGCAAGGGCACCGAAGACAAAGGTGGCTCCTAGGATCGCTACTCTGCGTATCAGTTCATCGCGTGTCATATGTTATTCACCTACAGCTTTTAATTCTGGCCTGTCACCTGTTGCGACAGCGACCCCAGCAATGAGGAAGGCGACGAATAGTGCAAGGAGGATACCTCGCATGCTCTTTGGCTCCGTCTGCTTCTTCTCTGGGTCTGGCATACTACCAGCGTACGCCTATTTTTCAGAAAGTCAATTGTCTGGTGAGGTGAGCTCGGTGAGGTCGTACCCGCCAAAGTAGGCAGCACAGAGGAGCCCCACAAGCGTCGAGAATGCCGCAATCGAAAGCAGGAACGTCGCAAAGTCAGGAGAGATTGAGAACTTGGCTGGCACACGATCGTGATCGAGTGTTGTCATTAGCGATTACTGTAGTACGGCTTTGATGCGGCGGACTCCGTAAAGACTCTAAGGACGGTCCTTAGAGTCCACTACTGCTGCTCGGCGCCAGTATAGGTATGGCCACACTCTGACTTACCGATGTGGAACCACAATCCCTTTACCAATACTGCTATTGGGATCAGCCCACCAACCACAACAATAGGCCAACGGTCGATGGCAGCGCCCCAAATGGCAAGAGCGGCACCGAAAATTGCTATACCAACATTGCGGGCCTTCTTTTGCTCGTGAGTTGTCCACGCGCGGTCGCCCATACTATTCGAGTACGGCTTTGATACGACGGACGCCGGCGGAGGAGGCCTCTTCTTTAACGATCTTGAAGGTGCCGGTGATGGTACCGGTGTTGGTTACGTGTGGGCCACCGCAGAGCTCGCGACTATACACTGTTCCGTCGGGGGCCTTAACTTGGTACACGTTCACCACGTCTGGATACTTTTCCCAAAAGCTGCCCTCTACCCCCTTCGCCTTCGCCTCTTCTTTCTTCATTGGCACAATAGTCACTTCAGCACTTTTTGAGATAGCCTCATTCACATACGCCTCGACCTTATCGAGCACATCACGCGGCACCTTCTCAGGGTGGGTGAAGTCGAACCGGGTACGCTCTGTAGTAATGTTACTGCCTGCCTGGTGCACATGCTCGCCGAGGTACTTGCGGAGCGCTGCCAGCATAAGGTGCGTCGAGGTGTGGAGCATGGTCGTCTTCTCCGACGTGTCAGCCAGGCCACCCTTAAACTTCTGCTCCGACCCCGCCCGCGAGAGGTCTTGGTGCTTCTGCATCTCCACCTTAAACTTTTCGGCATCTATCGTCTTCCCCTTTTCCGCTGCCAGCTCCTGCGTCAGCTCGATAGGAAAGCCGTAGGTAGTAAAGAGCACGAACGGATCCGTCCCGCGCTCAAACTCTTTCAGGCCCTGCACCAGGGTCTTGCGGAAGCGTGCCTCCTCATCGAGGATAGTGGTGAGGATTCTGGTGTGCAGCTTCTCAAGCTTGGGATAAAAGTCCTTGTAGGAAGCAACCACCTGTTCTATCACACGCGGTATGGTCTCTTGTGCCTGTCCAAGTAAGTCGAAGTGTCGAACTGCGCGGCGAATAAGTCTGCGGAGTATATACCCCTGCTCAGTATTAGACGGCATCACCCCGTCCGAGATCATAAACACTGCCCCCTTCATGTGGTCAGCAACGATGCGGAATGACTTTTGGTACAGCGGATCGTCGTAGTGTTTGCCGGACGCAGCCGCAAGCTCGCGGATAGTGCCGAGCAGTGTGTCGATAAGGAATACATCACCCTTGTCGACCGCAGCTGCAGCGATACGCTCGAGTCCCCCACCAAAGTCGACGTTCGCCTTAGGCAGCTTGGCAAAGCTGCCGTTCTCCTGCTTGATGTACTGCATAAAGACCGAGTTACCGATCTCAACGAAGCGACCACAATCGCAGTTTGGATGGCACTCAGGGCCCCACTTCGTATCGTGTGGGGTCCCAAAGTCATAAAAGATCTCAGAGTCTGGTCCGCCTGGCTCGCCTGCGGGCATCTTGGCTGGTACACCAGCGCGGGACCACCAGTTCTTCTTAGCGTCGTATGCGAAGATCCGTCCGCCCTGCATGCCGACCTCGTACCCATTTGCCTCGCTGCCTATAACAACGTCCTTGGCATCAATACCTTTTGTGCTGAACAGTTCCTTCCATATATTGATAGAGTCATCGTCCTTCGGGATACCGAGCGACTCGTCGCCCATGAATACGGTTACGTACAACTTTTCTGGATTCAGGCCGACTACAACGGTGAGAAACTCAAACAACCATGGGAGCTGCTCAGCCTTGAAGTAGTCCCCAAACGACCAATTACCGAGCATCTCGAAAGTGGAGGTGTGTCGGTTGTCCCCTATCTCCTCGATATCCTCGGCACGGAACGAGAGCTGAGAGTTTACAACGCGTGTACCCTCTGGGTGAGGCGTACCAAGAAAGTATGGCAAGAGGGGTTGCATACCTGACCCGACAAAGAGTGTCGTCGGGTCGTTCTCTGGCACGAGCGGCACTGGAGGAATCACGGTGTGGCCGTGCGCCGTAAAGAACTCAAAGTACTTGGCTCGTATCTCCGAAACGGTCATCCTGTTACTGTACCAAAAATCTGAAACTCAGTCGATCTCCTCAGGCTTTGATACAGCCGTGCTTCCGGACTGCGGCGTGCTCGCCGCAGAGACTCTTGTTGCATCTGGTGCAGGTACCAATCGAGGTGCGCGGACACTCGGCGCATGGCGGCTTCTCGAGCGGTTTGTGTGCACCTTCGGGACCCATGTGACGCGAGAGTACTATCGTGCCGAGCTGCTGTCAAATAGGAGTCACTGTTGTACACTGGGCAAATGGCAAAAACTAAAGGATGGGGATTTGATACGAAGACGATGGACCGTAAGGTCAGGCCGCAAGACGACTTCTACCACTATGCGAATGGCGCGTGGCTAAAGAAAAACACGATCCCGCCCGCAGAGGTGCGCTGGGGCTCGTTCAATATCCTCCGTCACAATACAGAAAAGCAGTTGCGAGCTATCCTCGCCGATATGCAGACCACTAAGGCTGCCGTAGGCAGCTCCGAACAGCTGGTCCGCGATATGTATAGCTCGGCAATGGACCTGAAGACTCGAAACAAGCTTGGCACTACCCCACTTGCTCCGTACCTTAAGGAGATTGGTGCCATTCGGGACCGAAAGAGCCTACTCGCCACCCTCTGCGCGCTGCATCGCCTCGGGGTACACGCACCATGGGGCTTTGGCGTGGATCAGGACTCCAAAGACAGCTCGCGATACATACTCCATTTCTATCAATCTGGCCTTGGTATGCCAGACAGGGACTACTACCTCAAGGACGGCACGGAGTTCGCACGCGTCCGCACTGCATACAAGCCGTTCGTAGTAGCGATGTTCCGCCACCTCGGCCGCAGTGCCAATGAGGCAGCAGCGGCAGCGGAAGCAGTACTGAAGGTCGAGACCGAGCTTGCAAAAATGAGTATGGACAAGGTGGACGCTCGCGATGCGGAAAAGACGTATCACAAATACCCTACTGCCGGCCTCAAAAAGCTCGCACCCCTGAACTGGAGCTCCTACTTCAAGGATGCTGGGGTTCCACCAGTCCGCTCTGTCATTGTTATGCAGCCAGAGTTCCTCAAGAAGAGTGTCGCGCTCGTCGATACACTCTCCCTGGATGAGTGGAAGACCTATCTCACCTGGCAACTTATGCTCTATGCCGGGTCGCACCTGTCGATGCCTATTGCACGCACCAACTTCAACTTTTATGGCAAGACACTTGCGGGTCAGAAACAGATGCGTGCCCCATGGAGGCGATCTCTTTCGGTCACAAACGCCGTAGTTGGCTTTGCGCTCGGCAAGATATACATAGACAAACATTTTGGTTCAGAGGCGAGGAAGAAGATGGGCGTCTTGGTGGACAACCTCTTTGCAGCGTATGAGAAGCGCATGACTGAGCTGGACTGGATGAGTCCGAAGACTAAGAAGCTTGCGATCCACAAGCTCCGTGCTATCAGTCGCAAGATCGGCTATCCAACCAAGTGGCGCTCGTACAAAGGCCTCAGGTTGGACAAGGACGACTACTTCGGCAACATTATGCGCTCGGAGGAACACTCACGAAGGCGCGATATGGCCAAATTGAAGAAGCCCATCGATAGGACCGAGTGGCATATGACCCCGCAGACGGTTAATGCGTACTGCAACTTCAACCTCAACGAGATAGTCTTCCCTGCCGCCATCCTGCAGCACCCATTCTTCGATGCACACAACGACGATGCGGTTAACTATGGAGCGATCGGCTCCGTCATCGGGCACGAGCTCACCCACGCCTTTGACGACCAGGGCTCCAAGTTTGACTGGAAGGGCAATATGCGTTCTTGGTGGACGCCGAAGGATCGGAAGGCGTTTATGAAGAAGGCCAACATGATTGTGAAGCAGTTCAACACCTTTAAGGTCGCAGACGGAGTGGCTGTTAATGGCAAGCTTACCCTCGGCGAGAACATCGCTGACCTCGGCGGCGCGGTCATCGCGTACGACGCCTTGCAGAAGCATCTGCAGAAAGCGGGCCGCAAGACGATAGACGGATTTACTGACGAGCAACGCTTCTTCCTCGGGTTTGCGCAGCAGGAGCAGGAGCTCACTCGTCCGGAGTACCAGAAGATGACGGCTATCAACGACCCGCACTCTCCTGCTGTATTCCGCATCAATGGTCCCTTGGTCCACGTAACCGAGTTCTACGAGGCGTTTGGTATCAAGAAGGGCGACAAGATGTACCTCCCCCCAGCGTCTCGCGCTAAGATTTGGTGATGCCCGGCCCCGCGCAAGACGTAAAGATTGCCCCCGAATGGAGACTCCTTCTTGAAGAGGAGTTCGGCAAGCCTTACTTTGTAGAGCTCTCAAGTGCTGTGCGCGAGGAGTACCTCAAGGGTCCCGTCTTCCCACACCCATCACGTGTGTTCCGCGCGTTTGAGCTGGTGAAGCCGAGCGAGGTCCGCGTCGTCATACTCGGCCAGGATCCATACCACACGCCGGGCGTTGCGGACGGACTCGCCTTCTCTACAGTGCCTCCCAGTCCAGTCCCACCATCGCTCCAGAATATCTTTAAAGAAATTGCTGCTGAGTTCGGCACACCACCCTCGCGCGATCCAAACTTAACAAGATGGGCAGAGCAGGGTGTACTCCTCCTCAATGCATCGCTTTCTGTTCGCAGCGGCCAGGCAAACTCGCATGCTGATATGGGCTGGCACCTCTTTACCGACGCAGCAATCGCTGCGATATCGCACACGCAAGAGCATGTCGTCTTTATGCTCTGGGGAGCATTTGCTCGCAAAAAGGCTGTACTGATCGATGCATCAAAGCATCTGGCGCTCGAGTCCGCGCACCCGTCCCCGCTCTCCGCCCACAACGGCTTCCTCGGTAACGGCCACTTCAAGCTAGCAAACGACTACCTCACCCAAAATGGCCGCTCGCCCATCGACTGGAGTTAAGCTTTAGGAAACTCGTCCTTAAAGGCAAAGGTCTCGATTGCAGCTATTGGTTTGTCTGCGCGCTCAGCTTCCTGATACTCAGCAGGTAACAATTCTGGGGCGCCAAGTCTGCCGAAAGCTAGGAAGTCATAAGGCTCGTAACCCTTTGGTATTACAAATAGTTTCTTTGCTTCCTCCTTATCAAAACCGACTGAACCTGGATAGTCATCTACCGTATTGCGTGGGTCATGCCAGTAGCCAGCAATTGTGTGGCCATAGATGCCAAGCGCAGTTGCTTGCACATACATCGACATCTCCGCTGCTCCCATATCATGCTCGGCCCATAAGTTAGTCCGGCCGCCATCAAAATCCTTAGTGAGCACTCCGAACATGAGGACTGCGGCGTTCTTGGCCCACGTAGCATTCATCGGTGCTATGCAGGAAAGCATTTTTTCAAAAGTCTGCGTGCCCCGACGCGCATAGAGATACTGCCACGGCTGCTTGTTAAAGGCGCTTGGCGCACAGGCAGCCGCCTCGAGTATGGTCGCGAGCTCGGTGTCAGTAATATCCTCACTCGAAAACGAACGAGGACTCCACCGATTCCGCAGAAGTTCGTGGACCGGATTCTTGGTCTTCTTTGATTTCATTTTAGGCGCACACCTTCCTTAAGGAGCAGCACACGCTTGCTCTTTGTGCCCTGCAATCCATTGTAGCCGCCGGGAGTGCCGTCAGAGCGGATGACGCGGTGGCAGGGCATGCTCTTGTCCTTATTTACTCGCATGATGGCACCCACTGCTCGCGCAGCGCCGGGGTGCCCGGCCCGCGCCGCGACCTCCTTGTATGTCATCACCTTACCTTTCCTGATTCCCCTTACAATCTGTATCACTTTCTCCCGAAACAAGTTCCGCTTTATCATGTTCACAGTTTACCATTACCACTCTCGCTGCCAATCAACTCATATATGATGCATCATATATGATGTGTTTTTAAGCAAAGTCTATTAAAGATCGTCGGCGAGGGCAAAGACCCGGTCCTTGTGCTCTACAAAGTACTTGGAGTTGCTGAGGCGTATTGGCAGCAGCTCGTATCACACAGCCTTGAACCTGAAACCGTGTGACATTGGATTCGGGGCCTGAAGTTCCGGAGGCATACCGATAGGTCCACGAAATGATGCTTCATAAGTAAGCTCGAACCCAGCCTCATTGGCCATCGTCCGGTAGTGTTCAGTGGGCCTGACGATATCGTACATGGTCGTTTCCACTCCATGCCTCGCTCCTCTCACTACGCGTGTTTCAAGTGCACCGTCACCAAGTTCCTGTACTACGTCGATACTAATTAAGTTCTTTCTAATATCCTTGCCCGTTGTGATGTGGTAATCCATATCTCCGGATATGACGTACAGGTCGCCACCAGTATGCATGAGTCCTCTAAGATCAGTGCATGCCTGCCTCAAATCTCGAATATGCTCAAAAACAAGTACTACAAAAATGTAGTCAAACTTCTTCTTTGCTTGTTTTGCATATTCGTCGATGGTGCATTGATGCAGTTCCACTGACGGATATCGCTCTCCCGCTATCTGGATATTCCGCCCCGAAGGGTCTATCCCAACCACTTCCGTAACTCCTTTGTCCTTGAGCCAATTAAAGAGGTGCCCCACTCCACATCCAGCATCCAGAACCCTGCCATGTAACACATCCTGCCCAAGCAGTTCGTCAAGCGCTGCCCTAAAAAAGATCCTAGTGGGGTTGTCCTCCGCTCCAATTATTCCCCAGTTCAGATCAGGGGAATCATACTGAGCTGGGTTCGTTGCCTGGAGGTCCATAAGTGCCTTAATTTAGAAGAGTGGCTTTGTTATGTCGTTGTTGTCTTTCTTTTTTGATTCCTTTGCTGGTTCTGCTACCTTCTTGGTCAGAGCGTGCTGGGCGATTAATTTTTTGCCTACAACCTCGCGGTACTTACAGTAGTCGCAGTCGTCTCCCGCTGGCGGTATGACGTCGCTATCAAGGCATTCCTTGAGGCGGATGAGTGTATCCTCTATCCAATCTGTGTTGCCGGTGTATGGGACGAGTGTGAGCTCGAAGTCGAGCCTGCCATCAAATGCCTCGCGATCCCTAGTAGCGTTGGCATAGAACCAGTACCCTGTTGCAGACACCTTAAACCCGTTTTGCCGCAACAGCCACTGATAGATCTCCATCTGCCTTTTGTATCCGCGGTGCCAGTCCTCGTCGAGTGACTCTATCTTCGAGTCCTTGCTCGTCGCCTTGTAGTCGATGACGATTAGTTCGCCAGCCTTGTTGACCCAGATATCGTCGACCGCTCCGCGTACCAAGAGCCCCGTTGGCTTGTGCAGTACCTTAACACCGCGGCTGAGTGCGTCACGCCATTCGTCCATGTGCTCGTCCTGGAGCGGCACTGCGTCTATTCCATATGCCTTAGCAAGAGGGTGCTGCGTCCCGTTTGCGCGGTGGGTATCCAGCTCCTTCTTGAGCAATGCGTCTACTGCCGAGTTGAGGTTGAACGGGAATCCAGGTGGCCGCGCAGTGCCGAGCTTGTTGTCGATGTAGAAGCAGCGTTGACACTCCTCAAACAGGTCAATCTTGGAACGCGACAGCGTCCACTTCAGTCCCCCATAGTTCCAGGCCTCGTTGCGATTCGGTTTGTAGAAGCCCGACATACTAGACTTTACAGAGCGCTGTAGACTCGGCTATCACTCCTGCCACTTTCTTATCTGGAACACCAGCATTCCTGAGGAGTGCTGGATTCTCTGCCACCATGCTGCAGAGTGGAACCTGGCTTGCGAGGAGTCTATTCTTCTCCGCGCCAGTTAATGAGGTGAGCACGGTGATCGGGTACACGCCAGTCTCGCGGATGAGATCGTCGAGGTTCCCTTTGTTTGGGTAGTCCCACCCAAGCAGGTTGATGCCCCCGCAGCTTGCGTAGCGGATAGCGTGGTCAGTAAATTTGGTGTTGGTGATCAGCCATCCCTCGTGGATCTCGCGCTCCTTGTGCGTCTCGCGTACCGCTTGGTCGATATCGTCGAACCGAGCTTTGACATACAGGGCAATCTTCACATCCGTCTTAAATCCAGGTTGGTTATGGAACTTGAGTTCCGCGCCGATAGTCTTGCCGTCCTTGGTCATCACGACGTCCACCTCGTGCTCGATGCATCTACCAGGAACCATGACGCGGGTGCGGACTTCGTACCCCTTCGCCCTCATCAGCTCCGACACATAGTCCTCGAACGGATATCCAGTCGGGCCGAGTTCCAATATAGCGCGGCGCATGGAGTACCGGGCTGCAGCAATGCGCTCCTCTTTGTGCAGGATCTTGTATGCGTTTCTGTATATCTCGGTTGTCGACATGCCGTCTTGTATCGACGAGGCAATCTGCTCGGACACACGGATCGCGAGGTCCTTGTTGGCGCCAGAGCGGGCCAATGAGTCTGCAAGTTTGTGAATATTGAAGAGCTCTCGGGATCCATCGCCCTTCACTATTTCCGTCATCCCACTATGGTACCATCCTCAAAAAATGCTACGCTCGCCAGGCTGCAAAAATTGCGCCCGCGACTAGCGAGGCTATAGCTAGTTCTAGTGCCCAGCCACGCGAGTACCCTTCACCTCTCCAAAAACGGTAGATGGCCCACCCGCCTTTTGGGGCTGCCTTGGCTGCCCGCTCATCCCGCTGAGGGCTCTGTACTCCTGATGGTTGGTTAAACGACATACCGAGTAAAGTAGCCCGGCCTCGCACCAATGTCAAACGATGACGCCGCCGCCGAGGCAGAGCTTCCCGTTGGCAGAATAGACGACGAGCGACTGGCCAGGAGCTGCGAGTACCGGCTCTGCGAGGCTGAGCGAGATCCGATCTCGCTCAGAATCCGCAACGCTGGCAGGGACCAGGGGACCGTGGTAGCGGTACTGTACCAAGACCTTGCCAGTTGGGGCTGTCCCCGACACCCAGCTCACGTTGGTTAGCGTGAATGAGATCCGACCTCGTTCAGAATTGGGTGTTTCAGCTACTACGAGTTCATTCCTGTCCACATCCTTGCTAACTACGTACAGGCGCTTGTCACCAGAAACTGGCACATGCTGCCCGAGGGTATAGAACCAAGCACCATCATGCTCACCCACTTTTGCGCCATCGGTATCATATATGGTACCGACGGTAGTAGGTAGGTAACGCTTCAGAAAGGCGTGCATATCGACGTGTCCAAGGAAACAGAGGCCCTGGGAATCTCGCCTTGCGGCGTTAGGCAGCTTAATCTTTTCTGCTATCTTCCGAACTTCTCTCTTCTTATACTTTCCTATCGGGAACAGTGTGTGTGCAAGATCGTCCTTGGTGAGAGTCCAGAGGAAATACGTTTGATCCTTCTCTTTGTCATCCGAAATCCCCAAGGCGTCGCCTTGGGGATTTCGGGCGTAGTGTCCTGTAGCTATAAAGTCGGCGCCGTCGGCGCGGACCCGCTCCCAAAACGCACCAAACTTGATAGTGCGGTTGCACATAACGTCGGGGTTCGGTGTCCTGCCTACTTTGTACTCGGCGATGAAGTAGTCTACGACCGATTTCTTATACTCCTCGCTAAGATCATACGAAACAAATGGGATCTGTAGGTGTGCCGCTACCTGCATAGCTGCTAGGCGATCCTCGACACCAGTACACGGGAGGAAATCTGGTTCCCAGCCCTTGATGAACGCGCCTACGACGCGGTAGCCCTCCTCCTTGAGGAGGTACGCTGCAACGGCGCTATCCACGCCTCCCGAGAGTCCTACATATACCGTCTGCACTTGGCTATTATAGGTCAGTGACTATCTTTGCAACAATGCCAGCGAGAGTGGCCACGCCGGCAGCAAGCCTTGCGTTCTTCCAGTTGAGCACCGTCCTTTTCATATCTCCCTTTTGCATATGCTCCTCTGCGCGACCACGGAATATCGCCGCGAGGGTGTTGTATACCCCTTCCTGTTTCTTGAAGTAGCCTTCCTTGCCTTCATCAGCCATTCATACAAGCTACCGCCCCCATATGGGGGCGGTCAACTACTTAAGGAAGCGGCGGTTGCGGACATGCTCCTCAAAGGTCTTGGCGTAGTGCATGGTTCCGTCGACGCCGGTGAGGTAGTAGAGGTACGGGCTCTCTCCCGGCCGGAGGGCGGCCTCAATAGCAGTCATACCGGGGTTACCAATGGGGCCTGGCGGGAGGCCTGGATACTTATACGTGTTGTACGGCGAATCGATTTCGAGATCCTCCCCACTCGGATGGTATGTCGGCCGATTGTTGATGTAGCCGAAGACGGCATCCACCTGGAGCGGCATCCCTATCTTGATTCGATCCCAGAGTATGCCGGAGACGATACGCATCGTTTCAGGTTGCCGTGCCTCTTTCTCGAGTATTGATGCCAAGATTATGATCTCTTCCTCGGTGTGTCCCGAAGCTTCGATCTCTGCTCGGAGTGGTGCCACGTGCTCCTCGTACCTGCTATGCATACGCGCTACTACCAAGTCTGCGGGCGAGCCGGGAAGGAAGTCGTACGTGTCTGGGAATAGGTACCCCTCCTGGTCATCCGGGAGGTCAGTCCCCACCAACTTCTCTATCTCCCGCAGGGTCATACCCTCTCTGATAGTTATGCGTACTTGCTCGAGACCTGTCTCGCCGCGTGTCATCCGATATGCGAGGAACAGTGTGTTGTTCTTGTCCAAGAGGTACGCGCCCGCCTGCACACTCCCACCGAGGAGTATCACGGCAAGCTTGAAGATTGGTCGAGACTGGATGGCACCGAGGAGGTACAGGTTGTCTGCAACAGCCCCGACCGACTCGCCCTGCGCAACCTGCACCGTCATACCTGTTGGATAGTTCAGTGGCGGCGCGATGAGGAACGCGTACAGGACTACGAGCGCAGCAAAAATACCAAAGGCACGGATTCGGAACTTCATACCGGTAGATTAGCAGGTGCCTCGAGGCGCGATCCTCGCGCGCGCGCAAGCGCGCTCGAGCGTCCAAACTTTGGGAGGTGCCACAGTGTTGCCAGCTCCTCCGTGTTCAGTACGAATGCGCGTCCGTAGTAGGGTGGCGCAAAGAAGGCGCGACGGCGGTACAGCTTGAGGTAGTACTCGTCGTCCAAGGCAGGCGCAACAGCAAAGATGTCAGACAGAGGCCAGCCAACGTCGAGGCGAGGATCGTACGGCACTAAGCTGTTGAGAGTATGATCGCCAAAGCGGTCGAAGAGGTGTTCCAAGGACTCTGCCCTATCCACGCTCCACTGATTACGAGGCGCAGTGTACGCAACGCGGAGGCCACAATCGAATGAAGGCTTCTGCAGCGCCTTCTCTATCGCGTTCACCGTATCCTTGACCCCTGCAGCGACATGTCGCATGTCGCCTGCAGTACCAATCAGTTTTTGTATCTCAACTGATGCATCTTCGTGCAGCGTGTCTACAGGCGGGTTGAGCCAGTCATACCAGCCGCGGCCCCAGTCTCTTTGGTGCGGCCGAATGATGAGTGCCACCCACACCTGCTGCCCGTTCGGTACCTTTGCAAGCTCTTCAAGGAGTTCCGCGAACACGTCTCGATGCTCCTTTGCGTGCTCGTGTGCTTCGTAGGTCATGAGTGGATACGGATCCGCCTTAGCAAGTTGGAACTCAACCATCTTCAGTTTTGTTTCGAACGGATTGAAGTGGTGCTCCCTCGAGTAGTCGCGCGCCTCGTCGATATCAATGTCTTTGTACTCGGAGCGGAGACGCGCCTCGACTGCCTGGCGGTGGTGCGTTGGTATGTGAATATAAAAACGCACGGTGCCACCTGTTGCACATACCTCCAAGCTCCACGGAACACGAGTCGCTCCCTGGAGGAGCGCACTCGTCCATGTTACGTCGGTGCGGTAGTAGAGTGAGTAGAGGATCAATTCCATCGGTCGTGCAGTCTTTGGGGTGTTGTCGCCCGGCTTCAGCTCGAGCGTCGTGTACGGAATCTGTGAGACGTACTTGGACCGCGCGTAGGTCAGCCACAGCGGCCATGCGATCAGTGCAAGTACGACGGGAAGCCAGAACGGTGCGAGCGTCACAATAGTGAGGTAGATAAACGCAGCCACCGAAGGCGCAGCAAAAATAAGGATCGGCGTAAGCACGACGAATGCGATAAGCCCGCTGCGCAGCCAAAAGCCACGGTTCATGTGCCCATGGTATCAGAAACTCAGAACTCTGGACTCAGAACTTGGAACAATTTCGCGAGTGCGTACTTGCCGTCCTTGGTCTTCGAGAGCGCCGGGCTCTGCAAGTTAACTATGATGGTGTTGAGCTTAACGTGACGTTCGTTACCAACGGCCTTGATCAGTTCATCTCGAGTCAGCGGACCCTTCTCCTTCAAGACATGCTTGATGATGTCGATAACTGCACCCGGGCGGTAGCCCCACTCAGAGAGGGCATAGATACCGCGACCTACCAACACAAAGCGCTTGTCCTTAATCAGCTCGTTGTGCGTCGTCGCCTGGTGCGCGCGTTTGCCGAAAAGCTTGTCGATCTCCTTGGCTACCTCACGGAAGTGCATTGGGGAACCGTGGCGCTTGAGAGCGAGGTACGCATGATCACGAATGTTCTTGAGCTTGATACCTGGTGCGCCCGAGCGGCCCCACTCTCCAAGCGGGTTGCGCATCAGGCAGTTTGAGAGGTCGAGCCAGCGGCGTGCGGTGTCCTTGTTCTTGTACTTAACGTTGACGCGAGAGAGGCACGAGAGTACGTGATCAACCAGCTTGTCTTCAGTCACCACATCGTTCGGCTTGATACTCTGGTGTACCGTCTTTAGTGCATCCTCGACTGCCTTGGCGACTGACTCATCGACGTACCAACGCGTCTTGAAGTTGTCGTCCTCCTTCCTCGAAATGAACGGCTTGCCAACAACCATGAGGAAATACAAATGATTCTTGGTCTCAGGATCAGTAGCAAACTCGGTGAGGATGCTGTGCTCCGGAAGTACGGCGCCCATGTCGCGAATAGCGCTCTCGAGTGACTGTAGCGCGCCAGCTTCCTTGGCGAGCGCTGGCGAGTCCTGGATAGCCTTGATAGCGTGGCTCTCGATCTGGCGTACACGCTCGCGAGTAATGCCGTATCGCTTGCCGATGGCATCCAAGGTCTCTGCGCCCTTCTTGTCTCCTAGTCCGTAACGACTCACGACGACGTCTCTCGATCGCTCCGGAAGATTCTGTACGAGACGCTTGCTAACTGCCTGGGGTTTGAATGTTAGTTTTGCCATTGAGTTTATTATGCCATATCTTTATAGCACGTGATGCTAAAAGCGTCAAATATAGAGAGTTATCCCCAGGTCATGGAATTAGGTTAATAATCTTGTTAGCCACGAAGATTACCTTGGATGGCTTTTCAGCCATATATTGAGCCATTTTTTCGCTCTTCCGCACTTCATTCAGGACCTCATCCTGGCTAGAGTCGCGGGGTACCTGGATTGTTCCTTTCATTTTCCCTCCTACCTGAATTGCCACCACTACGGTCTCCGCGACCAGTTTTGCGGGGTCATAGGTCGGCCACTCCTCCAGGTGGACGGAGCCCTTGTTCCCCATCCCCTGCCAGAGCTCCTCAGCCACGTGTGGCGCGAACGGGGCGACTAACTTAAGGAAGGTTGCAAGCTGGGTACGACCTATACCAGCTGCTTCGGCAGCATTCAGGAGGATCATCATTTGGGACACGGCCGTATTGAACTTGAATTCCGCAATATCAACCCCCACCTTTTGGATAGTAAAGTTGAGTACAGTTTCGAGTACGGGTATTTCATCCCCCGCCTTCTCGCTAAGCCTCCAGATACGCTCAATGAATCGGCGTGCACCGACTAGGCCATTGGTGGACCATGCAATCGCGTTTCCAAACGGACCCATAAACATCTCATACACGCGCAACGAGTCCGCGCCAAACCGATCCACTATATCGTCCGGGTTGATCACATTGCCCCAGCGCTTACTCATCTTGCGTCCGTCCTCTGCTTGGATGAGGCCGACTGAATGCAGCTCAGTAAATGGCTCAACGCTAGATACAACGCCTTGGTCATACAGGAACTTGTGCCAGAAGCGTGCATATATGAGATGGCGCGTTGCGTGTTCCGCCCCGCCCACGTACAGGTCGACCGGTGCCCATGCCTTTTCCTTTTTCGGATCAACAAGCACATCGTTGTTATCCGGGTCCATGTACCTGAGGTAGTACCAGCTACTGCCGGCCCATTGCGGCATGGTATTGGTCTCGCGCTTTGCTGGCCCTCCACATTTCGGACACGTTGTGTTAACCCAATCGGGGATGTTAGCGAGTGGTGACTCGCCTGTCCCTGTTGGCTCGTAATGCTCTACCTCAGGGAGCACGACAGGTAGGTCCTTTTCCGGCACTGGCACCACGCCATCCTTCTCGCAATGGATGACTGGGATCGGCTCACCCCAATAACGCTGTCTGCTGAACACCCAGTCCTGCAACTTGTATGTCGTCACCATCTTGCCCCCTACCGCTTCCGTAATCTTCTTTTTTGCTTCCTCGTTATCTGTGCCATCAAACTCTCCCGAGTTTATGAGAGCACCCCCCTCTATAAGAGGCGTCTCGATGTGGAGCTGCTGCCACAGCCACCTCTGATGCTCAGGTAGTCCTGTACGCTTCAATAGTTCATCCTCTGTTATCCATGCGAGGGTGTGCTTTGTGTCCTCCTCTGCGCTTATTGCTCCCTGCTCTGCTAGTCCATCTACTTCCGCAAGGAAGGCGCGCGCAGTAGCCCTTCGGTTCTCACCCTTATGCGCAGCGCAGTACGTAGCTGCGCTGGTCCAGCGGAGCGTATGCACGATGCGGGCGTTCGGAATGGATGCTTCCTCGCGTATCTCACCAAGCGCTGCCTCCTCCGGTGTGTCCCCGTTCTCGATACCACCCATAATGCCGGTCGAGACGCCGTCCTGTGCACCGTGCCAATCCAAGACCGCATACTTACCGGTTGCAGTGTCCTTCAAGAAGACAACCACGGTGTCGCGCGCGACCTCGGGGAGGCCTGGCTGAGGCGGCTTAACTAGGTCGTGCATGCACGGCATGACCACCTGCTTAATCGGTAGGTCATACTTCTTAGCAAAGGCGTAATCGCGCTCGTCGTGCGCAGGGACAGCCATCACCGCGCCGGTGCCATAGTGGCCGAGGACATAGTCCGCAACATACATTGGTATTTCCTCTTTTGTTGCTGGATTGATTGCCTTAACTCCCTGCAGCTCTACGCCCGTCTTCTCCTTTCCTTCCGCCGTTCTCTCTATCTCACCTTTCTGCTTTGCACCCTCCACATATGCGCGGACCTCATCAACATTCGGAAGTATTCCTTTATGGTTCTTATCCAAGGCGAGCGTCACCCACGGATGCTCGGGGGCAAGCACCATGTAGGTCGCGCCATAGAGCGTGTCGGGTCGAGTGGTGAATACTGGTATGCGAGCCTTATTGCCCTCAGGGTCACGATTCTCGTTTTGCTTCGCGTCCGTAAACTTTAGTTCAAAGTATATTTCAGCGCCCTCGCTCTTGCCAATCCAGTTGCGCTGCATCTCCTTTATATGCTCCGGCCAGCGGGTAAGCTGGTCGATGTCTGCAAGGAGTCGCTCGGCATAATCAGTTATCTTCAGTACCCATTGGCGCATAGGGCGCTTCTCTACCTTAGTGCCACAGCGCTCGCACGTACCATCAGCCTCGACGTCCTCGTTCGCAAGTCCGGTCTGACATGACGGGCACCAGTTGATAGGTGCGAAGGACTGGACTGCGAGCCCCTTCTCCAGCAACTTCAGGAAGATCCACTGCGTCCACTTGTAGTACTTAGGATCGGTCGTATCTATCTCTCGCGTCCAGTCGTAATCGAAGCCAATGATTGAGAGTTGCTCCTTGTATCTCGCAACATTCTTTGCGACCGCCTTACTTGGATGGGTCTTGGTTTTGAGCGCATAGTTCTCTGCCGGCAAGCCGAAGGCGTCCCAACCCATGGGGTGCAGTACCGAGTAGCCCTGCATGCGCTTCATGCGCGAGTAGACGTCGGTCGCTATGTAGCCCTTCGGGTGGCCCACGTGGAGCCCCTCGCCTGATGGGTACGGAAACATGTCGAGGACATATGCCTTCTTCTTCGGTACGTCAGGAGTTTTGTAGATACCACTCTTCTGCCACTCGTCTTGCCACTTCTTTTCTATATCCTTGTGGTTGTAGTCTTTCATTTGATTGTCCCAAAATACCATTTCCCCGTCTGGCCTGCCTCTATGCGAAGCCTGTCACCCACCATCAATGGCTCTTTAAGATCTTTAGGATCTACCCATTCCCACCCTGCGCACTTATCTGGCTCAAGCACCTGCGGCTCACCAGACTTCCACTCAGCATCCAGGCCTATGTCGACATAGTGCTTGCCCTCCCACAAAAGTAGGTTGGATACGGTTGTGACTCGAACGTTATCTACCACAATGCCAGCCTCTTCCATCGCCTCGCGCTTGGCACAGTCCTCAAAGCTCTCTCCGAACTCCAAATGCCCTCCCGGGGAAGCAAAAGTGTTATCACTATGGTTCTTAACAAGCCTACGTCCCATCAGGACTTTCCCGTCCTTCCAGACCCAAACACCTACACCAACTTTTATGCGCGGCGCAGCATCAGTCATCTAGGAATCGTACCCTATTTTTTGAATACGGGGTAGCGCTCCGGATCAATGGTGCGGTCAAAACAGGTCTCCCCTACTCCGTGGGTCCATGGTAGCGCCTGCAGGTCGATACCGACTTCGCCTGGAACCATTTTAGACGGCACGGCAACAGTGGGCCGAGCGTACGGGTCATTGGCGCGAGTCTCTTTGTTGAATGTCGCACAGAGCTTGAACGACATCTCTCCGGTCTTTTCGTACACGTACGGCACCCCCGTCTGTGCATCCATCGGGACTATGTAGCCGTTTATAGGGTCCTGGAGCGCGCTGAGGTCTTCGGGCAACTCGCCCTTCTGCTGCCAGTAGCCGTACACCAACTGCGACTGGATACCGCCAAGGTCCATAACCTTCTGCTCATCAAAGCGGTACAAGCGCTGATCGATCGGCGATCCGATAATCAGGAAGCCAGCAAGGATAGAGGCGACCACGAGTGCCCCTACGCCGTAGCCGAGTATGTGCCCCAACTGCGCCTGCCGCTCCCACTTGCCACGAAGGTCCGATAGGTAGTACCAAAAGAATCCTGAGACGACGACGAATACTGCAACCACCTTGAGCACAAAGCGCATGGTGATATCACCACCGAGAAAGGCGTTGATGAGCGCGACGAGATCGATTGCTAGTGTGAGCCCGCCAATAAAGAGGGTGATGTATATCAACCAGCGGCGGACCCATAGGTCCTTCTTCTCGGGGATGGTGCGGATGTCAGTATTGATCTTGCGGGTCAGGTATATATAGAGCGGCGTTGCAACCACTAAGGATGCGATAGCAAAACGGATGGTCGAGGAATATGGGTCCACATAGCCCGCAAGCGGGTCTGGGAACAGGTGGTTAATGTATTGGAAATAAAGTGTGAGGATAGAGACGATAGAGACGTAGAGAGACGCCATCGCTCCGAGCCAGAGGAAAAAGTCCTTGGGGGTTATCTTTGGTTTCGGTGTATCCATATATAGCTATTGTATCACTTGCTACTTCTTGTGGTACGGCCCCATTTCATTTGCATAGCAATGGTCGCACATTACCTGTCTAAACTCAGGTCGATACTTGGCACCGTCCGAGATAAAGGCGAGGCGCTTGAGTAGGCATGGGGCGCAAAGCGGTATTATCGGGAAGTATTTTCCAAGTTCATCCTTCCAGCCGGCCCTTGTCTGCTCTATGTCCTCGCCAAGCTCCTCAGCAGCAATCGCCACGGGGCTGCGGGATGCACTCTCGACACTAAGCTTCTCCATTGGGTTATGTTACTCGCTATAACATGAGCCCCAAATGAAGTCCATCATCTGCCCCCCTGCCTCTCTCCTATGCGAGATCTCTTACGCTATTATGATATTATGTAATATCATAATAATCATAAGCTAACAGTATGAAGCGGAAGATCAAAGAGCTGAGCGAGGAAGAGAGGATCGAGACACTCGACACGCTCTATACAGCCACAAGTGCCCTAAAGGGGAGGGCCGCCATGAAAGAATTCCTTAAAGACCTCCTAACAACGAGCGAGCGTATTATGCTTGGCCGACGAATCTTGATTGCACGGCGCATACTTAGCGGTGAATCAACATTGAAAATTGCTAAGAATATGAAAGTCGGCTTCGATACTATTTACAGGGTTGAGCGATGGCTCCAGGACTCTATGCCCGGATATGAAAATGCGATTGCTGGGTTGGACAAAGCTCAGGCAGATCGCAGAAAGCCTAAGTACCCGCAATGGGGCACTCTAGCTCATTTGAAGAAAAAGTACCCTCTACACTTCCTCCTCTGGCCCTCAAAATAACAACTCAGTCTTGGCAAAAATGTATGGCGTGTCGAACATACAGCGATGCGGTCTAAATTTTGTGAACTTCCAATAGATTCCCTTCTGTATCTCGAAACTCAAACCAATCGTGGTAATCAACTTTTTTATGTGCCAGAATTTCTACAAACTCAGAAACACGATTCATCTCTGACTCAACGTCGTCAACACCGAAAGAAGCGTGACAGTTATCTCCCCAAACAGAGTCTGTTAGCGACTCACCATCTGCTACTGGATTGTACAAACCGATTTTAATGTTTTGTAGATCAAATACCACCATCCTATCTCGCTCCTGTTTAGTAGGCTCCATCTGAAGAAACCGCGAATAGAAATTTTTTGCTCGATCAATATCTTTAACTCTGATTATGATGTATCTGAGCTTCATAGGTATACTTGCATTAACTAGATCTTGAACTCGATGACGTCGCCGTCTTTGACTACATACTCCTTACCTTCCGTGCGTACTTGGCCCTTTTCCCTCGCCCCTGCAAAGCCGCCTGCAGCGACTAGATCTGCATAGGCGACCACCTCTGCTCGGATGAACTTGTCTTTAAAGTCGGTGTGTATCGCCTGCCCCGCTTCTGGCGCCGTTGCGCCCACCTTAATAGTCCATGCGCGCGTCTCGTCGGTACCGGTTGTGAAGTAGGACTGGAGCCCGAGTAGTGCGTACGCCCCCTTTATCAAGTCATCGATACCGTCCTGGAGTACTCCGTACTCTTGGCGGAATGTCTGCTTATCCTCGTCGGAGACATCACGGAGCTCCCCTTCGATGGCGGCATCCACTACTACCCACTCTGAGCCCAGCTTGTCGAGATACTCCACCAATCGCTCGTATCTAGGATCGTTTGCTTCGTCGAGGTTATGTCCGCCTGATTTCTTATTGAGGATATACATAATCGGCTTCATGGTGAGTAGCTGCAAGCCCTTAATAGCCAGCTTATCCTCTGGCGTGAGCGGTAGCGTTGAGGCGAGCTTCCCTGCGAGCAAGGTCTGCTCCACCTTCTGCAGCACTGCCTGCTCGAGTATTGCAGCCTTGTCACCATGCTTCACCTCACGCTCCACTGATTGCAGGCGCTTGGCAACAACTTGCAGGTCTGCAAGTACGAGCTCGAGGTTTATAACATCAATGTCACGAACTGGGTCTATGTCCCCATCCACGTGCGTAATGTCTGAGTCCTCAAAGATGCGCACCACCTCGGCTATCGCGTCACACTCCCTAATGTTCTGGAGGAATTGGTTGCCGAGGCCCGCCCCTTCCGAGGCTCCCTTCACCAAGCCGGCGATGTCGACGAACTCGACTGCGGCAGGAATAGTCTTTGCTGATTGCGAGATGTCTGTCAGCACCTTGAGTCGTCCGTCTGGTACAGCAACAACGCCGACCGCTGGGTCGATGGTTGCAAATGGGTAGTTAGCAATAAGTACGCTCTTACGAGTCAATGCCTGGAAGAGTGTGCTCTTCCCCACGTTTGGTAGCCCGACGATGCCAATACTAAGTGCCATACGCCTGACTATACCTCTGTTCTTACGACTTCGTCCAACACCTCTTCAAGCGAGTCCTTCCAAATGATTGCCGGGTGGTAGTTGAACATGGCTGCGCCGCGCTCCTCCATACCGATAGCATAGATGCGCGGCGAGCCGCGGAGTGCATTCAATGCGAGCGCAGCGCCGAGTTCGGTATATACGCCGTTCCCGTCCTTGTGTGCAAAGATGATATACACATCAGCATCTATGAGTCCCTTGATCGTTATTTCGGCATAGTGCGCTGCACGCTCACCATTTTCGGCATAGGGCTTCGCCATCGGCAGCGCGGTCCACTCAAAGGCGACCTCGTGCCCACGGTCCTTGATAGTCTGGAACGCCTCCGCAACGCGCTGGTAGTTGTTCGAGCGGCCGGTAACAAAAAACTTCATACTGCGACTATACCCGAGCGCCTATGGTATTGCCACTCTCGTAGCGCTTGAGTCCCTGCAGGAAGAACCAGTACGCGATGCACGGCCAGACGAATGCGAGTATCCAGATAACCGCAAACCAGAACCAGGAAAAGTTGCTGAGGAGCTCGATTGGCAATCCCGCAACAGTAATAGAGGGAATCACGAACGTGAGCAAGAAACGAGCCATGCCCTGAAAGCCGCCTGACGGATACATGCTCGGCGCAAAGAAGAGCTCAAAGATGCTGCGCGAGAGATCCTCAGAGTCTGCAATGAAAAAGGCCACGGACGAGCTGATGAGCAATATAGATACAAAGATAAGGAATGCTGGCACGGCAAACATGGTCAACATGAGGGCGTGGTACCAACCTCCACCTATGAGGTAGATATAGATACCAACACAGATAACCCCGTACAATAGATCACCAATAGCGGAGGTGCGTATATCAAGCGTAAATGCACGAGTAAGGAGCGCGCGTGGTGAGAGCAGTAGCGAGTCAAAGCCGCCATTCAGTATCATGCCGCGAAGAGGCATGAGTCCGCCCGCAAAGGTAAATGCGAGTCCGAATATAAACGCGTTGTACCCCTGCAAGGCGATCACCTCCGGGGCTCCCCACCCGTTAAGGTTGCCGAACACTCCGATAAAGAGTATCCAAACTAAGATGAATGCAACATTGTTCAGCGCCATACCGATGATCTGCATCACAAAGGATGCGCGCTCTGCCGCAGACTCGCGCAGGTTGATAACCGTATATGCCCAGCCAATCTTAATTTCTGAAAGCAGCCACTCCATACTAGCCACCGTTAATTGCTATGTGCTTCCGAGCGAGCAGCATCGTAATAGTCACCGCTGCGTAGAACGCGAGTATCCAAAATACTTGGATGAGTGCATAGAGTGGCGCTGCGCTAAGAAAGTCGGGGTCGAACATACGAGTGCCCGCCATCACTGCACCAAAGGGTGTGTACTCGGCTACTGTCTGTAGCCAGCCTGGGAACAAGACGACTGGTACATATGCCCCGCCGAGGATGAGTATCACCTTGTCGAGTATGTAGTAGAAGGGCTCTGCATCGTTGATCCAAAGAGCCGGAAGCGCTATCAGTGTGTACATAAAGCCAGAGAGCACGACCCCGAGGACCGCGAGCACGATGCCCCAAGCAAACATACCAAGGCCTAGTGTCTGTGGCAGCTCGGGAGAGAATATGAGAAAGAGGACAAGTGCAACTAGGGCGGTCGTTGAGGCAATGGTAATGGTAAGTCCAAGCCTTGCTGCAGCGGCGCCAAGGAGGTAGCTCATGGGGCGCAAGTACGACACCTCAAACATGCCGCTCTTAATATCCTTGGTGATGACATCGAATACCCTACGCAGGTTCAGCATCAGTAAGACGTTGTATATCGCGAGCGCAGCGAGCGCAGTTGAGATCGGTATTGCCACTGCCCCACTTACATGGCTGTACGTGTAGGTATAGATTACAAATAGGAAGAACAGCCTCACCGTCGTAATTGCAGCATTAGCCACAATGCCAACCGGCACGTGGAGCGACTGCTTGACGCTCTGGGAGAAGATCGCTGTGTACTTAGCGAGGGCGGGCATGGGTGTATATATCAGAGATGACCTCCTCGAGTGGTGGATCCTCCACCGCTATATCCTCGACATCAAAGTCCTTCAACATTTTGGTAAGGACGTCCGCAATCGGAGTTTCGGCCGTGTCTACCTCTACGCGCTCTGTGCCGCCGGCGTGGTGCATGGTGACCACCTTCCGCTTCAGGTACTGGCGCTTCAGATCTGCCGTTGCTCCGTCGTATACGATCGAGCCAGTGTTAACGACGATGGTACGCGCACACACACTCTCGATATCGCCAGCGTCGTGTGAGGTGAGGAATATGGTCGTTCCCAAATCTTGGTTTGCGCGTGTCAGGTTCTGTCGCAGTGAGAGCTTGGCTACCACATCAAGTCCAATCGACGGCTCATCGAGAAACAGTATCTCCGGCGTGTGGAGGAGTGAGGTGGCTACCTCGGCCCGCATACGCTGGCCCAAAGAGAGCTTCCGTACCGGTTGATCTAGGAACTTGCCTAGGTCGAAGAGCTCTATCAGCCTCTCCTTTTGCTTTTTTGCTGCAGCCTTGTCAATGCCATACACCTTGCTAACCAAATCAAAGGTGTCTGTGATCGGTAGATTAAAGAGGAGTTGCGAACGCTGCCCAAACACCGCACCGATACGACGCACCAGCGCGATGCGGTCCTCCTGTGGCGAGAGACCAAGGACACGCACAGAGCCGCTAGTAGGGTGCAGTATTCCGGTCAACATCTTGATGGTCGTCGACTTCCCTGCACCGTTCGGGCCAATGAAGGCGACCGTCTCGCCCTGGTTTATGCTGAACGAGACATCATTAACCGCGACCACCGACTTGGTGTCAGGCGCAAAAAAGTTCCCCAGCCACCCCTTGTTGGGGTTACGAGCCTTAAATGTGTACTCCTTCCGGAGATCTCTCACCTCTATCGCGGACATCCCCGCATTGTATCTCGCCACAGAGCTTCATCAAAGATGATTTGGACGTTTCTTCTCGTATACTAATCATATGCGACGCGAGCTTTGGATACTCCTCTTTGCTGGGAATGTCTGGTACTTCGGTGAGGGGATGCTCGGTCCCCTCTTTGCGGTATTCGCCTCACGGATCGGCGGCGATATCTTGGAGATAGCATGGGCATGGGCTGTCTTTCTTATTGTCTCTGGCATCCTCACTATTGTCGTTGGCAAGATCTCTGACAAGTACGATAAGCGGCGACTCATGATTGCGGGCTACGCGCTCAACGCTGTGGCGACGTTTGGGTACCTCTTTGTCTCAGACACCGCCACTCTCTTTGCGGTCCAGATCCTCCTCGGCATTGCAAATGCGCTTGCTACACCAACGTGGGATGCGCTCGTAGACAAGTACTCGGGCAGGAAGCAAGATGGCACGGTCTGGGGGCTTGCTGATGGCCTGCCCCAAATAGTTACGGGTATCGCCGCAGTGTGCGGCGCCCTAGTACTTACCTACTCCTCGTTTACGGTGCTCTTTTTTGCGATGGGTTGCGTCCAAGTCGCGGCAGCGATACTGCAGTACCGCATCCTTTATAAGGCGCGCTAGCGTGCACGCATGCCGAGCTCCTTGACCTTACGGATCCACCAGGCTTGGCGGGTCTTTGATGCGGTTTCTGCTGGAGTGAAGATGCTGATACGTACAGGCGCAATGCCAGAGAAGCCGAGCGTCGCTCGCGCCAGCTCGTTGGTAAAGTCGCCAAAGAGGAACCACTCCGCCCAAGGATTCACATTCGCGCTGATGATGATGCGTGCGCTCTTACCTTTCAGCCTCTTAATCCATCCTGGCCGGCCATCCTTGCGGAAGTTGAACGCGAACCCAGGCAACCATGCTCTATCTATAAGGCCCTTGAGGAGGGCGGGCATAGTAGCCCACCAGTTTGGATAGACGATGACCAGGTGATCGGCCCAGCGCACATTGCTCTGGAAGGTTACAAGGTCGGGCTCCAGTGCCTGTATCACCTTGTAGCCCTTATACAGAATCGGGTCGAATTGCATCTCGCCCACGCTCTGTCGGCGTACCTCATGCCCTGCAGCAAGCGCGCCGGCCTCGTAGGCGTCTGCAAAAGCGCCGGACAGTGTGTCCGTATCCGGATGCCCAAGGAGTACGAAAATCTTTTTTGCCATCGACTAGGCGCCACCACCAAGGATCTTCTGGAGTTCCGCGCGGTGTGCCATCATGACTTGCTGCGTCGCAGCCATCTGCGACTGACCTGCCTTAACCTTTGCCTGAATCTCTGCCATTAGGTTCTTAAAAAAGTCGGGGTTCTCGTCGAGCGCCTTCAGTATCGCGTCCTGCGCATCTTTCGGCAGATTCTTGATCTGCTGCTTGATCATCGTCTTCATCAAGAAGTTCCCGAACATGGAACTAGTGTACCATCCCGCGCACTGACCTTGCCACCACACTCCACACTTCTGCATATAGGATAACCATCCTATAGGACTGTTATAATTATCAGTATGGGAGCAATGGAAGAGAGAGTCGGGCGCTCCGTACGTGCCACAAAGCTAAACAAGGCGGTCATCGGCACACTTGCCACTGTCGGCATAATCGCACTAGCTGTGCTGGCCCCTAATGCTGTCGGTGCACTTGGGAAAATTGGCTTCCTGCCACAGCGAAAGTACCAAACGAAGAAAGCGATCTCACGCCTCATTGATTCTGGCCACATTCGGATTGAGGTGCGGGATGGTAATTCCTTTGCAAGACTGACTGAGAAGGGTGAGTCATTAGCCCGACTGATGCACGTCGGTAAGGTTGTGCCAAGAAAGCCGAAGCGGTGGGACGGCAAGTGGCGCCTCGTCATGTTTGATATTCCCGAGCGACGTCGGCGTGACCGCGCCCGAGCCCGTGAGATGCTGAAGCTTTTCAAGCTCTATCGGCTCCAAGACAGTGTGTGGGTATACCCGTATGACTGTGAGGAACTTATCGTACTCCTTAAGGCCGACTTAAAAATCGGAAAGGATATGTTGTATGTCATTGCTGACGCAATTGAGCATGACGGCCACCTCCGCCGACACTTCAACCTGGGCGCATAATAATAACCGTCCTATAGGATTGTTATTGTTATGTTGGGTTAGGAGAAGATTTTTTAGGAGGCCGTTTAGAGGAGGATGGTGACTTGGTCGTTGGAGACTTCGAGGACGCCGCTCTCGACCGGAAAGGTCTGCTCGCCCCCTGCAGTGCGGACCGTGACTGTGCCTGCCTTGAGAGTTGCGACGAGTGCCTCGTGCTTCGATAGTATGGTCATCTCGCCGTCGGTGGTAGGGACAGTGACAGACACTGCCTCGCCAGCAAACAAATTCTCATGCACCCGAGCTATCGTGACTTGCATACAATAACTGTAACACTTTGAGGGAGCTAGTCGTAGGGATTAAAGGAACCCCTGAGATACCCCCGGCTTTTAGCAGCCGAAGCACCCGGATTCGAGTGAACTACCATGCGCCATTTGTGGAGCCCCGCAAGTAAGTACCCCCCGAGGCTGAGTCCGACAAGACTGAATGCGATATCATCTACTTGCCATCCGTCATACACGGTTGTGTCAAACCCAGCAAACGCGTCGACGACCCCAACAAGCGCAAGCAGTGCAGCGATTGGGATCAGCCGTCTCTGGAGCCGATCAGCGGCGCACCAGTCACTGTTCATAGACATGCGGAGTTCATGCGCGCCCATTTGTAGAGTATCAATGGTAGTTACAAAAAAATCAAGTGGTATGGGTTTTTGAGGCTTTTGTGCTATAGTACGAACACTAGTTACTAAATACTATGCTCTATTTACACCTTATCTGGAGGCAGCTAAAGATCGTGGGCCTGCACCTCTACACCATAGGCAAGATTGTTTGGTCGTGGGCAAAGAGTAACCCCCTCCTCGCCGGCTCCACCGCTATAGTGCTCGTAGTCGCTATTGGTGCGCTCGCCTACTTCTTCGGGGGCAGTGCCGCTACTCCTACCCTCTCTGATACTCGCTCGGTCACCCTGATCCGCGTCGGCGATGTGTCCGAGTCAGCGCCGCTCTCACTCATTGGCACCGTACGCGCCACACGCGAGGCCAATGTCGCACCCGACATCTCTGGCACCGTTGCTGCTGTCTACCGCAGCCTCGGGGATTATGTCGGCGCAGGTACCATACTTGCCGAACTTAAGAACGACACCCAGCGCGCTAGCGTGGCACAGGCTCGTGCCGCATTGCAGAAGACCCAGAGCGCCGTTGCGGTAGGTGGTATTGGCGTCGAGAGTGCCGAAACTAGCTATGCTGCCGCACAGGACACTGCACGCGCCACAATACAGACGGCGTTTGCGACTATCGACGATACGGTTAGTCGAAAGGCCGACGACATGTTCTCCAATCCAGGGAGCGCACAGCCACACTTCAATGTTTCCTCGTCCAACTCTCAGTTAGTAGGTGAGGCGGAGTCGGGCCGCCTGGCGATGCAGCCCATACTCACGCGCCACAGCAAGGTGGAGCTCGCAACCATGAGCGCAGAGCAGCTGCAGGCGGAGCTAACACTGCTCGCGTCTGAAATCAAGATCGCGCAGGCATTTATGCAGGATGTCGTCGGGGCACTAAACGGTGCTGTTGCGACCTACAGCATTACCGATGCGGTTATTGATGGCTACCGTGCGAATGCGTCTGCTGGGCTTGCGAGCATCAACGGGCTTGCCGCTTCGGTAAGTGCTACTGCGGAGCTTATCAATGCCAAGCGCTCTGCGGTAGCGGCTGCATCTACTGGTCAGGCTACTGGCGCATCCGGAGTGAGCGCCGATGTTGCTGGTGCGGAGGCTAACCTCGCACTCGCACTCGCCGGGCTCGAGAGGACGCTCATCCGCGCACCCATCTCGGGCACTATCAACAAGCTCGACCTCGACATTGGCTCGTTTGTGAGTGCCTCGGTCCCTATTGTGTACATTACGAGCGCTGGCGGACTCGAGGCGGTTGCCTTTGTTTCTGGTAACGACATCAAGGATATCGCCGTTGGTGCAAAAGCGACCGTAGGTTCGAGTATCTCGGGGACCGTCGCGCGTGTCGCAACAGCGCTCGACCCGACGACCAAGAAGGCCGAGGTTCGCGTTACGATACCCCCTACTGCTCCCGTCGTTGCAGGACAGTCAGCAACGATACGGATCGAGCGGTCTGCCAAAGCCGTGGGGAGCATTGGCTCGATCAGTGTGCCACTCTCCGCAGTCAAGATCACTCCTGAGGGCACACTGGTATTTACACTCAGCGACGACTCTACCCTCGTTGCAAACCCAATAACGCTCGGCACGCTGCGCGGCGACAAGGTGGAGGTTACGGAGGGGTTGACGCTCGACCTCGCTATTGTTGAGGATGCACGCGGATTGAAGGAGGGACAAAAGGTGTTGATCGGCCAGTAGCACATGATCAAATTCTGGAACTTTTTTGTCGAGCGGAGACAGTTCACCATTTTGGTAATGGTGGCACTTATGGCAGCGGGCACTGCTGCCGTTATTGCTATTCCAAAGGAGAACGCCCCTGAGGTTGAGGTCCCCGTTGCTGTTATTGCAACAACGCTCCGCGGTGCCTCTGCTGCCGACACCGCAGCGCTCGTCACCAAGGAGATCGAAAAGCAGGTGGGCACCATAGACAACATCAACAAGCTTACGTCCTCCTCCCGCGAGGGTATCTCGATAGTGACCGCCGAGTTTAACGCCTCCGCAAATCTCGACAAGTCGATACAAGACGTCAAGGACGCCGTCGACCGTGCCAAGCCACGACTCCCTCGCGATGCCGACGAGCCAGTCGTGACGCGTGTCTCGTTTAGCGACCAGCCTATTTTGATCATCTCGCTCTCCGGCGGCTTGCCTGCGACCGAGTTTGCGGCGCTTGCTGAGGTTGTTAAGGACGACCTCGAGCGCATCCCTGGTGTCTCTGCAGTCAACATTGCCGGCACACAGGACCGTGGCGTCACAGTGGTTGCCAAGCGCGAGGCGCTGGACGCCTTCGGGCTCACGCTCTCTGATATTGTTGGCGCGCTTGCTGCAAGCAACGCATCGCTTCCGGTCGGGACTATTACGGTCAGCGATATCGAGTACGCAGTTGCCTTTAAGGGCGACCTCAACGACCCCGAGGACTTGCGCGGGGTGACGGTTGGGTCATCGGGCGGGAGTCCGATCTACCTCAGCGACGTTGCAGAGATCGTCAACGGCGTCGAGCGCGCAGCGACGCTCTCGCGTGCGTCAGTTGGTGGTCAGCCTGCCGAGTCTGCAGTCACCCTCTCAGTCCACAAGCGCTCGGGCGCTAACATCTTTACGACATCAAGTACCGTCAAGGAACGCCTCACGGAACTCCAGGGCACGACACTCTCTGGCATCACCACCCAGATATCTATCGACCTCGGCGAGGAGGTCGAGAAGAGCCTTGGCGAGCTGGTAACGGTCGGCATCGAGACCGTGATCCTCGTGATGCTCTGTCTCGTGATCACTATCGGATGGCGCGAGTCGGTGGTTGCAGGGCTCTCTATCCCACTCTCCTTTGTTATTGCCTTTATTGGTCTCTACATATCCGGCAACACCATCAACTTTGTCTCCCTCTTCGCACTCATCCTCGCAATAGGCATCTTGGTCGACTCGGGCATTGTGGTCACCGAGGCGATACACACGCGCCTTAAGAAGTTCGGCCAGCCACTCGTTGCCGCCAAGGAAGCTATCCGCGAGTACGCATGGCCGCTGACCGCGGGCACCCTGACCACTATTGCCGTGTTTGCGCCGCTATTCTTTATCTCAGGGATCACGGGCGAGTTTATTGCGTCGATCCCCTTCACCGTCATCTTTGTCTTGGTAGCATCTATCTTTGTTGCGCTCGGCCTTGTGCCACTGATCGCAATCATGTTTACGACGCACGAGACCAATAATTTTGAAAAGCTCCAAGAGGAGTGGAATGTGCGAGCGCAGGAGTGGTATCGCAGGTGGCTCCTCGGTAAGCTTAATAACAAGCTGTGGCAAAAGAAGTTCCTCCGCTACATGGCGGTGGCATTCATCATTGCGCTCATACTCCCCTTTACAGGGCTGGTTAAGGTGATCTTCTTCCCTGGCGAGGACACCGAATATGCCTACCTCGAGATCGAGACCAAGCAGGGCACACCGCTTTATGAGACCGACCTCGCTGCGCGCGCAGTCGAGGAGCTCTTGTATGGCGACCCACGTATCGAGTCGTTTGTGACTACCGTTGGCGGCTCGTCTGCCCTCAGCGGCGCGTCGACTGGTGGTGGCAAGCTTGCCAACATTACGCTCCGCCTGGTACCCCCCGAGGACCGCGACGATACCTCGACCGAGATCGTGGAGGAGCTACGCAACAAGGTAGCCGTGTTCACCACCTTTACGGTGCGGGCACTCGAGCCGCAGGGTGGGCCTCCGACGGGTGCTCCTATTGCTATCACCTTCTCCGGTGAGAACTTGGACGATCTAGAGCGATCGGTCGACCGGGCCGAACGCGTACTAAAGGGTATCGAGGGCACAACGGAGATTACGACATCGCTGAAGGACAATGGCACCGAGTTTGCGCTCACTATCGATCGGGCCAAGGCTGCGGAAGTCGGACTGACGTCTGCCCAGGTTGCCTCGACGCTGCGCACTGCAGTTTCTGGAACCGTGGCAACAACTATTAAGAGTGACGACGAGGACATTGATGTGTTGGTACTAAGTAATCTCAACCCCGACTGGCAGGACCCGTCAGAGACCGCTCATGTATCCATTGACGCACTCCTCAACCTCCCCTTGCGCACGCCCCTTGGCACCGTGCTCCTCGGCTCCGTTGTGTCACCGTCTGTCCAGAAGTCCAACGCGCTTATCACCCGTGAGGATCAAAAGAACATCGCATCGATCTCAAGCTACCTAACTGCCGACAAGACCGCTACGGAGGTCTCTGCCGCATTTGCCGCAGAGATGGAAAAGGCTCCACTCCCCGAGGGTGTCGCAATGAAGGTAGGCGGCGAGACCGAGGATGTCGATCAGTCGTTCCAGGAGATGGGACTCTCCCTTATTGGAGGTATGGTGCTCATGCTCGCGATATTGGTCCTGGCCTTTAACTCGTTCCGGTACTCCTTCTACCTACTGATGCTTGTGCCGCTCTCCTTGGTCGGTGTGTTTGCTGGCCTTGCGATTACTCAGCAGCCACTCTCCTTCCCCTCGATGCTCGGTGTTATCGCCTTGGCAGGCGTTATCATCAACCACGCCATCATTCTGGTGGACTCAATGATTGTGCGCATGAAGAACCCTGAGGGTCGAGCGCTCGACGAGGTGGTCGCGGACGCTGCCGTTAGCCGCTTGCGCCCCATCTTCCTTACTACCATCACTACCGTAGTCGGTATGATCCCGCTCGCCGGCGCGTCCTCGCTGTGGGGGCCACTCGCCTTTGCCATTATGTTTGGACTCGCCTTTGCAATGCTGCTCACCCTCGTCCTCACGCCGATATTGATCTATCGCCATCCCGGCAAGGAGTTCTGGAAGGAGGAGGTGCACTAGTCGCGGTGCGGGCGGCCCTTGCCGGGCTGGCAGTCCCAACAAAGCCAATTGCCGTTTACTTTCTTGCACCACACTGCCTTCCCCGCTCGGGCGCGAGTGCTCCTGCATTGGTTACCCACGCACACCTTCCAGCGCACCGATCCGTCAGGGAGCGCCGCTCCCTCTTCAAAGGCAGCACTCGAGAGCGCCTCAGGCATTCGCTGAGAGTACTCCCCTCGCCGAACTTTGCAAGAAGCTTATTTAGGTACTGCTAACGCGTACACTGCGTATAGCAATGAAAGCATAGTCGCCGCCCCCGCCGCGGAAAGCGGTCCTCGGAAGATCCAGTTGCGTCTCGTTTTGTGCGAATCGTCACCGCCTAAAAATTTGATCACGGCACCAGCAGCGTCACTTGCATGCTTATCATCATCCGGGCTAGGCTTTCCGTGGCTGATGTTCGCTGCATACTTAACTTCGTATCTCATGGTGAAATAGTATTACAAAACTATTCATTTGTCAACTACGCAGCCTTGACCTGGGCGAGGTTGCCTTTCATGTAGAAGGCGTCTTCCGGAATCGCGTCGTGCGTGCCGTCGATAATCTCCTTAAATCCTTGTACTGTCTCCTCGCGGGTGACGTACTCACCTTTCTGGCCAGTAAACGCTTCGGCCACGTGTGTTGGCTGTGAGAGGAATTTCTGAATCTTACGTGCGCGGTACACCAACTTCTTGTCCTCCTCCGAGAGCTCCTCGATACCAAGAATGGCGATGATGTCCTGCAAGTCCTTGTAACGCTGCAATATGCGCTTGACCTCCTGCGCCACGGTGTAGTGTTCCTCGCCTACAATGTCTGGATCGAGCGCCGATGATGACGAGTCGAGTGGGTCGACCGCTGGGTAGATACCGATCGATGCCAATTGGCGCGAGAGCACGATGGATGAGTCGAGGTGCGCAAACGAGGTAGCGGGCGCTGGGTCCGTGAGGTCGTCTGCAGGCACATAGATGGCCTGCACCGATGTAATAGATCCCTTGGTGGTCGAGGCGATACGCTCCTGCAATTGGCCCATCTCCTCAGCAAGCGTTGGCTGGTAACCCACGGCGGATGGCACACGGCCAAGGAGCGACGATACCTCCGAGCCTGCCTGCACGAAGCGGAACACGTTGTCCATGAAGAAGAGCACGTCCTTACCCATCTCATCGCGGAAGTACTCGGCCATAGTGAGGCCCGTGAGTGCGATACGTGCACGCGCACCAGGCACCTCGTTCATCTGTCCGAAGACGAGCGCGAGCTTGCTGATAACACCAGTCTCGGTCATCTCATGGAGGAGGTCATTGCCCTCACGCACTCGCTCGCCTACCCCAGCAAATACCGAGTAGCCCGAGTGCTCGGTAGCAACGTTGTGCATCAGCTCCTGCATCAGCACCGTCTTGCCGACGCCGGCGCCACCAAAGAGGCCCACCTTGCCGCCCTTAATAAAGGGGCACAAGAGGTCGATGACCTTCAGTCCAGTTTCGAAAATCTCTGCCTTAGTCTTTTGTTCCGTAAACGCGGGTGCGCCGCGGTGGATAGATTGGGTCGGTGTCCCCTTCGCAACCGGGCCCTTGCCGTCGATAGTATCTCCAACGACGTTGAAGAGGCGGCCCAAAGTACCCTCGCCTACTGGTACAGAAACGGGCCCGCCAGTGTCCGCGACCTCCTCCCCACGCTTCATACCGGAGGTGTCCTGCAAGGCAATAGTGCGCACACGGTTGACGCCGATGTGGGATGCGACCTCCAAGGTCACCGTGCGGTCCTCGCCCTTATAGACAAGCGCATTCTTGATCGCAGGCACATCACCCTCGAAGTGGACGTCAACGACGGGGCCGATGATCTGTGTGATTGTTCCATTCATAACTAGGGTTTAGCGACTAGGGTCTAGGGTTTAGGTTACTAAAGATTTTTAACATATCTAGTCACTAATGGCTAATACCTAGTACCTAGCTAAGAGCCATTGCCTCGATTCCGCCGACAATCTCGGAGACTTCGCGGGTGATGACTGCCTGGCGGGTTTTGTTGAACTGCCTCGTCAGTGCCTTACTCATATCGCGGCTCTTATCCGAGGCGTTCTTCATCGCGATCATGCGCGCCGAGTGCTCCGAGGCCTTGCCCTCGAGGAGCATGTGATAGAGGAACACACTTGCGAGTCGCGGCAATAGCGATCCTAACACTTCCTCCGGGTCAGGCTCTACGGTATAGAATGCTGGCGCCCCTGAATGAGGTCCGACCTCACTCAGTTTGCCTTTGGCAGGGGTGATGCCCGCTACTATTGTCCTAATCTCTTCGAGGTTTAGTGGCAGCAATAGGTGTGACATTGCTTCCTGCTCGAAAGTGGACTTGAAATTCGTGTAGACGACATGCGCTCGGTCCACCTCACCCCGCTCAAAAGAGTTGGTGACCGCCATGGTGACGTTCGCAAGATCACTGAGAGAGATGTCATCAGAAACGTTTTCGAATCGCGACTTGATGGCATATCCACGACGGGAAAAGTACTCGAGTGCCTTTCTACCGAACGCATAGATGTCGATGTCCTTTGTATCGAGGTCAATCTCTTTAATGAGACTCTCTGCCCGCTTCAAGACCGCCGAGTTGAGAACGCCGCAAAGGCCCTTGTCCGATGTGACTACTACAAGCGCCATGCGCTTGACGGACCTCTCGAGTGTCAGCGGGTGTTGCATCGCTCCAAGCGAGGCAGAGAGGCGCTCGAGTATCGATACTGCTGCGCGTGCGTATGGGCGGCCGGAGAGGGCCCGCTGCTGGGACTTCCGCATCTTAACCGCAGAGACAGTCTCCATCGCCTTCGTCACCTTGCGGGTACGATCGACGGAGCGAATCTTAGTTTTGATATCGCGCAATGACATGACTACTTAGTAACTGACACAAACTGGCTAGCGGCAGCCGCTAGCTGCTTTTCTAGCTCATCGCTAATCGCACGCTCAGTACGGATAGTACCCAGCACATCCGTATGCTCGCGATCCATAAACGCGAGGAACTTTTCCTCTATTTCCGTCATTCGATCTGCATCATATGCATCGAAGTGGCCTCTCGTTGTTGCGTACAGAGCCACGACCTGTCGCTCGAACGGTATTGGCGAGTACTTGTTTTGATTCAGAATCGCGGTGAGGCGGCGACCGTTGTCGATCTTCTTCTTTGTATCAGGATCCAGGTCCTGCGAGAACTGCATAAAGGCCTCCAGCTCGCGGAACTGCGCGAGGTCGAGCTTGATGCGGCCACCCACCTTCTTCATGGCCTTGGTCTGTGCCGAGGTACCCACACGCGAGACGGAGATGCCGACGTTGATAGCAGGGCGTGTGCCCTTGTTAAAGAGGTCTGCCTCAAGATACATCTGTCCGTCCGTAATCGAGATCACGTTGGTCGGGATGTAGGCCGAGACGTCGCCGTCCTGAGTCTCAATAATAGGAAGCGCGGTTATCGATCCGCCACCCTTCTCGGGACTCAGCTTTGCTGCGCGCTCGAGTAGACGTGAATGGAGGTAGAAGATGTCGCCTGGGTATGCCTCACGGCCTGGTGGTCTGCGGAGGATGAGTGAGAGCTGGCGGTATGCGACAGCCTGCTTGGAGAGATCATCATAAATAATCAAGACGTCCTTCCCCTGCTCCATAAAGTATTCCGCCATTGCAACACCTGCGTAGGGCGCGAGGAATTGGTATGCAGCTGGAGCAGACGCAGGGGCAGAGAGGATGATCGAGTACTCCATAGCACCGCGCTCCGCGAGGAGGCCAGCAACGCGGGCCGTCTTACTCTCCTTCTGCCCAATGGCTACATATATACAAATAGGCCTCGTTTCCTTTGGCTCGCTCAGCTGGTTCAGTATCGCGTCGAGCGCGACAGCCGTCTTGCCGGTGCCACGGTCACCGATGATGAGCTCGCGCTGACCGCGACCAATTGGAATGAGGACGTCAATAGCCTTGATGCCGGTGTGCAAGGGCGTGTTGACCGACTGACGGTCGATAACGCCGTACGCCTCACGCTCGACTGGGTACTCTGCATCTGCCTTAATAGGCCCCTTGCCGTCGATCGGCTGACCAAGCGTGTTAACCACACGGCCAATGAGCGCCTCGCCAACGGGGACTGAGAGTACTTTCCCAGTGCCATGCACGTGCATGCCTTCTGAGATCCTCGAAGAATCACCGAGCACGATCGCCTTCACCGTATCCTCCTCGAGGTTCAAGATCATACCAAAGAGCTTCCCCTCACGGCCTATAGCATCTTTGACCGAGAGCTTAGATGATTCATCAAACATGACCATCTCGGCCATTCCGGCGCCCTTGAGGCCCTCGATCTCCACGATTCCATCGCCCACGGTACGAACAATACCGATGTCCTTCTTGCCTTGATCGAGGTCCAGGGACTCGATCTCCTTCTTCAGTCTGTCGATTATGGGCGAGGTCATAATTATGAAATAAGTTTTTGATAAAGATTGACGAGTGCAGTGCGGTACGTACGGTCGGTAAGTGTGTACCCGTCGAGCGTGTACGAGCCACCAACAATGCGTGGGTCATCCTTGGCTGTCACTGTGATAGACGCTGGTCTCACCTTCTCCCGCTCCAGAATCCGGACTATCTGTGGCAGCAGGCGCAGGTGCCCCTTTTGCTTCATGTACACCAAGACCTTCTTGCTATCAAGAGTTTTGAAAACTGCAGCGTAGTTCTTGGCTAATGACATGACTATTTGTGAGCAAGGATCTTCTCTGCTGCAAGTATTGCGCTCTTGGCGATCTCTGCTTCGGAAGCCTTTAGCGCTGCGCGCTTCGCCTCCTCGGCCTCGAGCTGCGCGTCCTTGAGGAGCACGGCTGCCCGATCCTCAGCGATCTTCACTATCGATGCTCTCTCCGACTTCCCCTCTGCCTCTGCACGAGCAACTATCAACTCCCCCTCATGGTGCGCCTCGGCGATGATACCCCCTTTCTCAGCCGCTACTGTCGCACGGTCGGCCGCAGCAAGCTCAGCATCACGGAGGCCCTCAGCGATCTTGTCTGCACGCTCTTTGAGGGCGCGCATAACAGGCCCATAGAGGAAGTACGAGAGCGCCCCCAAGAGCACTAGAAAGTTGATCACCTGAGCAATCAGGAGTCTCCAATCAATGCCAAAAACGTCGAGTAGCTGCTCCACAGACTTGGGTTACGTAAACTTGATGATAAACCCAATGACGAGCGCGAACACGGCGAGCGCCTCGGTAAAGGCGATACCAATAAACATGTTCGTAGTAATCTTGCCCATCGCCTCAGGATTCCTCCCGATAGCCTCGAGTGCGCGCGAGACCAAGATGCCGAGACCAATACCCGGGCCGATCATACCAAGACCCACTACTATCGCCATACCCAATACTTTTGCAGTTTCTAAGTCCATACTTGTTTAGTGCTGTGGCTCTGCCACCGCGATTTTAATAAAGAAGAGCGTCAGGAGCGAGAAGATCGCTGCCTGTATCACCCCTACCAACACCTCGTATACCAAAAGTGGCACCGGCAGGAAGTACGGCATGAAGGCGAGTGCCAACAGAATGAGTACCTTACCCGCAAAGATGTTTCCAAAGAGGCGGAACGAGAACGTCACCAACCGTGCCACCTCGCTCACCAACTCGATGATCCCGACCGCAAAGCCGAGGACAGAGTGTAGGTTAACAAATTTTGACCCATATTTCAACACACCGAGCGCTGTTATCCCTGCAAACTCTATTGCAACAAAGGCAATAATGGCAAGCGCAAGTGTCACATTGAGGTCAGTATTGACAGGGTAGAAAAGTGGGAGGAGTCCCCCGTGTGCGCCCCCTGCAGTGTGGATGCCCACGGCGCCGATAAAGGGCAAGAGCCCTACAATATTCGCCGTGAAGATAAAGACGAACAGTGTCAGTATGAGTGGGAAGTAGCGACGAGCCATCCTCTCCGACCCATCCAACGTCTCTTTGATATACTCGTAGACAAAGCTAACGAGTGTCTCTACCGCGACCTGCCCTTTGCCTGGCACAAGCTTGATCGAGCGGCTAAACACGACTGCAAACACCACCAACACTGCAACAACAAGCCAGCTCGTGAGGAGTGTCGAGGTGATAGGAAAGCTCCCAATATGCCCCAACACATAGGGGGCAAGGGCAATATGAATAGCAGCTTCTGCAGCCATAAAGATACTGTACCACTAGGTACAGATAAATAAAACTTACTCAGTTTTAGATTCCTCCTCCTCCACTCTGCTTAAGAACAGCTCCAGTGTAAGCAAAAATGCATGTCGAGATTAGGGTAAAAATAGCAAGCGGATAGATTACAGAGGCCTGTGCCTCACCCTTTAGTTCTTCTCCCAATCCGAACCCATGGGCCATTGCTGTCGCAAAAGCCGCCATACATATAAAAGTCCAGACCGAAGTGCGTGCAAAAAATCCCTCGTCTGTGTTTGTCATATACCGTCAGTTATAATATTAACGTTTTTCACTATATAATACTCTAACTGGTACGTCAAGGTTACACCACGTCACCAAGGAATGGGAGTGCGAAGGGGCGCGTGTGGTGGGCCCCATAGGCGCCCATGGATGAGCCGAGGTGGATGGTGTTGCCGCCGTACTTGTGGTCGATCTTATCAATCGTACTGAATAGCTCACCGAGGTTTCGACTTGTGCCAAAGAGATCTTGCTGCTCTATTTCCTCCGGACGAATATTGGAGAGCGTAATACCGGTCGCGCGGTACTCCACCCCACGCCGGAAGGCCCTCTCATACGCGGGGCGCACCAACTCCGCTATCTCGATCGGCGTATTGGTGTGCCGAGTTAGTGGCACCTCGAAGCGCAGGTATTGAAACTCTTGCGATTTGAGGAAACAGTACGCGTAGGAGCCGGTAATCCCCTTCTCCCGTGCGCGGCGGCACACCTCTTCAATATTCTTGGAGAGCTGTGCCCAAATCACTGCCCTCTCCTTGGTCGGCGGGCGGAAGGTGCGCGTTGCAGCAACGGATTTCTGTATATCTCCTCCACCAACATGCACGTCATACACCGAGATTCCGCGGAGTTCGTACCACAGCATGAGGTGCGGCTTAGCAAAGTTTTCTGTAATCCACCGCTCAGGTTTACTCACAAACTCCTGCGCCGTTGTTACCTTTTCTCGGTACAGCGCCTCGGCAGTTGCGCGGCCTATGCCCCATATCTTGCCTACTCCCGTATTAGTTAGGTACTCCTCCTCCGTGCCTGTCGGTATGCACACAAGCCCGGAGGGCTTCCGGTGCTTACTCGCCACCTTGGCCAAGACCTTGGTCGTGGCAAGCCCGACTGAAAAGCTGATTCCTAATTCTGTCTCCAAATCGTATTTAATCTTCCTTGCTATCTCCTCCGGCTGTCCACTGTCAGCTGTCACCTGTCCACTGCTTACATCCGCAAAGCACTCATCAATCGAGTACTCCTCCACGAGTGGCGTGTAGCGCCCGACTATAGCGTACATGCGCCGCGCATATATGCCATACAAGTCATAGTCGCCAGGTAGTATGACTGCCTGCGGACAGAGCTTCCGTATCTCGTGTACCGGCATGCCGCGGACGACACCGAGCGCCTTGGCTTCGTAGGTCAGCGCTACTGCGATGCCGCGCATACCGCCAACCACTACCGGCTTGCCACGCAATTTCGGGTTCTTGGTGATCTCGCAAGATGCAAAGAACGCATCCCCGTCCACATGCACTATCGCTCGTGGGTACTTAGCGGACGAGTCCGCCGTGGACATAGGCTTCGTAGACCTTAACTTCGTTTTTAAAGATCCGCTCTGTGCCGACAAAGTTGCCGATCCTAGCTTGGGCAAACTCTATCTCATAGCGTAGTCCGCGTGCCCCATCAACCAACGTGTCGCCACGGACTGGCAATACCGGGTGGCGCAGTCGCAGTGCATCGTGTAGGAATCCGTATATCTCCTTCTTATCCTGATCACCAATAAGGAAGCCGTAATAGTTCAGCACCCACACTACCTTGCCGTTGTAGTAGACGAACTCCTCTCCGCCACCGTCATGGTCCCAGGCGTATGAGTCTAGGTACTTCCATTCCCCCTTCTCAAAAGAGAACTCCTCACTGCCGGGGCGGTGCGGCGTAGTGCTCGGCATCACCCCGGCCTTGAGGTAGGTATTCAGTCCCGCTTCGTGTATAAACTCAATCAGCTCTTGCTCGTTCATACTTACTTTTTTACTGCAAACTTAATCTGGTGCGCCGGGATCCCAAGGGAGCGCCCGTACTCGTTCACTGCGTCATACTCGTCCTGTCGTGAGCAGTCAACTGCAAATACCCTGCCACGAAAGATAATGTAATGGGTCTCCTCGTCACTGAAGTCTGCGTACCAAGCCTGCGCGTGCTCGCGGTCGATAAGGCTACTTAGTGTATCTGCCACCTCTGCGGCCCGCTCCTCTGGTATTTCTACTTCGTGGAGCGTCCACCGCCTGAGCCATGGGGTGTTACTCTTTTCGGTCGTCTGTACTACCTCCGTCTTCAGCACATGCAAGCCTTTCAGTACTGATGTATCCTCTAGCGACTCCTCGATAATTACCCCTTTGAACATGCGACTTATTTATCCTTATAAACGTTTCCGGCCCGGCGATACGCCTCGTCCTCGTACTTGTTGGCACGATATCCTTTGCGGAGCAGCTCTGTGTAGTAGAGGAACGGGTGCACAAGTGGCATACGTGCGAACTGCTCGACATGCACCAGTTCATGCTCTAAGTCCTTATCCTCCAAATTTGGACCAAGAAGTACTGCGTGTCCCACTGCCATCGCGCGAGCGCCGCGCATATATCCAACCGCCCACCAAAGCTTACTCACCTTAAAGATGAGTGCGCGTGGATTCTTGTTGGAGGTGAGCGAGGTTGGCCCGGATACGAGAGCCAGTACTACTCCAGCAAGGGTGTACGGCAAGTTGAGCAGGAAGCCGAGCATATTAGTACTTACGCACTACCGCCTTAACAACTGCCTCGATCTCCAGCTTGCCTTCCGGGTAGATGTCGGGGTACTTGTCGTTTGCTGCCTCGAGGTAAAACTGGCTGCCCTTCTTCCGTAGATACTTCATGGTCCGGTCGCCATCAACAAGCGCAATAACGATCGATCCTGCCGGCGCCTCGGTGCGGCGCTCCACTATCAGCATGTCGCCACTATGGATGCCGGCATCAATCATCGAGTCTCCGGTAGCGCGCATCAGGTAGGTCCTCTCGCGGTGCTCCACCAGGTACTCGTCGAGGGATACCGTGTCTGTCATCTCCTCCTCAGTCGGCGCGGGGAATCCGGCCTGCACTAGGCCGACGAATGGGAGCTCTCGGTAGTTCTTCCGTGGCACCAATGATCCGGTCTTCCTATCCTTAGCCAAGACTCCCTCCCGCACCATCTTGCCAGCGAGCTCGAAAGCGGAGCTCTTGGACTTTAGGTTACACAGTATCGCCATCTCGCTATAGCTCGGCATGCGTCGATGTGTCTCGTAGAACTCGAGTATGCGGATATGTGGCGAGGGGGTGTAGGAGCGCTGTTTAGTCATACGCCTATGATACCGAACGATCGTTCGGTATGCAAGGAGTTGTCCCCAACTACTGAGGTTTTGGTGCCGGTGCAGGAGGAGCCGGCTTCTCAGGCGGCTCTATCCCCTCCTCAGGCGGCGCCTCTGGTGGTGGTACCGGTGGCGTGTCCGAGCCACCCCAACCATCAAAGAGAGACATAAAGCCCCTGCCCACCACATCGCTCCCCCCGGCTGCCTCTGCTGCAACAGAAAGCGCGACTGCAATCGACACCATAAGCGCTCCTCGGAAAATCGCGTTTTCTTGGATCAGCTCTCCAAAAGTCATATATGTACATAAACATAAACAAATGGTAGTGTCAAAATGCTACACCCCATGAGATGACAGAGGCTATCTCACGGGGTACACTTTTCGTATGCAAAACTTTTTGACCTTTATCCGCGAGCAGGGTGTGATCGGCCTTGCGATCGGCTTTATCCTCGGCGGCGCTGTCGGCAAAGTGGTTGCCTCGCTAGTCGGTGACATTATCATGCCTATCATCGCGGCCGTACTCGGTTCGACCGACGGCCTGGCAGGACTTGCAGTATGGGGCATCAAGTACGGCAACTTTATTGCTACCCTGCTCGACTTCGTTATCATTGCAGCGGTGATCTACTTCGTCTTTAAGCGCTTAGGCCTCGACAAAATCGACAAGAAGAAGGAGTAACCCTACTTCTTTAGCGACTCGAGGCTGGCTAGGATCTTCTTCACATCCGCAGTGAGTTGCTCGATGGTTACTGACTCAGGCGTGCGCGGCTTGCTTGCCTGCGCAGGCAGGCCTGACTCGAGGTCCCAATCCTCTGTCATCACCTCCACGTCCTCCTGGATCTCATCGACGTCCTTCGAGATCTCCTCGACATCGTCGCCAATCTCCTCCACTTCTTTGGAGATCTCCTCGACATCCTCGGACACCTCGTGCAGCTCCTTGGCTTGCCGATTGACCGTCATTTGGATGAGGATAGAGATATAGATAGCCTCCAAGGACACCACCGTCGTCACCATGAGGAGTACTGTGTCCCATGCCGCGATACCAAGGAACGCGACACCGAATGCCGCGATGAACACGATCGTGTGGATGATGAGGGACGGCACCGAGCCGACCCACGAGGTGAGTCGCTCAAAGAAAAGCTCGGTCGGTGTCGGACTCTGCATATCTCTGAATGTAGCGCGATCCGGCCACAAACTCAAACACCGGACCAGCAAAGAATCCCCACGACGCGCCCCAGAGTATCTCCTCGAGCGGGACACCGTACACAAATACGAGTGAGAGATTCTCAATATGCCACCACTCACCTATCAGGTTTGGGTAGAGTAGTAAGAGGACTTGGTACATAACAAACATCATGAGTCCAGTCATGACTGCACTAAAGATGGCAGCATGACGAAGGTCGGGGCGGTAGATAATAAGTATGAGTCCGAGTAAGAGGAGGAGCGCGATGGAGGCATAGATCGAGGTATAGCCGAGCGAGGTAGCGGCGAACATCCACAGCAAGCCTAGGGGGAATATGACAAGCGCCCACATGCGCTTGTGCTTCACGAGCGGCCGGCTCGTCTTCTTGCCGAAGAACGCCTCGTACGCCACGCCCCCTACCCCACCAATAAGGAATGCGAATAGGAAGTCCTCTAGTGGGAACCACGCCCCAAATATGAAGGCTGGCGTCCAGTAGTCGTTGAGGAAGAATATGGTGGTGAGTGGCCCCAAGGGAGCCGCGAGGAGTGACATAAGGAGCATCTCGCGCCGCAAATCCTTGCAGTAGATATAGATTGGCAGCCAAAACAGTACTGCGAGTATGACATTCCCCACTAGGTACGCATACTGTATATCAATCATGCACTGCCGAGGAACTTCTTTCTGAGCTCTTCCATTTTGCCTGGATTTGCTTTTGCTTCTAGTACCAGCATTGTTAGTCTTGGATCGTCAAAGTCTGGCTTCGATGCTAGCTCAATAAGTTCATTGAACGTCACCGGAAAAAGTTTGATCCTCTCGCCCGGGTCAGTAGTATGCTCGCCCACCTTCGATGCACCGACCCCTACAAATGCATATACCCTCCAGTCAACTTTTGAATAGTACGGCGCAGATTCGTGGAGCGGCATGATGTCCGTAACTGTGTATCCTGTTTCCTCCAAAAGCTCACGTGCAGCAGCGCGTTCGGGGGTCTCGTCATTCTCGACCCGGCCCATGGGGGCGCAGAGGTACGTCTGGTCAGGCTGCGAGTCCTTGATGAGCAGTATGCGACCATCGCTCAGTACGGGGTATATGATCGCAGTATCAGGACGAGAGAGCTTTTCGAACGTAGTTTTTGATCCGTCAAAGAGTTCCTGCTCCCACTGATACACATCAAATATGACGCCCTCAAATACGAGCTTAGCATTTTCGGGGATTGTAGTCTTGCGGTAGGGACGGTTGATTCTCACAGGGCTATGGTACCATTGCCCCGCGCTCTCATCGTTCAATGGATAGGACAGTCCCCTCCGAAGGGACAAATGCAGGTTCGACTCCTGCTGAGAGCACCCAAATCTACCAGAGCTCTTTCATAATGTAACGCGATATCTCCTGGGGAGGGACTGGGCCCATGGTAAGCGTCTTGACCCCAAGCTCCTTGAGGAAGATCTGATTCTTCGATTCGATAAAGTCGCCAACGTAGAAGATGGGCATGCGCTCAAAGCCTGTCATAGCTTTGATCCTCTTTACCAAATCTAGTGCGCCGTCCCAATATACCTGCAGTACGAATATCAGCCCGTCAGGCAAGGTACGCTCTAGCTCAGAAAGAGTCTCGCTCACGCCATAGACCAACTCGGTCGCTGCACCGGATTGCGCAAGAGCTCCCTGAACCTCGCGGGCGCGGTGGTCATTGCCGTAGATCAGTAAGCGTTTTGCCACGCTCGCAGTATATCAGGTGGGCAGCACAGGG
>CAYHLC010000002.1:0-16216 GCA_964357395.1 uncultured Candidatus Saccharibacteria bacterium | reverse complement strand
GTGGGCAGCACAGGGTTCGAACCTGTGACCTTACGCGTGTGAGGCGTACGCTCTAACCAGCTGAGCTAGCCGCCCGTCCGGCTATCATAGCCCAAAACGAATCACTTTTCTAACTTAAGATACTCTTGCACTCCCTTCAGCCACCCGCCTTCAAAGTAATCCTCCGGCTTGAAGGTCTTTGGGTCCACCCATTTATGCTCGGTGTGATGATTGGATAGCCGTGGCTCGCCGCCGGTACATCTCGCGCGATATCCAACCGCAAAGATACGGACGGGCTGCCCCGTCGCGGCCTCTACACGCTCGTGTCGCATGAGTATCTCAGGTTTACCTAATTGATATGTGATATCAGGCCCAACCTCCTCAGTCATTTTCCTCGCAATCACCGATTGGAGCGGCACCTCAAACTCGTCCTTCTTAATCCTGCCACCTGGCAAGTCCCAGCTCCCCCACTTGTCTTTCATAATCAAGAACCGTCCATCTCGTTCAAGAAAGATCTTGACTGCCACAAAGTATGTATCTTTGTTCTCAATGTGTGGCTCACCCATTGGAGTAATTATAGATGATGTAACAACTAGCTATCGAAGGAATTAGTTCTCCGTGATTGTGCCGTCAAAGTGCTCTTCGTCCCCTTCCGCGTCGGCCTTGGTGTGGTGCACGGTGCCATCCTTGTGGTTTGGTGGTGCGTACATGGTGTAGAGCTTGAGCGCCTCGGAGCCGGTGTTGATGATGTTATGCATCGCGCCAGCTGGGACTACTATCACATACCCGTCCGACAGTGCATGCTCCGCGCCGTCCAGTACCGCCTTGCCCTGCCCCCGCTCTACTCGGATGAACTGGTCAAGCTGATGCACCTCAGCTCCTATCTCCTCGCCCGGCTGTAGTGACATCAACACTAGCTGACAGTTCTTGGCTGTATAGAGCACGCGCCGAAAGTCGTTGTTGGCTAGCGTGTCCTCCTCGATGTTGGTGATGTATCCGTTCATAGCTTTTTCTTCTTCCAGGCGCGCTTCATAGCTGGGGTCGGCTTTAGGCGCTCGGGGACGTTGCGCGGATGCGCGCGGAATATGTCCCCCTTCACATGCACGACCGGGCCCTTAATTTGTTTCAAAACGCTCTTCTCTTTTGCGCCAGTGATCTTGAGGTGGCCATTCACCACTGTCGCTTTGTCCTTGGCAATCAGCCACGTAACCGTGTCCCAGCTGCCGCTCGGGCGGTGACCTGCGAGGCGCTCCAAGCCTCCCTTCTTGCCAACGTCCTGCACGCGGAAGCTGGTGAATTGTGCCTTAGGCCGCAGTTCAATCCGATAAAACTTGCCCTTACCGGTCGAGCCCGGCGCCTTGCGTTTTGTCATACACCCATCATACTCCCATTCTCTGTGGGTGAGTATGAAGACCGTAGCATCTGAAAGGCTGCAAACTGGCAAACAGAGTATGATGTGGCTATGTTACAAACCCAAGATGTCAACGATAATCTCGGCGGAACATTTACAGAGATCGTCGCAAAGATTCTAGGGATCTGGATTGCAGCCAACGTGTGTTACTACCAGGTGCTCCCCTTAGCCGGGATTAACCTCAGCTACAATACGGCACCTCTTGTGCTTAGTGTGTACTTCTTGGTATGGGTGGTGGTCAGTCTCGTTGCGTTTAAGGATGTGTACAAAAAGTGGCTCAGGGCAGAGTATTGGATGTGGCTGTATGTCGTGCAAAGTATAACGGCAGCAATCATTATCTGGTGTGCCCTGCTCGTCTTTCCGTTCCTACCGGGGCTCCACGGCCCACTGCTTGCGCCATACTCTGACCTGTTGTTTGCAACGCCGTGGTACTTCTTGCCCAAGTCAATTGAGATACTGCTCCAGCAAGTGCTTATTGTGACATTCATACTCGAGCTATCACGACGATTACAATCATTCACCAAGGTGCTGGTTTGGTACGCTTTGTGCTTTGGCGGGATTCATGTCGTGTACTACTTGGTGGGGTCGGCCCCTCCCGCATATGCAGGAATGATGTCCATCGGGGCACTGATGTCGACTGCAGTATTTCCGTACCTCATACTGCGCGTGCGTGGAGGCTTTGTATACGCCTTTATGATCCACTTGCTCTTTTATATTTTTCTGGCGCTACTCCTACAGACATGGCCGCCTCCTGGGTACGGAGTTTAATATCCGAGGTGGGTCGAATGACGATAAAGCGCTTCTTCCACGCCTTAAGAAAGTCGGTAGTTGAAATCTGTTTTTGCCCCACCTTTGCCGCAGGGTCGTTGTAATACACGACGTCGCCATCAATCGAGTCAATGACGACGAGGTGCGGAATAGTACTTTTTGGATCAAACTTGTAGTGCACCGACGCTATTACTGGGCCGTCCTCGAGCTCCTTCTTAAACTGGGCAAAGGCCTTCTTCGTACTCAATTTCCCCAAATCGTAACTATCACCATCAAGCCCATACTTGGTGCTGATGCCAATAAGTCCCTTATAGGTCCATCCGGCGCTCTGTAGATACGCACCTGACGCAATACCCTGCTTCAGCAGCGTATCGACGGCGACCGCGGGCTTGTAGTAATCAATAATCATCGCAAGGCTCGCAACGCCACAGCCAACCTTCTGCCATTTTTGAGAGGTGATATCAGCAAATTGCGAATAAAACGGCACCTCAGGAATGGTAGGTGGCACGTACGTAGGCGAGCTTGTTGCAATGAGGAAGAGGGCGATCAGGGGGGTCATCCAATCAGTCTTTCATGCAAACTCAACTCGGGCAAGAAAATCTTCATGAACTATTCCTGCACCGTGACACGTACACCAAGCTCAGCCCACATATAGAGCTCTTTGGCCTTCTCAGGCGGGAGGTTGACACATCCGTGCGACCACGGCTGCCCAAAGCGGTCATGCCAATACGCACCGTGTATTACCGCGCCCTCTGTAGTGAAGTACAGATTCCAAGGCACGCCAGGGAGGTCGTAGATGTCTTGGTTTGCAAGGCCAGGGATCGGCCCCTGCATGTAGCGGCTTGGCGTCATTGCGTATACGGCAAAGGTGCCGCGCGGCGTCGGCGTCCCCTCGAGTCCGACCGATATCGCTTGTTCCATAAAGAGAGCGTCACCGTCGTACGCGTAGAGCATTTCCTTTGAGCGATCAATGAGTATCCGCTTTGTTGATGTTACCTGATCCCCCTTCTCGACCAGGTGGTCACCATCATCCTTGAACTCGGAGACAGCGTCAGCGAGTATGTACCATCCGCCGGTGATGCGCTCGGGGTAGCGGATGTTAGTGCCGGGGTCTATCTTGTACCACTGCCGGCCCTCAGTATCCAGTGCGACCCCCTCGACAAGTAGCACCATCCCCGTGCGTAGACGCAGTACTACCGGGTACTCGGTGCCGGGCCCCGAGCGCATGTTGACGCAGGTGCCGGTATAGTAGGGGCCACAGCCGTCTGCAACCTCTGCATACTGATAGAGCGTCGGAAGTATGACGGGCGTGGTGCTGGCAGTACCGATTGACTCTATCACCGAGGCAAGTTGATCTGGCGCAGGTACGAGTCGATCATAGAGCAAGTACCCTGCTCCGACGAGGAGCACCAGCCCGAGGACGAGTACTGTTGCAGTCTTCCGATTACTCACCTACCCACTATGCAACAGTGTCCTGTTTTTGCCTATTGTGGCGCATGTTGTCGACCGCCCAGGTGTACTCGATAATCAGGAACGGCAGCCATTGCCACTCACCGGTGTACCCGAGGTATGCCCCGCCAAGCAGAATGGCGAGCGTGTTGATAATAAAAAATGCGATATCGAACTCCTCTTCGTGCCGCGACACCGCCTGGTTGTTGGTCACGTAGAGAAAAAACTGTTTAATGCTTGCCATAGTTGCAGTATATAGGATGCCACGGACCTTATGGGACGCAGGTTGGAACTATTCGGCGAGCACAAAGCGGTTCCTTTTTTGACCATCTGGCCATTCCACAACCTCAAGGAATTCGCTTAAATCTCGGGATTTAACCTTGCCATAGGTAAGTGACACGTACACCACAACTCTGTTGCCAGGTCGGCTGTTGGTCGAATCGTCCGAAACAAAAAGCACCAAGAACTTTCCCCCTCTGTAATGGCTATAAATACGGTTAGGTATTACCTCTTCCATCACCTGAGTGTAGCAAACCCGTTCCGGACCCTATGCCAGCCCCACACAAAAGGTACCTGACACCATTTCCATGACACCATTTCCAGTATATATGACCGAGGGCAATAAACTCATTACCATGTACACTGTTTTTATGAGCTCAATCGCAGGCTTGCCCGCATCTGCACAAGAGTTTGTTGGCCACATACGGGATGACCTGCCTACCATCATTCCTGACGCACTCCTCGGCACGTATATTCATGGGTCGATTGCCTATGGTGATTTTGCAGAACACAGGAGCGACATCGACATAATCGCAGTTCTAAAACGCCCCCTAAGCATCGCTGAGCTTAAAAAATTAAGGGAGTGGATTGAAGGTCCAATAATGCAAGCAAGCCCTTGGATTAAGAAGCTTGAGATGGATTTTCCTGTGCTCGCAACTCTTATTGCAGATAGCAAGTACGGAGCGCCAGCAACGCACTTCCAGGACGGCACACTCGACGACATGGAGGCTGGCACAGACGGTTCGAACCCGATTGCGTGGGTGGGCATCTTGGATTGTGGCATTACGCTCTATGGCCCCGATCCTAAAGAATTTGTACCCGAGATCACTGAAGAAAAGGTCATTAGTGCACAGAAGGGTGAATATGATTTGTTGGTAAAGTGCTACGACGACTGGATGCGACAGGACACCTGGAATCAGGTCTACGTTATCACCAATCTTTGTCGGATTGCGTATTACTTGAGCGAGAAGAAGATTGCCTCAAAAGCTACAGCTACGAAGTGGTGCCTCGATCATGTCCCTGAAGTACACCAGCATCTTATGACATTTGCACTTGAGCATATTGATAACACTGATTTTTCTCTGAGTGACAAAGTTATTGCGACACTACCTGCGTTTGTGCAGTATGTGGGGACTCTCTTTACGAATAGCTAAGGTACTTATCGAGGAATTGCCCTACTACCCCGTTCACTTCCTCAACTATCTCAGGGTGTAGCCTGTAATCGTGCTCCGAATTCAGTTCGTGTATCATCTTCGGTTCTGCTGACTGCTCAAAGGCAACTTTAACGTCTTCAGGATCGTTCATTACATCCTGGGTGCCGTAGAAGAACAATTTCGGCTTGATGCAGGTCTTTAGCCCCTCCAACGCATCGTATTGCTGGCCATCTTCGAAATATGTCAGTGGCAAATCAAATCGCTTTGGATTCTCCGACTTCGATGTGCCTGGCGGCAAGTCTCGATACGAGACTAATGCGCCATTCTCGATCCTATCTGGCTCCGGTGCGCTTGGTGCGCCGTAATACGACATGATTGGTATGAAATGCGTCACGTGCGGGTTCTTCGGTGCGGCCAGCATCGCGACGGTACCTCCCCTGCTATGCCCCGCAAGCAAGGTTGGTTTATTACCAAAGTGCTCAATCAATTCGTCAACAACCTTCAAGCAGTTCGTGGTTGTGTAGAGGTCGATAGAGCCGGGACTCTCCCACGTGCCTGGTGGATCAAAGGATATGGCATAAAAACCTCGTGTGGCGAGATAGTCCACGAGACTGGTGTTGTGCAGATAGTCCTTGGTGTCGAGCCTGCCGGGTATGACAATGGCCAGCTTGGCTGATGCAGGGTCGCCCTTCGCGTACACTGCCACCTCAAAGTTCCTAGTTTTCACTATCATGCAGCCAGTGTACCAAACCCGCCGCGGGCCAATGGCTACCTGACACCATTCCACTAAGCTTAGAGACAAGAAATAATCTCTTTCACCACTGGGTCTTCGTCAGGCTTGTACTGAATTTCCTTAAATCTTTTTCCTGAGTGATCTACGTTACGAAAAACCTCTAATACATCTGAGATGATCTTTACCTTAGTTTCTCTTAGATCAAGAAGATTTCCCTCGTAGGTCAGACCGTCTACGCGTTGATGGCTTAAGTCATTTCTAATTTTCTCTATTTCTTTGACAAACTCAACGACCCTGTTATTTGATCCGAAGGCATTTTTGTACGCTCTTATTTTTCTCCCAAAAGTATCGAGGTTGTCTATGTCTATAGAGGGTCTTTTTTGATACTCAGTATTTATAACGGTTCTAATCCTGTCGGCGACTACTGGCGAGATGTTACTGAGCACGCTCTCAAGAGATTCAAGGCTCTCTGAGTCGTTTGAAAGAAACTCATTCAGTACTTGCTTTGCTCTGACAATAGCGGGTTCTGGGTATATCTCTCGAAGCTTTTCAAATGATGACTTCCATGGCCTCTCCAAGCCTTGCTCTACCCGAAAGCAAACTGCAAACGCTAAAAACAGGGTATCCGCTTTTTCAGGTGTAAGGCCCAGTAACACCTTTATTGCAGTGCCGTGAAGTTGTTGGTCTGAAGCTCCAGCCAACATGGCCTTAACTTCATCAAGAGTGAATTTAGGCATATCACTACTCTACCCTATTACTCAAAATGAGCTCCTAGTGGCCGTGGCCTTCTTGGATAGTGCCTTGGAAGATGGCGGGGTCGGCATCGCCTACGACCTTGAGGACGCCCCAGGCTCCGCGGTCGAGGCGCGATAGCGCGTGGTCAACCAAAATGTAGTTGCCGGGATAGTCGACCTTGAACTCGACCGCTGCTGCTCCGCCTGCGGGGACAAGGGTGGTCTGCACACTCTTTGCAGGAGCGCTGACGAGATCGCCCTCGCGGTACACGCGGTCAAAGATCTCGCCGATGACGTGGAAGCTGGAGATCAGGTTGACTCCCCCATTCCCGACATAGATACGGACAGTGTCCCCAACCTCTGCACTCATGTTGTCAGATATAGCGCCGGTGCGGCCGTTAAAGACGACATACTGCGGCTGCCCGTCGAGCATCGCCTGCGAGTCAAATAGTTGCAGGCCCTTCCTCCCCAACGATCCGGAGCTATAGAACTCGCCTTGCATGACATAAAACTCTTTATCAACCGGTGGCAGCCCCGCTGCAGGCTCGACGAGGATGAGGCCGTACATGCCGTGCGCCATATGGCTCGCGACATTAGGGTGCGCGCAGTGATAGACATAGATGCCAGGGTTTAGTGCCTTGAACGTAATGGTCTTCTCCTCGCCCGGGGCGACTATCGTTGCGGCTGCGCCGCCGCCGGGGCCGGTCACCGCATGGAGGTCTATCGAGTGGTGGTGGAGGCTCGTTGGGTCATTGCGGAGCGTCAGCCTGACCGTGTCGCCCTCCTTAACGCGGAGGAATGGCCCAGGTACAGTGCCGTCGAAGGTCCAGTAGTTAAAGGTGACACCGTCGGCCATCTCGCCCACTACCTCTTTGGCGGTGATGCGTATATCGACTACACCATCCTCGGCATGCACCACCGCGGGTGGTACATCCGCAGGGTCGCGTGCAATATCAACTACGCGCTCAAACTTGCCAAAGTTCTTGAAGAACTGAAGTACGTTTGAGAATGGGAGCGCTGGCCCGTCGCTGGGGCCAAAAGTTGTGAGCAAGAACGGGTATTGGAACGCGTTCGGAATACCGTTCGGCACATAAAACGCAAGTGAGACACCGAGGAAGATAATGACGAGCGCGGTCGTGATCTTCCACGAGCCGAGGTTGCGCAACACGAGGAAGATGAATATCGCCGCAAAGACGTATGCGATCGCAAGCCCAAACACTTCCACTAGGTACTGCCAGAGATACGAGAGGAGCTCCATTACAAGCACTATACCCCGCTATTCAACGCGATAGGTAAACATCATTCCGGACTCGAGGTGCTCGGCAATGTGGCAGTGCGCCATCCAGAGTCCTGGGTTTGAGGTGTCGAGCACTATATCGACAGTCTCTCCGGCCTTCACCAACACCGTATCCTTCCACACCAGGTTTGTCTGTGGTACTCCATCGCGAGTTACTACCAAGAATCTTTGGCCATGAAAGTGGATGGGGTGCTGCATCGGGTGCATCGACTCGGGGTCGTTGAAGATCCTGATTTTCACCGGCTCTCCCTTTTTGAAAGCCCAGTCGATGTCCATATCCCGCTTCCCTGCTTGATCAACGATGTGCCACTGCACCGAGTCAGTAGTTGCCATCGAATTCATCATCGCCATATCATCCTCCCACTCAATGCCGCCTTCTGGCACGCCGCCCATCATCCCGCCCATCATGGTGCCGTCCGGCATCATGTGGCCGCCCATACCCATCATGTCGACAGTGAGTGCGATTTTTTTGTCTGGCGCCGCTGCAAAGTACTGACGGAATGGGTCAATGCTTGCTGACGTTAGCGCACTCGCTTGGAGAGTGTTGAATTCGGCGGCGTACGACTTTTCGAGCGGCCCATCGGTCACAGCAATACTGCCAAGCAAGGTGAGTCCCGCCGGCGTATCGTTGATTAGTGTCCCCGGCTCAGTAATCAAGACGTCAACGATTGCGCGCTCCGATGGGCCAAGAGTGACGGCGTCAACAAACGTTGCGCGCTCGTACGCGCCGTTGTCCGCACCAACGAGCTTCATTTTTGCTCCCTTGATTGCAAAGTTGAACGGCCGGACATTTGCAGAATTGATGATGTAGAGCCGCACCACTTCGTCTCGCCTTGCCTCAAGCACATAGTCCTCCTGCCCATTCACGAGCATCACGTTACCAAAGCGGCCCATAAGCGTATGATCTGCTCCTGACTCGCTGAGATTAATATCCCCTCCTTCTACCAAGATATCGTCAAGGAACAAAACCTCCTCGCGGTTCACCAGAGGGAGGTAGTCGGGCTCTGCCGGCTCAACGATAAACGCGCCGTACATCCCTAGCTCCTGCTGATAGTCCTCGCGCACGTGCGGGTGGTACCAGTAGACGCCAGCGTCAGGGAACTTGAGTTTGTATGCAAACGTCTCTCCGGACTCCATCTCCATTTGCGACGTATGTGCGCCGTCGAACGGGTTGTCCATCCGCACTCCGTGCGAGTGCAGCAGCGTCCTCATGCTTGTGTTGTTAGTAAAGTTGATGGTGACCTCACTCCCCTGCTGCACACGGATAGTAGGCCCAGGTATAGAGCCGTTGTAGGCGAGCATGGTGTGCTCAACACCGTTTATAACTTTAGTCACTTCGTCTGCAACAAGGTCGTATGTGTCCCCACTCGCAAGCTCAACCACCTGAGTCTTTGAAACCGCAGGCGAGGCTGATACAACTCCCTGACTCAACACGTAACCCACCCCAATCAAGAGTACGGCAGCAATAAGTGCGTAGTAGGCTTTAGTCATAGTGAGTTTTGTTCTAGATTATTTCACCCTTCTCTTCGAGCATCATATGATGGATGGTACCAACCTGCCCCCAGATTGCAAAGAGAACAAGAATGGCTGTACACGCAAGTGCGTCTGCCTTCGTGATGCCGAACGTCGCTTCGGCACTTCCGAACACCGCAATAAGGAACGTAATAACACCAATGACTCCGACAACGACACTCGCAACATGCATAAGTTTAGATAGTTTCATATATTTTGGTTAGTGACGAATAGTACTAAGATGGTTAAAACTGGAGTGCCTCGATCGTAGCCACTCCTTCCAGAAGAAGAACGCAATAACGGGGAATGCGAGAGAAGTAATAAGTCCAGGATAATACCCCCCTACGAGAATAGCTTTTACAACGTGGTGGAGTTCGAAGACGTAAATGATACCCGCAACGCCAAGGAGATAGAACCGCACGCGCTCGCTAAGAAGCGACAAGAGAAACACGACGAACATGAGCCAGAGCATTACCTCAAAGGTTGCAAACATTGCCTCGTGAATAGATGTAAATGGTAAGAGTCCGAAGACCCACTCATCCCACGCATCAAGGTTGTAGAATCCGGTCAAGTATTCTTCGACCCCATGCGCAATAAAGAGGGGGATCGAGAGTGCAAAGATGGTTTTTAAACGTGGCGAGATCATGTTTAGATTATTTCTCCTTTTTCCTCCAATTTCATATGATGGAGAGTTGCGAGTTGAAGCCAGATGGCGAGTAAGATACGAATTGCAGCATCAATAAATAAATGATTTTGAGTAAAGCCAAGGACTGTGCCGGTAGGGCCAGCGATATATGCCCCAACAAGGGCGACAACTCCCGCGATACCAGCGATGATGCTCAGCAGATGAAGGACTTTTGATAGTTTCATATATGTTTTGAGTTTATAAATTTTATAATGTCTTTCTTCGCAACAACACGGCATTGATCGCCACAATGACGGTCGAGAGAGACATAAGGACTGCGGCGAGGGCCGGCTCTAACAAGATACCGTATGTGTACAGTGCCCCCGCCGCAAGCGGCATGGCAACGACGTTGTACCCCGTTGCCCAAAACAGGTTCTGCAGCATCTTGGTGTAGGTCAGCTGTGAGAGGCGAATGATTTTGGAAATGTCGCGCGGATCATTGCGCACAAGGATGATGCCCGCCGACTCGATCGCCACGTTGGTGCCAGCGCCAATCGCGATACCGAGGTCAGCCTGGGTGAGTGCGGGTGCGTCGTTCACTCCGTCGCCAACAAACGCCACTTTCTTGCCACCGCGCTGGAGGAGCTTCACCTTCTCCGCCTTCTCTCCTGGGACAACCCGCGCAAAGTATTGATCGATATGTAGTTCTTCAGAAACCTGACGGGCGACATCCTCTGAATCTCCAGTAATCATTACAACGGTGAGGCCCATACCCTTCAGCGTCTGTACCGCCTCCTTAGACTCGGGGCGCGCCGTGTCAGCAACAGCGATGGTGCCTACCTGCTCTCCGTCAACTTCAACCAGTATGTCCGAGCCACCACGGTGCCCCACAAACACGCGCTTGCCTTGCACCGTCCCTTCAGCGCCTGCGCCAGGAACGCGTTTAAAATCTTTTACCTCGTCTCGCTTCAGACCGCGCTTCTTAGCCTCATCCACAATCGCTTTTGCAATCGGGTGCTCCGAGTGCGCGTCAACTGCAGCAGCGAGTGCAAGTGCCTCGTCGGAGCTTACCTGTGTTACGGAGAACGCGCCCTTGGTGAGCGTCCCCGTTTTGTCGAACAAAACCGTGTCGATGGTACGCGCAGCCTCGAGTGCACGTCGCTGTTTAACCAGAAAGCCGTTCTTGGCGGCCATTGTTGTTGAGATCGATGCGACCAGTGGGATGGCAAGCCCAAGCGCGTGTGGGCATGCAATTACAAACACTGCCACCAGCCGCTCGACTGAAAAGACAACTCCCGCCCCGACAGAAAGCCAGACAACAAAGGTGCTAGCACCAACACCAATGGCAACTAGGGTAAGCCACAGCGCCGCACGGTCGGCAAGGAGTTGCAGCTTCGACTTCGAGGCCTCGGCCTCTGCCACCAAACGCATGACCCCGGCAAGGAAGGTTGCCTCACCCGTTTTGGTGACCCGCACGGTGAGTGAGCCGTCACCGTTTATTGAGCCTGCAATCACGCTGTCCCCCGCCCGCTTCGACACTGGGCGGGACTCTCCGGTCAAGATTGACTCATCAACTTCAGAGATGCCGCTCTGCACTTCGCCATCGCCGGGGACCTTGGCGCCCGGCTTTACTACCACAACGTCGCCCGACTTCAGGTGCTTCGCCTCATCGGGGAGGAGTGCAGAGAGTTCCTTAAGCGCGCCCTTCGCCCCTTGCACTGCACGCATCTCTATCCAGTGCCCCAAGAGCATGATGGCGATCAGGGTCGAGAGCTCCCAAAAGAGCGTGTGCTCTCCAACAAATGTTGCGTACACGCTCCACGCGTATGCGGTCACTATTGCAAGTGCGATCAGTGTCATCATGCCGGGCATGCGCCCGCGGAGTTCGCGGTACGCACTCAGGAGGAAGACCCATCCACAATAGAAGAAGATGACACTCCCTAGGGCAAGGATGACCCATTGATAACCCGCAAACAGAGGGAGCGTGGCACCAAATGCGATTTCAAAGATTTCTGAATACGCAAGGATGGGTAGTGTGAGTACCAGTGTCACCCAAAACTTCTTTAAGAAATCTGCTGTGTGATGCCCTGCATGTTTATCGTGGTGGCTATGATCGTGGTCCATAGAGTTGATGATATACGGGGTTTGGTAGGGCCGACTTTCTAACCCGCTTAATAAGCGTGTACGTCGCTGCATAAAACAGCCAATGAAGTATGTAGACGTATATAATCGGCATCCCAAAGATTACGATAGTGCCAAATGCAAGTCCTGCGAAGGCGGACGCAACGGCAAAAATGACCGCAAACTTAAAAGGCAGTACCGACGCCAGAAACGTATGCACAATAAAAAAGTAGAGCGCAAATATAAGGAGTGCGACAGTTGCGTCTCCTAAATACGCAAGCAGTGCCAATGCGACGATAACAACAAGTGTGTCCTGAAATGCGATGTCGAACGACTTCGCGGCTACATACCGCATTGATTCATAGCGTGACGAAGTGTTCACCCCTATCGCCGACCCACCGTAGGTAAAGTAGCCGTACCATGCCAAGGCGCACAGCAGTGCAAAAAGCACGACGAGCGCCGCAATTCCATGAAGCGGTGTTTGAAGCACAAGCTGAAGTGGTGCTAGTGAGAAAAGCGTAAGTGCCCCAACGATTCCAGCGAGGAAATATCCTGAGACTATGTACGGCTTCTGCCAATACGCAATGCCGCGCCTGAACAGGAACACTTCAAAAACTCCAAAGAGGACGACGAAGTAGAGGGCGGGCAAAAGGATCGACACCATATCTATTTCTTTTGTGAAACTTTATACACCTTAAGGATCTCTTCGACTGCTTTCTTTTGGCTCTTGCCGTGCATCTGCTCCACCACGTGTGTCTCGAGATGGTTCTTGAGCATGACACTCTCAACTGCGCCAAGCGCGTTTTTTATCGCCTGTGCTTGGGTAATAATGTCGATGCAGTAGGTGTCGTTCGCGACGAGCCGAGCGAGGCCCGCCACCTGGCCCTGTATGCGACTCAATCTATTCTGGACCTGCTTCTTTATATCCGCCTTCATCCCACCAGTATACCCTATGGGGGTATAGGCACAATGCTCAATTGTGGACCCTATGGGACGCAGGCTGGAACCTCAACTCTCAACTCTTCGCCCGGTAGTCCTCGTGGGTGAATCGCTTGTACTCCTTGCGAAGCCACTCAATTTTGCCACTGCTGCTGTCTTGCTGATTCCAGTGCTCTATTGCATCAATCCGCGCAGCCAGCTCTCGCGCCCTGCTTGCTCGAACCTCATCAAATCCATAGCTTACTCCTGCGACAGACTTTTGCAGAATCTTGGCCTCGTCTTGACTCGTCTTTTGTACATCGCTCTCTGCAACAACACTCACTCTCCTTCCGGAACGTTGCGATAACTGGTCCAGCAACTTTTTTGCACTAGTTATTCTGATATGATCATTGACTATTTGAAATTCGATGCCGAGCTCCTCAAGCACTTTTGCAAAGGTAGGCATGTACTGCGGCCCAAGAAAACGGAATTCGTTTCTTGTTCGGGCCTGATACCACCCCTCAAGCTCTTTCTCAAGCAGATTCAGATCAAGATCATTTGGCATCATTGCTAAAAGCTGGTCGTTGCTCATTTCTTTAATCTCCGGATTAGACGGAGAGACCAGGAACATTTCGTTCATAGGAGTGCCGGTTGCGAGCGCAGTCAGGGGGCGCCTAGGGTTTGTAGTGATTCGAGCACAGTCCAGTCGAATGACGCATTCAGGATTCCAGTTCCTCGCGTCGGCGATCAGCCAGGTCATTTCCAGATCCTCGGTGTTCTTCGCCTGAGGATTAAACCCGCCGACAGCTGCATACATTGCAGCCTTAAGCGCTGCATTTCTTGCTTCGAGTTGCGCTGGCTCTTTCGCTTCGGAAGTACCTGTCAGTCCTGATTCGGAGAGGTGTATCAAGCGGTCCCAAACAAAGTTTGCGGCGTAAAAGTTCGGCTTCTGCAGGGCCGCGGCGTGCCAACTCCACTTTAGTGCTAGTGCGTCAGCGGTAGTTGCCTTGAACGCGGCAAGGATATCGGATACATACTGCTCATCCACCCCGATCGCATCCGCATCGTTGCTAACGAGCATAAAGTCATCAACCACTATCTGCCTTGAGATGCTTCGGAGCAGGCTTATGTCAAACAAGTACTTCCGCGCGTTCCCGATTGTTGCAGGCTCTCCTGCTGTCCACTGTTTGTGTACATACGTGACCCTTGTCTCAGGGTGGTCATGTTGGAACTTCTGAACCTCTTCCCGCGTTTCGTCCTCTCGGACGGTCGCTGGGTGATGATTGAGTACCACTATTTCAAAGACATTTGGGTCTAGCGGAGTACCGTCTACATCCTTTTGGTTTGCATAGAGTTCCAAGGTCTTTCGTATACTCCCCCCTTCGAGATACGCCGGGATACTAATTGTAAGACGGCAGGTCTCAGACATTGCCTGTCCCGCTAGATAGTTCAAACCCTCAAGTTCCTTAAGGTATGAGGGTTCGAGACGATCGAAGTACTTTCCGATTTCATCTCTCTCGTTGAGCCGAGCATGTGGGTTGTCGATTAAAGTCTGTGAGCGTCGCAATCTGTACTCTTTGCCAGCAAGAAGGCCCGAGGGACTTACAGACTCATCAACCGGCGAGTCGGACATAGATTGACTCAATGATACCTCAAATCCTGAATTGTGGACCCTATGGGACGACGTTGGAACCTTGCTACGCAGTGGTGACTATTTCGAAGTCGAGCTTTGAGCGAGGCTCTTGATCAAATGTGCCTGCAATATAGTCCTCGTAGACTGGCCAATCACGGTGATAAATATATACAGCTTTCTCCGTCTGTAAGTACTCTGGTGCAAACTCCATGAACGCCAACTCTGAGAGTAAGTAGTGCACGGCTGTTTTGGTTGCCACCACAAGGTCTGGTATCTCTTTGTCTGAGTACTCAAGAACCTTCTGAGTCGCGTCGTTTGCTGACAACTGAAATGCTGTGTTCGAATCGTACAGTTTCTGCACGGCTTCAAAATGTTGCACGTAGTTAGGATTACTCTCTATCTCCCCTTTCCAATCAATACATTTGACCACATCTGGAGCATAGCCAAGCGCATGGACTGATCTCTCAACTTTATTACGGAGTGCATTTCCCTGCGGCAATGCCTTATCTCTCCATGCGCGATTCGGCGCGTAGCCCAGTGCTAGGTATGTAGATACGGCTGGTACGTCAGGAATCAGCACTACTGCTTTGCCATATTTCTCAATGACGCTTTTGAGTAAAGCGGTGACGACTTCGTCTCTGAAGTAGCTGTTACCGGGACTCATCCCAATAACCGGGTAAATGTTAGACACTGAAAAAGTATATAACAAAAATTGACTTTGTCAGTGGACCCTATGGGACGACGTTGGAACCTATTTTGAGGGTTTAAAATCGGAAAGTGAAATCGAGTTGCTGAGTAAGTAGTTCTTTGCATCCAGTGCGACTTGCATCTCAGGGGACGCAGAGAACCCGTGATACTCACCCGCTGGTGAGTACTGCATTTTCAGAACGGTATGCTCGTCAATAAGCCAGAAGTCTTGCAGTGCCTCGAGAGATGAATTTATTTTTTCGGCTGTGAGCACTCGAATGTCATCTCCGTGCTGCATGGACTGCTTATGAATCTCCAACTCCCATCGGACATAGTCGCTGAGAGGCTCTCGGACCAACCTCACCCGTTCAGTTTTTACTCCCTCTTTCTGCTTCAACTCAAGGAACTCCCACCAACCCTGCATCAGGGGACGTATTTCTACCCTGCCCGTGGCCTTATAGTTTTGGAAATAGGAAAACTCTTCCGTGCTTGAAAATTCTTGCAGATATTCAAACCTAAAGAGACTCTTCTTCGCACCCCTTAGATGTGTCATCAAATCCATAGTGACACTCTAGCAAACCCGTTGTGGTCACAGATAATTTGGTTACCTTCATAACCAAATTTCCGCGACCCGCCCCTCGCGGTTTTGCGAGACGCAAAACATCGCTGCGGTCTCCACTAAAGCAGAAAACCTGCAGCAGTGCAGGTTTGTCTGTCTTTAGTGGTCCTTATACAACGAAGTTAGAACCTACTTCCAAGAGCACCCAGACTAGTCCCTCCTCCGCCAAGGCTTCGGACGGGCAAGCGCGCCTCGAGGACTCGGCGCCAGCGCCCGCCGCGCAGAGCGCGTGCGGTCGCTCCAAGCCCTGCCTTTCTCATTCCTTATCTTTTTTCGCGGGGGGAAGTCCAAAAATGT
>CAYHLC010000001.1:0-189111 GCA_964357395.1 uncultured Candidatus Saccharibacteria bacterium | reverse complement strand
CAATGGAAAAACCGGCTTTCGCCGGTCTTTTTCGTTGCTTGCTCACGGATTCGAAGCCTTTGGCTGGCGCGAGACCGGCCTGAGAAAAAGTCAGCAGACTTTTGCCGAAGGCGAATCCAAACCACTTTTTGATGGTAGGATGAGCTCATGAAATTTAACAGTAAAGCGATTTTTATCGGCTTTGTTGTCGCCATCGTTGGCGTTACCGTTTTCGAGATAGTCGTATGGGAGCTTATCCTTAGTAACCTTTCGCTTTCGGAGAGTGCTTCGGACTTTGTGTATAGCCCATCAGGAGATGCACTTCTTAGTAACATAGGATTTTTCCTTGCGATGATACTTGGCGCGTACACTATGGGTCGAGTCGCAAAGAAAGATTTCCTGCAAAACGGTGCTGTATTTGCCGTACTCGTGTTTGCTCTCTCGGCTGCAATAACTGCGTTAGAGATGACGTACTACGCTTACAGTGGCCTCCCGTATGTCATGCCCCTGCATGAGGTTCTGATGTTCCTGGTTGATATGGTGGTAGCTACTGCGGGTATACTCCTTGGCAGTCACCTCGCCTCTTAATCGCAGAGCGTTTGGTGCCTACGCCACTGATTCGGCGGACTTTTGGGCACGGATCGAGGAGCGGCGGGGCGCCTTGCGGACATCAAAGGTGAACTCGGTTCCCCCGCCCGACTGAGCGTCGGCTCGGGCGGGCTTCAGCCCAACGGTAATAGTCCCGCCCTCGAGTACACCCTGCGAGACCATGAACGATGCGACGGGGGTGAGGATCTTGCTCTGTATGAGGCGCTTCAGTGGGCGCGCGCCGTACTGTGGGTTGTAGCCCTCCTTGCCGAGGAACTCGTACACCTCGGGCTTGATCTCGAGCGTGATCTCCTTTGCCTTCAGGCGGTCCTGCACGATCTTGACCTGCATGTTGACGATATCCTTGAGTGCCTCGGGGCTGAGGATATTGAAGAGGATGATCTCGTCGAGTCGGTTCAGGAACTCCGGTCGGAAATAGTCCTTCAGCGAGTTCTGGACCTTCTCCTTCGTCAACTCGTACTGCCGCGCATCATCCGAGCTGTTCTGGATGAATCCGAAGGAGGACATCTTGTCGATGAACTCGGAGCCGATGTTCGAGGTGAGGATGATGATCGAGTTCTTGAAGTTGACCTTCCTCCCCTTCGCGTCGGTCAGGTGCCCGTTGTCGAGGACCTGGAGGAGGATATTGAAGACTTCTGGATGCGCCTTCTCGATCTCGTCGAAGAGAACTACGGCGTACGGGCGGTGACGGATCTTCTCGGTCAGAGCGCCTCCCTCCTCATGGCCAACGTAGCCTGGGGGCGAGCCGATCATCTTCGAGACACTATGCTTCTCCATGAACTCGGACATATCGACGCGGATGATCGCGGAATCGTCGTCGAACATGAACTTCGCGAGCGCCTTCGAGAGTTCTGTCTTGCCAACACCAGTCGGTCCCAAGAAGAGGAACGAGCCAATGGGCCGGTTCGGGTCTGCAATACCAACGCGCGAGCGCTTGACTGCGTCCGAAATCAGCTGGACTGCATCGTCCTGACCGATCACTTGTTTCTTAAGCTCCTCCTCCATTCGGGCGAGCTTCTTTGCCTCTTCCTCGAGCATGCGCGAGACGGGCACCCCAGTCCAGCGGCTGACTACCATTGCGATATCCGTATCCGTCACCTCTTCCTTCAAGACGCGCCTGTTCTTCTGAAACTTGGTGAGCTTGTGCATCTCCTTTTCCAAGTCGCGCTCCAAGGCTGGCAGCGAGCCGTAGCGGATCTCTGCGACGCGCGCGAGGTCTGCCCTCGCCTCGGCGCTCTCGGCTTCAGCGCGGAGCTGGGCCATCTCCTTCTTGGTCTTCCCAATTGCATTCAGGCTCTCCTTTTCGTTCTTCCACTTTATTTCCAGATCTGACGTCTCCGAGCGTAGCTCTGCGATCTCGGATTCGATATTGGTGATCCGCTCGCCAGTGTTCTTGCCGGCGTGTGCTGCCTCGTCCTTCTTGAGCGCTGCGAGTTCGATCTCGAGTCGTCGCACCTTGCGGTCTGTCTCCTCAAGGAGTGGTGGCTTGTTTTCGAGTGCGATGCGCAGCGCCGAAGCTGCCTCGTCGATAAGATCCACCGCCTTGTCGGGGAGGAACCGGTCGGTGATATAGCGACTTGAGAGCTCGACCGCAGCAACGATAGCGTCATCAGTGATGCGCACGCCGTGGTAGTTCTCGTACTTCTCACGGAGGCCGCGGAGAATAGCAACCGCATCAGCAAAGTCCGGCTCGGAGACAAACACGGGTTGGAAGCGCCGCGTGAGTGCTGGGTCCTTCTCGATATGCTGCTGATACTCCTTCAAGGTTGTGGCGCCAATCATTCGGAAGTCGCCTCGGGCCAAGGCCGGCTTCAGCATATTGCTCGCGTCCATCGCACCCTCTGCAGCGCCAGCGCCGACCAAGGTGTGTATCTCGTCCACAAAGAGGATGACCTTGCCCTCGGCTCTCTCGACCTCCTTCATAATGTTCTTCAATCGTTCCTCAAACTCGCCGCGATACTTGGTGCCGGCAATGAGGAGCCCAAGGTCGAGATTCAAAAGTTCCTTGTCCTTCAGCGATTCGGGCACGTCCCCAACCGCCATGCGCTGCGCGAGGCCCTCCGCGATTGCAGTCTTGCCGGTACCCGCATCGCCAATCAGCATTGGGTTGTTCTTGGTCCTGCGACTGAGTATCTGGATCATGCGGCTGATCTCGGTATCGCGACCAATGACGGGGTCCAACTTGTTATCCTGCGCCATCTTGGTGAGGTTTCGTGTGTACTTGGGGAGCACACGAAACTTCTTTTCTGCTTGCGGCGCCGTCTCGCGCCCTGCACGCATTTCCTGCATCACATTCATGACTGCGTTGCGGTCGATGCGGAAACGATTAAATGCCTCTGTTGCAGCGCCGGGATGCTGCAGTACTCCGAGGAATAGGTGCTCCACCGAGACGAACGATTCGCCGAGCGCAGTTGCGATCTTGACCGAAGATTCAAGCGCTTGCACCAAATCTGGGGTGAGATAGAGCTGGTAGCTCGGTGCGACAGTCGAGGTTGACTGTGGTACCTCTAGTAGCTCGATCAGGGAATCAGTAAAAAGTACGATGTCCGTTTCCAATCGCTCGAGTATCGAGACCACGATGGACTCCTCTTGCATGAGGAGCGCGACTGCCATGTGGAGCGCAGAGACCTGGTTCTGGCCCCGCTCGATCGCAAGCTCGTGCGCGCGACGGACAGCCTCCTTGGCCTTGGTCGTAAAGTTGTTGAATGGAGGGAGTGGTTGCATACATCTAGTATACCAAATTGGAACCCCAATCGTAACAAACCCCTGATGATATGTAGCTTAAGGAGCGACAGCCGGCGTCGAGGTGCCTCGCACACCGAAGATTAAAGGGGCGATGTCTGAGAGCGCAACAAAGGTGCCCGGCCCCCCTGATTCCCCCTTCGAAACTGCTGTAGCAATGCCGAGTACGTCGCCAAAGGCCGTAATAAGTGGTGCACCACCCATAAGAGCCCCCTGTCCGCTTGCCTCTACCGCGCGGACCACTGTCTCGTCTTCATCTTCGATAATTCGAGCGAGGTTGTACCGCGCTGTTATTGCCCCAATACCAACACGCGAGCCTGAAGCGCTTGGCAGGGCTATGACGCTCTGCCCGAGCTTGGCTGAGTCCATATCGGCGATGCGAAAGCCGGCGGGTGCGGAACCGGTTTTCGGCTGGAGTACAGTGATACCAACCGCACCAAAACGATTCCTAGTCTCGAACAGTACTGCACCATTATCAAACGACACCATATGTTCTGCGTCGCTCACCAACGTCGAATCAGAGAGCAGTATGCCGCCGGAAATAAGCACACCGAGCGCAACAACTGGAGTTGATGTCGACTGACCTTCGTGTACCCTGCCCACCTTGGCAAATGACGCCGCGATCGAGCTGGTGATGAGGTCGTCCTCCTTAACGACCACTGTCGTTTCCTTGATAGTGGTGATCTCACCAGTTACAGGGGCTACTGCCTCTACCGTGCGCTGTATCACATGGTTGACCGTCTGCGTTACCGCGGGTGGTGCCTGCGCCAAGAGGGACACTGTGACGATGCCGGTTGCGATAGAGGTAACAAAGGTCACCAGGAGTACCAAAAGTATTATCTGCGTTTTGGAAAGCTGCTCGATATCCATAGCAACAAGTATATCAGCACTGCGCCACTCAAACCCCTCAGTGGGGTACTAGCCCTTGCCCAAAAATGTGAGTGTCGCAGCGCCTGCAACACTAGCCGCGACCAGTATCAGACTCTTGTATCCTTCTGGATGATACGTCCGAATCAGCTTTCCAAGAGCTTCAGTTTGCTTGCGGATAATGCCGTCAGAGCGCTCGCTTCCTCCTTGGTCTCTTAGGTCTTTTTTTTCGTTTCTTGCCATATAAGTACTTATACAGTAACCAGTATTGCCCTTGCAAGTGCTCGAACGGCGCGGACTATGTCTGCCCTTTTTGTATCGGGGCCAAGGGTGAAGCGGATGGTGCCCTTGGCCTTCCCCATATCGTGAGTTAGCTCGAGCGCGACCTGCGAGTAGCCGGTACCGCTACCGATACAGGCCGAGCGCGGACTGACGGCAACCCCGGCCTTGTCCATCAACACCGCGAGATAGTCACCGTCCACGCCAGGGATGGCGATGAACAAGTTGTTCGCCACCCTGCGCTTCATGCTACCCAAGACTTCCGCGCTCGGAACGGCCTTGGTGATCTCTGTGCGCAGTAGATCCCGGAGCTTGCCTACTGCCACCACTCGGCTCTTCTTCCCTTTCGCAGCTTCCACAAACGCAGATGCAGCTGCAACAATAGCTGGCACATTTTCTGTCCCTGGCCGTATACCTCGCTCCTGGGTGCCGCCTGATTGTGGGAACGCGACTTTGTAGTCACGATACAGAATCCCCACTCCCTTCGGTCCGCCAACCTTCTGTGCGTCATAGCTTACCAAGTCCGCTTGCAGTGTGTGCGGCCCAGCGTCTAGCCACATCGGCGACTGTGCCGCGTCTACATGGAAAACGATTTTTTCGTCCTTCTTCTTCAGTGCCCTCCCGATATCTGCAATTGGTTGCACGGTACCCGTCTCGCTGTTTACATGGTGCAGCGACACCAGACCCGTTTCCGGAGTGAGCGCACTGAGTACGTCCCCTGCCGATATCAGTCCATCCGCCTTTGGCTTGAGGTAGGTAATCTTGACTCCTCGTGCCTCGAGCTTTCCGAACGCCTTCAGCACAGACGAATGCTCGATGGTAGAGGCGATACAGTGCTTGGCGCTCGTGTTTAGTATCGCTATATTGTTCGACTCGGTACCGCCAGAAGTGAATACGAGTTCCTCTGGCTTCACCGCAAATGTGCGGGCTATAGCAGTACGCGCCTCCTCGAGGGCGCCCTTGGCAGCACGACCCTCTGCATGTACGGCGGACGCGTTGCCGAAGAGCAACAAAGCCTTCGTGTAGGCCCGAGCCGCTTTCGGCACGAGGGGCGCCGCAGAGGCGTAGTCGAGGTAGGTCCGACGTATAGGCATACCGTGATACTATTATTTTCAGCATGAATTTGCAAAGTATTTTGGATACGATTGCAGCAAGGGTCATGTCGGATCCACTCCTCGACATAGTCCTCGTCCTCTTGGTGCTCGCCCTTGTGCAGACAGTACTACTCTCTCGCCGACTTACGGTGCTCACCCGCGGGACCGATGGCAAGAGCTTGGAGCCAGTAATACACAAGAACACGGAGCGGATAGCGAAAGTCGAGGAGCACGCAGCAACGACCGAGACGGCACTCAATAATTTAGATGAACGGCTGCAGGGCTCGATCCGTGGCGTTTCGGTCCGCCGCTTTGATCCGTTCCAGAGCGGTGGCGGTCAGCAGAGCTTTGCTGCCACACTCCTCAACGAGAGGGGCGACGGCGTCGTCCTCTCGGGCATCCACTCTCGCGATGGCGTGCGCGTCTATGCCAAGGAGGTCTCAGAGTTCAAGTCGGAGCGTGAGCTCTCCGACGATGAACGCGCATCCATCGAGGACGCCAAAAAGAGTTTGCAGTAAGCCGTTTTTTGTGCTTTCCTTTATCAATGAGTACGCCGGTACAGCCTGTAGTTGCCATTGTTGGTCACATCGACCACGGCAAGACTACCCTCCTCGACTACATCCGAAAGGCTAATGTCGCGGGTGGCGAGCACGGCGGTATCACCCAGCGCGTTTCTGCATATGAGGCAGTCCACAAGAATGCTAGCGGTGAGCATCTGATCACCTTTATCGACACACCAGGCCACGAGGCCTTTGGTGCTATGCGTCGCCGCTCTGCACGCGCAGCAGACATCGCCATCCTTATTGTTGCAGCAGACGATGGCGTCAAGCCGCAAACCCAAGAGGCCATCAAGGCTATCAACGATGCTGGGGTCCCGATGATTGTCGCATTTACCAAGATTGATAAGGACACGGCTAATATCGAAAAGGCCAAGGAGACGGTGCTGCGCGAAGGTGTCTACCTGGAGGGACTCGGCGGCGATGTTCCGTGGGCAGCAGTCTCTGGCAAAAGCGGCGAGGGCATTCCGGAACTCATGGACCTCATCCTCCTCGTTGCAGAAGTGCAGGAGCTGAAGGCCGACCCTGGAGCTGCGGTAGAGGCAGTGGTTATCGAGTCGTCTCGCGACGCGAAGAGCGGCACCGCAGCAACCGTTATCATCCGCCAGGGCACACTACAAACTGGTGGATTTGCAGTGACTGGCACCGCCTACGCACCGCTCCGCTCGATCGAGAACTTTGCAGGCAAGCGGGTCGACTCCCTAGAGTGCGGCAAGCCCGCGCGCCTCACCGGATTTACTGCCGAGCCTGTCGTCGGCTCCACCGTCACCGTGGTTAGCACAAAGAAGGAGGCAGAGGAAATGGTAGTCGCAGCTACTATTGCGAGGAAGAACAGCGACGCTACACGATCCAACGCCGAAAACACCGACAAAGTAGTGATGCGCGTGGTGCTGAAGGCAGACACACAGGGTTCTATCGAGGCGCTGCAGTACGAACTCGCCAAGGTGACACACCCTGATGTCGAGGTCTTAACCGTGGCGACCGGCGTCGGCGCAGTAAACGAGAATGATGTTAAGTTACTTATCGGATTCTCCCCTTCGGCGATACTCGCCTTCAACATAAAGGTGGACCCATCTGCCAAGGACCTCGCGGAGCGCCAGCGGATCATGCTCGAGTCACGTGCGATTATCTATGAGCTCTCAGAGTGGCTCGCAGCGGAGCTGATCAGGCACGCACCGGATCGGAGTGCAGAAGCAATAACCGGTACTGCCAAGATAATCAAGCTCTTTTCTGCTGCAGGCTCCAAGCACGTCGTTGGAGCAAAGGTTGAGAGTGGTGTTATCAAGCTCGGCGAGCAGGTATCCATCTTCCGACGCGGCCTTGAGATCGGCCACGGCAAGATTAGCAACCTGCAGCAGCAGCGCTCTAACGTCTCTACTGTGGCCGAGGGCCTCGAGTTTGGTATGCAGATCGATAGTAAGGCGGATATCGTCGGTGGCGATATGGTGCAGATCGGTGGTAAGAAACATGGATAACGCCAAGGTCGTATCCGCGATAGCACAAGCTGCAGCCGAGTTTATAAACCGCGAGTCCAATAGGCGGTCGCTGATCACCGTCACCAAGGTCCAGCTTGGCGAGCGCGGTATGCGCGGCATAATCTTTGTGAGCATATTCCCCGACTCGGCAGCAGCCCCTGCCTTGGAGTTTCTGAATCGCGTGCGCGAGGACTTCCGCGATCATGTTAAAAAGACGATTAAGATGAGGATGATCCCCTACTTCACCTTCCAGCAAGACCCAAACATCGGCGGCGTTATAGTTGGTGAAGCCCCACCGATAGAGTAATATTGGGAAGCGGCCACGTAGCCAAGTAGCAAGGCAGAGGACTGCAAATCCTTTATGCGCGGGTGCGATTCCCGCCGTGGCCTCAAAATGGAAGACACTAAGCCGTCAGCAAAGGAAGCGTTTTGGAACCTCGGTATTATCGCCGTGACGGTTGGTGTCGCATACATCATCACAGTTACAGTCGGCCTCGACACACTGCGCGACAAAGTGGCGGACGCGGGTATATTTGCGCCACTTATTGTGATCTTGCTGAAAGCGACAACGATAGTAGTAGCACCGCTTGGTGGTGCCATTATCTACCCCATCTCCGGCGCAGTATTCGGATTCTGGACCGGATTTGCATATGTATTCCTCGGAGATCTGATCGGCTCTACTATCGCCTTCTTCATCAGCAGATTCTTTGGCCGCTCTGTTCTTAACTACTTCACGTCTACCTCCCAACGGCCTATGGTCGACCAGGTCTTGGGGCAGCTCGGTGATAAGTGGAGCTTTGCCAAGGCGCGTGTGTACTTCATGGGGTTTATGGACCTCTTTGCGTACGCAGCCGGCTTAACCCGGATCCCCTACTGGTATTACATCGTGGTGCATATGGCGGTGCAGGTACCCTTCATTGTTCTCTACACCGCATTTGGCGACGTGATCGTGAGCGGTAACTGGTACGCGATCGCGGGCATAGGTATCGGCTTTTCTGTACTCGCTATCATTGGCGCCTACCGCATGAAAATCGACATAGTCCGGGGCAATTAGTTGTGGTAGAACTATAGTGCGCCGGGGTGGCGGAATTGGTGTACGCAGCAGACTTAAAATTTGTAACACCGCAAGGTGTTTGTGGGTTCGACTCCCACCCCCGGCACTATGTCAGCACCAGAAGGAAAACTCGAGGTGACGCGGACCCGCTCGTCAGGTAAGATCCGCTGCAACGCCAGTGAGGTATCGGGCTGCGAGGCAGATGGCACGCAGCACATTACGGTTAGAACTGGAACTACAGTGATCCTTGCAGCAGCCTTCTGCGCAGCCTGCGCACTCGCTTTGCAAAGCGCAATCAACGGTTAGAGTTGCGGTGGTACGCGGCCGAGGCCATCGATAACCTGCACGTTTGGTAGCTTGGCAAGGAAGCTGCCTGGCACCACCAGCTTCGACTTCCGTACCCCGCTCCCGATGATGACGTATTCCGAATCCGCTACCGCCCTGTCTATCAGTATGGACCAGTCTGCAGGTAGGCCAACCGGCGTAATAGCTCCATACTCCATGCCCGTCTTAGATACTGCTTGGTCCATGGGGGCGAAGGACACCTTCCGCGCATCCAAAGTCTTCCGTGCTATGCCGTTAATGTCAGCACGTGTGGTCCCGAGGATCACGCACGCTGCGTACCACACCCGGTCTGCCCGCTTGGCCTCCAGCACCACGCAGTTAGCAGCCTGGCTCATAGCTACCTTGTAATGTTCGCAGAACGCCGCTGTGTCCGACAGCGTGGGATCGATCTCTGTTACTCCTACCTCAGCAATCTCCAACCAAGCGAGGGCTGCGGCTACTGTGGGTGCCAACAATTCCTGACCCTCTGCCACACTCACAATCTTTAAGGTTCCAAGCTCCATAAGCATTCTGTTAGTTTATAAGTAACCGTTCTTACACGCATTGCAGTTGGACTTCGGGAGCCGCACGCCGTGTCGGCATGTGGGCTCGTCCACTGTTGCTGATTCTAAGATGATTTTGTTTTCGTAACTCATAGTTTGCTGGTTATAAAATAAGACCCTTTTTTGGTGGGTCTTGGTGGATTCTCTTCGGAAGTTACTGCTAGCAAGAGAAGTCGCCAAGACCCCGTCTAAAGCCGAAGAGCTCGAGAAATGTCTTGTGCGTCATCCACTAATCGTATCAGCCACCCTACAACTGTCAATCTATTTGGGACGGAGCTGCTCCTTAAGTGGGTCAAAGTTGGCAAGCTCGATACCTCCCGACACTGCCTCGTCAATGTTGAGGAGGCCACGGAGGTGCGCCTCCTCGTGCTGGTAGAGGCGTGCCTTAAAGGAATCGAACTTCTCCTCATGCGCATTGCCCTCCAAGTCGGTCCATGCGAGCACTATCCATTGCGGACGCTCCACATCAGCTGCCACCACGCCGACGCTCATGCAGAGCTCTTTATACATACTGGTCTCCCCCGACTTCCCGACAATCCTAGGGTTCAAGAACACTTCAATCTTGTCCTCCAGGTACGTAATAAACACCGCCTTGCCAACACCAATTTGCGGCGCAGCAAGTCCACGGCCGGTGCCAGTAATAGCACGATACTTTAGGAGTGCGTCCTCCAGCCTCGAAGCTATGTCCTTACCCTCATCTACTGTGACCTCTGCAGCTGGGGTGCGCAGCACCAGGTTCCCTGCATAGGTAAGCTCCGGCACTTCCATCAATACCCTCTCTAGAGCCTTCAGCCTCGCAACGAAATCTGTACTCATGTGGCTACTATATCAAACCCAAAACGCTGCACGCACTTTCACAACCCTCAACCAACCCTCATTATCTAATTCGCGCGAATAAGGAAATAAGGAAATGTACAGAGCTACTGAATGGTGTACTGTTTGAGAGTCACCGGCTTCCCTTGCGCCCTGGCTTTGTCTATCGTGTCCTGCGCACCCTTGCTCTCGTTGACTTGGAATGCGGCCAGTTCGTCTGATGCGTCGACAACGTCGGTATTCCGATTGTAATAGTTAGTCTTGTCTACAATCTCGTTAGTCAGGTTCTCTATAAGCGCATTCGGATTCCTCCGCTTGACCTCAGTTAGTTGTGCCACAAGCTGTTCTGCCTGCTCGCTCGTTATCACCCCTTCCCCTGCCCGCTTGCGGTAGTGGGCGGCGTACCGATCCAGCGTCGCGGGGAGGAAGGTCTTTATTCGATCCGCCCCGGAGTCATACTTCAGCGCCTCGTCGGTTGCGAAGTAGTCGACGTTCAGTGCTCCGCCAGTAACGATACCGTCTCCGCGCTCTATCGCTGTGCGCACAAAGTCGCGTACGTCCCGCTCCACCTCGGCGCTTGTCGCACGCCAACTACCGGTAATTCCTATCCATTTCATACTTAGAGTGTAAGTAGTTCTTTGATAAGTACATGTGTCTCGTGTGGGCCGGCCACCTGGCGGGTCTGTATGCCAGTTGGGATTACGACAGCGTCGTTTCCGCCCTCGTACAGTGCGTCACCAACAAAGAGCATCTCTGCGGGCGCGACCTTGAGGTCCTTTGCGAGCCACTCCACCGCGTACGACTTGTTGACCCCCTGCTTGGTGATATCGAGCGTGTGCGTGCCCCCAATCAAGATCTCATACCCTGATATGCGCTTTTCGAGTGCCGACTTCATACCACTCCGCTTTGCCATATCAGGGTCCCATGCCTTCTTTATATCTTGGTGAGCATCGTTTGAGACGCCGTGGTACACAATCTTTGTCTCCCTATCAATGACGTTGTGCTCGATACCAAGCTCTGCTGCGCTCTCACTAATTGCAGCCTTTATGCTCCCGCGCTCCTCATCCGTCATGCCAAATGCGTACTCTAGCTCCCACTGCGAGTTTCTGAACAAAAAACATTGGGACGCATTGTTGGAAAAGATATACAACTTGCCCTCCTTTTGGTGCGACACTAGGACGCTGAGGAAGTGCTTTTCAATGCGTGTAAAGCTGGCCGCGGAGACAATAGCAACAGGGATTCTGGCTATGAGTGAGTCGAGGTCTGCCACCAACTCCTGAGCCGGCTCTTCATAGCTGTGGGTCAATGTATCGTCGATATCAAACAAAACTGCCTTCGGCAACTGCAGCATTGCATAAGTGTACCTTGCCTAATGACCGTCACAAGCCCGCAAACCCTCATGCTCTAATTCGCGCGAATAGTACAATGCACAAGACTTGGCTCCGTCCCGCACAAGTGGCCCACATGTCACAAGCTCACCTCCGTTCGCTTGCGCACGCAGGCCCCGACTCGCCCGTTTTCTGAAACAGAAAACACGGCTCCGTCTCGCACCAAGTAACAAAAATCCCACGCAGGTGGGATGTTTTGTTCTTGGTGCGCCCACTTGGATTCGAACCAAGGACCTGCCGATTAAGAGTCGGTTGCTCTACCAGCTGAGCTATGGGCGCAAACGAGTGACGCCGCGAGTGCTTGCACTCATGGCGTCCGAGTGCAGCGCCCAAAAGCTTCGCTTATGGGCGCGAGTAGTTCACTCCGCCCCCTCATCGGGGACAGTCAGAATACTAACAGATATACAGATTAATTAAAGGCCTCAAAACAAAAACCCCGCTTCTGCAGGATGTATGCTCTCACTCAAGCTCAATGCCCGAAGGACCGGATATGCCGAGCATTATAAATATCGAGACAGCTGCAAAAATGAATAGCGCGCCTCTGAGGAGATAATTAGGCTCTGGCTTGTGTTGGTCTCCTTCAAATGCCACACAATTTAATTAGGGTATAAATCAGGATTGCTCTTTGGAGTAAACTTACCTTCCGACGCATCGATTGCCGCGCCTTCCCCTGGCGCAATATTGATACCCGCAACTACCAACAAGAGAATAGCTGCAATTAGGATAAACTCAGTTCGTGTGGGGCGGTATGAATCCTCTCTTGCCATATAATTTCGTTAGGTTTCGTAGGTAGGCCCATTAGAGGAAGATCCGCCCAAAATTTCAAGGATCAACTTGCTTGGTACAGTATCCTTATCGACAAGGACGTACGTAGCTATACACCCTAACAAGAAAACGGCGCCAAAAATAGTAAGACCCCCTTTTAGGGTGAAACCCTCCTCAGGGTGTATGAAGTATCCACACATATTTGCATTATACCATGCTGTTCTAGTATAGTCAAGCACGTGGTATCTGCCTATCCTACACCCGGCAAGGAGGCACCGCAAGCACTTTATGCACCTATGAACAAAGGCCCAGTTGGGCCTTATTCTGTGGGCGAGAGAGGACTTGAACCTCCACCCTCTTGCGAGGACCAGCTCCTAAGGCTGGCGTGTCTGCCAATTTCACCACTCGCCCGAGCGAGGAGCAGGTTTAATGTATCACGCCTCGGCTAGACCCCGAAGGTGGAGGTTAGGATTTCGAGGAGGCCAACGACAGCGACCATGATGACGAGGCCGATGAGGCCCCAGAGCATGTTCTGCGCGGCCTTCGATCGATCCTCGCCCTTCTCCCCTTTCCATAGGTACGTACCAACGCCCCAAATGAAGTACGCCACGCCTGCAGTGAGGAGCAGCACGACGAGCGGCTGGATGATGAGCCGCACTAAGTTGTCGACGAATCCGGTGAGTGCGTCCATACTAGATACTTACTGATGGTACTGGCTCATTAGATGCACCAGTTGAGTTAAAGATGCTTGCAGCAACTATCACAACACCAAAGAGGAAGAGCACGGCTATGACCACCGCCCACATACGGAATCCAGATTGCCGAGAGCCGAGGCGCACTAGAGCGTCACTCGGCTTCACGGTCTCGAGTATGCTCTTCCTATCCTCCACAGTACTTAGATGCCTTGTACGTTAGGCGGTGTGACCGTCTGCGTACCACCGACGTTAAAGGTGTCTTGCAAGACGTTGACGATACCCCAGATCGATACCATGACGAAGAGGATCAGGACGCCGTAGATCATGCCGGAGACGGCCTTCTTCTTGTCCTCCTCCTTGCCTATGAAGTACATAGCGAGGTTCCAGAAGAAGAGGATGAGGGCGATAGCAACGACGATAGGCGTTACGATGCCGACGATATCTCCGATAGTGTTTGCCACATCGATTAATGTATCTGCAAACGCCGCAACCGGGAGGGCCGCGAGGAATGCAATAGAGCCAACTTTCAAAAGCGTGTTCATGTAATTAGTATCAATATATTATTAACTTCTTACAGTGTACCCTGCTGCTACCCGCTCAAGACCCCCAAGCGAGTACCGTGTGGATAGCCGTAGCTCTTATTGTTCACCAAGTAGTGTGGCCTTCAGAATCTCAATGATGCCGCCAAGGGAGAGGACGACGAAGAGCGCGAGGACACTCCAGATCATACGTTTCGAGCCCTCTTTGCGCTTATCCGCGTTGTCCGTATCCATCAGGACGGTCATCAGCCCCCATGCAAAAGCAACAACGCAGAACCCGACCGCAACGGGGATGAACGCTCCTACGATGCTCGTGAGCATCTGTATGAGCTCTGTCAGATTCTCTGGCTTTTGTCCTACTTGCGGCATACTAGAGTTGGCTTACGGTCCCTTCGATAGCGAGCGAGAGTGCGTACGCGCCAAGGACGAGCAAGGCGCCGATCATAGCCCAGAGGAAGTACTCTCTGGCCTTCTTCAGCTTATCCGGATTGCCCTGCGCGGTAATGAACAGGAAGCCGATGTACACAATCATAAGGACGATGATCGGCGAGGCTATCTCTGCAACGAGTCGCAGGAGCATCGTGAGGAATTGTGAGAGACTCGCAGTCTGCAGCGGGTTCGTAAGTGCAGCGAGCGCCACGATAGGCGAAAGGAGGAGTGTGGGCACAATGAGTGCAAATGCTCTTTTGATCATAGACACATTATTGCACCCGAATAAGGACTCGCAACTCTTCATCCGCAGCTCGGATGGCCTCGGATATACGCGAGCGGCCCGAGGCAACATTATCGATCATACGACTAAATATCGCACTCGAGGCACTCGGGTCTGGGTCCATGAATGCGAACGCCTTGAGCGCCGATGCGCGGAACGTGGTTAAGTATTGATCCGCGGATGCGTCCAGCTGCACATCGCGGCGGGGTGATGGGAGGCGTGTCGCCTTGGCAAGTTCGGTCGATATCGGCGCTGATACGAGGATGAGTGCGACTGCCGTCGCTCCACCAGGGTTCGCCGCGCCTCGCGGCACCGCGAGTGCCTCCACGTCGGCATAGACTCCCTCGCCGCCCCCACGGGCTATCGGCATAGGTGCGACATCAAAGTTAAGGTTCGGGTTCGACTCACGGATGGAGAGCAGCTCGGACGCTGGCCCGAAGTAGAGCGCGAGAGTGCCAGCGAGGAACGCGTCCCTGGCGTTCTTCTGCGATCGGTTCCAGCTATAGTTCGGCTTAACGGGGTCTGCAAAGTCTACCAGGTAGTGGATGGCAGACTCTGCAGGTGACACCTCCGCATCATTCGTACCCGCTAGTACATTGCGATACAGCCCCTCCTCATCGCGAGTAATAACCGTAGTGCCGAGCTGGCGTAGCAGCGTTACCAATATTTCCTTAGGATGAGTCGCGTTGTCCCAGCTGCCGAGCGGAGCCGCGCTTGTTATGAGAGATCCGTTCGGCTGCTTCTTAGTCAACTTTGGCGCCTGTGTTGCAAGTTCGTCCCAATACTTTGGTGGACGCGCAATACTTGCGTTTGCAAACATGGTGCGGTTCCAGTACATAACCGTTGGATCGATAGTCATGGGAAGCGCAGCGATGCCCTCTGCGGTGAGGAATATCTCGCCTGCCTCGACAAAGGTGTCTTGAAAGGTCCTGCGGGGCACGGTGCTGTAGGAAATAGGTTGCAGCTTGTCGCCATCCTTAACAAACGCAGAGGACGGGAAGAGTATGAGGTCCGGCCCGCGGCCCGAGGCGATAGCCTGCACCAGGGTCGGCATTAGCTCTTCCTTAGTAAAATCGCGATACGTCACTCCATTAAAATCATCTCGTGTTCCGCGCACAATAGTAAGGAGGTCGTCCACAATGTCCTGCGGCAAGGAGCCCCAGATGACCACCTCACCGATAGCATCCTGGCGTGAGGAGGTAAAGGTGGCAAACACAAAGACGCCAACCAAGGCGAGGAAGAGGAAGATTCCGAGTACTGCCGCCTGAAATGGTTTCATCTACGTCTTTCTACTTTATTCTACCTTGGCAAAGTGGCTACGAATGCGTACTGGTGTGTACCCGCGGGGAGCATGTCGCCAGTGTTGAAACCTGATGCGCGGAAGAGTCGTACCGCATCTACGGGAGTGACGATCATCGAGCGCGCCGGCCCCATGTTATTGAACGACCCTGCCCAATCAACAATCAGGACCTCACCACCTGGCACAACGACGCGCGCCAACTCCGACACGAAGCTCTGCCGCGCGTGCGGGTCGACATGGTGTAGCGTGTTAGCAAGAATGGCGAGGTCCAACAAGTTTTCCTTCATTGGCAGCGCCGACTCGAACTCGCAGTTCAAGGTCATACACTTCTTGCCGCTCCCCTCAGCGCTGTGGCGTATCCGCTCCAAGGACTGCGGCAGCGCGTCCAAGGCGTACACCTTCCCCTCCGTACCAATACGCTCGAGGAGTACCGATGTGTACGCGCCAGAGCCCGCACCAAAGTCTGCAACCCGGTAGCCGGGGCGCAGCGTCACGAACTTTAAGACCTCACGCGGGTCCGCGAGTAACATCCCCATATTGTACCAATGAAAATCCCCGCTTCTGCGGCTTGTTACTAGTCGTACCACCTGACGAAATGCGGCGGCTCGAGCACCCCATCATCTTCCGTATCTGGAGCCTTCTCGGGCGTACTCGTTTCGTAGTAGCGACTCGAGCTGGTGCGCGGGCCGAGAATTCGACTGAGAATGGCAAGAGCCCCAAATCCGGCCGCCACCAACAATCCGAACTGGACATTAACGTCAAGAATAAAAAACTTTTCCATCGCAGACGTAGAGAGGAGCCAAGCGACCGCAGGGCCGTCTACATACAGTAGATAGCCAGGGAACCCAAGCGCTACGAGAGCGCCACACAAGAGCACAGTTCTACTCTTCAGTGTGTGTCGAGTCTCCCGCTTTACTCGTTTTTTCGTACGCTCAGTGCCTGATACAAAGCCACCCATATCTAATATAATGACACAAAGTTTAGCAAAAAGCAAATTCCACTAGCCTTCGTCCTCGTTCTTTTTCTCAGGCTTTTCTGCCGGCCCCATGATTCCACGCTTTCGCATGCGGTGGCCCGCACCCGCTACGATCGTTGTGGGGATCAGAATAGCTGCGTTAACAACAGCCGCCCGAAAATAGAACGCCTCTAGCGCAGCTTCCTTGCCCACTGCACCAACTGCCCCACCCATGCTCCAGGTATAGAGAATGAAATCTGCAAGCAACGTGAGTCCCACTGCGACTGCCACCTGCCGCATGTATATATTGCTGGACACCTCAATGCGTGCCGCCTCGGAATACGCCGTATTGTCAATAATTCCCTCTGCCATAGTTGCCCTAGTAGCGAACTCGGCTACTTATTCTGACCACCATTATTACGGAGGATAAAATACACGGCGGAAATCATTGAGAGTGCGGCGACTGAGTACCCAGCAATAGCAATCTCTGAGAGTGTTTGATCAGTTGCTTTATCGAAAATGCCGAGCTTAAAGAACTTATCTGCAGCCCCTACTGAACCTGTTAAGCCGGCAGTTATGCCGAGGATAGCGCCCCACACAATAATACCTCGCTCACTTGGGGTAATGAGGCCAGCGTCCTCAGTCTTCTGGAGGTGGCTGTTGAGGTATTCGAATGGTCCTTTCATGCAGGAACCATACATCGACGCGCTGCCACTGTCAACTAGAACGCGGTGAAGGCGGCAGGAGCTAATTCTTCTTCTTTGAAAGTGCGGCAATAAAGTAGAGTGCTGCACCTGTCCAGGTCACCGCGCCCGCAAGGCCCGCTAGGTCGATATACATGTGCGGGATCAGATCCGTATACTCAGCGTCCTTAAGGCCCATCTCTACAACATGCCCGACTATCGAAGTCAGCACCAAGCCAATGCCTGCGGTATACAACACACCCAAGCGCCACCGCTCTTGTGGTGTTATCTTCCCTTCCTTCTCGGCATTGTCTAGGTACTTGCCTAGCCCCTCAAACATTCTTGCCATACAGTTGCACTAAAACGCGGTGAAGGCGGCCAGCTTGTCCCCTTCGTAGAGCTTCATGATACGCACTCCTTGCGTCGCGCGGGAGAGGCACGGCACCTGCTTTAGTTCTGTGCGGATCACCTGCCCCTTTTGCGACGCGACGATTATCTCCATCATTGCGGGTGTGACGACGCGTCCAGCGATGACGGGGCCCGTCTTTGCTGTTACGTTAGCCGTCTTGATACCGGAGCCGCCGCGGCCTTGAACTTTGTACTCCTTCACTTTTGTTTTCTTGCCGTAGCCCTTGTCGGTAAGCACTACAAAGTCTGACTCAGCTTCGTTCCGTACCACATCAGCGCCGACGATCATACCCTTGCCGCCCACCTTCATAGCGCGTACGCCCGCCGCAGTGCGGCCCATCTCCCGGATGTCGCTCTCTTTGAATCGTATTGCCTGTCCGCCGGAGGTGGTGAGCATCACGGTGTCGCTCTTCATAACGGGGAGCGCGGCGATGAGCCTATCCCCTGTCTGTAAAGTCATAGCGATGATGCCCGAGCGGCGTACTTCGCCAAACTGGTCCGCCTTCACCTTCTTTGCGACGCCCTTTTCGGTTACCAGCATAAATGCGGTTGCCTCAGCCTTCGACTTCATATCCTTTGGCATGGTCACGACGGAGGTGATCTTCTCTTCCTGCGAGAGCGGGAGCACATTCATAATAGACTTGCCCTTCGTAGCGCGGCGCCCCTCAGGGATGTCGAACATGCGTGTCTGATACACCTTGCCTTTGTCAGAGAAGAACAGCACATGGTCGTGCGTCGACGCTTCCAAAAAGAGCGTGACGAAGTCCTCGTCCTTCGTGTTGAGGTCGATGACGCCTACACCACCGCGGTTCTGCTTCTTGTACTCACCAGGGTTGGTGCGCTTGATATAGCCAGACGAAGTGAGGGTGAGCATCGCTGCCTCGTCTGCAACCAAATCCTCCTGACTCATGTTCTTGACGCCGCCCTTGACGATCTTGGTACGCCTGTCGTCACCGAACTTCTCTTTCAGCGCGACCAGCTCCTTCTTAACCACGGCCAATATCTTTTTTGCCGACGAGAGTATCTCCTCTAATTCCTTGATGAGCGCTTGCACCGCCTTCAGCTCGTCCTCAATCTTTTTGCGCTCAAGGCCAGCCAGCTTCGAGAGGCGCATCTCCAAAATCGCATTGGCCTGTAGCTCAGAGAACTTGAACTTGGTCATGAGTGCAAGCTGGGCTGCGGGGACATCCTTGGCTGCCTTGATGAGCTTGATGATCTCGTCGATATGGTCGAGCGCCTTACTGAGTCCGAGAAGGATGTGCTCGCGAGCCTTGGCAATCTTGAGATCGTACTCAGTTCGACGCTTAATAACTACCTTGCGGTGCTCGATAAAGTTCCCGAGTATGCCCGAGAGGGAGAGCGTCTCGGGGACGCCATCAACGAGGAGGACCATGTTGTAGTGGAATGCCTCCTCGAGCTGTGTGTGTTTGTAGAGATAGTTGAGGACCGCCTGCGGCTGTGCGTTGTTCTTGATCTCGATAACAATGCGGACGTCCTTGGTCGACTCGTCGCGGATATCGCGAATACCTTCCAACTTCTTTTCGCGCACCAGGTCGGCCATCTTGACTATGAGGTCCGCCTTGTTGACGCGGTATGGGATAGAGGTGATGACGATGATGCTGTTGCCCTTTTTGTCTTCGGTTATCTCTGCCTCGCCGCGCACAACCACAGGCCCACGACCGCTGGTGTACGCATGCTTGATATCAGCTTGGTTGAAGGCGACTGCGCCAGTTGGGAAGTCGGGACCCTTGATGAATCCGAGTAGATCGTCGGTGTCAGCGTCGGGGTTGTCGATAAGATGTGTCGTCGCGTCCCCCACTTCGGTGAGGTTGTGCGGAGGCATGTTGGTCGCCATACCAACGGCGATACCCAAAGTTCCGTTCAGTAGTATATTTGGCGCCGCTGCAGGCAATACCTCCGGCTCCTTCCTACTCGAGTCGTAGTTGGGGCGCCACGAGACAGTCTCCTTTTCCAAGTCCCTCAAGAGCTCGCCCGAAACCGCAGACATCTTGGCCTCGGTGTAACGCATCGCAGCGGGACTGTCGCCGTCGAGTGACCCAAAGTTGCCTTGCCCGAGGATGAGTGGATAGCGGGTGGTGAAGTCTTGTACCAACTTTGCCAGGGCGTCATACACAGCCGTGTCGCCGTGCGGGTGGTACTTACCCAAGACCTCTCCCACCACCGTTGCTGACTTGCGGAACTTGGCACTCGAGGTGAGGCCCATGTCGTGCATGGCGTAGAGGATGCGGCGATGCACCGGCTTTAGTCCGTCGCGCACGTCTGGGAGGGCGCGGCTGGTGATAACGGACATCGCGTAGTCGAGGTACGACTTACGCATCTCATCCGTGATCGATTGCGAGATAACATTTATGCGCTCGGGTGCCCCCTCCGCCTCGGTAGAGTCAACAGAATCGTCTCCCTTTTTACGGGCCATATCCTCTCATTTTATCACACAATGACCAAAAAATCAGCCTAATTTGTGGCTTGGTATGGCGGGGTTATGAGGTTTTCTGGCTCAGCTGTCGGCATAAAGGATGGGACCAAAAAGAGATACGCCACATATATAAGCACGATAATTGCGACGATCCATGTCGTCAGCCAAAAGACTGCCTGCCGCCGCACCTCTGGCGGCTCCCCGCGCAGTCGCTCTATATAACTGAGGAACATTACGCCAATAGTACTACGTCGCCGTCCTTTTCTTGGACTTCTTTAGCGCGAATGGTGAGCTTTTCCTCCTCCTTTGGACTCTCGCCCTCGGCCTTGCAGAAGGCCTTAACGGCAGCGTCGCCATCCTTGCCGACTCCGTACGGGATTATGATTTTGGGCTCCAAGGCCACCACCAGCTCGTGCGCGGCTTTCGGATCTAGGGTACCGTCGCCAACCGGGACAAGCACGATGCCGATATCGTCGAGCTCGGCGCGCAGGTCCTGCGGCAATTTTCCATTCGATATCGCACCGAGCGCGAGTACCTTGATGCCGTCCATCTCAAATACGTACGCCGTGTTCCCCACTTCCTTGTGGCCATCATAGTCAGTTGCAGTTGCAAAGCCGGACACCGTGATATCGCCTACCTCGTATGCACCGGGGCCCGAGATGACGAACGGCTCCTTGTCCCCGTGGCTCGCTGTCTCCGCTCCATCCCAATCATCGTTCCGCACGGCAATCATCACCAAGTTCGATCCGAACTTGTTGACCTTCAGCTTGCTCTTTGTCCCTGGCGGGTTGAGTGCCACCGTGACTGGACCTGCAGAGATCTTGAAGCAGTACCCTCCTACTTTCTGTATAACCATGCGTCGAGTATATCAGAGGTTGGTGCTATTCATCGTCGCAAGGCGAGTGCACATACTTGGTCCAGCTTTGTCCACCGTCCAATGAAAAAGCACTTACGCGAGATGTGCACCCCGAGCACCAAACGCTACCCTCAAGTCTATTTGGTGCATTCTCGAATCCTGCCATGCCGCCATTATGCGCTACGCCCTAGCCATGTCAAACCTGCAAACAGCCCGAGGTCCGACCTCGGGCTGTTTAAGCTAGGGGTTCGGAGTAGTGCCGCCTCGCTTCCCCCTTCCTCCAGTCACGAGACCAGCACCGAATACAATGAGTGCGAACCTCCACCACGGGGATTCGAATGAGCCAAAATCAATAAAGTCCGGCAGAAACTCATACTCGTGCGCGACCTGGAGCGCGAGGTATACCCCGGCAACAAGGGTGAGGCAACGAATCACAAAGCGCGTAGCCGCTTCCATCTCCTGCTTCGTTAAGGGCGGTTCCTCGGCCATACCGCTTATGGTACGTTCCACCCCCTGCCTGTCAAATATGTCAGAAACCCGGGATTCTGACAGATACTGCCCAGCTTGAGTGGGCACGCGCAGCGTGCTATGCTCCTCAGATACCAATCACTTTGGGACGGAATAACCCTCCTTTGCGGTAACGCATCGGATACCCGCCCTGATTACTGGTTCATGGCTAAAAAAGCATCTAAGAAAGTAGAGGAAGTTAAGGAGCCGACGCTCATGGACACCCTGTTAGGGGAGTCCGCTAATCCGCCCGTTGTGGGCGACACGCTCGAGGGTCCCGTTATCGCCCTGCAGTCAGGCAAGGTGTATATCGACCTGCCCCCATTCGGCACCGGTATTATTTACGGCAAGGAGTACCTCTCAGCGCGTGATGTGCTGAAGAAGGTTGCACTCGGCGACACTGTGTCAGCCAAGGTCGTACGCACCTCTAATAAGGAGGGCTATATCGAGCTCTCACTAAAGGAAGCTCGCCAGGCGATGATCTGGGGCGACGCGGAAAAGGCGATCGCAGGTGGCACCGTGTTCGACCTCATGGTCAAGGACGCCAACAAGGGTGGCCTCATCATTGCATGGCAGGGTATCCAAGGTTTCCTCCCCGCATCGCAACTGAAGCCCGAGCACTACCCGCGCGTCACTGGCGGCGAGAAGCATTTGATTCTGGACGAACTGAAGAAGTTGATCGGACAGACACTGCAGGTCTCTATTATTACTGCCGATCCACGTGAGGGCAAGCTGATCTTCAGCGAGCGCGGTGGTGGCGACGGTGGCAAGGAGGTCTTGGCCGGCGACTACACAGTCGGCGACGTGTTGGAGGGAACTGTAACTGGCATCGTGGACTTCGGTATCTTTGTTAAGGTACGCGAGGGCTTGGAGGGCTTGGTCCACATCTCAGAAATCGACTGGGGCTTGGTGGAGGACCCGCGCGTCTTTGCCAAGGTCGGCGAGGAGGTCAAGGTCAAGGTCATTGATATCAAGGACGGTAAGATCTCGCTCTCCCTGAAGCAGCTTTCTGAGGACCCATGGGTCACAGCAAGCACGAAGTACAAGAAGGACGACACGGTGAATGCCGCTATCATCAAGTACAACAAGTACGGTGCGCTCGCCTCTATTGAGGAAGGAGTCGCGGGCTTGGTGCATGTATCAGAGTTCGAGTCGGAGGCAAAGCTCCGCGAGGCGCTCTCTCTCGGCAAGACCTACACCTTTGCTATTACCCTCTTCGAGCCGAAGGAGCATCGCATGACGCTCTCCTTCACCAAGGCGAAGAAATAAAGTCAGCGAGAAAAAAGAAAACCCGGTCTATGCCGGGTTTTCTTTCAGTTCGTCTATCATGTCCGGATTCGCTTCCAATATCACGTCAATCGCTGCGATCGTATTCGCGCGCTTCATAAAATGGATGGCGAGTAGACCGAGGAGTCCGCTTCCTACCCCACCAACAAGTGGTCCCCCTGGCTCTCCGCCGGTAAAGGCCCAGCCAGCTGCAGCACCGGCAGCGGCTATCGCAATTGCGTACCAGTAATGCGGCTTGGTGACCTCCATAACCTCACCCAACATGCCGAGGTGGTTTTCGTTCTTGATATCAAACTTTCCCATCCAGAGGAGAGTACCCGAGCTGCTTAGCGCTGTCAAACGCTCAATTCTGTTAGTGGTAGGTGACACCAGCGCCAATAGCCGTAGCGATCGCGCAATAGTATATAAACCGCAGCCAAGAGAAAGATGCTTTGTCCTCTGGCCTGGTAGCAACACTTTCAAGCACTACTACCGCATTGTAGTCCGCAGTTAACTTTGGTAGTGGATCAGTCTGCATACTAGCCGCGTGGGCCCATCCTCGTTAAGCCTGGTTCTGTTGCCGCTTGGGACATCGCGGTAAAGAGTACCCACACTGCGCCAGCACCGAGTGCGCAGTAGAAGATGTTGATATCCTGCTCAATAACACCCCACAAAGCCCCGCTGGCGATCATAGCGCCGCCGAGTAGGTAGTTCCACCTTGAGAGGAATGCTCCTGACCTTTCCATCGGCCAGACTATACCACACTAATTGTGCGCTGTCATGCCCGCCTGGTAGCCCTCACTTACTATCGTCTCCACTGCCTCTATCGCCTTCTTAAAGGTCTTCTTGAGCTCTGCAAGCTCGCTACCCGTAAACTTGCCTAGGAGGAACTTCAGCACCTTATCCTCCCCACTTGGCTTCCGTGCGACCCCCTTCGCGCTCGCTGGCGAGACGCCGACACGGATACGGACAAATGCTTGTGTTTTGAGGGACCGGATTACAGACTGAACACCGTTGTGCCCGCCCGAGCTGCGGTCGTGGCTGATCTTGATAGTCCCCAAGGGTAGGTCGAGATCATCGTATACAACTATAGTGTTACCGGCCCCCGATTTATTCTTCACAAAGTGGGCGACCGCCTGCCCCGAGTTGTTCATAAAGGTGTCGGGGGCTACCAGTGTGGCCTTCTTCCCAGCAATACTACCCCTCGCCCAGCGCATTTTGGGCTTCTTTTCCGTTTTCCACTCGCCAAAGTCGTGTGTCGCGTGCAACCTCTCGACTAACATGCGTCCTGTGTTGTGCCGTGTGCCCTCATACTCAGCTCCCGGGTTTCCTAATCCGACAATAATGTGTGTTGCCATGGATACACACATCATGACACAAAAAAACGCTTGTGTGTAAGCAACTCCTCGCCTACACTGCACGTATGCCTGGTGGAGAAAAAGGAATTGGTAGCGACATCCTCTCCTTTGCACTCATTGCTCTCATTATTGTCATTCCGATTCGTTGGTTTGTAGCGCAGCCATTCATTGTGCGCGGCGCATCGATGGAGCCGACCTTCTATACCGGCGAGTATTTGATTGTGGACCAACTTACCTACCGCTTCGAGGAGCCCAAGCGTGGCGACGTGGTGATACTCCGCTACCCCAAGGACGAATCTATCTACTTCATCAAGCGCATCATTGGCCTCCCGGGCGAGACCGTCGATATTCAGGGCAACACAATTAGTGTCAGCAAGGATGGCAGTGAGCCTGAGGTGCTGGATCAGTCATTCATCGACATCAGCAACGTGCGTCCCGAGTTTGCTACCTACACACTCGAGGGCGACGAGTACTTCGTCATGGGCGACAACCGCGACGAGTCGTCTGACTCGCGTGTGTGGGGCCCGCTGCCAAAGCGTGACCTCGTTGGCCGCGCGCTGGTCCGCCTCTTTCCACCGAACAGGATCGATGTATTACCAGGATCACTACAAACCAGATGAGATCACTCGAGCGAGGCACGCGTCGTGAGTCTTTAGACAAAGCTGTAATGCAGGTTGCCTCGGCATACGGATTTACCTCTCCCGCGATCACTCTTAGCCGACGCGCCATCGCGGATCAGGGCGACGTCGACCACCACACCGCTGCAGTGATGGCACTTCTTTCCGCTACTCCTGCAGGCCTGCCTGCGCAGGCAGGTGGCAAGCCCCATGAGATGACAGAGGCTATCTCACGGGGCAAGCCCGCGCAGTCATGGGGACTCACGAAGAAAGGCGGCGGCACCACACTCACCTTTTCTGTAACGAGTGGTCGGCACTCGCTCTCGCACGCGCTGGTGGTCAAGACCGCGCTCTCGATAGCCGAGCTCTCCGGGTTCGAGGAGTGCCAAGTGATGGTCTCCTCTGTTGGCGATGGTGAGTCGCGCAGACGCTTCACGCGCGAGCTCACGTCCTTTTTCAAGCGCAACAGCGACGCTCTATCAGGAGATACCAAGGAGAGCGCAACCAAAGATCCAGACGCAGCGTACCGTGCGCTACTCGCAAGTGATGATAGTTTGCGGGAGCGGTTGCCGCGCCCCATCGACTACCTGTCAGAGAACTCTAGGAAGGTCATGATGGACACCTTGGCCCTCTTCGAGTCAGTTGGTATCGCGTATACACTCGCACCACACCTCCCTTCCGCGCCCGGCATCGAGTCGGAACTCCTCTTCGCTGTAACTGGCATGCAGAAAGGTGTGCGCTCGGTAGTTGCAGAGGGCGGTCGGTTTGACGAGTTTGCCAATAAGAAGATCGGCGCCACCGCCGCAGTCGGCATCGCGGTCACTGTCCCGCAGGAGGTTGAGCTGGACGAGGAGTTCGAGCAAGCGCAATGCTACGTGGTCCATGTCGGCGAGGCTGCCAAGCTGAAAGCCTTTACCCTACTCGAAGCTCTCTGGCGCGCGCGGGTCTCTGTACGGCAGGCACTCCTCGCTGAGACCCTTCGGGAGCAGATGGAGCGGGCCAAGATGCTCGGTGTTCCGTATATCGCTATCATCGGCCAGCGCGAGGCGCTCGATAACACCGTCATAGTCCGCTCCTCTACCTCCCAGATGCAGGCCTCAGTCACGGTCGATAAGCTGATCCAGTCCATCAACCGCTCCCGCAAATAGTTCGGGGTTACGCGAGGAGCTCGCGGAGGTGGGGCTCCTGCATCACCGCGTGCGTGCCGCCAAAGTGCACGAAGACCGATGTACCTTTTTTGATGTACCCTGCAATTGCGTCGGCGCAATACTCATCGCGGATTATGCTCTCTGCACGGGAGACGTGACTATTTTTTGTTTTCAGATCTACAGGGTTATTGAGATCGTACAAAAAGTCAGTGTCTGTCAGATCAAGCTCTTTACCATGCATCTCACGATGCAACTTCAGCATCGCTTCAAGACTGAAGTCAAAGTCGGCCCAACCGCTACGCTCCTCTTCGTAATGCAGGAAGCGCCGCATATAGACATCAAACGGCTCTCGCGGCTCTAACATCTGTGTCCACTGATAGGCCTGACGCACAAAGTAGTTATATTGGATCTCCTCGCGACTAAACAACTTCTCAAGCTCAGCGCGTTCGTAGGTAACCGGAGGCTCCGTAGTGACGACTGGTATACCTGCAGCCTCTGCATTAAACTCGCTGAGTCCCATCCCTCCGCCTTGCAGTATCGAGTCACGCTCAGTTGTTGCGCCCTGCCGATGTCCCACGCCGCCCTCGATACAAACAATCCTGTCCTTGCCTTCAGATTCTTTAAGGAACTCGGCCCAAAACTTTTTTAGCACCTGCCACTCAGGGTGCGCCGGGTCGAACGAGTGCGCCTCGCCAAAGTAGTAGAGTGCCTGGTCCCCTTTCCGTATGATGTAGGTATAGGGCCACTGATGATGGCTCTGTACATACTCGTCATAGCTTAGTAGCGCCATGGCTTTACTCTAGCACTTCGCTTTTCTTACACGACATCCAATGTCATGTATTCATCAGACCTTGAGGGTCTAGTAATTTGACTCAGAAAGCTTTAGGGGGGTACCTTTGTTTTTTGGCATACTATCAATTGTATTTATCATCGGGGGCGCGCTCCTGGATACCAATCCATCTTCACCAACTTGGATAGATGCGCCACCGCCAGTAGACACAATCGCATCCATTACGGGACTGCCCATTGAACGGGGGTCAGTTGTTCAGTCATCTTACTGAGGAGTATAGTGGGTCGGTGGCAAACAGGATTGATGTCTTCATAGATGCCTCCAACCTTTGGGCTGCACAGAAGGCAAAAGGTAGATTCTTAGACTATGCAAAACTCACCGCTTTCATAAAGGCCAAGTTCTCTGGAACCGAGATGCACGTTCTGTACTATACTGCCTATCCGGCCGAGGGCACCAGATCGTACAGTACTGAAGGGAAGCATAAATTCTACACATACCTCAAAAAGGGGTTAAAGTTTACCGTCAGGAAGAAGGAGTTGAAGCGGATTACAGTGACGAACGAGCACGGTGAGTCAGTAGAAGAAAAAGGGAACATGGATGTCGAAATGACAATCGACGCGATGCACTTTAGATCTAAGTATGAAACTGCTGTCCTGTTTACAGGCGACTCTGACTTTCTTGCTCTAGTAGCTTATCTAAGAAATAACAGCAAGAAGGTGTATATTTTCTCCTCTAAGAACAATGTCTCGCAGGAGCTGCGGACCGGCGCCGATGGCTATTTCGATGTTCTGGATTTGGAGGAGGATATCTGGGGACGGGAGCTACGGCACCGCGACGATAAGAGCCCTAAATAGAAACAACCCTCCTCGCGGAGGGTTGCCCTTGGATGTGATTCCCTCTCGGTTAACCAAAACCGAAAGACCCACCCATAATAGCCTTTTTGGATGAGTTTTTCAAGAAGGACTTTCTCGGTGGGGACAGGGGTATCTGGATTGCAAAAGGGCTAAGGCTATGGTTAACTAGTCAGGTCATGATTAATGTTACGGTCGTAAAGAGTGGGACAGAGAACTCGATGTCCCTCATCCGCCGATTCCAGAAGCGCGTCCAGGGCGCGGGTATCATCCGTAGGGTTAAGGGCGCTCGCTACCATGACCGCCTCAAGTCCAAGACCAAGCGCAAGAAGTCCGCTATCCGCCGCATCACCAAGAAGGAGACACAGGCAGAGCAGGAGCGCCTCGGCCTCATCAAGGAGGTAATACGCGGCCCACGCCGCTAACCGTGCTCTCGGCAGCAACAATTACGAAATACAAAAACGCCGTCCTAGGACGGCGTTTTGATCTATCAGTCGCTTACGTCACACCGGCAAAGATGAAGGTGCTAAACCGCGCGCACCGGAAGATCAACAAAGCTACCGACATACTCTCGTTCCCACTTTCCAAGAATTCGGGCGAGATCATTATGTGCAAGTCGGAGGTTGCAAGTCATGCCAAAGAGTGGGGCATGGCCGCAGCCCAGTATCTCCCCTTTCTTGTTATCCACGGCATGCTGCACCTCCGAGGGCTCGATCACGGGCGTATAATGGAATCTGAGGAGCGCAAGTACTGTCGCCGTTTTGGCCTCGTGCATCCGCGTGATTCAGAAAAAACAAATGGCAGGACGGATCGCAGTGGGAATCGACGTCGGCACGCACAGCGTGCGCGTCGTCGTCGCGCGAGATGAGGGAACTAAGGGCTACCCCCGCATCATAGGTACCGGCTGCGCGGAATCAAAGGGTCTCCGCCATGGCTACATAGTCAATGTGGACGATGTGGCTCGGGCGATACGTGTCGCCGCAAACCAAGCAGAGAAGGTCGCCGGGGTCCGTATCCGCGACGCGTTCCTCTCGATAGGCGGCATCGGACTCGATGAGGTGCGCGGCAAGGGCGAGACCATCATCGCACGTGCGGACGCCGAGGTAACAGACCTGGATATCGAGAAAGCTATAGATGTGGCTAGGGACCACGCTACGGTCCGCTTCCAAAATCGCCGCGTCCTCCACACCGTCCCACTCGCCTACACTGTCGATGGCACGGAGGTAATGGGCCGCCCGCAAGGCATGAAGGGTACCAAGCTCGGCGTCGAGACACTGTACGTTACCTGCCTAGAGCAGCACGTCGCAGATATGGTGGACGCGGTCGAGGCTGCCAACATTGGCGTCTCGGACGTGATGGCCTCCCCGCTTGCAGGTTCTATCGTCTCCTTGTCAAACGCAGAGAAGAAGGCAGGGTGCGTCCTTGCTAACATCGGCTCCGAAACAGTATCGATAGTTATTTTTGATAACGGCATTCCCGTATCAGTGAAGGTCTTCCGCATCGGATCGATGGATATCACCAAGGATATCGCGCTTGGGCTCCGTATCTCCCTCGAGGAAGCTGAGCAGCTGAAGCTCGGTGCTATCACCCACACTACCTATCCAAAAAAGAAGTTAGACGACATCCTCGCTGCGAGGCTCACCGACATATTCGAGCTTATTGATAACCACTTGAAGAAGCTCGGCAAGGACCAGCTCCTCCCTGCTGGAATAATATTGAGCGGAGGTGGTGCAGGTATCGGCCCTATCAAGGAGATCGCCGAGCACTCGCTGAAGCTCCACTCCAAGATCGCATCGCTGCAGATCCCGTCTGATGCGAAGATCAAGGACTCTACCTGGGCAGTTGCCTATGGCCTCACCATCTGGGGCCTGACCGGTGCCGATGGCATCGGCGGACCACACTTCAAGGCCGCTGCCGCCCACTTTGGCAAGTCAGTTGGTTCGTTCCTCCGCCAGTTCCTCCCCTAACAAAAAATCCCACCTCGCGGTGGGATTTTTTGTTGTGGCATTCTTTATACTCCGACTGCGTGTGCAAGTACTCCCATGACGCCTACAAAGCCGCTTAATCCTGCGATACTTCCTTGTGTGCCTTTCAACTCATGTGAGTTACCTGCGTTCAACCCAAGAACTATGCCAAAGAGTATCGCGGCAACGCCAAGCTCTCCAAGCGTCCAATTGTTGAGGTCGACGACCCCAAAGTTGAGCTCGAGGTGGCCTGCTGGATCATGGGTAATAAACCCCGACTCGGCAACCGGAGTTGCTGCAGGCGCTGCTGCTACTGGCGCTGCTTCCTGTACTGCTTCTGGTGCTGAAAACATGTTTTTGCTTTAAAAGCTTGATTAATTGTTAATCTGTATTATAGATACCCGCTGAACCCTATAACGGTTACGCCGGAAAGTCAAGGGTTGGCGCCCAGCCCCCTTTTACTCTATGATGAGTGGACTTATTGAATCCCTAACCTATGCCCCAAATCCACCAAGAACTTGAGTCATCCGCACGCATCCGCGTCGTAGGTATTGGAGGCTCAGGCAAGAACGCCGTTAATCACATGGTTCAGTCCAAAGTGAAGGGCGTGGACTTTGTTGTGGTGAACACCGACGCACAGGACTTGCAGCAATCAGCAGCGCGCACCAAGATCCACATTGGCAAGAATCTGACACGCGGCCTTGGCGCAGGTATGAACCCTGCAGTCGGCAAGCGCGCAGCAGAGGAGACGCAGTCAGAGATCCAGGACGTTCTCCGCAATTCCGACATGGTCTTTATTGCAGGCGGTATGGGTGGCGGTACCGGCACCGGTGCGGCCCCTGTTATCGCGCGCATCGCCAAGGAAAGCGGTGCACTCACTGTTGCAGTTGTTACAAAGCCGTTCTCGTTCGAGGGTCAGCAGCGCATGCGCCTTGCAGAGCAGGGACTCGACGAACTGCGTAAGGAAGTGGACGCGCTCATCGTGATTCCGAACGATCGCCTCCTCGCTGTTGTTGATAAGGAGACCACGGTCCGCTCTGCGTTCGCCATGTGCGACGAGGTGCTGCGCCAGGCAGTCGAGGGTGTTTCTGATTTAATCACCACCCCAGGCTCTATCAACCTCGACTTCGCCGACATCAAGGCGGTTATGGAGGACGCCGGCTCGGCCCTTATGGGTGTCGGCGTTGCATCCGGCGACAAGCGCGCCGAGGAAGCTGCACGCCTCGCTATCAACTCTCCCCTCCTCGACATCTCGATCAATGGCGCGAAGGGCGTCCTCTTGTCTATCGCAGGTGGCGAGGATCTCGGCCTCCTCGAGGTCCAGGCAGCAGCGCAGATCGTTACCGAGTCTATCGACAAGAACGCCAAGGTCATCTTTGGCTCATCCAAGGACGAGCGCCTGAGGAAGGGCGAGATCCGCGTCACGGTTATTGCTACCGGGTTCCCAGAGGAAGGCGCACAGAGCCGCACGCCACTCTTCCAGATGCCTGTTAAGAAGGAGAAGAAGGACGACGAGGGCGCTGTCGGCAAGCTCTACAACTCCGTTATGAGTCCGAAGGATGAGGAGGCAGTACCGCCAATAGCGGCACCCAAGGAGACCGCGCCAAAAGCAGTCGATGAGGATGACGAGTGGGGCGTCCCAGCATTCCTTCGCCGTAACAAAAAGAGCTAGATGGCAGCTCCAGAAGCAGCAGACCTCGGCGAGGTCCTAATATGGTCAGGCGTTGTCATGGGCGCTCTTATTGTTGCCCTCGGGTGGTATTGGGCGAGCCACCTTCCTGCTGACGACCACGAGGAATTTAGAGACGATCATACGTCTCCCGGCAAGAACGACCTGCTGCACTAAGCGGGGATATCCCCTACTTTTTAGTTTCATGTCCGCGCGCTACACTGCAAGGACATGTTTGATTTGGCAATAATTGGAGGCGGCCCAGCAGGATGCGCAGCAGGCGTCTATGCAGCTCGTAAGCTCCTGAAGACTGTTCTTATTACTGAAAACTTTGGTGGCCAGTCTATCGACTCAGCTGACGTACAGAACTGGATAGGCACGCCGCACATCCCCGGCCCCGACCTGGCCAAGATCCTAGAGCAACATGTACGCACCTATGCGGGCGATGTGGTGACAATCATCACTGGTACTCGGGTTACCAAGGTGGAGAAGCAGGGTGACCATTTCCTGATCGGAACTAGTACGGGCAAGTCGTTTGAGGCCCGCACGATCCTTGTTACTACTGGCGGCCAGCGCCGCAAGCTCGACGCGCCTGGCGCCGACCAATACGAGCACAAGGGCCTCACCTACTGCGCGACCTGCGATGGTCCCCTATTCAGTGGCGCCGACGTAGCAGTGATTGGTGGTGGGAACGCCGCCTTTGAGACAGCGGCGCAGCTACTCGCCTACTGCAAGTCAGTAACCTTGCTTGCTCGTAGCGACTTCCGCGCGGACCCTGTAACGGTCAAGATGGTTACGGCCGACCCTAAGATGACAGCGATTCCTAATACGGAGATAGTAGAGGTTAAGGGCGAGAAGTTTGTTAAGTCACTTACCTACAAGGACGCATCCGGAGAGCATGAGCTTGCTACAGGTGGCATCTTCGTAGAGATCGGCCTTATCCCATCTACTGAGTATCTGAAGGGTGTCGTCGACCTAAACGAGCAGGGCCGCGTGGTTATCGACCCGTGGACCCAGCGCACATCCGCGAGCGGCATCTGGGCCGCAGGCGACTGCACTACGGCGCTCTATCACCAAAACAACATTGCTGCAGGCGATGCCGTCAAGGCGCTCGAGGATATCTATATCGCCCTAAAGACTAGCTAGCATGGAGGATCGCGAGGGCTTGCACGGTGGCAATGACAAAGAGATGCCCCGTTCGGAGCGCGGGCACTCTGCGGACATATCTATACCGATAGAGGCGGAGAGTGCTCCGCGGTTCTGTCTCGATTGTCAACGCGAGGGTGTTGTGCGCACAGCTCACGCGGGGCATGACCACCACCAACACCATGGCGGTGTGCAGCCCTCTGATGTAAAACCCGAGCTCGCGGTAGTATCCGGCCGCACGCTGGGTACCTTAGAGCGCGCAGGCTGCGTTGTTTCTGGCATAGGCTGGGCGGGGCTCGCTGCTACCATCTTTGCTATCGATTGGATCAGCGGGCACGTACTCGACGGACTCCTCTTGGACTTTATATACGTCACCGCAGGCATTGTGGCGTACTTCCAGTTCAAGAATGCCTATGCTGGTCGCCTGGTCGGCCCTACCAACTACAAGGAGGTGAAGCAGAAGGTGATGCAGCACTTCAATGTGTACAAGGACTGGCTATTCGATAAACTTGGCTGGAATAAGAAAGCTTAGAGATTGGTCGCGTCAGAGAGCTTGACTCGCACCGCCTCGGCCATAGACTGCACGTTGATGTATGCTAGTGCGTCGATGTCTGGGTCGTGCAACTCCACCATGTCGAGGTCCGCTCTTTCAAAGATTCGTGCGCCCTTGATCTTGGTGCCGCTCTGGAGCGATTCCTTTAGCTTTGCATATTCCTCTACACTAAGCACAAAGTCGACGTCACCAATCTGCGCGCGATATGGGTCCGGCCTGCGGATATATAGGTACGTGTATGTCGTCTCAGGCACGTCGCCCTCAGCAGGAATGACTATCGGCTCGTGGAGCTTGAAGTACTTTTGGTTGAAGTTGTTAGAAGTCTCTGCCATCTCCTTGCGGATAGCAATCAATCGCTCATACTCCTCGTCGTAGTGGCAAAAGATGCCCATGTTCCCCGCTATAGGCAGGTAGTGCCCGAGGGATTGCTTGCAGAGGCGGAAGCACCCAAGGTGGGCTGCCTTTATAGCCTCTAGTAGCTGCGCCTTGTCGGCGATCGGGCTAAACCTATATAGCTTCATGCCCGCAATGTATCACATACAAAAAAGGCCCTTTCGGGCCCTTCCTGCTCTTCTTATGCTAAAGGTTGCGCCCCTGCTCGTCCGCTACTCCCTTAACTAATCCAACTGCGCCGCCAATGATTGGTAGTAGGATGCCCTCTACCTCAAAAAGGTAATTTGCTACTACACCAAGTGCAACACCACCTACGGCCCATGCACCAACCCTTGGGAACCTGAACCACCTATTCAAACTTTCGTCGCTCATATGTACATCTTACTTTGCTAATTACGCAGTGGTTACACTATCATATTATGCTTGTTTGTCAAGCAGGTGCCATAGGTAATAGCAGGCAACGGAGCGGTGCGGGGCCCATGGGGCGGCCAGCTTCTGCATCTGGTCAGGGCTTGGGAGCTTCTTAAGCTTAAAGACCTTTTGCATCCCCTTTTGTATGCCGAGGTCCCCTGTTGGCAGCACGTCCGGCCTGTGGAGGGTAAACATGAGGAACATGTCTGCGGTCCAGCGTCCTATCCCCTTTACCGCAACTAGGTGCGCGCGTATCTCCTCGTCAGTCATCTTGCCAAACTTGCTTGGCTCTATGGTGCAGTCTAGGAACTTCCGTGCCAGGTCCTGGACGTAGGACGCTTTTTGCCCCGAGAGTCCAGCTGCTCGCAGTTTTGCAATTGGTGTTTTGCTGACTGCTCGCGGCGTTGGCGCAGTACCATATATGGTACCGAAGCGCGCGTAGATAGTCGCCGCGGCCTTGACTGAGAGCTGCTGCCCCACGATAGCGCGACAGAGCGCCTCAAACGGATCGCGTGACCGGGTGAACTCGGGCCGGTGCGCCTCGATACCCTTCAGGCGCACGTCCTTCCTTAGGTGCAGTATCGCCTTCTTGAGTAGCGCGGGACTCATACAGGCCAGGGTATCAAATTTTCAAGCCACGCTATACTGAGCATATATGAACCACGTTAGATTCCTCGCAACCGTGCCTTGGATGGTAAGCGCGGTAGGACTACTGGTTGCTATTAGTTGGATCTGGTACATGCCGACCGTCACCCACTTTGGCCCCCTCGAGACGAGCATGAAACTTCCTACCGCAATACTCTTTATACTTAGTGGCGCAACACTATTGCTAGCCAAAATTGCTGTAACAACACATAAAACATCCGGCAGTATACGCATATGGTTCTGGGCTATTAGCGCACTATCGGCAATATTAATTGTAGGCTCAATCCTTGCGGGAATGTCTTCTGAGATCGCATACTATTTTGGACTGATACCATCACTCCCCACTACGGATGCATGGCGGTGGGTCCCGCTCACATCCTCGCCAGTAACGCTCCTCAGCTTTCTGTGTAGCACTGCTGCATGTGGATTGCTTGTTTGGGGCGCTCGCATGCCTTTAGCTACTGCACTACTGCTCCCCTCGTTCCTAATAGTGGCCGGAAGCCTAGCGATAATTGGCAATCTTGCGTCACTCCCGATCCTCTACTTCGAGTCATCTTTTGCTGGCGGGATGGCCGTGCATACCGCACTGCTCTTCCTAGCAAGCGGTGTGTACCTATTCGACCTGATCAAATCGCACTCAGTATTGCCTCCTTCGGCACCGCAGACCCATTAGCCAAGGAGTACGAAGACTGCTGCCATCGCGAGGAAGCAGAGCAGCGAGCCTCCGATTGCGATCAACGTCTTCTTAACCACCCACTTCGGCTCTGTGCCACCAAAGATAACTAAGCTGACTTGGGATGGAGCCGCAAAGCCGAGCCAATAAAGTGCTGCGAGGCACCATAGGGTCCAGTCCTGCGGAAGTGTCATGTACGCAACGAGGATGCCAAAGACTGCGCTCGTCACGAGTGCCAAGAATGCCTGCACCACAAGGAGTGGCATCATGTCCTTGCTCATCTGCTTTTGTACTTCGGGCGCGACCTTATCAAACCCGTGCATCTCTCCCCACATCTTGCCAAAAAGTGGCATGTACCAGATCCCTCCTACAATAAATTGCGCTACTGCCGCAACCACTATGGCGATATAGTTTATTTCCATACCCCTACAGTGTATCAAACCGCCAGTGGCGTCATGAGCTAGATCTTCTCAATCGTCGTGGCGCGGATGATGCCGTCGATGTCGTACTTCTGCTCGCTACTCAGCTGATTAGCAGGGGTCACTACGCCACTCACCCGCACCTTGGTTCCAGTCGGAAAGTCTGCTGGGTATGTAGACATGAGCGAGGTATCAATGGCCATATGTCCGTCCGACTGATCGATAGCAATTCCGAGCGCGCACTCCAGCGTCTGCGGCCCGCTCGTATCCCCGCTCGGCAGGCACTCCCAAAAGCCGATTACTACTTGCCGGTGCGGGAGCTCGCTGTACGCGCCCTTAATAGCCTCTGCAATCATCCATGCCTCGCCCCGCTTCTCCATCCGGAGGCTCACCGGATACGTGGCCACAGGCTCGGGCTCACTGCCTTCGGCCGAGTTAGCGACCTCCAGCACATTGCCTTCGACCCTATACCCATCGCCCTGCTGACGTACCTCGACAATGTTGATGCTGTCGGGCCACGGGCTCGATGTGTACCTACCGAGCGCCTCAGCTCCCTCCGGTGCCCATGCCAGCCTCAACTCCGGTGTGACGTACAGGCCATAATGCTCCATCATTGCTGCCTCGCGATCAGCAGTTGTAGCAAGCAGTGATACCTCTTTCATCTTCAGTCCGAACTCCATTACGACTTTGCGAATAGCCGCATCATCTGTGTTTGATACCGGCCCACCAGTGTTCGGATCCGACACTGTGTATGCCAAGACTCCCGCAATAAAGAGGAGTAGTGCTATTCCGCCAACAATGGAAAGCGCTTTCATGTCCTATCTTTAGGACGCTCGCAAAGGCCTGCCATGACAGGACTACTGCTTAACACGACGCACCACGTCGCCCTCGCCACAGCGCGGGCACTCGTCCGGCTCGGGGCCATCTGCGGCTGTATAGCCACAGTCCGCCATGCACCATAGCTCGTACACAAGATTTGCCTCCTGGTGGGGCCCGTGGAGCACACCTTCATGCATCGTCCAAGCCATATTATTGGACATACTACCAACTTCAGATGTTCCGTCAATGAAGCGGTTATTGCTCTATAAGGAGCGACCTCTCTATCTTGTCACCCACGCGGACACTCCCCACTATGACGAACCTCCCATTCACGAGTTCGATATAACTAAAGCCGAAGAAGCCCTTACCAACCACCTTGCCGTCGATCCAAAGTCCGTCGAGCCCGTCCTCCTTGACCCACACCAACAGCCGCTCGCCGAAGAAGCCGAACGGGTTGCCGCCCTTGCCGCGGTACACCTCCTTGCCATCGATATACACCGCCATCTCCTTGGTCTCGCTCTCTGTTTGTATTGCCACCTTGCCCTGCTCTGAAACGGCAACATTGTTAACTCGGTCCTCGAAGACCGGCCCCGTCGCGACGCCGTCGACGAAGAGCTGCGCTGTCCCGTCGACATTTACGTCGATGTATGCGAGCTTGTTGTTAATGCGGAATGGCCCGACCTCTGATGACCCGCTTCCGACTCCTACCTCCTTGCCGTCGTACACAACAAACAGCTCTTTGTTCCTTGCCCCAGCGAACGCAAACTTGCCATCAACAAATGCGTACATGTCGGTGAGGTAGTCGTAGTCCGTATTGCCTATCTCCACTCCGTCGACGAGGTACAGCTGCTCATCGTTCTTCCTCACCTTCGACACTGTGTGCCCACCCTCGTACTTGGTCCAGCTGATGAACTGGTACGGTCCGTACTTCGTATCTCCTACAACAAGATACTGATTATTGAGCGTACCCCCCTGATATCCCAGCTGGCCGTCGATATCCATAATGTTGCCTGTGCCCGCGTACTCGGTGCCATACTCCTTGCCGTCCCACACCACTACCTGCTTAATGTCGGGGCGCACTGTCCCCTTCTGCGCGAGGAACGCCAGCTTGCCTCCAACTAGGGTAGGGCTATGTGCTCTGTCGTACTCCAGTCCGTACTCGTCGCCGTCGTAGACTATTATCGTCTTATCGCCTTTTATCGCTTCGTATGCCAGCTTGCCGCCCAGGTCCTCGATAGGCAGTATTCCTACTTTGCTATACGCGCCACTCACCACCTTGCCGTCGTACACAACGCCGGACGTTCCGTCATCGTTCTCGAACGCGTATGCCAGCTTGCCTCCAATATCGTGCAGGTCCTTGATCTCTGCGTAGCCACTCTTCTCGATAACAAATTCGCCAGATGGTGCAGAGGTCTCGCTTAGGGTTGCAGTGTTGGTTAGGAAGCACCTCGTCTTAATCTGCTTTGGGTACACGGCATTGCACACCCACTGCTCTCCAGTTATGAGAGCTACCGGCGCTGCTGCACCGAACACGTACAGCGTTAGTACTACACCAGCAGCGATAATAGCTCCGCGTGCATACACCACCCACGGCGCGCGCTTTTTTAGCGGCTCGCGCTGCCTTCGACGCGAGGCAACAATCAGCACCAGCATCAGTATGACGAGGAGGCCATAAAAGATCTGCGCCGAGTACAGAAACGAGCTAGAGAACATGAGTCCAACAACAAAAGGTCCGTCTTCAGGAAGTGTGTTTGCATACTGCGCTGCGGCGTATTGCGCTGCCTCTACTATTCCAAAGAGGAGCAGGAGGTACACCGACACTCCGAGCAGGAACCCGTGTATCGGCTTACCCTCAGCCCAGATGACTCGCACACCCCACACGGAGCTCGCGCCGAGCGCAAGTAGGCCAATAACAACACCCGGGATAAGGAAGTAAAACCACATACCCTGTGCCTCTGGCTCGAATAGCGTAAAGAGCGATAGCTCCGGCGGTACGACCATACTGAGGCCCCAATACATAAGCGCGCCAATTCCTACCGCAATGCCGGTAAGTAGCATCCACTCGCCACCCCGCCCACCCGTCATTGCGGGCATCTGAGGCACCGCAGCGTGCGCCGGGAGTGGCGTGATACGCGGAGTTATGATCGTCGAGTTCGACGCAGCCGTGATTGCCTCCTTAACACCATCTGCTGCCCAACCATGCTTCAGTAGCTCTTGCTCGAGCGCTTCGGGCGACACGCCAGCGGCGAGTTGCTCGCGTGCATGCTCCAAGAGCTGCTGACTGATCATGAGTACATCCTATCATCGCTCGCAGCTGCTACTTCAGCTTAGATCGACCTTCGTTCCCCTTCCCCAATATGCTCAACTGTATCGCCATCAACCTTAATCGCTTGGTCGTCCTGGAGTAGATATATCTTCCAAGGAAAATCGATTATTGTCTGCAGTTGCTTTCTCTGCTCGGTATATTTTTGCACTTTCTCTGCCAGCTCACTTTCCTTTTGATGAGGGGCGATTGTAAAATCAACGACTCCTAGTCCTATATGATCCGATTTCCATTCCGGAGTCCACCAACCGAGGCCAATGTCTGGCGTGAGTAGACAACTCCCCGCGCTCGCGCCGACATACACCACACCCTTGTCCAATATCTCTTTGAGGTACGTGTCCAACTTCGCGTTCTTTGCCCAATCGAGTAGCCAGTTACCGTCGCCTCCCCACACATCGATTATGTCGACACTCTCGAGCTTTCTCCTCACCTCTGCGGAATCCTCCTTCAGGTCGACAATGACCACCTCGCAGCCTTTGCTTTTGAAGTAGTCATAGTCCTTCCCTTTTCCATAGTTCACATCATTTCCGCGTGTCAGCCTCGCTACATATGCACTTACCGGGTCGCCCTCCTTTTCGGCAACCCACTCAATAGGATCGGTAGCATTAGGAATGATTGCCACCTTTAGGTTCTTGCGGTCGCCGACGAGCTCCCAAAAGTCCTTTTCCAAGGTGCTCCCAATGAATCCGCTGGATGTGAGTAGCAGCTTCACAGTACCGAACTAAACGAGACGCCGAGGAAGTACGGCCAGACGATAACTGCGAGTACTCCGTTCCAAAATGCGAGCTTGAGGTATCCGATAGTAAAGAGCCATCCGATAACCCAGATTCCGAAGCCGAACGTATGATTCTCTATCTTTATTTTGTCCATACTATCAGTGTAGCAAACGGCTAGTAGGTGATCGTTACGCTGACCTTGTCGCCGTCCATAATCCCCTCCTTCTTTAGTACGGGCTTCTTGATGACGATGAGATACACGCCCTCCTTCTGCTTCGGCCAGAGGCTGCTAGTCCATGTCGTCTTGCCGATGGTGGTGGATACATTAAAGAAGTTCCAACTCTTCTTCCTCCTCCCCCGCCGCGCCCCTATCCGCACCGACGCAAGCTTTGGCAAAGCCACCACCCTCCACCCTCCCGGGCCTGGATATACCTGTACCTTCGCACTGAAGCGAAACTCTCTTCTCATTTACACATAGTATCTGACACCATTCCCCACTAACTTGCCTCAAACCCCAGCACCTTTGCTGACCATCTGTAATCAAGACTATCAAGGGCCAAACGTGCGTATTTTATGTCCTTTTCATCTGTAGTGAGCTCTATTACATTTAGAAGCTTTTCAATCGCCTCAATGCTATGAATATCAGAAAAGTTTGCGTAGCTCCTAAAGACTATTAGTTCTCTGTTAGCTGACTCTTCAATGAAGTGCAGATCATTTGGATTTCCAATTTCCGCCAAAGTATTTATGCATGAGTTGTAGGCAATCTGCGTTATAAAGCTATTCTCATTCACGCGACCTTCCTTTTTGAGCTTCTCTCGAACAGGCATAAGTGCATCCAAAACCGTAAGCCGTGCTTCCTCTCGGTCAAATATTCCGATTCTTAAACCCGCTTCAATAGCTCGCAATTTAATGAGGATGTTGGGGTTGTTGTTCACTATGCTATCAAGTAATGGTTTAAGCTGTGTCTTATCTACCTCACCCCACTTCGCAGATAGAGTGGAATACAATTTCTCGAAAGGTCTTCCGATCTGAGTGATCAAGAAATCATACGTTCTCTGATTCTGGCTTGTCAGAACAAAAGCCACGAAGCTGCTCTCAATAGAATCAAATTTACTTATATCTTCTATCAGTCTATCCAATTTACTCTTTTCATCATCCCTTTTTTTGCCACGTGAGACACTTCCAGCAGTTCTCAGGTCTCCAAAAGCAAGCGTGTTATCTCCAAGGAAGTAGTCCAAGTCATTCTTCAATAAGTTTTTTTGTTCAGGTGGCAGTGTTTCATCCTTACGAATCTCGACTAACCTTTCAGCCAGGTCCATCCTCAAGTTCTCAATATATTCTTGGTAATCCAAAGCCTCTGATGAAGGAATGAGCTTCCATAAAGCCTTAAAGGATCGTTCAGATAAAGCGAAATCTGAAGTACCAACTTTAGCCACCAAGGATGAAGCGTCACTTATCTCAATCTCTCGATCCCCCCTACTACCCTCAACTACTTCGCGCCATTCTGGCATTTCGTTTAATCGGGTTTCGACCTCTATTAAAGAGCGCACCTCGGGGTCTTCTATAGACTTAAGGAAGTGCAGGGGTCTCCATGCATAGAGGCCCCAGTTTTCATCCCAAATCTTTTTTGAAAGAATCTCCTTTACAACCAACTCGTAATGACTTTTATCAAATGTGCCTACGGCCGCTTCATCAAGCTTCCTGCCGTAGGTCCAAGTATTTAAATCAGTCAGCCGCCAATGAACGCTTTCCGGTTTTTTTACTAAGTCAAAAAGGGCTGGGAACGCGCTCTTTTCCTTAAGTAGAGCAAGTACCTCCAAAGCCTGCATGAATATCTCTTCAGATCTTGTCTCATCTATCAGCTTTTTAATCACTTCAATTTTGCCTGTTCTGCCAATGCGAGAAACACAATGTAGTGCACTAACTACAGCTTTCGGATATCGCAAATTATCAATTACATTTTCAATCACATGAAGGTCATCGGGCGAAGGAGAGACGCTAAGCAAATTCAACGCAAATACTTTTTCCTCAGGCCATCCGTCAATAACAATCTGTCTTAGAAATCTTTTTTCACTCGCGCCCAGTTCCGCACTAAGCAGCTTAATCCGATCGAGCTCAACCCTAGGTACTAACCGACGGGAGATTGCATTGGAAATAACACGTTGCGCGTGGTCTTCGTTTTTCCCCTCAAACAATGCGGCAACCATAGCGCCAAGAATCTCTTCATTCTTTTCTGTTTCCGCAAGAGCACATAGCTCCTCAGCAGTTTCAGTAAATCTTGTTAGAACACGAACTAGTTCGATACGGATCTTTACGTCATTCGTTTTGTAGCTCTCTTTTATTAGAGGAATTACATTACTGAATTTTTCACGATAAAGAAACGACCAGTACCAAAAAGGAAAGCCGTGCTTGAGCGAAGAGCGAAGCAACAAAATAAGTTCTGCTTCAGAAAAATCTATGTTTGAGCGATGCCTGTAAAAAAATAGGAGTTGTCCAACTCCAAGAAGAAAGGTTTGGTCTTCATTATGCTCGCTAACGAAATTCTCTAGCAAGACCTTAAGCTTCTTTGCTCTTGCGTTACCTGGAACTGGAACGTCACCGCCTGTTGATTCAGGAGAGGCCGGAAGAAGTGGAGCTTCGGGTTGTGCAACGCCAAGCAACTGCTTAATATCTTCAGGTAACTGATCGCCCTGTAAAACCACACTAATACTCCCAATTTCTGTGTGGGTCTGATTAAGCTGGCCGATTTGTCCAATAATAGAGTCAGCCTCTATCTTTGCCTCAATCTTTTCCTTTGTTATCTCTATATCAAGCCTGTTGTTATTTAAGGCATTGAGTTTAAGAATCGTTCCGACCTTTCCGATTAGTTGTTTTATCTTGACCTTTAGGAGCGATAAATCCATATGCTGCGTACATTATATGTCGCTGAGGGACGCCACTCAAACGACAGATCACCCAAGGTAACCTCTTTCTTAATAGTAGCTCAACTATATGAGGGGAGGTAATGCCAGGCAGTATTTGCATGATTATTCCACCGCGATGGGATTGGTTTGTCTGCATGACCCTACCGGGAGTCGAACCCGGGTTCTCAGCTTGAAAAGCTGGTGTCCTAACCGTTAGACGATAGGGCCTCAGTGGGAAATATAGCATTTTGGCCCCGAAATGCTAGAATCGAACAGTTCGTCACGGAGCAAAACCTGGAGAGGTGGCAGAGTGGTCGAACGCACTGGTTTCGAAAACCAGCAAGGGGGAAACCTCTTCGAGGGTTCGAATCCCTCCCTCTCCGCCGAGATTTTTCTTAACGCGAAGCGTTCTAGAAAATCCAAGTGCACCTGCCACGGCAGGGTGCCGCTCACAGAAAAATGCCCCTTCGGGGCAATTTTCATAGACGATTTGTTACAATGCTCCTTATCATGAACACACAACCAAAAAACACAATATGCCTTTGGTATGACAGAGATGCGCAGGCGGCAGCCGAGTTCTATGCAGCTACGTTCCCTGATAGTAAGGTGGGGGCTATCTATAAGGCGCCTTCGGACTTCCCCGACGGTAAGGAGGGCGACGTGCTCACGGTCGAGTTCACCGTCTTTGGTATCCCCTGCATCGGATTGAATGGCGGCACCGCCTTTAAGCAGAGCGAGGCGTTCTCCTTCCAGATCGCTACTGATAACCAGGAAGAGACTGATAAGTATTGGAACGCAATTGTTGGGAACGGCGGCGTAGAGAGTGCGTGCGGGTGGTGTAAGGATCGCTGGGGAGTCTCGTGGCAGATAACGCCGCGTGCCCTAACCGATGCTATTGCAGCTGGGGGTGCGGAGGGCAAGCGCGCCTTCGACGCGATGATGCAGATGCAGAAGATTGATATAGCAGCCATCGAGGCTGCCCGCCGTGGCTAAGTCATGAAGCCCGCAAGCAAGAAGACTCTGGAGCGAGTGTACGCATACAGCTTTGCGCTGATCTATGGCCTGTATCTGACCAAGGTTAAGAGGAAGGGTAGGACTAAGAAGGAGCTCGACGAGGTCCTCTGCTGGCTGACTGGATATACGCAAAAGGGGCTCGAGGTGCAGATTAAGAAAGGTACGGACCTCCAAACATTCTTTAAGAAGGCGCCTAAGCTGAATCCGAAACGGAGGCTAGTTACGGGCCTTATCTGCGGCGTACGGGTGGAGGATATCAAGGAGCCTACGATGCAGGCCATCCGCTATATGGACAAGCTGGTTGACGAGCTCGCTCGCGGCCGCACGATGGACAAGATCTTGCGGAAATAACACCCAAATTAATTAATCTTTGTTTTAGGCCTTCATGAAGGAGCTTCATGTGGCTTTCATGGCAATACCTCTATGATTAGACTTTAAGGTATTTAGCCTTTTAATAATCATTTTGTCATGAACCAAAACACAGTAATAATTATTGGAATCGTCATCGTCTTACTCGCTGGACTCGCCTACTACGCCACGACGGTAGACACGACGTCGCAGACTGCAACCTCCACTCCAACGGGGGTCAACACGGAGGAGTTTACTCCGGGGGCACCGGTTGCCACTACTGACTCGCTTGCAGTACCATCAGACACTGCTGCTGTCGTGACGGGCAGTATTACACCAAACGGCGCCCTTACCAGCTATTGGTATGAATACGGCACATCTGCCTCATTGGGAAGCAAAACAACGACACAGAACCTCGGTTCCGGTTACACAAGCATCCCCTCCCCTGCATTTATTGCCGGGCTCACAAAAGACACAACGTATCACTCCCGAGTCGTGGCATCCAATCAGCACGGCGACACTGCAGGTACCATACGGACATTTGTCACCACACATGACAACCCAGCACCAGTTGGTTCAGCACCAACCACCAAGACGCTTGCCGCTTCTGACATTACCAGGATGACCGCAAATTTGAGTGGCGAAGTGACACCGAACAGTGCCGCAACGCAGTACTGGTTTGAGTACGGCACCACCGCAGCGTTAGGAAACACGACCCCGTTTGTGCCAGTCGGGGATGGCGTGGCAAAAGTCCCAGCATCACAGTCACTCTCAAATCTACAGCCACTGACCACGTATCACTTCCGCATTAACACACAAAATCAATTCGGCACAGTAAACGGCTCGATACTTACCTTTAGAACCCTTGGGCCGCAAGCAGCATCTGCGCCTGGAGCTAACACAGGCTCAGCTACTGTGGTTACAGGGACGAGCGCCACACTCCGCGGTACGGTAACTCCAAACGGTGCGGCCGTTACGTACTGGTTCGAGTATAGTACTGACGCAAACTTTGTAGCATCACTCCTCAATGAAACTGCACACCTACCGGCTGCGGGCACACAGAGCACCGCAACTGTTAGCGCACCGGTTACAGGCCTGACGCCAAATACCACGTACTATGCTCGACTGATAGTCCAAAACGCAACAGGCGTTGTTCGCGGCGACCGTATAACATTTAAAACTAAATAAACTCTATGGGACTCATACTTTGGATTGTATTTGGTGCATTGGTTGGATGGATTGCCTCAATGATTATGAAGACTGACGCAGAGCAGGGCGCAGTCTTGAATGTCGTCGTTGGCGTTGTTGGTGCGGTTGTTGGAGGATGGCTCATGAGTATTGTGGGCGAGAGTGGTGTGCAAGGGTTTGACCTATACAGCCTCTTAGTTGCAATCCTTGGCGCGTGCGTACTTATCGCAATTGTAAAAGCGGTTCGTCGCTCATAAGTTACCAATTCACACTCATTCATGGATTCCTACAACTCGCCGACCACAAAACCACTTTTCAAGGGGACTCAGATCGTATGGTATCTGCTCTCTTTGATTGAGGCACTCCTCGCCTTCCGCTTTGTGCTAAAGCTTATGGCAGCAAATGCGGACGCGGGATTCACGAGCCTCGTCTATAGCCTCACGTGGCCCTTCACGGCACCGTTTCTTGCGGTGTTTCCGAGAACTGTGGTGCAGGGCAGCATTTTCGAGTGGACAACATTGCTTGCAATGTTTGTGTATTTGCTCGTTGCATACGCAATTGTGCAGCTACTGCTCATGAGCAAAACGGTGTCCACACCAGAAGCTGCTGCAAAGCTTGATAAGCAGCAAGAGTAATCCTGAGCAGTATTTGTGCTTAGTCTTCGAGGAAGCCGCCAGCTTGGTGGGTCCAGAGGCGGGCATAGAGCCCGTCCTTAATACCAACGAGCTCAGCGTGTGTGCCGTCCTCAGTAATGGCGCCGCCGTCCATGACCACGATACGATCCATCTCCTTGATCGTCGAGAGGCGGTGCGCGATAGCGATCACCGTCTTCCCCTGCATCAGCTCGTGGAGGGCTGTCTGGATCTCTGCCTCTGACTCGGAGTCCAATGATGATGTTGCCTCGTCGAGTATCAGGAACGGTGCGGCCTTCAGTATCGCGCGAGCAATAGCCACCCTCTGGCGCTGTCCGCCAGAGAGCTTGATGCCGCGCTCGCCCACCAACGTCTTGTATCCATCCGGCAGAGCCATAATGAACTCGTGCGCCTGCGCCTTACGTGCTGCCTCATGCACCTGCTCATCGGTCGCGTCTGGGCGACCATAGGCGATGTTGTCGCGTATCGAGCGGTGGAAGAGGTTCGGCTCCTGCGGCACGAGGGCTATGGCCTCGTGCAGCGAGTCCTGGGTTAGGTCACGTATGTCCTGCCCGCTTACGGTGATCCGCCCCGCGACGTTCACATCGTGCTGGCGCATCAAGAGTGCAACGAGCGAGGTCTTGCCAGCGCCCGATGGACCGACGATGCCTACGCGCTGTCCCGCAGGAATGGTAAGGTTGAAGTCCTCAAACACGTTCTGCGTAGTGTACTTGAAGGTGACATTATCGAAGACGACGTCGCCCTTCTCGAGTGTCAGATCCTTGGCGCCCTCCGCGTCCACTATCTCGTGCGGAACGAGGATCTCGTCGAGCCCCTCCTCCACCTCGCCATACCGCTCGGCAAACGCACGCATTGATTGTCCAATGTGAGTAAACCAGCCGATAATTCCGTTCAATATCGTAAGGATCATCACAAACTCGCCAGTCGACATCATGCTGATGCTCCACAGGTACCACGCGCCCGCGATCATGCTAACGGCAAAGAGGCCCATCACCACCGCGTTAAACACAAGTAGCATGTCGCCATAAAACCAACTAAGGATGGTGGCACGCTTGATCTCCTCTGTTCCCCCCTCCACTCTCGCAATTTCTTCCTGTCCCTGTGCAAAGCTCTTGACTGCACGCATGTTGGTGATGATGTCGACCACCATTCCATTGACCCTCGACTTTACTTCTGCGCGGCGCTCGGAATAGAGTGTAGTCCTCTTTGACAGGAAGTAGTTGGCAACAAGGAGGAGCACTATCCAACCAATAAATATTCCTGCCAATGTCTGGCTTACTGTTAGGATCAGGTATGTGGCACCGGTGATCGCGATCGCGACGTTTAGGTAACTCCACATGATGGTCTCGTACAAACCCTGCACACCGCCCGAGGCGTTTGCGATCTTGTTGGCAATCGAGCCAGCAAAGCGGTTGTTGAAGTAGGGCGTCGAGTGCTCGGCAAGGTAGCGGTACAGCAGATCGGTCGAGTACTTACGTGAGCCAGTAAACCATTGCATGGCCGAGAGGCCTGAGACTCTCCACATAAAGTTGTGCCCGACAGCCGTGACTGCATATATCAGCACCCAAAAGAGCATCACTGACTGGACACTAGCGCCGAGGGTGTACGCCTCTGCGGTGTCGACCAATTGCTTAAATACGTAGTACGTCGCCGTGTCCATGGTGCCAGCGATCACACCAAAAGCAATCGTCAGTAGTGCCCACGGCCAAAAAGGCTTCGAAACGTGTAGTGCGAAGCGGAGTGGTGCTCTTGGTATGTTATGTATCTGCATATATAACTCGGGCCAAGTCCTAATTCTGACATACAAAGACTGACCCCTGACGGGTTTTTCGGAGGGTATCCCCTCTCGCAATCTCTGAACAGTCAGTCCTAGGGTTATAGGACCAGAGCTGCAGCTAGTATACACCACATTGCAGCTTTGGCTAGTCGTACCCTGGGAAGTCGTCCATCTTGATATTTCCTTCTGTCGCGCCGAGCCGTACCAATTCGGCCGCTATGCCCTTTACCATCTTCTCTGGACCAGATACATAGAGCATGGAGGACGCGAGGTTCGGCACATACTTCCTGATCGACAACTCGTCTATCCGCTCGGGGTCGGTGAGGTATATGATCTTCAAGTTTGAGTTGTGCGCAGCAAACGAGTCGAGCTCCGCCCCGAACGGAACATCGGCGCTGCGGTTGGCATAGAGCAGTGTGACCTTCAACCTTGTCCCGGCATGATCGGCTTCTTTCAGTATCGAGTGGAATGGGGTAACGCCGATACCGCCAGCAATGAAAACGTATTCGGCAGTCGGATCGCCGAGCACAAAGTCCCCCTCAGGGGCGTCGACTTCAATAGTCGCTCCCGGCTCGAGCGTCTGCAAAGCGACCTTGAAGGTGCTACTCCTATCGGGTGCTACCCGGGTAGTGATCATTGGCGTGCCCTCGTATGGCGCGGACGCGATGGTGAACCAGCGTTGTATCCCCCGCTCGTCCGGATTCTCGTGCGGGAGCGTGTACTCTAGATACTGCCCCGCCTCCCACGCGAGTGGTACCTCTGGCTGCCAAACAAACGACGTTACCGCCTCCGCCTCAACGCGTTTGCCGATCAGAGTGAGTTTCATTCCCCTATTCTACGTCACCACCCCCACTACACAAGCTCGACATTATTATGTACGATCGTAGCTTATAATATCTAGAAGAATATTTGCTGAGTAGTGATCGCGCCCTCTCTGATCACAATTGGGGTGTCACCACGGGCGTCCACAACAGTTGAGGGGGCGGATGGTGGTAGCCACATCGGCCACTCGTCCTCGCGCTTGAGTAGGTAGTACTTGTCTCCAAACTGGTCGTGTATCTCCGGCACGCTCATCATGCACGGCTGCCCCGAAACGTTAGCCGACGTCGCCGTAATGGGCTTGCCGAGCTTGCGCACCAGCGCGAGCGGCACCGGGTGGTTCGGAATGCGTATGCCGATAGTGCCATCTTCCGACAGGTCCTTCGGCAAGTTCTTAGCGTTCAGTACGAGTGTCAGCTTGCCAGGTAGGAACGCAGCAGCCAGCTTTTCCGCTAGCGGAGTTACTTCCGCATACTGCCGCATCATTGCTAGGTCGGCGACTACTATCGAAATGTGCTTTTCTCCCGGGCTCCCCTTCAGCTCGCGGAGCACAGCGATAGCAGCCGGGTCCGTAGCATCGGCCCCAAGCCCAAAAAGCGTATCAGTTGGATACAGCCAGATCATTTGGGGAGTATACCCCGTGAGATAGCCTGCGTCATCTCATGGGGTATATAACAAAAAGCCCCTTTCGGGGCCTTTGGACTATCTTTTCTTCTTGAACGCGCAGCCGTCGCTATGAGGAGCCTTTTCGCCACTGCAAGCAGGGCAACCGGCATCTTCGTTGTACGATGTCGCCTCAAATCCTGAACCGTCAAATCCCATATCTTTTTGATTACAACCCCCAAGAGAATTCCCCTTTCCTAGAAAGAGACCTTCTTTCAGAGATACCTTGCTTCTTAATCAAGGCATTAAGGGATCATACGTCCTTCATATTCAGAGGTCAAGTGGGTTATGCAGCATTGCCAGTAGCCCTAAATAGTGCAAAAATAAGCCGGTATTTGGGCGATTAGCTCAATTGGTAGAGCATCTCATTGACGTTGAGAGGGTTACAAGTTCGAGTCTTGTATCGCCCACCCGATACAGCCGGCGGAAGCCGGCTTTTCTTATTTAAGCCAGTTGTCGCGGTAGAACTTGAGTTCGGCTATCGAGCCACGGACGTCGTCGAGGGCGCGATGGGTCTTGCCCTCTTTCATCTTCTGCGCCTCCTCGTACAGCTCTGGTCGCCAACGGCGTGCCAACTCCTTGATCGCCGTTACATCAATATTGCGATAGTGCAGGTAGCCGTAGAACTTTGGCATTTGCAGCCGCATAAAGGTGCGGTCCAGTGTCATCGAGTTGCCACAGAGTGGCGCACTCCCCGGCGTGCAGTACTGCGATACGAATGCGAGTACCTGCTCCTCTGCCTCTGCCATTGTGGTAGTGCTCTCGCGTACTCGCTCGATGATTCCCGACTTTTGGTGTATAGCGAGCACGTCTGCAGGGATCTGGTCGAAGCGGGTCATGTCCGCCTTAATTACGACCGGCTCCCCTTCCGCAACAATGTTTAGGTCCTTGTCTGTAATTATGGCTGCAACTTCGGTAATAGTGTCGATGTTTGGGTCGAGGAGCGAGGTCATCTCAAGGTCCATCCACACTAGTAGGTCGTCTCGCTGATTCATACGATTTTTGCTAGACTCACAGTACCACAGATGAATATCCTATCCATCGAGACCTCGTGCGACGAGACTGCGATATCAGTACTCGAGTGTACGGGCGATACTAGCGGCGCCACCTTTACCGTCCTTGGCGACGCCCTGTACTCACAAGCGCACTTGCATGCCGAGTATGGCGGCGTGTTCCCTACCCTTGCCAAGCGCGAGCATATCAAGAACTTGCCTACATTATTGGAACAAGTGCGGAAGGCCGCAGACGGAGTGGAGCTGATAGCGGTCACACAGGGGCCGGGCCTCGAGCCTGCACTCTGGACCGGCATCGAGTTTGCAAAGAAGCTAGGGCAGGAGTGGGGCGTGCCTGTCTATGGCACCGACCATATGGAGGGCCATATTGTTAGCGGCATGGTAACTGGGGGCCCTGACACTTACGCACTCGGTAATATAGAGTTCCCCGTCCTTGGCCTACTGATATCAGGCGGACACACCGAGTTAGTGTTGATGAAAAAGTGGTTCGAGTACGAGCTGATCGGCAAGACCAAGGACGATGCCGTTGGCGAGGCGTTCGACAAGGTGGCACGCATGCTGGGACTCGAGTATCCAGGTGGACCAAAGATCGAGGCGCTACACAAGAAAGCGACTGAGCGCAACGCTACGCACGACATCGTCTTTCCTCGCCCACTCATACATGAGGACTCGTGCGACTTCTCCTTCTCTGGCCTCAAGACTGCGGTGCTCTACAAGCTGAAGAAGATGGAGCAGCTAACGGAGGAGGACAAGGAGCATGTCGCACAGGCGTTCCAGGATGCTGCGCGCGATGTCATAGTTGCTAAGACGAAGAAGGCCCTAGAGGAAACAGGAGCGCGCACTCTTGCAGTTGGTGGTGGCGTTTCTGCAAGCCGCGATATCCGGCGGGGACTCGAGGAGCTTATCGCGGCTGAGTTTAGTGATGTGCACCTCGCCTACCCTGCCGGCAAGCTCCACCTCGATAACTCGATAATGATTGGTATGGCCGCATACCTCCGCCACAGCGCCGGCCTGCCAGGCAACGAACTGAAAGCTGAGGGTGCGCAACGCCTCGCTTCGCGATAGACTTACATGATGGACCCGAAGTTCCTCAAGCCCTACGACGCCGCCGCGACGGAGGCCTCTATATATAAGAAGTGGGAGGACTCGGGCTACTTCAACCCCGACAACTTGCCCAACAAGGATGGCGAGCCCTACACCATCGTTATGCCGCCACCGAACGCCAATGGCTCCTTGCACGCTGGCCACGCGCTCTTCATAACATTGGAGGACATTATGACCCGCTTTGCCCGCATGCAGGGCAAGAGAGCTCTTTGGATTCCCGGGGCAGATCATGCAGGATTCGAGACACAAGTGGTGTACGAAAAGAAGCTAGAGAAGGAGGGCCGATCCCGCTTTGGTATGGACCCGCAGGAGCTCTATAAGGAGATATACGACTTCACCATCCACAACAAAGGCGTGATGGAAAACCAGGTTCGCAGCCTCGGGGCTTCCTGCGATTGGAGCCGCGAGCGCTTTACCTTGGACCCCGACATCGTCACCCGCGTGCAGGAGACTTTCGTTAAGATGTTTGACGACGGATTAGTGTACCGCGGACTCCGTACCGTTAACTGGTGCCCAAAGCATCAGACCTCCCTCTCCGACGTCGAGACGAGCTGGAAGGATCAGAACGACCCCTTTTATTACCTCAAGTACGGACCATTCGTTATTGGTACTGTCCGACCAGAGACCAAGTTTGGCGATAAGCATGTTGTTATCAACCCTGCCGATGAACGATACAAACAATACTCGCACGGTCAGCAGATAGACCTTGAGTGGATCAACGGACCTATTACTGCAACGGTGCTCCACGACCCAGGTCACGATATGACATTCGGCACAGGCGTGATGACTATTACGCCATGGCACGACCAACACGACTTTGAGCTGGCACAAAAGTTTGACCTGCCGCTGGAGCAAGTTATCGACTGGCGCGGAAAGCTGCTGCCCATTGCTGGCGAGTTTGCAGGACTGAAGATCTTGGATGCACGCCCCAAGATAATGGAGAAGCTGCAGGCCAAGGGATTGGTGGATCATATCGATGACAAATACATGCACGCTACCAAGCGCTGCTATAAGTGCGAGCAGCTCATCGAGCCGCAGGTTAAGGACCAATGGTTCGTTAAAATGAAGCCCCTTGCGGAGATGGCGCTCAAGTCGGTCAGGGATGGCGATGTAAAGTTCATTCCTGATAACTACGAGAAGATCTTCCGCTACTGGATGGAGAACACCTTGGACTGGAACATCTCGCGCCAGATCGTGTGGGGCATCCCTATTCCTGCGTGGTTTAAGGGCGGCGAGACAAAGGCGTCACTCACCTCCCCGGGCGATGGATGGATCAAGGACCCGGACACCTTTGATACCTGGTTCTCATCCGGACAGTGGCCACTACTCGTCACCGACTTCCCTAACACCAGCCAGTATTACCCAACGGATGTGATGGAGACCGGGCACGACCTCATCTTTAAGTGGGTGCCGCGCATGATCATCTTTGGCCTCTATCTTGCATCGAGGGCGCCATTCCACACCGTGTACCTGCATGGCCTGGTTAACGATCAACACGGCAAGAAGATGAGTAAGTCGAAGGGCAATGTAACTAATCCACTTGACCTCACAAGCAAGTTTGGTACTGATGCTCTGCGCATCGGCCTTGTGGTGGGCAATCCGCCCGGCTCCGACCTCGCGCTCCGCGAGGACAAGATCCGTGGGTACAAGAACTTTGCTAACAAGATCTGGAATATCACCCGCTTCGTCTTGGAGAACACGGAGGGCACGGACCTGACGGAGAAGCACGACCTATCCGAGCAGGATGAGGAGGACCTAGCGGAGCTGAACAGGGTTGTCGCAGACGTCACTCGCAACCTGGAGGAGTACCGCATCGACCTTGCTGCAGATCGCGCCTACCACTACGTGTGGCACACCTTTGCGGACGAGATTATCGAACGCTCTAAGGTGGTACTGAAGGGCACCGACGCGGTGGCGCAGCGCGCGACCGCCTGGAAGCTCTACACCATCCTTACGACGTGCCTCAAGATGCTGCACCCGTTTATGCCATTCGTTACGGAGGAAGTGTGGCAGTCGCTGCCCCTAAGGGACTCCGACATGCTGATGGTCGCTCAGTGGCCAGGCGCGATAGGCGTTCAATAAACGATTGACACGCAGATATGCGCGTGTACCATGTGTCTATGGTCCTCGGATCATCGTCTGTCGTGGTCGTCATAGCCCATTCCTTGGGGTGAGCGTCGATGTTCCGCACAGAAACGCAAAAGCCCCGACAAGGGGCATTTTTATTACTTACTGGCGATAATCTTAAAGTATGGAGAGAATATGTAACGAGGAGACACTTATCATGTGCAGCCACCCAGGATGTGACTGGTCGGGCATTTCACAACATGACTATGAGAAACATATAAGGCAGGTGCACGACAAGCAACACTGGTGGCCCCGATAATCGCGATACAATAATTGGGTGTCTAACCTCTTAGCGACCGCATACGCCGCGCTTGGCGCAGGGATGCTCGGCCTGGTGCCTGTGTTGATATGGCTCGGCTTTTGGCTATTCGAGGACTGGGAGCATCCAGAGCCTCGGATGCGGCTCCTCTTTGCATTCCTCACCGGCATGCTCGCGGTTGCTGTCGTGCTGCCCTTCCAGAAAGTGGCAAGCGACATGCTCCCCCTTGGGTTCGGGCTCCTCGCGATCTGGGCACTCATAGAGGAGGTTGCTAAGTTCGGCCTCGCGTGGCTCTTGGTGCTGCGCAACAGGGCGGTCGACGAGCCGATGGACATGGTCATCTATATGATCACCGTCGCGCTCGGATTTGCTGCACTCGAGAACACTCTGTTCCTCATTACACCGTTTTTCGAACACGCCGCGCTCGAAGGAGCCATCACTGCCAACATGCGCTTCATTGGGGCGACGCTGATCCACGTACTCGGCTCCGCTGTCGTTGGCGCAGCACTCGGATTCACCTACTTTCGTACTCGCTCGGAAAAGATTACCTACATTGGGATAGGACTTATCCTTGCTACTTCATTGCACGCACTCTTTAATTTCCTTATAATTACAACGGGAGCAGGCACCGTGCTGACCGTATTCCTTGGAGTATGGGTTGGCATCATTAGTATCCTGCTTGCACTCGAGCGCATCAGGCTCCTCCGCCCACCTGCGTGGTGGGAACGCATTACTCTAAACTAATCGTATGGCAAAGAAACCATCATTTTTCGACAGACTCACGGGTGCGAGCTTTGACATCGACTTTGATGCCTTTCAGGAGGAGGCACCGCAGCAGGCGCGCCGCCTTACCCCTACCGGCTCAGTTGCAGCCATGCCTAGTATCCGCGAGGACGTCGGTGAGGCACAGCTGACTGTAGACGTGTACCAGAGTCCGGACGAGATAGTCATCAAGGCGCTAGTCGCTGGTGTGAAGCCGGAGGAGATCGATATCTCCATAACCCGCGACATGGTCACCATAGCGGGCAAGCGTATCGAGCAGAAAGAGATTGAGGAGAACGACTATGTGTACCGCGAGCTCTTCTGGGGGGCATTCAGTCGCACAGTGGTACTCCCAGCAGAGATTGATGTCGACATGGCCGAGGCAGACCAGAAGCATGGGCTCCTCACCATCCGCCTCCCAAAGATCAACAAGGACCGCCAGACCAAGCTCAAGGTCCGCGGCAACTAGCTTTTTATATCTTCAGCAAGTCCGGGCAGTATCTCTACTCGTAGGTGTCCGAGCCCTTCGTATGTGCGCAGTACCGCGTGCGGTAGTTTTGCCATGTACGCTTCCGCTGCCGAGTATGGCACCGCAGGATCGTCGACACTGTGGTAAAAGTATATTTTGTTGCACTGATCTGCGAGCAGACCCAGGTCGCTGGCCATAAGCCACTTGCCATCCACCAGCCGCCCTCCCAATTGCGAATGGACCTCGGGGCCAGTGTATGGGCTAGCTGCTAGGTGCAGTGAGCGCACAGTGTTTGTAATCTTGTTCTCGGACAGATACTTTACTAGGAAAAGTGCCCCGAGTGAGTGACCAATGAACACTACTTCCGGATCGAGGAGGGGTAGCATCTGCTCGAACCACGCTGCCCAAGCCATGTACTGCGGCGAATCGCTGTCCGGCATGCGGGCATAGAGGACGTCGTAGTTAGCGCCGAGCTCTTTGGATAGATTGGACTTCCAGTCCTCCTTGCGGCGGAGGTCGTTGAGACTCACCTTTTTCTGCCGCAGTGCCGCTACAAAGTCAGCCCTGTTAAGACTGACGAATCCTCCTGCCCCGTGTATTACCAAAACCTGCATTGGTGCCGGGAGTCAGACTTGCACTGACGACCCTTCCCTCTTCAGGGGAATGCTCTAACTAACTGAGCTATCCCGGCAAGTTGCTTACTCAAGCGCGGAGCGCGACTTTTGGAGGGCTGCGGAAAAGGAAGCTCGCTTACTTTTCCAATGGCCCGAACAAAAGGGCGTAGCCGCATTTGATCAGAACGCAGTCGGGACAAGGTTTCCTTATCCCGGCTCGCGCTCACCAAATGTAACATTACTCAGCCTTTGGGGCAAAGTACTTGTCGTATATCTCACGGAGATCGAACGAGCCAAAGCTGTTCAGCTGCTCTTGTAGGTCCGCAGCTTGCGTACTCACTACCCCACTCTGGTTCTGCAATGTCTGGTACTGCCCCATGATCGTGTCGAGGTACGGCTGCAAGTAGAGCCACGTGAGGTACGGCAGGATAAGGAGGAGGAAGATCCAGAATATAAACTTGATAATACCGCCCACCATTGCCGTGCGTCGAGCGCTCTTCAGCATACGGTTGTTCTCCATCACGGCCTCGTACATGGCCTCGATCTTCTTCTCATCCATCATGTCCACTATTATAACCCGAAACTATGTGCCCTCGCCCAGAATCGAACTGAGATCACCCGCTTAGGACGCGGAGGTTCTATCCATTGAACTACGAGGGCGGCTCCCCTAGTATGCCTTATTCTGTGATGTTTAGCAGCTCGGCGAGCTTGGGCTTGTCGAAGCCGATGACCACGTCGTTGCCAATGCGGATGACAGGGACGCCCATCTGGCCGGTCATCTCGATCATCTCCTGCCTCTTTTCAAAGTCGGACGAGACGTCGTAATTGGTAAATGCGATGTTATGTGAAGTGAAGTATTCCTTGCTGAGCGCGCAGAAGTGGCACGTTGGTGTCGAATAGATAACTACATCCATGGTATTTTTGTAATGCTTTGCTAGTATAACATAGGCCCAAAAGTGGCGTCTGCAGGATTAGTTTAGTGGCAGAACGAGTGCTTCCCAAGCATTAGGCCGGAGTTCGATTCTCCGATCCTGCACCCTAGAGGCCGAACCAGGACTTCAGGCTATCCCAAAAGCCTTCAGAAGGGGCGGAGCCTGCCGTCGTAGCAGTTACCTGGTCCATAAGGACGTACTCGGTCTCGCCGGGCATGACGACGGAGTAGCGGGTCCGTATCTCCTCCTCCACCCCGCGAGGGGTCTCCAGAGCTGCAATGGTGCCCGTGAGCTCGCCTTGGCGCTCGAGGAGTGCCTCGCGCTCCTGCAATGCATTGGCCTTGAGTACAGCCGCCTCTTGCATCTTGCTATACACACCCCACGTGCCCCGAGTGAGGAGCGCGAGCAAGACCATAGCGATAGCTATACCTGCCCAGAGCGAGTAGCGCGTCACAATTCGGCGTACCTGGCGCGTTGCCATACTTACTAGTATAATCCTATTTGTATGCTTTTCGATAAACGAACAAAAAAGGTTATCAAGGTGGTGTGGGCAATTGTTGCAGTCCTCGTCATCATTTCAATGATCGCGCTCTACATCCCGATGGTGTACTAGTCGTCCTTCGGGCGGACCATCTTGAGGAACACATCCTGCGGGATGTGCATTTTATTTGAGCCCTGCTCGCCGCGGCGCTCCTTGCCCTTCTTCTGCTTTTCAAGCAATTTCATTTTGCGAGTCACGTCGCCGCCATACAGATACCCCGTCACGTCTTTCTTAAACGCACTAATCGATTCCGAAGCTACGATGCGCCCATCCGCCTTCGCCTGGATCTTAACGACGAACATCTGCCGCGGCAAGAGCTCCTTCAGTCGCTCCACCGCTGAACGTGCTTCCGTCTCGAGTCGTCGGCGCGACACCACGCGCGAGAACGCCGCTACCAAATCCTCTGCGACCAGTATGTCGAGCCGGACCACGTCCGCGCTCCGCAGGTCTGCGAACTCGTATGCCAATGATGCATAGCCCTTGGATACGCTCTTCAGTATGTCAAAGAAGTCGCGCATCAACTCCCGAAGCGGCATGAGCACGGTAAGCTCGAGTCGCTCATCAAACATGTCCGTATTGGTGATGTCACCTTCATGCTCGTAGAGGAGCTGTGTGATGCCCGAGAGGTACTCGGGTGGGGTCATGATAGTCGCCTTGACCCACTGCTCACGCACGCTCTCTACGGTGCCATCATTCGGAAACTGTGTTGGAGAGAAGATCTGCTTCGTCTCCCCTTGCGTTGTGGTTATCTCGTAGGTGATCGACGGAGTGGTGATAACTGGAGTGAGGCTATACTCGCGTTTCAGTCGCTCCGTCACGATCTCCATATGCAGCATGCCGAGGAAGCCGCAACGAAAGCCCTTGCCGAGTATCGACGAGCCATCCTCCTCAAAGGAGAGGGCTGCGTCTGCAAGCTTGAGTCGCGAGAGCGCGTGCTTTAGAGGGGTGAACTCGTCTTGCGATTCCGGATACACAGAGGCCCACACAACGGGGCGCGGATTCTGATACCCCGGTAGGGGGGGTAGTGCAATACCAAAAGTGCGTAGCGTATCTCCGACGACGCCGGAGCCCGGCTCCTTGAGTGTTGTGACTACATACCCGATGTCTCCTGCCTCGATACGATCCGCCTTCACCTCCCCTGGCGTGAGGTACCCCACGTCGGGGACTGGAAACTTTTTTTGTACGCCGACGAGTTCCGCTACCTCCCTGGCAGATATGACACCATCGAGGACTCGCACATATGCCACCACACCTCGATGCTCAGAGTATGAAAAGTCAAAGACGAGCGCCTTGCCACCCGCACCCTTGTAGTCGCTCTTCGGTGCAGGTACTCGCGCGATGATTGCCTTAATAAGGTCCTCCACCCCCTCACCTGTTCTTCCGGAAACGGCGAGCACGGTGTCCTCCTCAACACCAAGGAGGTGGGCGAGCGAAAGTCGCACTTCGGGTATGCGTGCTGCTCCCGAATCGATCTTGGTGAGAACTGGAATGATAGTGCACCCCGCATCCTGCGCCATACGCAAGGTGGCCAAGGTCTGCGCCTGCACGCCCTGCGTCGCGTCGACGAGTAGCAACACTCCCTCGACTGCAGTAAGGGCTCTAGAAACTTCGTAAGCGAAATCAATATGTCCCGGTGTATCAATAAGATTGAGGGTATAGGGTGTAGTGTCTAGGGTGTAGGCCATTCGGACTGGTTGCATTTTGATGGTGATCCCACGCTCTCGCTCGAGGTCCATACCGTCTAAGACCTGGTCACGCATTTTGCGTACCTCTATGGTCTTGGTGATCTCGAGCATTCGGTCGGCAAGTGTCGACTTGCCATGGTCGATGTGCGCGATAATAGAAAAGTTACGAACGTTTTGCATACTTGCGGTACAGGAGTGCTAGTACCTCAGAGAGCTCTGCAGAGCGCAATAGGGCTAGAACTGTGCCCCAGGCTACCATGCCAACCACCCCAGCTCCTACTCCCTGGAGGAAGATACCGAAAAAGGTGTTCGTTGGGAGGAGCGGTCCGAAGTACTGTAGCGCAGTGTAGCTCGCCAAGCCACCAATGACAGAGGCTACAAATGAGGTTCCGAGGGACAGCCACACGCCCTCAGGCTTCGTCTCGTTCTTCAGCAATAATCCAAATACTAAGCTGGCGAGGAGCATCGCTGTAGAGTATGCGAGCGGCACGACCAGAACAGCGGTACCTGGTATTCCGTCCACCCGGAAGAGAGACTCGAGGAAGTATAGCGCTGTTGTGTTGTTCGTGACTACAGCGAAGAGCCCCCACGCACCGACGCCAGCCACTATCGCCGCACCGACATTTACCAATACCGGAACTGCAGTTCGCTGTGAAGCGTAGTACGTTCGTGAGAAAAGGAGGATGAGTGCCTGCGGCAAAAGTGAGAGTACAAAGAGTGCGAGTACCGCGGCGGTAAGCCGAGTGTCATCCCACGAAAAGGCGCCTGAACCGAGGATGACACGCACGATGTGCGCTCGTAGCACCACAAATAGGACAGTCGCTGGCAAAAGCCAGAAGGCAACATGCTTGACCGTCGTCCACAGCTCTCGGCTAAACCCCGCACGGTCCCCCGCCTGTACCATAGCTGAGAGGGCGGGAAAGAGGGCTGCCGCATAGGAGACACCAATCACGGTAAGCGGTACTGACTGAAGGTTGAATGCGAACGAAAGTGCTGATACCGCGCCGACCGATACGACCGATGCTATGCCAGCAAATATGAGCATCAGAAGCTGATTCCCTAACAGTGCTGCGGAGCGCGGTACTGATGGTAGGACCACCTTGCGGATGGTCAGCCACACATTACTAAAGCCAAGGACGAGTCGTGTGCTACCAAAGAAGAGTGGCACTGCCTGCACGAGTAGGTGCATGACCGCGCCAATGACGACTCCCCAACCGAGTCCTGCAACACCAAGCGTGGGGTACAGAAATAGGGCGCCAGCAATGATGCCTATGTTGTAGAAAATGGGCGCGAGTGCAAAGAGCATGAACATACGCGACGCCTGTATGATCGATGCCGCTATCGATGACAGGCCGAGGAGGAGTGGTTGCAACAGCATAATACGTGTCAGGAGCAGCGCTTGCGCCTCTGTCTCTGCTGCAAATCCGGGCATGAGCGCTGCTATCAGGACCGGTGCTGCAACAAAGAGGGTAGCTGCAATAGCAGCTGCCACTACTCCAAAGATGAGCAAGACTGGCCCAAGGACCTTCCCCTGCTCTTCAGCGCTCCGCCCTGCAAGGAGCGGCACCAGCGCGAACGAGGAAACAAAAAGGGTGAGCGCCGCAAACACAGTGTCGGGAATACGGAATGCAGCAAAGTACGCGTCCAAGGTCGGCCCCGCACCGAAGAAGTGAGCGAAAGTTCGATCCCGAAGGAGTGCGAGGATCTGGGAGAGTAGCGTAAAGAACGCCAAGAGATACGCGGCCTCATGGAGGCCGCGTATCTCTTGGGTTAGCGTAGCGAGGAATCGACGGACCATTACGTACTACTCTTTTGGAGCGGCAAACGGATCATCACCGGTTTTGAGCGACTCAATAATTGCCGCGACCTCCGTGTTCTCAGGGTTCAGACGTAGCACCTCCTCGAACGCTGCTATCGCGCCAGGCACGTCAGCAGTAGCAAAGAGTGTCCGGCCGAGGTAGTACCGAGCGTTCGAGTAGTCAGGCGCGAGCTCTAGAGCAGCGTCGAACGCGGTGCGGGCCCCCGCATAGTCCTTCTGCTCGAACTTCAGCACACCAGTTTGGAACTGCAGGAGTGGGTTTGTTGGCTCAAAAACCGAGGCTGCCTCGGCGCGCTCGATTGCCTGCGGGAGGTTCCCCTCTGCGAGTTCGAGCTGTGCGAGGAGCACGAGAGCTGGGACGAAGTCCGCCTTAAGGCTAATTGCTGACTCGAGGAACGGGCGCGAGGCTCCGCTCTGCTGACGTGAGATCTCGAGCTGAGCTTGTGCGTACGGCACTGTAGGGATTATCGGGTTCAGTTCTGCAGCACGCTGGTATGCGTTTTTTGCTGACTCATAGGCGCCATCGACATTAAGCGCAACAACGCTGTGGTACGCATTGCCGAGAGAGAGCCAGTTTCGATAGTCGCGAGCATCCCCATTTGTTGCCGCAAGTCCATGCTCTACTGCGGAACCAAGGCGGGTCTGAAACTCAGCTTGTGCAGTCTCCGAAGGAGCTCCGGAAGCGCCTTGGATTACAGAGTCGAGTCGAGCGAGCTCGATAGCAACCGCCAGGCGGTGTGCTCGCTCTGTTGGCATTGCCGCAATACTTGCTGCGATATGCTCCATCGCGACCCCTCGAGTATCTGCAGTTTGTGCGGCGGCATATGCTCGCTCGTATGCAACAGCAGAGGTGAACGCCATGCCAACTCCGGCGAGGAACAGCACGACGAGTATAAGCTTGATGGTCAGTGAGAGCACTGCAACAAACCCAAGGCGTGGGCGCTCGGCAAACACGATGGTCCACACGCTACCCCCGCGTTCGCGGTGGTACAAAGCTGCACACATACCAATCGCTGCAAAGCCGATAAGTAGTACGACCGGGCTCGGAATGTAGAGGAGCGCCATAATGAGGACGTAGAGTCCCGCAGTGAACGAGGCCAGCATGAGGTAGTACGTCGATGGGTCGGTTGGTGGTGCAAGGAGTAGTCCACGCACTCCCATAATCACAAAGAGGCCTATGAAGAGGAGCCATGCTGCTCCTGCGAGGAGTCCACCAGTTGCGAGCGATGTGGGGATAAAGCCGACCCCAGCATTGAAGTCCGCATTCCAGAATACGGAACCATTGAGGCTCAGCGGTCGATACTTGTCCCAGCCGTAGATAAAGGTATTGGGACCAGAGCCGATCAGAGGGCTCTCGTTCAGTACGGAGCTGACGACAGACATCGTTGCTCCGAGCGACGGACGTGCCTCGATCTGCTCGGTCGAGGTTGCGGCCGAAAGGCCTGTGCCGATACCCGTAAAGAGCGTGCATACGATGGCGAGGAGCAGGACAGCTGTAGCTGGGAGTGAGAAGCCACCTCCGGCACCTCGAACAAGTACCGCGCGGTATAGCACCACGCCGAGCGCGAGGAGGCCAAGGAACACCCATACTGGAATAAAGTTAGTGAGAGCAACAAAGAACAGCGACACTACGAGAGAGACGCGGAGAACCCAGGCGTACACTGCCTGGAGCGGCAGCGCTTCGAGCGTAATGAGGCTGAGTGCTGAGATGAGGCCAAAGAAGAGGCCAAGGTCATTCCACTTACCGAGGACCGAAAAGAGCGTCGAACCGTACACGCCGAAGGCGAGGAACTCTGGCCCCACAAGGAGTCGGAGTATGTGGATAATAGCGACGACCCATGATGAAACCAGAACCACAAAGAACGCACGCATGAAGTCCGCCCGCGACTCAAAGACATAAAACGGCACCATGAGCGCTGTACCGAGGAGTGCCACAAAGAATACCGTGTCGACTGCGAGGTCCGCACCGATGAGTGAGCTGATCGGTGACGGTACGAACAGCGTGGAGACTAGATACGCACCCACAACTCCCCACACGGAGATCATGAGCATGCTCCATGGGACGCTGATCTGGCCGCGCCAGAGCGCCGCTGCAATAGCAAGAACGACGGAGAGACCAATAAGGCCGGCAGCGAGTGCCATCTTGAATGAGGCAAACGGGACTACTGAAGATGGAATAACGAGCCACGGCAGCACGAAAAGTGCCCCAATATAGAGGCGGTACGACCAAAGGGATAGGAACGAACGTGTGGTATCCATAAATAACTTACTATTAGTATCTCTCCAGTATACCCTCCAAAAAGAAAACACCCCCGATAAGGGGTGTTCTCACTTGTGGGCACTTCGCGTCGATAAGCCGAATTCTGTACCCTTGCGGGTGATAGCCATTTGTCTTGCCCTACTGTTACCAGCAGGATCTTTGCGGCACTCCCCTCGATTGCTCGTGGGGCACGGCCTTGCACACACGTAAGGATTTTGCCGTTTCAGCCGGACTAAACCGGATCGTTTCTGTTCGCACCTCTCAGCCTCGTGCCCGAGGACTGGACGGGGGTTACCCGCTACGATTCTCCCCTTGCGGGGGTGTGTTCGGACTTTCCTCTCTCAAAGAGCGACTACCTGACGCTCCTAGTACTATAGCATGAAATGGGCTCGCAGGCTACTGCACACACAGGTCCGAAGTGCCGGTGAGCTTGTTGTTGAACGCCTCTGCGTTGGTGAAGTAGCTGAAGGGGCAGCGAGCAAAGTTCGTAATAACCGAGTATACGCTTGGATTCATGAGGCCTCGCTCTGTCCTAAGGTCAATAACGCCGAGCCCAAAGGCGCCCTCAAGCCTACCTACCTTGCCGAGCGACGAGCCACCACCGATCAGTTGGAGTATCTCGATCTTGCAGGCATTAGGTCCCGTATGCGGCTTGCCGAAGCAGTATGAGTCGGTCAGTATCTTGTATGTCTGTGTAGAGAGTTCCTTGATGTGCGTAGTGTAGCCGATCACATCTTTGCATAGCGCAAAGTAAATGGTGGTATCGCTCGAGTCGACGGAGAGTCCACTCTCTTGCACCAAAGACGTCACCCACACGTCCTGTGGCGCGGTAAGGTCGTACATGGCCTCAGTGCCAGTGGTGTTGAGTCGAATAACTGCATACTCATGCGGGGCGACGCCGCTGAAGCTCCCATTTGCAGTGATCGACGTTACCGCACCGAAATTGACTGGGTCGATAGTAAACTTTTTGCCATCGCAAGATGGCAGCGTGGCACGCTCGTTTTCTGACGGAATACCAGGGTGCACGCGAGTCGATGCTTGAAAGCCTGGGTTGTATGCCGCTGGAGCCGTTGGTGCTGTCGGAGCTACCGGTGGTGTGGATTCTGGTGGAGCTGCCGGCGTTTCAGCTGGGGTCGAAGGTGCGGCTGGAGATCCCGCACCGGTCGAAGGGTTTGGTGTTGGCGAAGTTGGCTTTGGTGTCGTAGGTTTCGGAGTAGTAGTTGTCTCTGATGGCTGTACTGTAGCCACTTCCTCTGTCCCCTCCGGGCCAGACACCGCAACTACCGGCTCGTCAGTAGTGACGGCTGAGGGGCCGAGCGCGCTATAGCCGGCGATACCAATAATAATAAGTACGCCTATCCCGGCGATGACGTACTGCGGGTTTACACCATTCATGCCCCTATAATACAACGGCTTTTTGCAGCATCACGCCAGAGTAGTGCACTCCCCTACGCTGCGTCGAGGGCGCGATTGATCCTCGCGACCACATCATCTAGTAGATCCCTCCCATCCATACGCTCTCGCGCCTCATCAAACGTGAGCCACAGCCCACCCTTACCCTCGCGGACATCAAACTCCACCTGATCCGTTCGGTAAAGATATAAATACCGGAGCATCTTCACATCATCCCAACTGGTTGTTGAAATTCCGAGCGGTACCAAATCGGATTCCTTAAGATTTATACAAAGCTCTTCCTTACTCTCCCGTATCACCGCCTCAAGTGGGGTCTCGCCTGGTTCGATACCGCCTCCAAAATAACCCCAATCCGGTTTTTTGTGCCCGCGGCGATCCTGTACAAACAATTCCCGTTTCGAATTGACGGGCAGGATCAATGACTTCTTTATGTCGAAGTCGGATTCTGAGAAAGTGTCCATAGGGAGATGGTATCAGACTAACAATGGCGGCATCCTAACCTCGGCGACACCCTGCTCGGCGGAGACGGAGAGATTCGAACTCTCGAACCGGTTTCCCGATTGCCACCTTTCCAAGGTGGTGCACTAGACCGCTATGCGACGTCTCCTTTTGCTCTGTAGCTCTATTTGTATAGCATATGCGTAACCCGTACCGCTAGGCATAGGTAAGGCTAGTGTCAGATTATAAGCCTAAGCAAACATCTATGGAGGGACGTTTCGAGGCATTAGAGGGAGAGGTATCAGCTATCGAGCAGATGCTGACCCAAGCAGAGCAATTAGCAGATAACGCAGGAAATGAAGCGGCAGAGTTTCTTAGGGTGCTCGTAGGAATGTAGGTCACTTGCCGAGAAGAGCCCTAACCCGCTCCTCTACCGGAGGGTGAGTCATAAAGAACTTGGCTATGCCCTTCATGGCGCCTGCGCCAAAGGGGTTGGATATAAATAGGTGCGCGGTCGCATTGTTGGCCCGCTGCATAGGCGCTGCGTAGGCGCCTATTTTTGTGAGAGCACTCGCGAGGCCCTCTGGGTAGCGAGTCATAAGCGCGCCGGAGGCGTCTGCGAGGAACTCGCGCCGCCTAGAGATCGCGAGTTGTATGAGCTGCGCAATGATTGGCGAGAGTATCGCGAGCACAATGCCGATGATCATTAGATACGGAGCTGCCTTGTTATCTCTGTCTCCCCCACCAAACATTTGTGAGCGGATGAAGAAATCCGACAAGAGCGTCACGATTCCTAAAAGAACGACGACCACCGTCATAACCAGGGTGTCGCGATTCTTGATGTGGCTGAGTTCGTGCGCAAGTACGCCCTCGAGTTCTGAACGCTCCATCATCCGGAGGAGGCCGGTCGTCACTGCAACAGCGCCATGCTTTGGGTCCCGGCCGGTAGCAAACGCGTTTGGTGCGGGGTCGTTGATGATGTACACATTCGGCTTTGGCATACCTTCCGTAATAGCAAGATTCTCTACTATCCGGTTGAGCTCTACATACTCTGGTCCGTCTGCGGGCTTGGCGCCACTCGCGCTAAGGGCGACCTTGTCTGAAAACCAGTACGAGCCGACGTTCATAACCAACGAGAGCCCGACCGCAGCGTAGAGGATGAACTGGTTATCGAGCGCGAAGGACAGCGCCCACCCAAGTCCGACAACCGCGATGAAGAACGTGAGCATCAACACCCACGTGCGACGTATATTGCTATCCGCTTGCGAGTAGAGCGTAGCCATTCAGAATCTTAAAACTTCACTGCGACAGGATTCTTGGCGGCTTGCTCGTCTGCGGCGAGCAGGAAGAAGTCCATGCCCTTGAAGCTGAACATGTTGCCGACGATGTTAGAGGGGAACTGCTCGAGAGCGGTCTTCAAATCCTGCACATTGCCGTTGTAGAAGCGGCGCGCTGCCTGGATCTTGTTCTCTGTATCCGATAGCTCGCGCTGCAGCTCGAGGAAGTTCTGGTTCGCCTTCAGGTCTGGGTACGCCTCAGCAATAGCGAAGATTGACTTCAGTGCCCCGGTCAGCATGTTCTCCGCTTTTGCGTGATCCTCGACTGATTGCGCCCCCATTGCAGCTGCGCGGGCCTTAGTGACATTCTCGAACGCCTGCTTCTCGTGCGCGGCATAGCCCTGCACGGTTGAGACGAGGTTAGGAATAAGGTCGTACCGGCGCTTCAGCTGCACGTCGATGTCGGCCCATGCCTCCTTGGTGCGGTTAACGAGGGTAACAAAACGGTTGTAGGTCATGACCAAGTACAGGCCGATGACGACAACAACGCCTAAAACGATATAGAAGGGTGTCATCCCCCCATTATAGCAAATGCATCTAGAGAAACCCTCCCTTGATCTTACTACTACGTGGTGGGTGGGGTTTCTTCTTTATCGAGGTCTCCTGCCTTCTGTATGCCGGTCGCGGAACAACAATTCCCCTCACCAACATAAGTATCGACTGCAACCACTCCACGAGCTTGCGCGAGAACTGCATTTGTTCGCCTTGTGTTGGCGGTTTTGGTCACTTCTCGGCCATAGGAACTAGTAGTCCATTCCGCCCATGCCGCCCATACCTGGGGCGCCACCAGCAGGCTTCTCCTCTGGCTCGTCTGCTATCGCGGCTTCAGTTGTGAGGAGGATAGCTGCTGCTGATACTGCATGCTGCACACCGCCGCGTGTCACCTTGACTGGGTCGATAATGCCAGCAGCCATCATGTCAGGGACGATCTCGTCCTTGACTGCATCGTATCCTGCAAAGCCTTTTGCCTTCTTAACCTCCTGAACGACGACTTCGCCTGACTCCTTGCCTGCGTTCATTGCGATCTGCTTCAAGGGCTTCTCGAGTGCAGCAAGGACGATGCGGTAGCCGACCGCCTCCTCAGCGCTCAACTTGTCCCAGTTCGTCTCTGCCTCGACTTTCTGTGCGGCCTTTACGAGCGCCGTCCCGCCTCCTGGGACGATACCCTCTGCGATCGCTGCCTTCGTAGCATTTACTGCGTCCTCGATCTTATCCTTCAAGTACTTCATCTCCGTTTCCGTTGCAGCACCAACACGGATGACCGCGACGCCACCCGAGAGCTTGGCGATGCGCTCCTCCAGCTTTTCCTTATCAAACTTCGAATCAGTATCACCAAGCTGCTTCTTGAGTGAGCCGACGCGCGAGTCGATCTCCTTCTTAGTCCCCTTCCCTCCGACGATAATAGTCGAGTCCTTGGTCGCGATCACCTTTGCTGCGCGGCCGAGCATGGTGAGCTCTGTCTTGTCGAGCTTGAGTCCCACTTCCTCAGTAATGACGGTGCCGCCCGTCATGATGGCGATGTCCTGGAGCATCTCCTTCTTCCTATCGCCATACCCTGGGGCCTTGACTGCAAGGACGTTGAACGCGCCTTTGAGGCGGTTCAGTACGAAGGTGGCCAGTGCCTCGCCCTCCACGTCATCTGCGATAATCACCAACTCCTTCTTCCCAGTACGTGCCACCGCCTCGAGCACTGGGAGGATCTCCTGCACCGAGGTGATCTTCTTGTCAGTAATCAATATCTGCGCATCTTTGTATGACGCCTCCATCTTCTCTGGATTCGTGACCATGTACGCCGAGACGTACCCGCGGTCGAACTCAAGTCCCTCTACCACCTCCTTCTCTATTCCAAATGATGGAGATTCCTCTACCGTTACGACACCGTTCTGGCCTACCTCACCAATGACTGCTGCAATGGTCTCGCCGATCTCTGCGCTCTCGGCGGAGATGGTTGCCACCTGCTTGATATCCTTGTCACCTGCGACCGGCTTTGCTATCGCCTTCAGAGCCTTCACCGTTGCTTCGGCCGCCTTCTCCATACCAGAGCGAATCAGCATCGCGTTGACGCCCATTGATGTCTGCTTCATGCCCTCGTCGACGAGTGCCTGGAAGAGGACTACTGACGTTGTGGTACCGTCACCCGCTAGGTCGTTGGTTTTATTTGCAACCTCCTTCACTATCTCCGCACCCATGTTCATAAACTTGTCTTTGAACGAGATCTCCTTGGCGATAGTCACGCCATCGTTCGTCATGTGCGGGCCGCCGTATCCCTTGTCCAAAATGACGTTACGTCCACGGGGACCAAGGGTCACCTTGACTGCGCGTGCTGCAGCGTCGATACCTGCCTTAATAGCGGAGCGTGCGTCCGCGTCGAAAAGTATTTTTTTGGCCATGTTAGTTGATGATCGCTAAAACGTCTGACTCTGAAATAATCCAATACTCTTCACCCTTGATCTTAATGACATTCTTCGAATATTCACGGACTACAACCTTGTGACCGACAGATACGCCAACTGGTGTGCGCTTGCCGTCTTCCCACTTGCCTGGCCCTACCGCAATAACGGTGCCCTGCTCCGGCTTCTCCTTTGCCGAATCTGGAATAATAATGCCGGATGCTGTTGTCGTGGCCATATCATCGGCCGAGAGTGGCCTGACGAGGACGCGATCATTGAGGGGGACTATCGGAGCAGTCGATCTGCTGGACTTGACTGCAACCTTCTTCTGTTTCTTAGCATTCACTCCCTTCTTAGTCTTTTTCTTCATAGTGTCGTAACTATAAAGGAAGTAGGCGGCGCGGTCAACGTTTGGCGTATTCGTTTCAACAGGAGCTTGGTTGCCGGGCCGGGGCGCGCATGCTACGATACGCTGATCCAAGGTATGCCACTCCTCAGTAGCTTAAGCGGGTTTCTCCCGGTGGTGCAGATTGTACTCTCGATCCTAATCGTGGGTACAGTACTCTTGCAGACACGCGGCGCCCAAGTGGGTGGCGCCTTTACAGACGCAGGAGGTTCGACATACTACAAGCGTCGCGGTTCCGAGCTATTCCTCTTCCGCGCGACGATTGTGCTTGGAGTGTTGTTCGCAGCAACCTCCCTCTTGGTATTGCTCGCGTAATTCGAACGTAACATGCGGCCCTTAGTGCCCTCATTCCTACAACGTGTTCCTTTTTCGCCATCCGACTGGGTGGTGGTGGCCATTTTGGGTGGCATCGCAATCCTCGCGGCTGGCACCATTTTGGCGCAAGTCTCCTTGCACTTCACCACAGAGGTCCCTGCTCGAGGCGGCACGTACTACGAGGGTGTCGTTGGTGTCCCTCGCTTCATTAACCCTTTGCTCGCTCTCTCCGACTCTGACCGCGATATGACCGCCCTCGTCCATGCAGGGCTCATGCGCACAACCCCCGAGGGCGAGCTCATCCCCGATATTGCAGAGAGCTACAGCATTTCTGACGACCATTTAACATACACATTTACCATTCGTAGTGGCGCTGAATTCCACGACGGCACGCCTATTACAGCCTCCGACGTCGCCTTTACCATAGGGCTTGCACAGAGCCCGGGACTGAAGAGTCCCAAGCGTCCAAACTGGGAGGGTGTTGTTGTTACAGAAGTGGACGAGCGCACGGTGAGTTTTACACTCAAGAGCCCGTACGCTCCGTTCCTTCAGAATACGACGATGGGCATACTCCCCAAGCACTTGTGGCAGAACGTGAGCCAGGATGAGTTCCCCTTCTCGACACTTAACCTCGAGGCAATCGGTGCTGGTCCGTACCAAATCGAGGATGTCAGAGTGTCGCAAGCAGGCATACCCGAGGAGGTGCGCCTCGAGGCATTCGTTGGGGCACACGCTGTTCCGTACATAGAGGAAATGGTCTTCACCTTCTACGGCGACCAGGAGGCACTTGCAACAGCGGTTATAGAGAATCCGTCACTCGCGGCGCACTCGATATCCCCCGAGGCCGCGGGCGACCACCGAGTCGAGGAAGCAGTCCTGGGACGCGTCTTTGGAGTCTTTTTTAACCAAAACCAGAACGAGTTGTTTGCAGACAAGATAGTTCGAGGCGCACTCGACGACGCACTTGACAAAAAGGCTCTTCTTGCTACACTGGTTAGCGGTTATGGGTCTCCGCTTTCGGGGCCACTCCCTCCACGGCAGGTATTAGACACAGGCGATGAGCCAGACGTCGACCATCTTGCTAGCGCCAAGGAACGCTTGGCCGCTGCAGGTTGGAGTGCCGGCGAGGACGGCGTTCTGGCGAGGGTTGTAAACAAGGCTACCAAGCGTCTCACGTTTACACTCGTAACAGGCAATGCACCAGAGCTGAAGCACGCTGCTGAGGTAGTAGCAGAAGCGTGGCGTGGGCTCGGAGCCGAAGTGACCACACAGTTCTTTGAGGCGAGCGATTTGCAGCAGAGCATCATCAGGCCCCGCAAGTATGACGCACTCCTCTTCGGAGAGGTCATCGGGCGAGATGTAGATCTCTTTGCATTCTGGCACTCCAGCCAGCGCAATGACCCGGGCCTCAACATTGCTATGTATGCCAACTCCACAGCGGACAAGATGCTCGAGGAGGTCCGCACTATCGAGGACCCCGAGGAGCGTCGCGTTGCAGCCGAGGAGGTTGCGGGGATCATTGCCGAGGAGCATGCCGCAGTGTTCCTATACGCACCACACTTTGTGTACCTCGTACCGACGAGTCTCCGCGGAATCACACTCCCCACTATGACGACACCGGCGGACCGCTTTATCGGAGTTACCGATTGGTACCTCACAAAGGAGAGAGTCTGGCCACTCTTTAAATAGTCAAAAGTTATAAATCAAAAGTAAAAGATAAGAAATTAAAATTAATACAATTATGGATTCAACATCATCAGCAACCCCAGAGGGAGGCCCACATAGGCGCCCCTACTCTGCAGGATCGCCACCGCGCCGACGCCCATTTTCCGCTCACCCTGGGGGTCGTGGAGGTCACGGGCAGGGCCCGCGTCCTGCTCCACACGGACACGGAGCAGTCCCGACGCACAGAATAGGCGGGACTCCGACCCCTTCGGGCGTCGGAGCACATCCAGCCCCACACAGAGGCGGACGTCCACCAGCACGTGGCGGCGGACGCGGAGGCCGCGGAGGCCCTGGAGGCGCTCGCGGACACTTCCGCCGCCCACCAGTTATGCCACGCCACCCAGTCAACGAGGCTGAGGCACGAGAGCGTGTCGTGCTGCCTGCACTCGATCAGGACACTATCCGCGTCATTCCACTTGGAGGCGTGGAGGAAGTGGGTCGCAATATGTGCGCATTCGAACTACCGGAAGGGATTATTATTTCCGACGCTGGGTTCCAGTTCGTCGGCGAGGGCAGCGCCCCGGGTATCGACTACGTCCTTCCAAACACAAGGTGGCTTGAAGACAATAAGGATCGCATCCTCGCGCTCTTCATCACACACGGCCATCTCGACCACATTGGTGGTATCCCCTTCATCATGGACCGCATCGGCAATCCGCCGATCTACACCCAGCTCATCACAAGTCTCATGATTTTGAAGCGGCAAGAGGAGTTCCCTCACCAGCCAAAGCTCGACATGCACGTCGTCGATCCAGGCGGCGCAGTTATGGTCGGCAAGGTCGGCGGCCCACAAGTGACCGTCAAGACCTTCCCTGTCACTCACTCGATTCCGGACGCGATGGGCCTCTCAATCAAAACCCGGCACGGCAATATAGTTATCTCTGGCGACCTCAAGCTCGAACACACGGATGGCGATCCATCAGATAAGGAAAAGCGAGTCTGGGGCGACCTCGGTCGCGACAAGAATATTATTTTCATTGCTGACTCGACCAACGCGGAGCGCGAGGGCTTTTCCATCCCCGAGATTCGCGTACATCAAACACTCGAGGATATCATCCGCACCGTTAAGGGACGTATCATCATCTCTTTGTTCGCATCAAACTTCGAGCGTGTGATCCGTATCGTTATGGCCGCAGAGAACCTGGGCAAGAAGATCGTTGTTGTCGGCCGCTCCCACAAGACGAACATCGAGATCGCTGAGCGTGCTGAGATGCTGAAGATCAAGAAAGGCACCATCATTCCCGAGGAGGCCATCAACGACTACCCAGCCGACAAGATCGTGATCATCTCGACTGGAGCACAGGGCGAGGAAAACGCAGCTCTCATGCGTATCGCAACCAAGAAGCACAAGAACATCGCCTTTACCGAGCGCGACACTATCGTCCTCTCCTCTTCCGTCATTCCCGGCAACGAGATGGCGGTCCAGAAGCTGAAGGACAACCTATTGCGCCACGGTCTCACGATCGTGCACTACCGCTCGTCTGACGTGCACTCGACCGGCCATGGCAACACGGGCGAGCTCGTTTGGATGCGAAACCAGGTCAACCCGAACTTCTTTATGCCTGCATACGGCTACTACTCGATGCTCAAGAACCACGCCAATGCGCAGATCGCTGCCGGCTTCCCAAAGGAAAAGGTTGTGATCCCTGACAACGGCTTTGTGATCGAGATCAAAAACGGCACGGAGCTGAACGTGAGGAAGGAGAAGATCCCCTCGGGCCCTATGATGGTGGACGGATTCTCTATCGGTGATATGCAGGAGGTGGTCATTCGTGACCGCCAGGCGCTCTCATCGGACGGCATGTTCGTGATCATCGCGACCGTCAACCTCCGCACTGGTACGCTCAAGAAATCGCCAGATATTATCAGTAGAGGCTTCGTGTACCTCCGCGAGTCGCAGGGGCTCCTCTCCGAAGCACGCCTGTTGGTCAAGAAATCTATAGAGGATATGACGCAGGGTATGAACCCTGTCGATCTCGAGATGGTCAAGCAGGAGCTGACCGATAACGTCGAGCGCTACCTCTTCCAGAAGACCAGCAAGCGCCCCATGGTCATCCCAGTCCTGATTGGTGTCTAACCAACCCGAACACAAAAACCCGCCTCCCGGCGGGTTTTTGTTATCCTCTCATAGTATTATTCGCGCGAATAGTACAATGAAAGACACGACGGCCCCACTTTTGGCAGGTTTGCTGTGTAACTTTGGGTAATTGCAGCGAGTAGGTATTGTTGTATGACAGACACGCTTGAAGCACTGAAGGCGGCAGGGGTGGAAAATAGGCGCGCTGGAGGCATCGCCGGGTATGCGGCCCTAGCACTCGTGCTCTCGTTCCTAGCGCCAATTGCAGTAGTTCAGGAATGGATTTCTTTTGGCGAAACTGTTAACACTGCTGTCGCCTACGGGGTGCCTGGCGGTGCCGCAGCGGTCTTCGTAGCCGCACTTGGCAATCTTATGCGCAAAGGCCGCGCCGTTACTGTCGCAGCAGACGAACACGAAAAACAGAACCCGGGCTTTGCCTTCGGCCACCTCTAGACGCCTCTAACGCGCGATATACCCCATGAGATGGCGGCTTCGCCTATCTCACGGGGTTATACTAGTGGGGTGAAGGAGATACTCCGCACGAACGCGATCTACGTCGGCAACTTCCTCCGCGCGCTTGGCGTCTATATCCCCTACGTCGTCTACTCCACCTTCCTCTCGCAGTTCATGCCCGAGGATCAGGTGGGACTCGCATTCTCACTCTCCGCAGCAGTCTCCTTGGTGTTCCTCCTTATAGCACCGCGCATCTTTGCTCGCTTCCGCACACATCGTGTTCTGATTGCCGCAGCAGCCACCGGTGCATTTGGGCTCGTCATGCTTTCGTTCGTCGAGACGGCCACTACGGCAGTCCTCTTCTTTATCATCTCGTGGGTCTCCGGCTGGATAGTCGCTCTCGCCCTCGATGTCATATTGGAAAAGATAGTGGGCCTAGAGGAAACGTCGACTGGCATGGCCCGTGGCCTCTTCCTTACTGCCTCCAACATGGCGGTACTTATCTCCTCTATCATCATTGCAGTGACGCTCACGAACGGCGACTATTGGAGGGTATTCCTCCTCGCTGCTGCAGCATTTGCACTCTGCGGATACCTGGCACTCAACTACTATGCCACCATCCCCCACGTTGCAACACGTACGGTGCGGATCATGGATGCCATTCAGACACTCTCGCATAATCGATCACTCCTCGGTGCTGTTGTAGCGCAGTTCCTGCTACAACTCATTTTTGTCACGAGCGCGGTCTTTATTCCGCTCTACCTCCACAACCATCTTGGGTGGAGCTGGAGTGCCATCGGAACAATATTTGCTCTCAACATGCTTCCATTTGTTATCTTCCAACTCCCTATCGGCTGGGTAGCCGACCACTACACTGGCGAAAAAGAGTTCATGCTCCTCGGCACCATGATAGCGGGCGTCTCCTACCTCGCACTCGCGTCCGGCTTCGAGACCGCATTTGCAATAGGAGCTATCATCGTCCTCATCCATATTGGTGGCGCCATACTCGAGATTTCCGCTGAGTCGTTCTTCTTTAAGCAAGTGAATGCGGGCGACAGCAACCTTATCAGCTTTTATCGCACCTTGCGCCAGGGCGCTGCTATACTTGCGCCTCTTATCGGAAGCCTAGTCCTCGCCACTGCCCCGTTTTCAGCAGCATTCCTCACCTTCGGAATCATCATCATCCTCGGCTCCTTCGGATTGCTACTTGTCCGCGATACGCGCTAGGAGCCCCTCCTTCCGCATTGCGACAGTAAGCACCTTGATGCGTGCACTATCGAACTGCAACTTGGAGAGCTGCTCACCCTTTAGATGTGCTCGCAGTATGGCGCCACGTATCTCGCGATCAGAGCCCTTGAATTTTGATTGCTTGTTGTGACCTGCGGAACGTCGGGATGGGTTGGGATGCAGCTTCTTTAGATACGAGCCGTAGTCCATAAGTGCTGCGTACCACTTGCGCGGCCTTTGGCCCTTCAGCAGCAGTACTATATATGGTACTAACTTTGAGTCGGGTACTTTTTTTGATTTTGGAAAGAGATGGTGTAGGAACACCGTGCGGATGTTGGTCTCTATCAGTACGTGCGGCTCGTTATAGGCAAAGACGCGCACCGCACTCGCCGTGTATGGCCCCACACCCGGCAAGCTTTCAAAATCCACCGAGGTTTCGCCTCGGTGGATTTTGGGCCAGCGCTTGGCTGCCTCCCACAAGTACTTGGCCCTTCTGTTGTACCCCAACCCACTCCATAAACGCAGAACGTCAGTAAGTGGGGCGCGCGCTAGTGCCTTGGCAGTCGGAAACTTCTTGATAAACGCGTTGTACTTCGGCACCACCCTATCAACTTGGGTCTGTTGCAACATTACTTCAGAAACCAAGATGCGGTACGGGTCGCGTGTCTGTCTCCAGGGGAGGCTATGCCTTCCGAACTTTTTGTAGTGGGCCAGCGCCGATCTTCGTAATGCGCGTAAGCGCATGCTGACGGCAGTCGTGGGCACGCGCGGGGCAGGTGTATCTACCATAGAGTACGAGGCCATTATTAACATACTTCCAGTCGCGCTTGGGCACCAGGGCCTCTAGGTCCTTGGAGATCTTCTTTAAGTCCGTATGCTTCGTGAGGCCGAATCGACGAGCAAAGCGCTTTACATGAGTGTCCGTGGGTATGCCGTCATACTCGCCGAGGAGCTCGCCCCGGATGACGTGTGCGGTCTTGTACCCCACTCCAGGCAAGGCGACGAGCTCGTCAAAGCTAAGGCCGCTGAAGCGCTTAGCAGCCTCAATGATGTGCTTGGTCTTGTTGCGATAAAACGTGATTGATGAGATCTCCTGCTCGAAAGCTGAGTGCCTCGCTGTGGCAAAGTCGCGTGGGTGCTTATACTTCTGAAACAACGTGTGCGTCACTCGATTGACCACCTTATCGGTGCACTGCGCAGAGAGTATGACTGCTACCACTAATTGGAAGTGTGTTTCGTACAAGAGCTCCGTCTTCGGCGCCGGGTACGCCTTCTTCAGATGCGCAACTATCTTACGCGCCAAAAGCTTTCTTTGGCCACCCGGAGCTTTATGCGAAGGAGGCGAGGTCGGCGAGGACTTGTTCGGCGTGCTTTTCTGGAATGACTTTTTCATATATCTTTGCGATCTTGCCTTCGGGGCTAATAAGGAATGACGAGCGGACGATACCAAAATAGGTGCGCCCCATGAACTTCTTTTCCTGCCACACACCGTAGGCGCCTATCAGTTCTTTATCCGTGTCAGCAAGGAGTGTAAACGGGAGCTTGTACTTATCAGCAAACTTCTTGTGACTCTGAACTGTATCGGCCGAGACTCCGATGACCTTTGCGTTCAGCTTTTCGAACGAGGGAAAGGTGTCACGCAGCTGGCACGACTCCTTGGTGCAGCCCGGCGTGTCGTCCTTGGGGTAGAAGTAGATGAGGAGCCACCCCCCTTTGTACTCGTCTTGGGTGTGCGTAATGCCATCCTGATCAGGCAGGCTGAAGTTCGGGGCCTTCTGTCCCACCTTTCTCATGCTGCTATTGTACCCCCACGTCTCCGAGAGCCAAAATATCGCGCGCAACCCGCTTCCCTTCCTCGATAGATCCGTGCACCGTGCCGGGGTGGCCACGCGTATTGGTTGCCTCGCCACAGTAGTAGAGCGTATCCTCGATCGGCCGAGCAAGTATGTCCCGGGTATCCTCCATACCGACGGTCGGGAATGAGTATGAGCCGTATGCGTACGGATCATCACTCCAGGTAAAGTGGCATGCGTGCATTATCATATGTTTGATCGCACTCCCAAGACCATCGGCGAGTTCAGCAATACCTACGGATATCGCTTCCTTTTCACCCATGCGCGTAAGCTGGTCTGCACGTGTCCCGCCACTAAAGCCGACAATAACGTTTTCTGGTCCGAAGCGACGTTGCCACCAATGGCCGACGAGGCCAGCAGTATCAAGGGCGCGAAAATCCGGTATCGGCCCGTCCACCCAGAACGTCATTTTGGTTGCATTTCCAAAGCCAATCGCGCGTACGCCAGCCTCAAACGCAGTGGGAAGGAGGGGTAGGAATTCGGGTGGGCAGCGCTTCATAACCCCGATCGGCATCGTCATAACAAGGCGCGCCGCGTTGATATGCGCACCATTCTCACACTCAAGCTCGACAAAATCCTTTTTCCACCGAACACGCACGACGCGGTGACGCAACTTGATATCAAGCCCACGCGCAAAGCCCTCCATCAAAGTCGAGTACCCGTCAGTGATCCAGAAGTTACGTGCACCATTTGTGGCGAGCCGCTCCTCGTTGATAATGCTCCGCACCGAGAGTAGCCCCGGGTCAGCCGTCTCAATGTCTGCGATCTCGCGCAGTTTATAAAAGGCAGCCTCCTCGTCGGTACTAAACTTTCTGAAATACTCTGCGAGTGATACGTCCGGACCCTCATACTTCCACAGATCATCATCGCTCTTGGCAAACCGCTTAAACAACTCATCGGTGTCGTGTCGTATCTGTCCCCCCTTGCCGAATATGCGATACGAGTCGGCATTCTCGGGACCCCAGGTCACAGTCTTTAGGTTCAGTTCCTCGGCCATCTCCCACGTTGCTGCATGCTCCCCGTGTATAAACTCGGCGCCCGCCTCAACAATGCCCCGATCCCTTTCGGTCCGCACTCTACCCCCAATCCGACCACGCGCTTCCAAAACTACGACCCGCTTGCCGCCCTTCTGCAAATCGCGCGCAGCGTTGAGCCCCGCTGGTCCAGCGCCAATAACAATTACATCGTACGTATCCACTTACCTATTTTGACATAGGTTTTGCTGCGATGAATACGGTGTAATTAAACTTTAGGTCTTGGATCTTCTGATCAAGCGCTTCGAGTCCATACAGTTCACCTGCTCGAGCCGACGCAACCACAGCTGCGGTTGCTGGCAAAACTCCCTCGCTCAAATCCTTACCAGCAGTAGCGGTATCGACGTACTCCTTGACCTCTACCGATGGCCACTGGCGGGCGAGGTACATACGGCACTGGCGGAGTGCCTGCCGCTGCGAGACTATCATGGTGACGTCCGAGGCGTTGGTCCCCTTCTTTACTAGGAGCATATGGTCGACGGGGATCTCGAATATCTTGTCGATACTAAACTTGTGTTCGGCTATAGCAGGCAAGTACTCGGTCACCACGCCTCCGGTCGAGTTCTCGATAGCAAATATACCTATGTCGATGGTCCCCGCATCGAGAGCGTCCAGGACATTGCTCGGGTGTGTGAGGTACTCGTAGGTAGGTGCTGCGTCCCCCGCCTCCTTGGCGTAGGTCATAGCTGCCATCTCCGAAAACGACCCCGCCGCTCCTGCTAATCCAATACGCATTATGTTAGACTACCACCATGACGGATGAGTACAAAATGCCTACGGAGGAGGAGTTGAAGGCTAAGTTGAGCCCCGAGGAGTACGAAGTGCTGCGGAACAAGGGCACCGAGATCCCCTACACCGGCAGCTACCTCACCAAAACCCCGGACGGGACCTTCACCTGCAAGGTATGCGGGCAAGCCCTGTTCGAGAGTACTGCGAAGTACGACTCGATGACCGGCTGGCCATCGTTTGATAGTGCAATTCCTGGCGCAGTCGAGGAGGTCGAGGACACAAGCCACGGCATGAACCGAACTGCGATCCGCTGCTCGCGCTGCAAGTCACACCTGGGACATGTGTTTAATGACGGACCCGTAAAGTCAACCGGCAAGCGCTACTGCACTATGTCGGTGTGTCTCGACCTCGACACTTCCGCTGTCCCCACTCCCCGCGCGCCCGAGGCCCGCGACACTGAGGAGACAGTCGCTGATCTACAGCCACCGCAAGCACAAGTATGACCGAAGTAGCAGTCTTTGGTGGAGGATGCTTCTGGTGCACGGAGGCGGTGTTTAAGATGATGAAGGGGGTCGGCTCCGTACTCCCCGGCTACGCAGGAGGGAACGTTCCTAACCCTACCTACGACCAAGTCTCGAACGGCGATACTAACCACGCCGAATGTGTACAAGTAGAGTACGACCCGAACATGGTGAAGTACCGCGACCTCCTCCTCGTCTTCTTTGGCTCGCACGACCCAACAACGGTTAATAGGCAGGGCGCTGACATCGGTACGCAATACCGCTCGGTCATCTTTTACACAACCCCAGAGCAGAAGGCCGAGGCAGCAAAGTTTATTGCAGATGCCAATGCATCAAACGCGGATGGTGCGCCTATAGTTACCGAACTCGAACCACTTACCGAGTTCTATGAGGCGGAGAACTATCACCAAGACTACTTCGCCCGAAACGCGGGGAGCCAGTACTGCGCCCTCGTCATCAACCCGAAGCTAGAGAAGGTCCAAAAGGAGTTCGCCGCCCTCCTCAAAAACCAGGTATCATAGACGAAGGATATGATGCAGACATATTGCAAATCGGGTGAGGAGTCGCTCACTCTAACGTGCCCCATCGACCATCAGGACACCTGGGTGTACCTTGAGGCACCAGAGACGAGTGAGGCCCGCGCGATTGCTAAGACGCTCGGCGCCAAGGAAGAGTTGGTGCTCGACGCGCTAGACCTCTATGAGGCGCCCCGCTTTGAGGTCGACCATCACGCAACCTATATCTTTCTGCGCTACGCAGGCGAGAGTGACGAAGCGGGTACGTGGCCACTCCTCGTCGCCGTTACAAAGAGTGGGGTGCTGACTATTACGCCAAATGAAGCACGATTTTTGAAAGCGTTCGCAGAGTCCGGCGACTACGACACTGCAGACCCGATGCACCTCCTTATCAAGATCCTGCAGACTGTTACCAGTCACTACAGACACTCGCTCATTAACATTCAGCGCGCCGTTAATCGTCGCAAACAGCTCATCGGGAAGATGCGCTCGGAACACATTATCGAGCTTACTGACTACGAGGGCACCGTCAATGATTTTATGGACGCCCTCATCCCACAAGGAGTTGCGCTTGGCAAACTAGCGCACGGTAAGTCTGGTGTGCTCACAGCAAAAAATCAAGACCTCTTGAACGATGTGATCCTTGCGACCGCCGAGCTTGTAGAGCTCGGCCGATCAACCCTAAAGACGATGGAGAACACTCGTGAGGCGTACAGCGTGATCGCGACGCACCGGCTGAACAACACCATGCGCTTCCTTACGGCGCTCACGATCATAGTGACTGTACCAAACATGGTGACCGGGTTTTATGGCATGAACCTGGCACTCCCCTTTGCGGGCCCAGGTGCTGCATACGGGGTCCTCGCCTTCGTAGTACTCTTTTTCATAGCAGCAGCCATAGTCCTTAGCCGCCATAAGTGGCTTTGAAGGCCTTACACTGCTATTGACAATTAGGCGTTTTCGACCCGTAACCTAACACCCTCCTGGATGAGTATGACAAGTGTATGAGATACATAAACGAAGCCCTGGGTGGCACTATAGGTGGTGGCCTTGCATGGGTAGGACTTAGAGAGGTATTCGGCCTTGATCTAGGCCTTGACGCTCTCGCAGCACTTATCGGAGTTAGCGTCGCAGCGTCCGTAGGGACGGAAGCGCTGTTGCCAAGCAACGATTAAGAATTATAAAAGCAGCAACTAGAGGAGAGGCAGTCACGCTTGGTCGCGAGCAGATGGCCTGGGGACTAGCAGTAGCGGTGCTCGGTGCAGCGCTTGCATTCGGAGGTGACTACCTGCCACATGAGAAAGGTGGAGATTGGGTACAGTACGTGGGCGTGGCGGGGATAGTAGCGGGTATTGCGTACCTCATTCAAGGGTCAAACACGGCTTCCGACGGTGGAGATTAAAGAAGGCTACCCAAAACCCTGCTTCGGTGGGGTTTTTGGTTTTAGGACACACAAAGCCGCGCAATTGCATCGATAGCGCTGTTAGGGCAGAATGTCCCTAATGCGAGAGGATACTGGTAAGCGCTGGATGGTCTATACCGGGGCTATTGGTATGGCCGGTACTGCCCTGTATGTCCTTATTGCTCCTATACTAGGCGAGTGGCTCTATTCCGATGAGAACGCTGACTGCTTTAAAGATGGCGTAGCGACTGGGAGGCAGGTACTAAATACTTTCCTGTTCGGCGAAAGTGGAGACGTGAGTCCGTACGACCTTACCCCTTACGAGCAGGAGGACAGTGCAGATGAGTGCTACAAGGCCTACAATGCGGGTTACAACATCGGCATAACGCGCGTTAAGGAAGCCGCTGTCGCAATGACAGTATCGACAGTACTTCTTACGTATGGCCTGTGGCCTACGAGACAGGAACGGACAGTGCACGCCTAAACGGGGAGCGTAAACCAGAAGGTCGAGCCCTTGCCCTCACCCTCCGAGTCGACACCGATGTGGCCGTTATGCTTCTCCACAATGCTCTTGGCGATCGCAAGGCCGATACCCACGCCCTCAGTATCGGCAGTCTTGGCTCTGTCGGTACGGAAGAAGGAGGAAAAGATCCTCTCCCGATCCTCGGGATTAACGCCAATACCAGTGTCAGAGACAGAAAACTTGATGCCACGGCGCTCCTCCCCAAGTGCGACCCGTATCGACCCCCCCTGTGGGGTGTACACCACTGCGTTCTCTATCATCACGTCGACTACCGAGCTCACTCGTCCCGGATCTCCGAGCGGCATCTTTTTGATACTTGGGTCGACCTGCACGACAGAGGATATGCTCTTCTCCTTGATCTGTGACTCAAAGCGGGCCAATGCGTTTTTGATCGCCTGAGCTAGGTCCACTGGATCCTTCCGATAGCTGTACGCAGTGTCCTCTGTGTGTGCTGCCTCCATAAGTATGTTAGTGAGTTCGATGAGTCGATTGTTTGCAACATCGATACGCACGAGTCCTTCACGCACCACCTTGTTCTCCCCTACTCGATCCAAGAGGCCCGGAATCTCCCAGCGGATACGAGTGAGCGGAGTGCGGAGCTTGTGCGCCGCAATCGTAATGAACTCATACTTTAGTCTGTCTGTGTCCTTAGACTGTGCCCACACCGTACGAGTAATAACTACCGACACAACGGCAACACCGAGTGGCACCGTCCAGAACCCGAGCCACGGCAAAGTTCGGATGATGAAGTCATTGAGGAGAATGAGGGCGGTGAGGAATGCCGCAACAGCACCGATCGTGATGCCGTACACCACGGCCCTGCGCAGCACGAGTCTAATGTCCATAAGGTTGGTAGCAAATATGCCGTACGCAATCGGTATGAAGTAAAACCCGAAGAACATCCCGAACACCGGGTCGATAGGGATGTTGTACACGAGGAGGAAGTTCAAGCATCCAATGGCATACCCAATGAGCAACATCAAAATGATGTATTCGAGTCGCTTGCCCTCTACCCCTCCTGAGTTCCAGTAGGTAACGAGTAGGACTACGAATGGGACGAGTGGCAGTGCGAGGAAATATACCAGCATCACGGTGTACCACCATCCTGCCTCGAGGAAGTAGAAGAAGTACATCTTCGGCACTACCGTTGGGAGGAACGCCGCAGGGTCGAGCCACGCGTACGCAAAGATTGCAATACCAAGGATGTATGTCAGGATGATATACCACGACCACTTGCGCTCCTTCTTAATGATATGAAAGATGAAGTGCACCACAGACATGGTGATCAGTACGTCAAAGATGTTCAGGAACCACCAGAAATATGCTGCGAAATACTCCGTCTGCAAAGCAGCGACGACGAAGAAGACCTCGTACAACATGCAGGAAAACATGAGGAATGCGAAGAGCTGGTTGGTCCGCCCACGGATATTGTTGAAGAGCACAAAGAGCCCTCCAACGAGGATGATGCCGATCGAGAGTATATTACCCCCAAGCGTGATTAGTAGCTGGTCAGATAGGCCAAACATGACTTAGCCAGTAGACGGTGGGGGGCCAATCACATCCTTTACTAGTGCAAGGATATTAGCAGGCATCGTAAGCGCCTTAACAAAAAAGTTTTTGGCACCAAGGTCGGTAGCTTTCTTGACGTCTGCCTCCGAGTTCAGATTCGAGAGCACAACTACCGGAATGGGCTTCGTCGAGAGGTCTGCCTTCAACTGCTTCAGTACCTCAAAGCCATCAATCTTAGGGAGGAGGAGGTCTAGGAGTATCAAATCTGGCTTCCATTCGCGAGCCACTTTGACCCCAGCCTCACCGTCTGCGGAGAGCTGGACCGAGTAGCCGGCTTGAGTAAGGACCTTATCAACCGTGGTAGCAAAAAACTTTTCGTCCTCGATATACAATACCCGCTTGTCTGCTGCCATACGGACAGTATACCCCGTGAGATATCGCACTCGACTGTGTAGCGATAAACGTACCTGTCTATCTCATGGGGTATAGCCCTATTCCGCGAAGCGGTTTGTGCCCTCCTCCTCCCTGGTGTGCACACCCTGTTCGTCCATGCCAAAGTAGTGTGCGATCTCGTGCCAGACTGTCTCCTGCACGACCACAGCCACCGGTAGGCCTGAGTGGGTCGCCTCTTCGAGAATTGGGAGGCGGTAGAGGGTTATTGTGTGGGGCATATCTCCTGCCTCCTGGTAGAGGCCCAAGATTTCGCCATCCGCTGTCCCCTCTTCGATGAGGAATGCGAGGTTCTGTATCCTCCCCACAAACTTAGCGGGGACCTTGTCGATCGCCTCCGCCACCAGTTTCTGAAACTCATCAGCCTCCATAAGCACCAATATCACGCCTAAAGTGCATCCCGTCAAAGTGTATTTGCGAGGCTGCACTATAGGCATTGCCTAGTGCCTCATCCAAATCTGCGCCTGTTGCTGAGACCCCAAGCACTCTGCCTCCGGCCGTCACTAGCTGACCGTCGCGAAGTGCCGTACCTGAATGAAAAACGATAACATCGGCAGGCGGTTCTGGAAGCGTAACTGGCAATCCTTTTTGGTAGTCGCCTGGGTAGCCGCCAGACGCGAGGATCACTGTTGCCGCGCTGCCCTGCCGCCACTCTAGTCTCACGTCGGAGATATCGCCCTGCGCTACAGCAATAAGTGCTGGGATCAAGTCAGACTGTAAGAGTCGCATGTACGACTGCGTCTCTGGGTCGCCGAAACGTGCATTGAACTCGATCACCTTTGGACCCTCCGCAGTGAGCATAATGCCCGGAAACAGAATCCCCTTAAATGGAGTGCCTCGACGTCTGAGCTCAGCAAGGAGCGAACGTACTACCTCTTGTTCGATACGCCGCATGTCCTCCGCAGTAACGCCCGGGACAGGAGCAATAGTGCCCATTCCTCCAGTGTTAGGACCCTCATTATTGTCATACGCGCGCTTGTGGTCCTGGGACGGCGGGAAGAGTATAGCCCGCTCGCCATCGCAGAGCGCGTGCACCGATATCTCTCTGCCTTGCATGTACTCTTCAATAACTACCGGCATGCCGAGCGTATGCAGTGCCGCCTCTGACTCAGCAACGGATTGCGATATCACCACCCCCTTCCCTGCGACGAGCCCGTCGGCTTTTATGACAAGTGGGTGTTCTTGCCCCTCTATATAGGCGACCGCATCGCCTTGGTTAGAAAAGCTTCGCGAGCGTGCAGTTCTAATGCCAGCAGCAAGCATTACCTCCTTTGCGTATCCCTTGGACCACTCGATCTTTGCGGCAGCTTTTGTAGGACCAAAAACCAGTAACCCGGCGTCCTGAAGCGCATCAACCAGTCCGCTCGCAAGATACGTATCCTCACGAACTAGCACAAGGTCAGCATTCGTCTTTGCATAGGCGATGATCTCATCTGCCTCCACAATGCCGAGGCTCTCCCACCCGGCGTTCCCTGGGGTCACCACTACCTTTGTAACCAGTGGCGACTGACTAATCTTCCACGCGAGAGCATGCTCGCTGCCCTTGCTGCCTACTATCAGTATTCGCACTCACCTATTCTACACGCGAGAGCTCCTCGAGGAGGACGTCTAGGGCCTTGTGGCGGACACTGAACTCGGAGCGGGAGAGGACGAAGAAGAGTTTGTTGTTCAGCTTTTCGATGAACTCCTCATCGTGGGTCACGAGGATCAGTGTCGCCTTGGTCGCATTGCACTGCTCGAGGAGTATGTCCCATGTTGTGATGTCTACATGGTTCGTTGGCTCATCGAGCACGATGACGTCGGGGTTCATACCGAAGACTATTGCGAACTTGAGTCGCATACGCTCGCCACCGGAGAGGCTCTCGAGCTTCCGCTCCATGCGGTCGAGGTCGAACTTTACCTTACCCAATATCGCCCGTGCATCCTGTACTGAGCAGCCATAGTGATCCTCGACTACCTCGCGTGGTGACATGTTTGGATCGAAAGCCATGTGCTGGTCGAAGTAGTGCACCTTGATCCCGGGTGCCCAGGTTATGGCTCCAGTGTCTGGCTTCAGCTTCCCTTGCATTAGCTTTAGCAGTGTCGACTTGCCCGAGCCGTTCCTCCCGAGAAGTACGATGTGTCCGCCGACGCGGATCTCGAATGAGAGCTTCTTAAAGAGTGGGTGCTTGCCCGAGTAGCCATACGACACGTCCTCTGCCTTAACAAGGAGTTTGGTGTTGTGTAGATCTGACTTGCTTCCTCCGAGCTTGATCTTGGTAAACTCGTCTTCGGCACGCCTGTTTTCCTTATGATCCTGCTTCAAGCCCAGGAGCTCGTCCTTAATGCGGTGGTAGGCTGCGGTCTCCTTACCTCTAATAGCCTTCTGGTGCGCGATTACGTAGGCCTTCTTGAGCTGAGCTATGCGCTTTTCCTCGGCATCAAAGGTGCGCTGCGAACCCTCTATCCTGCGTCTGCGAGATTGGCGGTAATCTGCATAGTTCCCCTCTGATATGTGTAGCTTCCCATCTGCAATCTCCAGAATCTTTTCTGCCAAGGCATCGATAACGAAGCGGTCGTGCGAGATGCAAATAAGCGCGCCAGGAAAGTCCTGCAGCTCTACTATGAGCTGCTTTCGCGTCACGATATCCAAATGGTTTTCCGGCTCATCGAGGAGGAGGAAGTCGGGCCGGATTGCCATACCAACAGCAAGCGCAATGATCTTTTGCTGCCCGCCCGAGAGGAGTCGGCACTGCTGGTCCGCATACGTTGCTAATCGGAGGCCGAGCACCGTACATATTTCCTCTACCTTTTTGTACATGCCGTGTCCTGCTTCCTGTACTGCGTACTCGCGTGCCGTAAGGGCCATATGTGAGTGTGGGAATTCCTGAGGAATGTAGTACACCCGAGCGCCATTGCTCTTTGCTACCGTGCCTTCCTCAATCTCGACAGTGCCTGCAAGGACTCGCATCAAGGTCGACTTGCCCTCGCCGTTCTCCCCCACCACACAGATATGGTCAGGTACGGCGATAGCAAACGATACATCGTCTAAGACTGTTTTGGTTCCGAATTCGACACTAACGTGTTTGACTGAGATTGTCTTTTGCATGATTATCTGATCACCAGCTTTACGGAAACGGTTTCTCCATCTTCTATCCCTTCCGCGCGACGGATTGTTGCCTTGACTGGCAGCAGGAACGTAAGGCTCTTCGACTCCCAAAAGATCGACGTGTCCCAACTGGTCTTGCCAATCGTGACGCGTACCTGGTGTGAGCCCCAGCCGCGAGGCTTGTTACTCTTCCGAATCTTCCCAGATATATCCTTCGGAACGGTTATGAACCGCCACGAAGCCTTATCTCCCGGATAGACCCAAAGCCTTGCCTTAAAGGTTGACTTCACACACCCTACTATACTGCCAAACAAAAAAAGCGCCGAGGGCGCCTTTTTTATTCTCCAGAGAGAGTGTAATCTCTGTGATTTCTTAGAGCGTAACCATAGAAGGCCCACGCGAGGGCTGCTACAACCTTCGTGGCAACATACGTACCAGCAAACGCACCCGCGACAAACAACCCTGCTTCCGTAGTGATAAGTTTGTCTGCACCTTCGCCGAGCGAGCTATCTAGATCAAATTGATCTGCTCCCACGATCCCCAAGCCAAGAAGTAGGCCAGCTGCGAGGACGTATCGCATAGGACGCATATGGAAGTAGCCTGTTCTCCACGCTGCCTCTCTAGAAACATTAAGAATTCCCATATTTTCTATAAATTTATAACCTCAGTAACCGCCCTAAAATACACCTAAAATCAGTTAATGTCAACCCCCTACTCTTTGCGGCGGGACTTGGAGCGGTCGTTTTCTGATAGGGCCTGCTTGCGCAATCGTACTGACGTTGGGGTGACCTCGAGGTACTCGTCCTCCGACATAACCTCAAGTCCGCGCTCGATAGTGAGGGCGTAAGGCGGGATAAGTGCGATGGCGTCGTCGGATCCAGATGCGCGCATGTTGGTCAGCTGCTTACCCTTGGTCGGATTAACTATCATCTCCTCGCCCTTCGAGGTGTTACCTATCACCTGTCCCTCGTACACCTCGACCGCTGGCCCGATATAGAGCACGCCGCGATCCTGTAGGTTAAAGAGGGAGAACCCGAGCGCCTTGCCGCTCGCCATGCTGATCATCGAGCCCACTTGGCGCTTCTTGATCTCACCTGCGTGCTGCCTAAACTCTAGGAAGCGCGACGATAGGATACCCTCGCCCTTGGTGTCTACGACGAACTGGTTACGGTAGCCCAAGAGTCCGCGTGTTGGGCCCTCAAAGATCATACGGACTGTGTCACCGTGCACCTTCAAGTCCTTCATCTGGAAGGCGCGGACGCCGAGTCGCTCGATAATAGCTCCCTGGAACTCGGATGGTGTGTCAACGACGACTTCCTCATACGGCTCTACCTTAACCCCATTCTCCTCCTTGATGATTACTTGTGGCTGCGAGACCTGCATCTCGTATCCTTCGCGACGCATGTTCTCGAGGAGGATGGACACATGCAGCTCGCCACGTCCGTACACTCGGAACGAATCATTGCCGCCGAAATCAACACGAAGTCCTACGTTGATCTCCAGCTCCTTTTCCAGTCGCTCGCGGATCTGACGGTTGGTAACGTACTTGCCCTCGCGGCCTGCAAATGGCGAGTTGTTGACGAGGAAGTTAAGCGCGATCGTCGGCTCGTCCACATGGATGGCTGGCAGTGGCTCCATCTTCTCATCCGTTGTTATCGTCTCGCCAATGTATATGTCAGGGAGCCCTGCTACCTGCACGATGTCTCCTGCCTCTGCCTTTTCTGCCTCCACTCGCTCGAGGCCATTAAAGGTAAAGATCTTTACCGTGCGGCCTGTGCGTGTGGCGCCGTCAGCTTTCTTAATAAACACGGGCATGTTTGGGCCTATAACGCCCTCGTATACGCGGCCTACTGCGAGGCGGCCGAGGAAGTTGTCGTAGCCGAGGTTGAATGGCTGGAACTTGAGTGACGTGCCCTCGGGGGATGGATGCTCGGGCTTAACGTGCTCCAACACAACATCGAGGAGTGGCGTGAGATCCACACGAGCATCGTCCAGCTTCCGCATCGCAACGCCCTCGCGACCAATAGCGTATACGACTGGGAAGTTGGACTGATCATCGTTAGCGCCGAGTTCCAAGAAGAGCTCTAAGACCTGCTCCTCGGTGCGGTGCGCGTCCGCAGCTGGCTTGTCGATCTTGTTGATTACCAAAATGGGCTTCAAGCCGAGCTCCAAGGACTTCTTAAGTACGAAGCGGGTCTGTGGCATGGGGCCCTCCTGTGCGTCTACGATAAGCAAAACGGAGTCGATGGATCGCAGCACGCGCTCTACCTCAGAGCCGAAGTCTGCGTGGCCAGGAGTGTCTACGATGTTGATCTTGGTGCCTTTGTAAGTCACCGAGGCGTTCTTGGCATAAATGGTGATACCACGCTCCTGCTCGAGCTTGTTGGTGTCCATCGTGACCCCCTCTTTGGCGGCACCGGTCTGGCGCAATATTGCGTCGGTAAGGGTGGTCTTGCCGTGGTCCACGTGAGCAATAATGGCTATATTTCTGATTTCCATAACAAAAAAGGGCCCGGGGCCTCCTGGACTATATCACAAAGTGTTCGATTCCACCACCCTAGTGGGTTACGATCTTTTGGTATCCGAAGGGGGCCAACCGCGCCTCGATGTCTGCATAGCTCTTGCCACAGAGCATGCCGCCCGCGAGGAACTGCTCTTGGGTCACCTCGGCGAGGCAGAGCGCGGGAGCAACAAATGCATCCTTGTCTGCCACCGTGTCGAACTCGATATCGATTAATACTAATCCGCTCAGTGCCTCTCTGAACACATCAATCTCATAGGTGTGTACCCCCTCCGTGTAGTAGTACCTCGTCTTTGCGACGCGCTTGCCCGGGAGCGTGCTCAGTTCTGCATACTCATTAACCGAGAGCGGTATAGTCTGCTCCAGCTGCACTGACCGGTCTGCGTCGTCTATCGGCGCCTTCTTCGTCATCTCGTGTCTATCGCCCTGCTTGCGGATACGAAGTATCGGATGATCTGAGGAGGTGGGCAAGTATATGTCAAGCATCTCCCTGCTCGTAGCACCGTCTAAATCGGGTAACGCCCTCGCCAAGAATGTCCGCTCTAACTCCTTCATGGCAATAGTTTAGCGTGGAGGAGGAGGAAGTGTGGGAACTCGACTTCGGCGCCTTTGGAGCCAGAGTAGATCTCCTTAATGCCGACGATACTGAAGCCGACGTCAGTGAGCGCGTCCGCGTATGACTGCAGTGGGCGATGGTAGAAGAAGGACGTGACTTGATGCTCGCCGGTGCGCTGTGGGAGCGGGATGGTCGTCTCGGACTTGTAGCGGTCCATCCTGCGGTAGGTCAGCTTCCGCGCCGCGTCTGTACCCCACCCCGACTGTCGAGGAATGCGGAACGCTGGGTGCACCATAAATATCAGAAGCTCGCCTGCCTGCGCAGGCAGACCCCCTTTCTTCAAAAGCTTAGCGGCGTTCGCAATAGCTGCTTTGTGGTTGTCGATGTCCTGGATGGAAAACATGAATACTGCACGGTCAAAATTCGCTGCCCCAGGAAACGCGATTCCGCCTGGGCGCGCCACGTCCGAGACGAAGAACTTGGCTCGACTTCGCTCGCCATGAAGCTCTTTTGCACGCTTGATCATGTTCGGCGACTTATCGACGCCTACATACTCGCCGCCCGCCTTCTCCACCGTCTCGCGGAGGGCACCCATACCACAGCCGAGGTCGACTACGCGCATGTCGCGCTTCAGTGCTAACGCTTTCGCTATCTCTGGTAGTGCAAAGTGCTTGTGGAAGTTGGAACCCTGTCCTGCCCAGCCTGCGTACCAAGGGGCCATCTCGTCCCAGCCTGTTTTGGCTGTGCGTCGCTCCTCCTTCTCTCCTGGAGCGTATGCACCGCCCTTGCCGCGTACCATCGGCAGCGGCTTGCCTCCGTTTGGAGCCCTGTTATCGAATCTTCCTCGTCGCTTACCCTTCATAGGGCTATACTAGCACTATGAGTCACAAGCCGCTAAACGAACTCGCAGAGGAGATAAGCGCGTATAAAGATCACATCGAAGTTGGTACTACCTACGTCCACTACAAGGACTCTACAAAAACGTACATAGTCAGAGGCGTGGTCGTTATCGAGGCAGACGACTCTATCGGCGTTCTGTACCAGGCGCAGTATGGACCGCGCCTCTCGTTCGTGCGGCCAGTCTCAGAGTGGCTCGCCATCGTCGATGGCAAGCCCCGCTTTTCGAAAGTTACTTAGGTTTGTTGTTTTTGTTATAAAAGCCGATTTGCTGCAGCCAGCTCTTGTCCTCTTCGTCATCTACTGGCTCCTTGTAGAGGCCGAGGGGCTTAAGTACGAAGCGCTTGATAAGAAACGAGATCATGTTCAGCGCTTACGGGTAATAGTGACACCCGGAATACCATTCTTCCAGATCTTCAGCTTCTTGATTGTAACCACTACCTCTTTAACCCGTGCATCCTTGAGGAGTGCGCGCGCGATCTCCTCGGCCAACCTCTCTAGTAAGTATCGTGGCGCTGCTGCGAATGCTTTTTCTACTACCTCCTTAATCTTGGAGTAGCTCAGTGAGTGATGGAGCTTGTCTGACTTCCCCGCTTTTGTTGTATCAAGTGCGACGCGCACCGAGACCTCGAACTCCTGCGCTCCGCGCCGCTCATGGACATAGTGCCCGTGCTTCCCTACTATCCGGAGCCCCTGTATATGTACGTAATCCATTAGCGCACGGTCCAGCCCTTAGCTGCTATAGCATCGGTAACCTTTTGCATCTCTACACCCACCTCGACATCGGTCAGTGTGCGGTCCATAGATTGGAACACCAGGCGGAATGCGTATGAGGTTCGGTCATCTTTGGCGAAGGAGTCGAAGAGGTCGATCTTAGTAAGGAGCGCTCCAGCATTTTGCTTGATAAGCTCTGCAAGCTCGGAGTCGGTTGTGGCGGTAGGGACCCACACTGCTATGTCGCGGAGGACAAATGGGTACTGGGAGAACGGTTTAAATGCGCTAAGTGTGTAGCGCTTCGGCTCGTAGCCATCCCCATAAGCCTCGAGGTCAACTTTAGATAAGTCATACTCGGCAATACTCCCTACCATCGTCGGCTTGCCTAGTACCACGTCGAGTTCTGCGAGTGGCAGAGAGATCGCGAGCGATAGATGCTCACCGTCTTTGTTAAATACGGTGCCTGCCTCAAACAACTTCAGCTTCCCTTTCGGGGGCAGGATAAGCGGCATAATGTACTTCCCATGCTCCAGGGCCTTTTGCATATTTGGTGCTAGTGAAGGGCGTAGATACGGATTGTCCACATCGGTAGGATTTGCAAGCCCCACGTCACCCTTTTTAGCAAACGATTGGGTCGATGCCTCTATGTATCCATGTGTGACAAGTATGTCCTTCAGACGTTCAATGCCTCTATACTTCCTCTGGTCAAAGCCTCCTTCTGCAGTGGGTACTACCGGCTCGATCTTATCGTACCCAACGATGCGACCCACTTCCTCTATGAGATTCTCGCTAATGGTGAGGTCCACACGCTCGAATGGGGGCGTAACTGTATACACCTCGCCCTCCACTTTGCAGGGCAGTCTCAGTCTTGCAAATGCACCTCGGATTTCCTCGTCGGTATAGACACGCCCGAGCTTGGTATCAATACTCTGCTTCGTAATACTTACCGGAGCGAGATCTGCGTGTGTGTTGTAGATATCAATAACTCCCTCTACTGTCCCTCCTGCAACGTCCGTGATGAGTGCCAGCAAATCTCGCATACCGTAGGCAGTCAACTCCGGCGATGGCCGGTTTTGGAAACGGAGCGATGCGTCGGTAAAGAGCTTCAGTGCCTGCGCTGTCTTCCGAATAGTAGTGCCATCGTAGTTTCCAGCCGAAACAAAGATACTTGTTGTTGTCTCGCTCACTCCAGAACTCTGACCGCCCTTAATGCCCGCAATGTCGAGTGCCTCGCCGGTCTCAGCGTTTGCAAATACGTGCATCTTGTCGGTTAGTTCGTACGCATCTCCTGAGAGACTCACGACCTTCTCTCCGGCCTTGGCCTTGCGGATAACAATCTTCGTGGAGCTCTTCGTTGCATCAAACGCATGCGATGGTTGGCCCAAGTTGAGCATCACATAATTTGTGGCATCCACTATATTGTTGATCGAGCGCTGTCCCACGCTCTCCAATGCCTCCTTCAGCCACGCGGGCGATGGGCCCACCTTGATTCCAGTTACAAGAGCGCCAGTATGCCGGAGAACAAACGTCGAATCAGCCTCAATAGTAAACGTGTCAGTCCTAGTCCATGCGGGCAGCGCCTCACGGAGCGGGTCGCTCTTTAGTGGCATCTTCAGGATCGCCGAGAGCTCCGTTGCGATACCACGATGCGAGAGACAGTCACCTGCTCGGTCGGGTAGCACCTTCACGTCCAGCATCTCCCCAACTATCTCGTCGATCTCAAAGGCGTGCGCAGTGATTAGCTGCGAGAGTTCTGCTACGCCTGGCAAGGGCGCTTCGAAATACTTTTGTAGCCATGTGCGAGAGACTTTCATATAGTATCGAAGCCATACACAAACCGAGCGTCGCCTCCGTGGAAGTAGCGGACGTCAGGGATCCCGTACTTAACCATGACTACTCGTTCCAGTCCGCCACCGAAGGCGAAGCCTGCCACCTTTTCTGGATCGAGTCCTGCGGCGCGTAGCACATTCGGGTGCAGCATGCCTGCGCCACACATCTCGAGCCATCTCCCCTCCTTGCCAGGTGCCTGAAACCACGCGTCCACTTCGACCGACGGCTCGGTAAACCCGAAGAAGCTCGGTCGGAAGCGTACTTCAACGGACGGACCGAGATACTCGCGATAAAAGTGGCTCAATGTCCCTTTGAGGTGCGCCATCGTAATCTCGCCAACCTGTGCGACAGCAAATCCGTCCAGCTGGTAGAACTGCGCTTCGTGCGTGATATCCGTCGCCTCGTTGCGAAACACCTTGTTCGGGATAATCATCCGCTCTTTTGTGCGGCCCTCCTTGGCCATCTTCTCTAGCTCGCGTATAGAGACGGAAGTAGTGTGGGTGCGGAGCACCTCGCCCGGCCTGTCCTTAATCCAAAAGGTGTCCTGCATGTCGCGAGCGGGGTGGTCCTGCGGAATATTGAGGCCCGTAAAGTTGTAAAAGTCGGTTTCGAGTTCAGGACCGTAGGCTATGCCGAATCCCATCTTGCCAAAAATATCCGCAATATCGCGGATCGCAATGCTTATTGGGTGCAGCTTGCCCCGTTGATCTGCCATTACAGCAGTATAGCGCTAGCGCTAAAACGAGTCTATGCGGTAGTAGCTCGCGCCATCCTTGATGACGAGGGCGTCGTCGATGATGCGAAAGTCGGCTTTTGGCCGCGTGTAGAGTGGGAGTATCAACTGCGGCGATCGTGTTTCGATATCACTGAAATAGATACCAGTTTGAGTTCGATACACTACCCCACCGGAAAAGAAAACTGCGCCGAGGGCATCCTCCTTCCCGCGCAGAATGGTGATCTCGCTCGCACATGCCGATGGGCGGAAGCAGAACGCGCTTGGCGCGTTATCTGGATTTCGTATCCATCGCACCGATACATCTCCATCCTCGAGTAGCAGCTCCATACCTCCCACCGATTCCTGCACAGTTGTAGTCGCAAAGGCAGCTAGAGTCGACGTTGCGACTGGCTCCTCAGTTAGCTGGATGGTTGTTGGTACCATGAGTGCCAGCGCGTCTGTCACAATCCATGGCTCCACCGTAATGGTCTTGGTCCATGGATAATATCCTTCCCGAGTCGCCTGTACCACGTATTTGTCCGGCGAGAGGTCTGGGATGTAGAGTGTCCTATCAAAGAGGCCACTCTTCCCCACCTCCTCACCATTAATGGTCACAACCACATCAGAAATGGGCACGGTGACGTACACGCCCCCGGTCTCCTGGAGTGAGAAGTCGCGGAGGCGATACCCCGTAGCATAGAGCACGGCAACAGGGACAACGAGCACGAATGCGAACGTGAGGAGTAGGAAATAGATATTGCGTGTTCTGCTTGAAAGTGGGTTCATGCTGATTGTGTCTTGCGGGACTTCAGAACTCTCTCCTTAGGAGTAACCCAAAAGCCGAGATAGCGGCCAGTCGCGAGACGGACCTGAGCCTCAAGACCAGGGAGAGAGCTGAACGCGACCATAGTAAGTGGTACCAAGGCCCACTGCAAGGCCATAAGGATACTCTGCCGCCATGTGTAGACACCTGGGCGCTGGGGTATCAGAAACATAAAGTACGCTGAGCAGGTGACGAGTCCGAACATCGCAAGAGTAAGAAACCACTGTGCGACGATCGGGAGGTTGTAAGAGAGCACGGTGTCATTGAATGCGTGCCCACCCACGATGAGCGGGAACCATCCAACCGCAAACAAAATGATGGGATGTGTGACCAAGGACCAGAACCCCTCGAGTTGCGTGCTGATGTTGAAGAGTTTTTTGCGGAGCGGAATGCGCGGATTTTTTATAAAGTTAAAAATCATGTACGGAATATTTTCCGCGCCGTAGGACCAGCGGCGGTGCTGTTTGTACAAATTCTTAACCGTGCCCCAGGTCGTGCCGGCGACGTTGGCATCCATCGAAACTGGATACGACAGGGGTATTACTGAATAGTCGCCATCAAAGCGAACAAACAGATTCCAGAAGATGCGCGAATCCTCCGACACCATGTTGCGCTGCCAGTACCCCGCCTCGACGAGGGCATCCATGGGCACTGCGTGTGAGGAGAAAGTTGAGAGACGTTCTGGGCGTTCCTGTTGGATCATCTGCCAATAGGTCGAGGAGTACGCAAGGACGCGAGAGAGTACGGGCGCCTCCCAGATGTTGTTGTTGTAGAGCGGGACTGGCTGGAACGATACTCGGCTCGGCCGCTCCGCGGTCTGGAAGTGCCACGTGAGGCAGCTGAAGTAGTGCGGATACACGATGGTGTCTACGTCGAATGCTGACACGAGCGTGCGTGCGTACGGGAGGTTCCGCGCATCCAATATGCGCTCCCTCGCCTCTTCTGCTGCGTAGGCGATGTTCGATCCCTTTCCAGCCATATCGCCTGGCGTGTCCGATGGGTGGACTGTAACAATGCAATCGAGGAGGACCCCCCTAAACTCGGACTGTATGCGCTCGGCCATGCTTCTTGCATCGAGTCCTGCGCGCGCCTCGGCCGCGAGGACGACCGCGATCTTCTTCCCATCATACTTCGACTCTACGACAGCGCGCACGGAGGCGCGCAAGACTTCGTACGGCTCTTTATAAAACGGAAAGATCACTACATGCACAACGTCGTCATACTTAAAGTTCTGTAGTCGCTCCTGCCAGTTGACCTGCATGTTATGTCGCAATCGCTTAAAGTTATGGTGCAGGTGTGCGGAGAGGAAGATGGTCTTGAAGAGCCAGTATCCCGAAAAGAGTATGGTGAAGTAGGCTGCGGCAGTGGGCGCGAAGAACGCGAGTGCAGAGAGGCCAGTAAGCGTCCCGATCGAGAGCACCGCTGGCAAGCATTCCAAAAACCGGTAGAGCGTGCGGTCCCATCCCGCCAGATCGGACGCGCGACTAACGTGGAGATAGGGGTGGCTCGGAATGTGTTTCATTTTGGAGCCGCCTCTCGGATTCGAACCGAGGACCTTCACTTTACAAAAGTGTTGCTCTACCAACTGAGCTAAGGCGGCACTACTACTCGGGGGTGATGGTCTTGAGATACTGAGATACCTCCCTGCCACCGGCTTTTGGGGCTGACACACGAAGCTTGTATGACAGTCGTGCGAGCGGACGCTCTGCAGCGCGGAGCAGTATGACCAGGCTCTGCAACCCACCGTGTGTTGCCTGGTGCGCGATTACCTTAGCCGAATGGCGCCACTTGAGCGGCACGCCACCAGTTACAAGATCATTCCATAGTATGAGCGCATGCACATCGAGCGCGGCTCGCGATACCTCAAAGAGGCGAACGCCGCGCTTATGCTCGACGATGCGGAATGTAACAAAAGCTCCAAGGAGTACCGCCGCGGTAATAAGAATGAATGTCGCCGTCAGCATACTACTTGGTTACGAAGCGTCTAAAGGAGCCGACCTCGATACGCTCGCCGAACTTCTGTACCGCGTTATCGATGAGCTGTTTAATCGTGAGCGAGTCGTCCTTAATATAAAGTTGCTCGTAGAAGACTATCCCCTTCATGTACGAATCGATCTTGCCTGCAAGAATGGTCTCTTTCAGGTTTTCTGGCTTGCCCTCAACGTCCGCTACGTACATAGCCTTGATCTTATCCATCTCCTCTGCTGGCACATCTGCTCGGGTGAGGTACAGCGGGCTTGAGGCGGCGACCTGCAAGGCTAACTCGTATGCCAGCTTTATGAAGTCCTCGTTCTTTGCTACAAAGTCGGTCTCCGACTGGAGCTCGACTACTGCGGCAATCTTCTTGTTCGCATGTACATATGCGGCAAGAGCTCCGGCGCCGAGTGATCGGTCACCCTTCTTGTCTGCAATAGCTGAGCCCTTCTTTCGAAGGAGCATGAGTGCCTTATCCATGTCACCACCGGCCTCCTCAAGCGCGGCCTTGCACTGCATAACAGAAATGCCGGTTCGCTCACGAAGCTCTTTAACAACGTCTGAAGAGACTGCCATATATACTATTTGAGTTATTTAAGACTTACGTCTTAGCCTTGCGGCCCTCCTCGAATGCCTGTGCGATCTCTCCTAGGAAGAAAGAGACGCTCTCACGCGAAGCATCATTCCCGATAATCGGGTGAGTCACAAGACTGCGATCGCAGTCAGAATTCATTATACCAATGACTGGGATGCCTAATCCTCGAGCTTCCTTGACTGCATTATCTTCCCGCTTAGTGTCAACTATGACGAGGGCGTCAGGGAGGCGGTCCATCGTGACGAGGCCGGCAAAGTTTTCCTCGAGCCGGGCAATCTCGCGGTCGATCATGAGGCGTTCCTTCTTGGTGTACTTGTGCGCAAGCGTGCCCGACTCCCTACCCTCGATCAATTCCTTCATCCGATTCATACGCTTCTTGATTTCGACAAAGTTGGAGAGCGTACCGCCGAGCCACCTGCCCGCTACATACGGCATACCAATGGATGCGGCTGAAGTGCGGACCATGGATGACACCTCTGGCTTACCGCCGACGAAGAGGAGGTTCTTGCCCTGAGTACCGAGAATACGCACATACTCTAACACCTCTTCGAGGAGAGGGGCTGTCTGGGTGAGGTCCAGAATGTCTGTCTTGTTCTTGGTACCAAATACGAATGACTTCATGGTGGCATGGCGACGCGAGCGTGCATAGCCGAAATGGGCCCCCACCTTAAAGAGCGCCTGAATCATGCCATTTTTCGAATCCTGCATAGGGGCTACTGTATCACATTAGTCCTCCTCCGGCAATTCTTCGACGGGCAGAGATCCTACGGAGCCCCCTGCTGCCACCTTTTGTAAGGCCGCGACCATATCCTCGATGTCCCCATCCATAATGGCAGGCAGGTTGTGCCAGGATTGCTTAATGCGGTGGTCCGTCAGGCGGTCCTGAGGAAAGTTGTAGGTCCGTATCTTTTCCGACCGATCGCCCGTACCAATTTGTGCCTTCCGAGCTTCCGAATGCTCACGAGCGGCTTTTTCCTCCTCGTATGTCTCGACCTTTGCAGTGAGGATCTGCATCGCCTTTTCGCGGTTGGCCGCCTGGCTACGCTCTGACTGCGAGCGGACCTCGAGTCCGGTCGGTTTGTGCACAAGGCGAACCGCAGACTCGACCTTGTTGACGTTCTGTCCTCCGGCACCACCCGAGCGAGAGAACTCCATTTCGATGTCAGATGGATTCAGTGACATTTTGTTAAACTTCCTGATCGGTAAAATTGCAACCGATGCTGTCGAGGTATGGATGCGGCCCGCCTTCTCCGTACTAGGGATGCGCTGTACGCGGTGCACACCGGTTTCATACTTCAGCGCCTCGTACACCGCCTTGCCCTTGATCTCTATCTCAGCGTGCCCATTGAGGAGCTTGACCTCCCAGCCGCGTCGCTCGGCGTAGCGCTGGTACATGCGTGCCAGCTCACTCGCAAAGAGGCTCGCCTCGTCACCACCCGCTGCGGCACGGAACTCCATGACTACCGCGACTGCCTCGCCGGGCCCCTGACTCTCGCCACTCCCCAGTATCTGCTCCATCTGCTTTATGACCTCTGCCTGGCTAGTGAGCAAGGCAGCGCGCTCCTCGGCAGCAAGCTCTGTCATCGCAGGGTCCTCTGCTGCAAGAGCATCCGCGCGTGCTATCTCTGCCGTCAGGCGGTCATGCTCCTCCGCCAGGTAGCGGGTGCGGTGATCTTTGTGGTACTCCTCGAGTGTTGTCATATAAAAAAGACCTCTACCATTATAGTAGAGGTCTGAGGTGTCGTTACTTCTTTTTAGCCCCCGCCTTAGATGCGCGGACCTTAAAGCGCTCTACGCGGCCAGCACGGTCAATAGTGGTCTTCTTTCCGGTATAGAACGGATGCGACGCAGAGCTAATCTCTACCTGAACAAGATCGTACTCCTTGCCATCCCACTTCCCCTTGGACTTGGTCTCTACGGTCGAACCGATAAGAAAGCTCACCCCAGCTGAGGCGTCCTCAAAGATGACGGGTCGGTAATTGGTCGGGTGTACTCCCTGCTTCATACAGGAGCTACTGTACCAAATAAACACTTCTTCAGCAAGGTAGGGCTAGATCTCCTCGAAGAATGGGGCGAGTCGAACTCTGGTTGTGGTGCTAACTGGGCCACCTGTCTTCATAGAGGTACAGGTCAGGGTGTATACCGTCTCTTGGGTTATTGGGCTGGTGACCTGGCTACCCGAGGTTCCAGTCAGGTTCCACAAGTCTCCAACGTTCGAGGTGATCTTGCAGGAGTTCGTAACGACTTCTGTTACGCTCCAGACAAGGGTTGTGGTGGTACCAGTCTTCACAGTAGTTTTGCTTGGGGTCATAACAAGCGTTGCAACAGCATGGAGCTCCTCTGATGTATCTCCCCCACTCGAGCAGGCTGGGTCAGCGGTGTCAATGAGTCCGTTGCCGTTGTTATCGACTCCGTCCTGACACTGGGTTGGCGCCGAAACAGTAATAACGAAGGACGATCCACAATTGTTGGACTCGTTACTCTCTGTAATACTGGCAGGAGTATCTGCGCAGAGTCGTACCGCGTGAGTTCCAGAAGTTGCGGTCCATGTTGGCGAGATAGGCTGCTTGGTTTGGCCTACAGCTAGGTCAGTGATGGACGCGTCGAGGTTGGTATCCCACGACCCGTTGTTACTGAGGTCGATCTGGAAGCGGTTCGGGATGGTGCCGGTGTGGGACAGGGTCCCCGCGTTCGTAACAGTCCCGTAGAACGTAAGTTGCTGACCTGCTATCAGTGAGCCCGAATTCAAGTTCGGCTGGCTTGCGGTAAAGTCTGGTCCACCTACCGTAAAGACGTATGCCGTGCCGCAGTTGTTGGTCTCGTTTGTCTCAGTGAGCGAGAGCGATGGTTGGTCCACGCAGAGCCGCACCGAGTGGGTGCCGGGTGGGATATTGGTCCACGATGGCGAGGTCACCGACACGTTGGAGCCGAGCGGGATGGTGTAGTGCACGCCGGTAGCAGTAACCATCGTTCCTGCTCTGCAGTTGTAGTTCGCTGGGCACGTAACTGAGGTGGTCTCTGGAACGAGAGTAGCGTTGTTGTACACCTTCCAGTCAAAGTAGTAGTAACAGATAGTGGGTGGCGCGCAACTCTCATGACGAAAGTTTGTCTGACAGCACTGTCCAGACTGCAATCCGGGCCCCGCGCCACCGCCGTTCGAACAATTTAACTGCGCAAGCCCGACAGGATCGCTAAGGTTTCCTGTGTCCTGCACATCAGACCCCTCATATACGAGAGTACCGCCCGAGCACATCTGTGTGGCGTTATACTTAGGATAGCTAACAGTACTCCCAAGTATATCGAGGTTGGTGTTGTACGTACCATCATTCCCAATATCTACCTGGAAGCGGTTTTGGAAATACTCATCTATGCTTCCAGTTCCAATACTCTGGATCTGCCCCGAGAACGTCAGCGTGCCGCCCGACACGAGGCTTCCGGAATTAATACTCGGGATACCACCAGCAATGTCTACACCCTCCCCGGAAATCACGTTGATGCCCGAGGATTGGCACGTCGAAGCGGTGCAGTTGTTATAGATGCACTCGGTGCTGATGCTGAGGCCACCCGAGGTCACAGTTACCGTAGCCTCTTTCTGACCGCTGGTCGTGTACGTCTTTTGTACCGCATTGGTTGATCCCGAGAGCGAGTCCGTCCCGCTCCACGAGTACGTGTAGGCGCCAGGGCCATAGAGTGGTGCTGCGGTCCACGTGACTGGGGTGCCGACCATACCGTACCCGCCACCCGTGCCAGTGTTAACGGTGCAAGATACATTAAAATTTTGTCGGTACACCCACACCGTGTCGTTTGCAGATGTGCTCGCGTTTTGACAGGTGACCGTATAGAGCGTATCGCTTGCCGGCGCCACACTTATTGATCCCGACACCGCCCCTCCGGTTGAGAAGTTAGTGCCCGTGCAGCTCGTAGCCCCGGTCGATGACCAGGTCAGTAGTGACGACTGCCCGGTCGTAATAGTGCCAGGGTTGGCAACGATATCAGCGGTCACTGGCGTCCCCGAATAGTTTATGACTGTTGCAGTCCACGAGTTGCGGATACACGGCTCGCCACCACAGTTAATCGTCTGGTTCGACTTTGCGGCATGAGTGGTGGTGTTGAGGTAGGCGGAGCAGTCGTAGGTGACCTCGCCCGTATTCAGCTCCAAGACCTGCTTGGTAGTGCAGCAGGTCGCCGAGAGTCCCGCACAAAATGATACGCAACTGTTGGTCGGCTGTATCAGTGCCGTGCCGGCCAACGTGCCCCCGGTACACCATTGCGCGTTATAGACCGTGGTGGTGTAGGCGTGCGCCACCGACACGAGTGCTACCGCGATAACAAGTGCAGCAAGTGCAGAGTGTATCTTATTCATAATGCCATGCATGAAGTGCCACACCACCTTGCAATACACCTACCGCATCGGTGCTACCGCCATCTATGCGTATGCGGGAAAGGCGTGTTTCTGTCTCTGTTTGGAATGCCACAAGCAGGTACATGCCGTCCGGTGAGAAGACAATAGAATGCGGCGACACCCCGGGCAGGAAGAGAAGTGGTACAAAAAAACCGTTAGTGTGCTCGAAGACTTGTAGCGAGCGATCAGCAGGATTAACCCACGCCACCTGTGTGCCATCAGGCGAAGCGGCAAATGGAGTCGCTGTGTGGACGGGCGCCGCGCTCGCAACCACAATCTCGCCCACTTTGCCAAAGTCCAACAGCTCGATGCCGCGCTCAGTCAGTGCGTACACACGATCATCAAAGGCGGGCATCGGTCGGAATCCGTGACCCAGAACTAACGAGTCTCCGTTTGCAACCGCACGCACCACCTGCCAGGTAGCAGGATTGCCAGTATCCCCCTCAGACTCAGCGGGCAACACTGCAAATGCAAAAGTACTGGAGTCATGCGCCCAGGCGGGAGGAGTGGGGATGGTACCGTGGAGCACCACCGTGCGCGACGCACCGCTTGTACTGACCACAATCCCTCTCCCCTCCTCCAAGGAAACGGTGAGCGACGCAGTAGAGTCCCCGTCGGGACTTGGTATCTGCGCCAAGAGAGCTGCGTCTGCAACCTGCAGTGTGGTTGTTGAAAGCTCAGGGAGTGTTATGGTCGCAGCGTGCGAGAGCCCGTCCGTCACCGTCACATATACCACTCCACGCAGTGGGTCATCGGTGATATACCACACGAGCAAAGCCGCAATTCCTACCACGGCGACACCGGGCAACAACACCCGCATGACAGGCACAGAGCGGAACTGTTTGACCAAATCAACCATGGATCAGAACTCCTCAAACGACGGTGCGATCTTGCACTCAACCGTCTTCGACAATGTTGCTCCGTTAGTACCGGTACACGTAAGCTTGTACGGACTCGTCACGGTGAGGGATGGGGTGATAACTGTTGTTGCTGCAACAATGCCACCAGTAGCGGGGAACGTAACTGACACGCCACTGCCAGTTAAGGAGCAGCTCGTCACGCTGCGAGCACTTACTGCAAGTGTGCAGGACTGACCCTTCTTGATGAGCGGCGGAGTTGCGTTTAGCGTTAGGTCTGGCTCCTCTGCGGGGCCGTCGATACACTCACCATTAAGGCATCCGAATGGGCAACTCTTAACAAAGGACTCGACACACTGCGCGTTCCGTGAGTATACATCCGTACCTTTGCAGAAGAGTCCGGTAGTGCATTGGTTCGGGGTCGTCCCCTCGCTCCCGCCGCCGGAATTGTAGGTACCGCCGCCGGGACCGCCTGGCTGGCCGCCAGGAGTGCCGCCGACGTAGCAGCCTGGATCGTCTTCGTCTGCAAGGCCATCATCATCGTTATCGATTCCGTCTGAACACTGATACACAGGTGGCGTTGTAATGTTCGCTGCGTTCTCGCACTGGACTGTAATAGTCTGCGGGCCAACGGATGCTGCGAGCACCGAACCGTCTACTGTTTGGATCTCTGGGATCTCGTTGATCTGTGATGATTCGAACCTGAGTAGCTCCTGCAACGAGTCGAGGAATGACGTGTCCTCGGCGGGGAGTGTACCGCCACCGCCGCCGTCCGTAGGCATAGTACTGGTGCACTGCCAGCCGTTCTGGCATCCAGCGGAACTATAGGTCGGTGACCAGCTACCAGCGCAGGCCGTAATTGGCGTAGTCCAGCCTAGTGTTGTGCACGCAGTATCCAACAGACCATCACCGAGCGCCGGTGTTGTAGGGGCTGTGGGTGGTGTGGTTGGTGATGTCGTTGATGGCGCCACTGAAGAACTTTCTGCGCCACTGCTTTCTACAGGTGCAGGTGGGGTGTAGGTCACGGTAAGCGACGCAGTCTTCTGTCCTGTCGACGCGTAGGTCTTAAATACCTGGTTCGCAACACCGCTTAGGTTCTCGCTTCCGCTCCACGAGTATGCGTACAAGCCCTGCGGACCAGTCACCGTTGAAGACCACAACACCGTCTCGCCTGTCCTTGCACTCGTTGGGTGCACGCGGCACGTTGCTGCAAGCTCAGGCTCAGTCCCTGGTGTGGAAACGCTGACCGTCGCGCTTGCGTCCGCACTCCCCCCTGCACCCGTACAGGTGACGGTGTAGGTCTTGGTTGCAGTTGGCGCTACCGGGGTAGAGCCCTGCGTTGCGCTGTTCGTTACAGTAAAGTCGGAGCTCGTACAGGACGTTGCTCCAGTTGAGGTCCACGTGAGGAGCGACTGCTCGCCGAGCTCAATCGAATTTGGATTTGCTACTAGGTCTGCGGTCACCTGCGCCGCGGGCAGATCACAACTTGTGCTGACTATCGATCCGCTTGCGCCCACACAGTTGTAGACATTCGTCGTAATGATATTGCTGCCGGGCTCTACCGAATTCCACTTACAGCTGGTGCCGTAGGTGAGTGGCCCCTTCACACCCCGTAGGAGGACTGGGTCTCCCACCTTGCATGCAACTCCGTCTGGGTTGGCGCTTGGGCAGGTAGCGAGTGCGGAATAGATATTTGTATTGTTCGCATTTGGTACGCATACGCCACCTGACCCGGTACACGCAACATCAGACATATCGGTCGAGGCAAGCTGCCACGTCCCCATACACGAGTTAGCAGGACTAGAAACGCCAGCCCAGTGCTGATAGAGGCTAGTCGCGGTGTCAGGAGGAGGAGTTGAAGGTCCCACTACCCCACCCTGATAGACCTCGTATTGAAACACGTGCGAGCCAATAGCAGGGGGCGCTGGTGTGGCTCTACGGTACTTGACCGAGCAGCACTGATTTGGGCCGGTCATGTAGTACTGGCAATCCTGCACCGCGAGTGCCTTTGCCGCTATTCCAGCACCAGTGTCCTGTACGTCTCCGTACTGGAGGATCATGGTGCCACCCACACAAGTCGAGTCGTTCGTGAGTGTAAATCCGGGCACCGTGTACTGCGCTTCGGTCATGCTCGACACTCCAAAGATACTTGCGCCAGCTATTGTGAGAGCTATGAGCGAGTAGAGAGTTTTTTTCATGGCAAAAGTGTTGCAAATCCTTGCATAGTTTTAACCCTCGTCATCTGTCCCGATGCGAGGTCGATAGCAAATACCTCTGTCTCGTCGTTCGCGATACGGGTCAGGACTACCGTGTCCCCTGCCTCAGTAAACAAGACTGAGTTTGCAATTACATTACCTGACGCAAAGATCGGTAGGTACGCGCCACGTGCGTTTTTGGCGAATACCTGCAATGAGTGATCGGCCGGATTGACCCACGCGATGCGGAGGCCATCCCCCCACACTGCAAGTGGGGTTCGTGCCATAACAGGTGCAACTGGTGTAGCCACAAGGAGGCTCTCCGAGCCATCGGTATCGTTCTTGCGGACAATGCCCGCCGACGAAAGCGTAATATAGGTACCATCGCTGAGTGCAAAAATCTTAATATTCTCGGCTGCGAACTCCGAGGCATTGATATCGGTGCGCACTTCGTGAACCCCGGAGGCGAGGTTCAGATACTGCACGGAACGTGTATCGTCTGTTCCTCGAACCAAAACTGACACTGACCCATGAACCGGAGAGAAAATACCTATCAAACTACCCAAATACCCTCCTCCAACAAGAAGTGTAACGATTAATAAGAAAACAACTAGAAGTCCGCTTTTGGATGCGGGCACAGGCGTTGGTACCTGCGGCTGGACATTAGGCGGCATTACCTGAATGGTAGCACCGCCGCAGCGCTGCATAGGTGTTTCCCACAGGAAACGGTGGCTAACTTCCCTTTAGGAAATCGATATTCTCCTGGAAGCTCTCTGCCTTCTTTACTACCGAGTCTCCATACGCCGAGTTAGAGGGCTTCTTACTGTCGCAGGCGCGACCCGAGTAGTAGCGACACGCGGCATTGCGCTCCGCGGTATACGCGCCACCCGCAGCACCCAAGTCCTGCATGTAGAGCGCCGTTGCCATAACAGCATGCTTCGCATTCCATGGGTCTGCTTGGCCCACCGAGAGCGCAGCATCCAATCGCTTTTCATACAGCACCCAGGTAGAAGGGATGAACTGCGATGGGCCCATAGCGCCACCGAAGCCGCGTCCCGAGGTGTAGGTCTGCCCCAGGGGACACGAGACAGGCGTGGCGCCCCATACTCTCCCCAAGGCCGAGGTGATCCGCTCGAACGGCTGCGTATCACGAGGCGCCTTCATCACCTGCTCAAAGACCCGTCCGGTGTTCTTGCCCACACCATCGCCACTCTCGAGGTTCGTCACGTAGCATGAACCAACGTTCTTGCCGAGGTCAGACTCCTGCGAGAGGATCGCGAGGATGAGCGACGCACGGACCCCTGTTTTTTGCGAGGCATAGACCGCGTAGTCGAGCGCGTCACCAAACGAGATCCCCTCCGTGTCGCGGAGTGGGAAGAGTGCGTTCCGTATCTGCTCTGCACGACGTTGCCGCTCTGCGAGCACATTCGAGTATGCGGCCTCCTGGTTTTTTGTTATCGAGAGTAGCTGACGCTTCTCTGCCTCGTTTGCTGCGATCTGCTTCTTGGCCTTCTCGACATCGTACTTGGCGTCGAGCTCCTGATTCCGCTTTTCGGTGAGTGCGGCCTTCTCCTCCTCGGTCTCCGCCTTCACCGTGCGTACCTGATCAAACAAATTCTGTAGGTCGCTGCGCACGTATGCCAGCGCCTCTAGGTCGCCATAAAAGGAGCCGAAGTTGTCGGACGAGAGCACCAACTCTGCGACCGAACGCTCATCGGCTTCGAATTGCTTCCGCAGCATGTCGGCCAGGGAGACCCGACCGCGATTCAGCTTTTCTTCATAGCTGCTGATCTGCTCTGACTTCTCCGCAATATCGCTCCCGATCCTTGCAATCGTCGTCGCGCGTTGCTTGATCTCGGCAGCAGCCTTTTTGATCAGAGCGTTGAGGCTGGTAACATCGCCTTGGATGGAGTTCTTCTTGGCCCGTGTCTCGTCCAAGACCTTCTGCCACTCGTTAATCTCGGCTTGGATCTTGTTGTATTCGTCCTGCAATCGTGCCTTGTCAGCCTCGGTCAGGAACTCGGCGGATGCCGAAGGTACCGCAATAAAGAATGTCCCACAGAGGATGAGTGCGAGCGCACTAAACGCAAAAAAGGAGCGCATGCTCCCAGTATAACGTTATTCACGCGCAGCGCGTGACCAATTATTCGGCCTTGGCTTCCTCGCCACCCTCAGCAACAGTCTCTTCCTCAGACTTACCACGCTTCTCAGAGTCGCCGATAGCCTCCATGTCTGGACCAACAACAGGTGTATCGAGCTCCTCCTCCTTGGCTTCCGCCGTGAGCGCCACAACGTCTTCAGGATTGGTAACCAGTTCAACGCCGGTAGGAATCTTGATATCCCCTGCCGTTATCTGCGCTCCAACCTCGGCGAGTACCGAGATGTCTATTTCGAAATTGTGTGGAAGATTCATCGGATCTGCCTCAACCTCAATTTCGTACAGCGTCTTAACAAGGTTCGCACCCGCCTTCACTGCTGCAGACTCGCCGACGAACTCGAGTGGGATCATGACCTGCACCTTCTGGCCCTTAACAATTGCGAAGAAGTCTGCGTGTCGTGCGGTGCTCCTCACGGGGTCGAAGTCTACTTCGTGTATCAGGGTGTTGATCTCGTCGCCATCGACGTTGAGCGTCACGACGGTCGACTCGCCTGCAGTCTTGAAGACCTTCTCAAACTCACGCTGGTTGACCGTAATAGAGAGCGACTCCTGCTTTGGGCCATAGACTACTGCTGGCATATCCCCGCCAGCGCGCAGCTCAGAGACCCCCTTTCCGAGGGTAGTGCGCTTTGCTGCCTTCAGGGCCATAGCTGCCATAGTTCCCCGAGTATAGCCGAAAGACCCTTATTTGCCAAGACTCCGGATGCCACCTACCTCAAGCGCCTCAGTGCAGAAGCGCGGCATAACCGTCATTCCATCTATACCAAAGGCCGCTCCAAAGAATGCAGAACGAGCCGCCGCTCCTGTATAGATATGGAACACTGCGGTTACCCTCAACGGTTCCAAAGGCAAAGTAATAGCCGCGTCCATATCCCTTTGCCTCAGGAGAGTTCTTATGAGCGTTAAGCCAATCCTTGAGATCTTCAAGATCCGCAATGGTCGCCGGTGACTCACCTTCTTCTTGGATCTCAGCTAACACATCGCTTAGCCGTCCGCTGTTGGCTAAGTGTGAGTAGCTGTCCTCGGTGAACGAGGGGCACCCTGCCTCCATTTTCTTCGCTGCAGCAAATGTTACGTTGTGCTCTCGTTGCATGTATCCGACAACTGTCAGTCGACGAAAATTACCACCGAAATGGCACTGTGTCGAGCAGCGGCATACCGAGGCGAAACCTCGGTACTTTTTATTACCCGAGGTCGAGGTAAGTTTTGGCGGAGGCGAAGGTGGTGCCGACTTTCTTGCCGGGGTTGAAGATATCTTGTGGGTCGAAGATGTGCTCCACCCTGCGGAAGAGCTCATACATCTTCGGTCCGAACATGGCCTCCACAAACGGGGTGCGGATAAAGCCGTCATTGTGCTCCCCACTAATAGAGCCGTGGTACCTAAGGACCAAGTCATATACTTTTTTACTCAGCTCCTCAATAACGCGGGCCATGGTGGGGTCTTTTGGGTCAATGAGTGGGATGATATGAAAGTTGCCATCCCCCACGTGCCCCGCAATGGTGTAGGTCAGCTTGTACTCCTTGAGTAGCGCCTCGAGCTGCGGCATGAACTCCGGGAGCGATAGTGGCGGGACCACAAAGTCATCGATGAAGGGCGCGGTCCGCTTGCCGCGCACCTTTTTGCGAAGGAGATTGAAGCTCTCGTGGCGCACGGTCCAGTACTTCCGTGTTGCGGCCTCATTCGCTGCTACGCGTACCTGTACATGCTTGTGCGCCATGCGGATATCACTTGCCAGCTTTTCGGCACGCCCCGTTGCCTCCTCCTGCGAGTCGGAGCGGAACTCGGCCATCAGCACCAACTTGGGAACGCCGCCTGTAAGGAGCATGAATACTTCCGGGAGGAACGCGAACCCGAGTCCGATGATCCCGGTTTTCATCTGCAGTGCAAACTCGGGGAAGTACTTCACCGCGAGGCGGAACGTGTTGTCGTCGTAGCTCTCGAACGAGTCTGGCTGGTACGCAAGGACGCTGGGGACCAGGGAGCCGAGTTCCTCCAAGCTCTTCACGAACAGCACCGTCATTGCTGCGAACTTTTTTGGCCTGACCAACCCAAACCTGATCTTGGTGATAATGCCGAGCGACCCCTGCGAGCCGACGAACAGGCGTGCGAGGTTCAGCCTCTCTATCCCATCTCCAATGTCCCAGAGCGCATAGCCGGATGAGTTTTTGTGCACTACCGGCGTTCGCTCTTTAATAGTGTCTTTGTTTTCTTGTAGTAGCGTACTAACTGCGCGGTACAGGTCGCCCTCGAAGCTGACCTCCTTCAGTTTCTTCCACAGCTCCTCGCCTTCGAGGTTCCGCAGCGTATGCACTTCCCCATCGGCGAGAACTACCTCCAACTCCTCTACATACCGCGCGGTCTTGCCGTACTTCAGGTTCTTTTCCCCACCGCTATCGTTTGCTGCCATACCGCCTACGGTACAGATCTCCCTGCTCGCCGTGTAGCTCGGGAGCTCGAGCCCGTGTTCCTTGGTCGCCTTGTCAAAGTCTCTGAAATACACCCCAGGTTGAGTGATAGCGAAGCCGCCGAGCTCCGAAGGGCCCACCTCGAGTATCTTAGTAAAGCCCGGCAGCATATCCACGGAGACAGATGCGGTCAGTGGCCCGCCGGACATGTCGGTACCAGCGGCGCGTGGCGTGAGCGAGACTCCCTTGTTCTTCCCGGCGTAGCGGACCAGCGCCTGGATGTCGGCCGTGCCCAGGGGCCGCACTACCACTTCGGGCACTACCCGAAAGAGCGATGCGTCCCTACTTGCGATATCCCGCGCCCGATCCGACGCGTCCACCTCGCCCTGTATCACTTTTTTGAGATCATCTGCAACTGCCATCCACTAAGTATAAAGCTATTTAGTGGAGAAAAGCTCCTCGAGCTCTGGGTTATTGACCGTATCCTCGTACCCCTGATTGAATGCAGTTCGCAAGTTAGTACTGGAGCCGCTGATAAGTGATATGGGTAGCATTTTGCTCGGAACAATGCTGATCAGGTTCGCATTATTTGGTGGAACAAAGATCTTCCCGAGCTTGAGCGCTTTTTGTGCTGCCAGCACAAATGCCTTCTTTTGTTTGAGAGGATTGCGTGGCAAGACGGTGGCACGTAACATAGCTTTTGCGATAGCACTAAAGTCGGTACGGGTGGCAACAAGTATGACAGTCGTAGCTCCCCTTGTTACCGCATACGTCATAAAATCATGGTAAAATCATGGATAGTGGGGCCAAACCCGCCATCAATGTAGTAGCTGTGATTGACCTTGACCTTGCGTCCGCTAATAAACGGCGCTGCCATTGATGCCTTGATGATCTGGAATGCCTTTGCATTATCCCTAACGCGCAAGTACTGGAGCGCTCCATCACGAACACGAAGTACTGGGAGCAAGAATCTGGTCTTGGATTTTGCAATATTCTTGAGGTTGAGGGGGTGTACTCGCTTGTATACCTCGTCCACCAAGTAGTCGATATCAAATGCACGTTTCCTAAACAACGACACGAGCTTTTTGTCTGTGGCGAGCGAGATCCATGCCATCGGGATTTTGTTCTTTTGCCCTGACAGGTAGTACGCGGCGGTGCCGGCCGAACCAGAAGCTGCGATCAATATGTCAGGTGTAGTAAAGCGATAGTGCTCGGCAAGCGCAACCAACACCCCAGCACCATAGGCACACTGAAGTCCGCCGCCCGACATCACAATCGCAATTTTTTGTTTCCTCCTCCGCACGGTCCCATAGTACCGTGCCCCACGGGGTATACTGGCGTTATGCAAAACCTGGACTTCGTGGCCGTTGGCGACACCGTCGTAGACGACTTTATTCGCCTCAAGGATGCGGCATCCCACTGCAAGATAGATCACGAGGATTGCGAGCTCTGCCTCCGCTTTGGCGACAAGGTCCCGTTCGAATCATCGACCATTATTTATGGGGTCGGCAACGCAGCAAACGCTGCCGTTAGCGCAGCTCGGCTTGGCCTCAAGGCTGGGTTCGTCACCACCTTTGGTAAGGACCTGAATGGCGACAAGATATTGGCTGCCCACAAGGCCGAGGGTATCGACACCACCTATGAGGTCCAGCAGGAGGGCGCGCCAACTAACTACCACTATGTCCTCTGGTACGAGGACGAGCGCACCATCCTCGTCAACCACTTCCTCTACGACTACCACTTCCCTGCCGATATGCCTGAGCCGAAGATTATCTACCTCTCCTCTCTCGCAGCGGGGACAGAGGTATACCACGACCAAATCGCTACCTATCTCGAGGCGCATCCAAATGTATTCTTCTGCTTCCAGCCTGGCACATTCCAAATGAAGCTTGGTGCCGAGCGCCTCAAACGCCTATACCAGCGTGCCAACCTCTTTGTAGTCAACAAGGAGGAGGCGCAGCGGATCCTTGGCCTCACCGAAACTGAGGACGACGTCCCGATGCTGATGCAGCGCCTCCACGCACTTGGCCCTAAGACGGTTGTCGTCTCGGACGATAGGAATGGCGCCTACGCGCTCGACAACGGCGAGCGCATCCACCTACCCATGTTCAAGGACATCAAGCCGCCTACAGAGCGGACCGGTGCCGGAGACGCGTTTACAGCGACTACCTGCGTGTTCTTTGCCACTGGTACGCCGCTAAAGGACGCGATGTTCCGTGGACTTATCAATGCAGCGCACGTCGTGCAGGACATCGGCGCTCAGCGAGGATTGCAGAGTAGGGCTAGTCTGGAAGAGACTGTGACTCGATCTCCAGCTTAACTTCCTGCGCTTTCCGTATCCCCTCTCCACCAACCTGGACGGTCTCCTCGACCGTGTCTGACGTTGCATACAAGAGCCACCCAAGAATGCACAAGGAAAGGAGCATGGCGAGCATGACACCAATCGACGTATGAATGTTTGGGTTATGCATACTAGATAGTGCGCACGTGTGCGTGGTCGTTTAGGGTGCTCAGCTTCCAATGCCCCGTATCGCTCTTCTGCTCCTCAAAGGCGGTGATGCCGGTGTTCGAAACATACAGGTTCTTGCGCATCGTGCGGAACGTGTCTGGCGTGAAGTGCTTGCCAAGGAGTACGACGCCCACAAGGACGCGTATGAATCGCTCGTGCGAGACGACTACCGCGTTCTGAAACCCGGTTTTCGATATGTACTCGAGGACGGTGCGTGCGCGACCCACAAACTCATCAAATGTTTCTTCGTCCGAATAGCGCCAGCCTGGCTCGCCAAAGTGGTCGTGCACCGTCTCGATGATGCGCATACTCTTGGGGTCCTCCTTCGGCTGCCCAAACACCTCTGATGGGTAGCGTACCTCGACGAGGTACTCGGACTCCTGCACCAGCAGTTGCTTGTGGAAAGCGGAGATGATGTCCGCGGTCTGCTTGGCGCGCGGGTATGGCGAGGTGAAGATGGTGTCGACTGGTATCGAGGATAAGCGCTCGCCGAGGAGGCGAGCCTGCGCGACACCCTCTTGACTCAAGAACCCCTCCATGTGCTGGCGGACCTTTTCCGTATTTAGTTCTGTAACGCCGTGTCGTATAACGTAGATCTTCATACTACTTCCGCTTGATGACTTTCTGGACAGCGGCCATGATAGCGGCGCTGTCCAGTCCATACTCCTTATACAGCTCCGCCATCGTGCCGGATTGTCCAAAGCGGTCGCGGACGGCCACCATCTCTATCGGTACGGGCCTATTTTCTGCAAGGAACTCGGCAACTGCGCTCCCGAGCCCACCCGCTGCTTGGTGCTCCTCTACCGTCACTATCCTCCCCGCCTCCGCTGCCGCCATCAGTATCGCGTTGCCGTCGAGTGGCTTAACAGTGTGGCTGTTCAGTACTGAAACGCGCACCCCGAGCGCCTCCAAGTCCCGCGCCGCCTTCAGCGCCTCAAAGAGGATGGCGCCGCAACCGATGATAACGACTTGCGGCGCCTCGTTCTTCCACAAGTAGTACGCCGTACCTATCTCGAATGGTGTCTCGAGCGTGGTCATCAGTGGGGTCTTCTCTCTCCCAAACCGCAGGTACGTTGGCGAGTTGTTGAACGCGGCCGCGTATGTCGCCTTCCGCGCCTCCTCGGCGTCCGCGGGTACTATCACTTTCATATTTGGCTGCATACGCATAAGGCCGATATCCTCGAGCGCCTGGTGCGTCGCGCCGTCTGGACCAACAGAGACTCCTGCGTGCATACCACAAACTTTCACTGGAAGATTATTGAGTGAAATTGTCGTTCGGATCTGTTCGTTGTTGCGGCCAGGACTGAACGCGGCGTACGAGGTGATGAACGGGATCTTGCCATAGTTTGCCATGCCAGAGGCAACCGCGGCCAAGTTCTGCTCTGCAACGCCGATCTCGATATAGCGATTGGGAAACTCTTTTTGGAACCACTCTGCCCGTGTCGACTCTGCGAGGTCGGCGCAGAGCACCACTACCCGCTCGTCCTTCTTGCCCGCCTCGACCGCGCCTTTCCCAAACCCATCGCGCGTCGCTGCCGACTCCACCTTGGGATCAAAAACTTTTGGGTTGGTGTTGTTACTAAGCATATTCGCCTTCGACTTTGCCTCCAGCTGATCGCAGCTTTTTTAAGAGCTCCTCTGCTTCTTTTTTCCCACCGGGGGCATACCCGTGGTAGCGGAAGTCGAGTTCAATCTCTGGTATCCCCTTTCCTGCGATGGTGTGGGCGATGATCATCGTTGGCTTTTCATATATCGCCTTCGCAGTCTCTACCGCATCGACTATCTCCTCCATGTTGTGCCCATTGATCTCTAAGACGTGCCAACCAAATGCCTCGTACTTATCGCGGAGGGGCTCCAAGGGCATCACCTGCTCCGTCATACCGTTGATCTGGATATTGTTGCGATCAATGATGGCGGTAAGATTGTGTAACTTGTTGTTGCCAGCAAACATCGCGGCCTCCCACGTGTTCCCTGCCGCCTGCTCGCCGTCGCTCATAAGGCAATAGGTACGGAACTTCTTCCCATCCATGCGTGCAGCGTATGCGATCCCAGCTGCTTGCGAGAGGCCAAGGCCGAGAGGGCCCGAGGTAGTCTCGACGCCTGGCAACTTTTCCCGCTCTGGGTGGCCCTGGAGGCGCGAGCCGAACTTGCGCAGCGTCATACACTCCTCTACAGGAAAGTAGCCTGCGTGTGCCATAGCAGCGTAGCGCACCGGGGTGATGTGACCGTTAGAGAGTACGAGACGGTCTCTGTCTGCCCAGTCCGGCTTCTTTGGGTCGTGGTTCAGGATATGGAAATAGAATGCGGCAAAGATGTCCGCCATCCCCAAGGGGCCCGCCGTGTGTCCCGACCCCGCCTCGACGAGCATCGTAATAACCGTCTCGCGGATTGCGGCCGCCTTGGCAACGAGTGACTTTTCCTTGTCTTCGGTTAGATAGGTCATGCTATGTTTTGGAATTCCTTCAGGGCGCGGCGTGGGTCATCATCCCCTACAATCTTCGAGCCTACGACGAGTCGGTCTATGCCGGCTGCGACTAGCTCCGGTGCGTTGTCTATCGTAACTCCGCCGTCAATTTGGATTGTACCATCGGGGAAATCGGCTCTGATGCGCTTCACCAGTTCATACACACGAGGGTCTAATTCCTCACCTTGCCTCCCCAAGTGTGAGATTCCCATGATCTGCAGGTAGTCGATCTTTGGCAAGTAGTTATTAAGGCGATCGAATGGCGGGTCGAGATCGATAGCGAGTCCCAACTCCACAGTCTGCCCCGCTGCGTCTCGCAGCGCCTCCCAGTCGTGTCGACTCTCGAGGTGCACCACCGCGCGCGATACTCCTGCTGCGATCCAGTTTGGCAATAGGCTCTCTGGCTGGTGCGCCATCAAGTCGACTTCATAGTTGAAGTCCTCCCAGTACGGCAACCCCTCGTCCCCCGTAACTATCTCAGCGAAGCTGGCCCGGTCAGCAGGGTTGAACGGCCACGTGCGCGTGGGGACAAACAGTCCGTCACAGAGGTCCAGCTGCACCATGAGCGCCCCCTTGCCAATGCCCGGCGCACCGCGGAGCATGCCGAGTCTCATCAATAGATCAGCGTGCGAGTGTGGCAAGACTGCAGGAATGATTTCAATCATCGAGCTTTGCTATACGCCGTTCATGGCGCTCATCACCCGAAAATGGTGTTTCCAAAAAGATCTTGACTGCGTCCCACGCTTGTTCTTCCGTAAGGAATCCTGCGCCCAAGGAAAGGATGTTGGCATCATTGTGCTGCCTTGCGAGCCGTACTATCTCGAGGTCGCCACCATTATAGACAGCCGCACGTACACCAATGATCCGGTTCGCATCCATCGCCTCCCCCTCGCCCGTCTTGCCGAGGATAATGCCGCGCGCAGTGGAGTCCGCCACCACCTTCTCTGCCGCTGGCTCGATAAAGTCGGGGAAGTCGTCATCGACACTTAGCTTCGTCGCGCCCATATCCACGACGCGCACGTGCGCAGCGGACAGGCGGTCACTAATAGCGTTGCGGAGCGCAAAGCCCGCGTGGTCAGTCGCGAGGTATACCGTACCCTTAAACATACGACCCAGCCTTGATGACGTGGCGGAGCAATGTGGGTACATACCCCATCTCGTTGTCGTACCAGGCCATCACCTTTACCAATGTTCCTCCTACGACACGCGTCAGTGCAAGGTCGGCTATAGACGCGTGTAGATCGCCCACGATGTCAGAGGAGACTAGCTCTTCGTCTGTGGTGGTGAATATCCCTTCCCACCTATGCAGAGCGGCAGCCTTCCGTAGTATCGCGTTCACTTCCTCAGCTGATGTTGGCCGCTTCGAGACAAACGTAACATCGACCAGCGAGCCGCAGAGTACGGGCACGCGTATCGCAATGCCATCAAACTTTTTGTCCAACTGTGGGAGTGCCTGCGTCACTGCGATTGCTGCGCCGGTCGAGGTTGGGACGAGGTTGTGACCACCCGCGCGCCACTCGCGACCCTTGCCCTTCGAGGGTCCATCCACCAAGGCTTGTGATGCCGTCAGCGCATGTGTCGTCGATAGGAGCGCATGCTCGATGCCGAGCGCCTCGTCCAGTATTGCTATGAGCGGCGACCCCGCGTTCGTGGTGCATGATGCGTTAGCACTCACCTTGCAGGTCTTCAGCTTATCTTCGTTGATGCCGACGAGGACTGTCGCGCCTATCGTGTTTGTTGCAGCGTCCTTGGCTGGGGCACTGATCACAACTCGCTTGGCACCACCTACGAGGTGCGCCTGTGCCTTCTCAAACGAATCGAACGCGCCCGTCGACTCTACTACTACATCCACTCCGTGCTCCCCCCAAGGGATTTTGTTTGGATCCTTTTCAAAAAGCACCTTAATCTGCTTGCCGTCTACGAGGAGGTTGTCCTCCTTTACACTCACTATGAATGGCGCCTTGCCGTATACGGTGTCCCGCTGGAGGAGCGATGCCATCGCCTCGGTTGATGCGAGGTCGTTGATAGCGACTATCTCGATAGCGGGGTTCTTGTGTGCAAAGCGGAAGAATACTCGTCCGATGCGCCCAAACCCGTTGATCCCCACCTTGATTGCCATACCCCTAAAGTATAGCAAGCCATACGTACTCACTTATCTACTGCTTGTAGACGATTCCGAGTGCTTTGCTCGTGTGCCTCTGCTCTAGGCCACGAACTCCAAACGCTGCGAGTGTTGCAACAAGGGAAAGACTATTGAGCGTCACCAGCGTTGTGATAAACGAATCCGGCATGTCTAACCCAAAATACATAGCGTCCGCAAGTCCCGCAGTAACGACAGCGAGCACTGCGAGCGGGGTGAGTACCCTACTAAGTTTCCAGTACCTAAGGTTTAATGCATTGTGACGAGTAAACTGTTTTTGTTCCTGATGGTCCATAGTCCACAGTATATACAAAAAACCGCCTTGCGGCGGCTTCCTGTGTTCGCTTGTTGCGGGGCTCGGATTCGAACCGAGGTCTGGAGGTTATGCATACCACTTCGACTTTCGCCGCCCTGAGACATCCTCAAGTGCGTGGTCTGGACTATGCCTTCACCCGCATGGGGTGCCTACCGTCTAGTCTCTACACCTTCCCAACAAATCTGTATCTGAAGGGCTTGGCTCGGCGTTATCAGTTAAGACTTCACCGAATTTGGCAGGTTATCAACGGATCATTACTGTTCCGCCAGCCCAATTGAGCCTCCCGAGGTACCACTCCTCTACCCCGCTGTTTGAGAGTATACACCCCCCTAACTGAAGTCGCAATGTGCGCTACATCATATAGACACCACAAACATTGTATTCAAATTTGAGCACGTGCTTAATTTTGAATATGAAAGTTTACCAAACTTCCACGATCGTGAGACTTTGGTAAACTTCTCGTTTTTAGCGAGAGGCTGCTAAGTAAAGTCGAAGCCGACGAGGATTGGGAGGTGGTCGGAGTGTGGGGTTTGCACCACTTTTGCAGAGTTGATGCGGATATCGCGAGTTGCGAAGCAGTGGTCGATACGCCAATCGAGCGACATTGCATCAAAGCCTTTGTAGGAAAAGGGCTTGTTGGTCCACGTGTTCTCCTCAAAGGCCGGGCCTGCATTTTGGAATAGCTTAGATAGCTCGGTAACTATGAGCGAGTCCGGTGTCGCGTTTAGGTCTGCGCAGAACATGAATCTCTCTCTTTTGTCCGCAACGGCAGCAAGAATCTTACTTGCCTCTGCAACCTTGGCGACGCTCTGCTCAAACATATGCGCGTACGCAGCGTGTGTAGTCCCGACCGTAAGCGGAGCACCACCCACGTCGAGCATCGCCTCGATGTATGCCCTGCCCTCGTCGGCATAGTCCGCATCGTGGATGTTCGGGTCCAGCGGCTCCTGTAGATACACAAAGCGCGTGTCTGATATCGGGTAGCGACTGAGGATCGCGTTCCCGAACCCTCGCAACTCGCCTTCAAACATCTCAGTCTGGGATTCCTTGAAGTAGCAGTTGTATCCCATGCCTTTCGCGAGGAAATCGGGCACATGAACACCGACGTTGTGGTGCGGGTGGCTAACCGTGAGTTCCTGCAGGCACGCAATGTCGGGAGCTGTCTCCTTCAATACCGCGAGCATGTTCTGTGCATCCTCCTTGTACCAAACATTCCACTGCAGTAAGCGCATACTAGATGAAATCGAATTCTTCGAAGACTTGTTCGTAGAGCTTCATAACGCGGAAGGCCTCACGCTGAGTGAGGACGAAGTCCGATGAGCGGGCTGCTACGAAGTTCTTGACGCGGTGCGCCTCCCACGCAACCGGGACGGTAACGAACGCCCCCTCGGGCACGGCGCGCATCTGCTCGCCAGTCGTCTTGCCGTGGTATCCAAGCCGTGTGAGGAGGATGCCGAGCATATTGTCAGCAGCGATTATCGCCTCTCGCCAGCGCTTTGGCTCCGAGGACATAGCTTCGTTGAGGAGGTCCTGCCAGCGTTGTTTGCCCTTCGTTACCGAGCGGAGCGGCGGCGGCAGTGTTCCGTAGCGCTGCCACTCGTCCATGCGGATGAGTACAAGCCCGGCGAACGCGACCACGATGACAATAAAGATCCCAAACGATACCGTGTACGAGATCCAACTGAAGAGGGTCCACAACCCAAAGAGGACACTGCCGATCACCCCAACGGTCGTAAGTAGGAATCCGGGCTCGCTCGCCGCTGTGGTTGTTGCGATCACTACATCGCTCGTACTTCCACCACTGCTACCAAACGGCCACAGCCATGACCAGAAGCCACCAGTGTCAGCAACAGGAAGTGTAGTTGTGGGTATAGATCCGGATACGTCGGGCACGCTTGGCACATCTGGCGTACCCACATTTGCACACGCCTTGCCGAACAACGCGCTGATGCTGCAGTAGATGTACTGCAGGTTCAAGAACGGCACGGCAGGAGCCGCAGCGGCTGTATTACTGATGATCGGTAGTGACATCGCGGGCGACCCTGAACAACGCACTTTCCGTACGCTTGGGGCTCATGAATTGTATCCCGACCGGAAGGCTCTTCCCCTCCCGCTCCACTGTTCCGCAAGGGACCGATATAGCAGGTATACCCGCGAGGTTGGCAGAGACAGTGAAGATGTCTTCGAGATAGAGGGAGAGTGGGTCCAGCTTCTCCCCTATCTTGAACGCTGGTCCTGGTGCTGTTGGTGTTGCGATGAACGACGCGTCCTTAAACACACCATCAAACTCGTGTACCAACTCGCTCCGGAGAGCGCACGCCCGCTTGTAGTACGCATCGTAGTAGCCGGCCGAGAGGACGTATGTACCGAGGATGATTCGTCTACGAGCTTCTGCCCCGAATCCTGCTGCGCGCGAGAGCTTGTAGTCATCAAGAAGCTTGGCACCCTCTTTGTGGAGGCCGTACCGCATACCGTCGAAGCGCGCTAGGTTGGTCGAGAGCTCCGCTGGCATAATGATGTAGTAGGCAGCGAGCGCGTGCGGCGCAACTGGAAGTTCGACGTCGACTATTTCGTACCCCGCCTTTGCCATCACCTCCAACCCCCGCTCGAACTCCTTAACTACATCCGGCTGTGCGTCTTTGATAAAGGCGCGCGGAACGGCAATGCGCTTGTTTGTTGTGGGTGTTGGTGCCTCGGGCAGTGTTGTTCCATCCATCACATCGATACCGCTTACTACCTTATACGTCGTTTCGATGTCAGACACGTTGCGAGCAACGATACCAAGCTGGTCGAGTGACGAGCCCATAGCAACAAGTCCGTAGCGAGATATCCCACCGTAGGTTGGCTTGAAGCCGTATACACCACAAAGTGCAGATGGTTGACGCACCGAGCCGCCGGTGTCGGTGCCGAGCGCGATCGGGGCCATGTTTGCAGCTACTGCTGCTGCGGATCCTCCTGACGTTCCGCCAGGGACACGTGTCGGGTCTACTGGGTTTCGTGTTGGTCCGTATGCCGAGTGCTCTGTCGAGGTCCCCATCGCGAACTCGTCCATGTTTACCCTGCCAAGGAACACTGCACCAGCATCCTTGAGACGAGTAATGCAGGTCGCGTCATACACCGCAGTGTGGTTGCGGAGCATGTTCGATCCGGCGCTCGCGATCTTGCCCTTCACCATGATGTTGTCCTTAATAGCGATCGGTACTCCGGTTAGAGCGTGTGCACTGCCCGAAGCGAGTGCCGTGTCAGCCTTCTTGGCCATCGCTTGCGCATCGTCATACACCTCGAGATAGATATTCAGATCTTTGTTGCCAGCTTCGATACGAGCAAGGTGCGCGTCAGTTACTTCGGTAGCAGTAAATTGTTTAGCGCGATAGCCCGCGGCGAGTTCTTCTGCAGTGAGGTTAGTGAGATCGCTCATAGTATCTTCTTTGTCTTCAGAGCATTACCAACCTTATCTGGCATCTGCTTGACCATAGCATCGGTATAGATACCACCCTCGTGCGGCTCGCCGTCGGGGCGCATCACGTTCTGTAAGTCAAGGTGTGGGGACTGTGCGATGCCCTCTGGTAGGGGTACCTTCTGTATCGCCTCAACGTAGGCCAAGATGGCCTCGATCTCGCTGCGCATCTTTTCTATCTCCTCGGGGGTGAGTGCGAGCCGCGACAATTCCGCTAGCTTTTTAACATCATCTGACGAGACTGACATGTTCGGATTGTAACACTCAGCCTACAAGCTTCAAAAACTCTTTCTCAGAGAGCGTCGGGACTCCTAGGGTCTTGGCTTTGTCAGCTTTGGAGCCGGCGTTCTCCCCCACTAGGACGTACGAGGTGGCTTTGGACACAGAGCCAGACGTCTTTCCACCAAGCGCGCGCACTTTGGCCTCGGCCTCGTCGCGACTCATCGACTCTAAGGTGCCGGTGACCACAAAGGTCTTGCCGGTAAGCTTGCCCGCAGCCCTCTTTGCCATACGTGGGATAGCTACATACTTTAAAAGTTCAGTAACGGTCTTACTGTTTTCTTTGTCGCGGAACCAGACGTGGATCGACTGCGCGACCACCGTGCCCACGCCGTCGATAGCAGCGAGGGTCTCTGAGCTAGCGGCCTGCACCTTGTCGATAGTTCCGAAGTGCTCCGCAATATCGCGCGCTGTCTCCTCGCCCACGTGGTCGATAGAGAGCCCGATGAGGAACCGATCGAGCGATATCTTCGTACGCGCCGCTATCCCATCGACCAAATTCTTGGCTGCAATTGGTCCGAAACCCTCTAAGCCCTCCAGGTCGCCAACGGTGAGGGTGAAGAGGTCTCCCGCGCTTGCGATCAGCCCCTCATCCAATAGTTGGTCTATCGTCTTTGGCCCACACCCTTCGATATCAAATGCATGTTTGCCGACAAAGTGGTGCAGCTTGCGTCGCACCATGACACCAGATTTCTTATCGACACAGCGCCACGCTGCCATGCCAGGTACGCGCTCTATTGCCCCATCACCCCCGCATGCTGCAACCTTCTTTGGCCAAACAAACAGCTTGCTGTTTTTTGGCCTTAGTTCCGGCACCACCTGCACCACCTCCGGTATGACGTCGCCTGCGCGCTGCAATACGACCGTGTCGCCTTCCCGCAGCCCGAGGCGCTCGATCTGGTCTTGGTTATGGAGCGTCGCGCGCGACACCACCACACCTGCTACGGTGACAGGTCGCAGATGCGCAACTGGAGTTACGACGCCCGTACGCCCCACCTGAAATGCGATCTCTTCCACAACCGTGGTCACCTGCTCTGCTGCAAACTTGAATGCGATACCAAAGCGCGGCGCCTTGCCGGTGTATCCGAGGACTTCCTGCGCGGTGCGCTCGCTCACTTTTATAACGACACCATCTATGAGGTAGTCCTGCTTGTCCTTTTTGTCTTGCCACGACTTCCAGTACGCAATCACGCCCTCGATGTTTGGTACCGCCTTGGCCTCGCGATTTACCATAAACCCGAGTTCGCGCAGGTACTCGAGCTCGGTGTATTGCTTTTCGGGTAGCGGCTCCGACGACTGCGCGAGGTCATAAGCAAAGAAACTTAGCTTGCGTGCGGCTGCAACACGCGGGTCGAGCTGTCGTATACCGCCCGCAGCTGCGTTGCGCGGATTTGCGAATTCCGATTCGCCCTGAGCTCGTCGAAGGGCATTAATCTTTTTCAACTCAGACTTCCCGAGCCACACCTCACCCTCAACAACCACATCGACTTTTTTTGTGAGCGCAAGTGGCACCGACTCGATGGTGCGCACGTTCATCGTCACATCCTCGCCCACCTTCCCGTCGCCACGGGTTGCTGCGGTTTTCAGTATTCCTTGTTCGTAGGTGAGGACCACCTTCAGTCCGTCGATCTTCAGCTCGCATGTATATGTTGCTCGTGGCGCCACCTTTCGTACTCGCTCGTCAAATGCGCGTATCTCTGCCTCGGTAAACGCGTCATTGAACGACCACTGCTGCGCGGTATGCTTGACCTTCACAAACTCAGGCAGCGGCTTCCCCGCCACACGCTGCGTGGGACTATCGAGTGTTATGAGCTCGGGGTACTGATTCTCCAGCTCCTGCAGCTCGTGCTTCAGGGTGTCCAAGGCCTCTATCGGTATACCCTCCTTGTCGAGGACGTGGTACAGGTAGCGGTACTTATTGATAGCCTCGCGGAGCTTGACTACCCGCTCGCGAATGTCCTTTGGTGCGCTCATCTGCCCTATTGTACCAATATGAGTGGATAAGTGCTCGTTTTCGCTTGCATGAAAGAAACATGAGGAGTACGATACCTCGGTATGTCAGAAAAATACGCGTCCATAAATTATCAGGAAGCTACTGGTGCCGGCGCAAAGTGTACTGAGCCAACATGTCCTCAGAAGGGACGTAGATACTGCCCAGATCACAGCTTCAATTAATAGAAGACCGATCAAAATCCCCCACTGCGGGGGTTTTTAGTAGGTGACGCGGATGGCGCGCTCCAGCCGGCGCGGGTTGGTAAGGACGCACGTGTTGTGGCCGTAGGACTCGATGATAGTTTTCTGTGGGTTCTGCCTCGTGACGCGTACGTCCACGCACTGCGTGTTGATCCCCCCTCCGAGTGAGAAGGCGAAGGTGGTGATGTAATCAGTACCGACCGTGGTGCGTGTGAGTGGTGATACCGCCGTGCCGCACGTAACTTGGGTAAGTGCAGATGTGGTCGCAAACGCGTCTTGCTTGGTGTCGAGGTAGAGCGCACACTCAATGCCGGTATCAGCAGAGTAGAACGCAAACTGCGACTCGCGACCGGAGGAGGAGAGCTCTACCTCCTTCACGGCGAGGTTGTATATCTCATAGCCGAGCGTCAACAAGACTCCCGAGATAACGACTGACATAAGTAGGGTGAAGCCGCGAGGAGTTTTGATCATAGCCAATTAAAGAGACGTTCCTGTAGAGAGAAGGTACGAGAGATGCCGGCAGAGATCCAGGAGACGGTCACCGTAACAATAACCTGATTCGGATCCCCAGCAACGTTCATTAGGGATACACTGCGTACGAACTTAGACGGAGTCCCGTTTGCTTGGTTGAAGAGGCCTCCAACAGCAGACACCTTGAGCGCTGTACACGGGCCCGAGCAGGTTGCATAGACAAAGTTCGGCATGTCGACAGTGCACTGCACTGCGGTACACGTGCTAATACCAGTGAGCCACGACGAGCCTGATAGGTAGTTCTGATCCCGAATAGCACGCACAAACTCGAGCCCCTCTTGCGCCAGGTAGTACGCAGTCACTTGGTCGCGCGCATAGTACGCGCTCTTCAGAGACTGCTGCGCAATACTAAACGGGCCAAGGAGCGACATAAGCAGTACCGCCACGGCGACCAATGTTTCTAGCAAGGTAAATGCTGAAAGTGTTTTGTTCATAGGTCGATGAGGCGTTGTGTTACGGACGACTGCACCACGAAGTCAGTTGGGCCTCCCTGCAACTCTGCAGTGCCATGGATGATCATGAGGAGCCTCGGCTGCACCGAATCGCCGCTCGTAAGCGGTGTCGAACCAGTGACATAAAACTTAAATGAGGTGATATGTACCTCCGGTGAGGTGAGCGCCACCCATGTTCCGTTTATGCCTGAGCGGAGCGAGCGCTCGAGCTGCGTGCCATTGAGGCGGTACACTACCTGATCGTTGGTATCGAGTACGTTTCCGTTCGTCGCCTCAAAGGCGAACAGTAGTCCCCCATTGACCGCACAATCTGCCGGTACGGAAATGTTACTGAAGTCGTTCGGCGATGCTGCGCAGTGATAGGCAGAGCCCACACGTGTCGCGCGGGCTATCTGCTCTACGGCTGCGTTGAGGTTGTTCATCACCGAGTTGATACCCTGCGCGCGCTTGTTTACCGAAACCATGGTGAGGAGGGCTCCCACACCAACCATCATAACGATAGCGAAGATCGACACTGCGACCATAAGCTCTATGAGTGTAAAGCCTCTCATGGATTGGATACGGTTATCTGTCCGGTCGACTGCACAGATACGGTGCGCGTCTCATCAGAACCTGAGCGGATTGTCACCTTTATCTGCGAGTAGGTAATACCGGTGGAGCTCAAGATCCATGCATCAGGATTAGGACGGAGGAATGCGACATCGAGGAAGGGGATATCCCCCGTGTTCGAGCAGTGCTCGCTCCCGTTCGATTGGACGCCGCAGAATTTCTGTATCTGGTACCCACGCTGAAAGCCATACGTCTTGAGAATAGTGTCACCCGGATTGTCATAGATATGATCGCGGTCGTTGTCTGCAAAGAGGAGGTAGGTGTTAGCCCCCGTCGTAAAGTGGATGCCGTATCCCACATTAAAGCTGCCTCCGGTCGACTGGGTCGACAGGCCATACACCTGCGCACCACGCACCGAGAGCGCGATATCGTAGGCGGCATTCCCAAGGAGGACCGAGCTATAAAAGCGCGAGTGGTTTGCAAGAATCACCGACGTGATCACTATAAAAATCCCGACAACAACAAGAAGTTCGATGAGAGAAAATCCACGTGGCATAGTGTAGCGACCACGGCACCGATCATGAGGAATGGTGCGAACGGGATCTCTGTAGACAGTGTAACCCGCCGTCCATAGAGGGTGACCGCCGCGTGAGGAAAAAGCCGCCCAATGAGGAGTGCGACAACGCCTACCAACGCTCCAATCCACACCCCAAGAATACTTGCTGCTACTCCCTGTCCTACACCAAAGGCAGCCCCAATAGCAGCTGCGACATACGCGTCTCCAATTCCCATCCCCTTCCCGTTGGTAACGACGTGGATCAGTGCGAAGAACCCTCCACAAACAAGTGCGCCGAGGAGTGCGTAACCAAGAGGCTCGAGGGATACATCTGCAAGTGCGCGTACACCTGCCATAAGTCCTGCAAATCCGAAGAGTGCGTAGATAAACGGGAGCGGGATTAGCGTGTGGCGTATGTCGTACGCAACAAGCGCCATAAATGCAGACCAAAAGCCGAGGAGTGCCAGGAACTCCCCTATCTCAAATAGACTTGCGGGCAACAAGCCAAGGTACGTCAGCGCAAAAAGGAGTGCTGTGCAGAACTCGATCAGCGGATATTGGGGATTCAGTCCACTGCCGCACGAGCGGCACCTGCCTCCGAGAAAGAGGTACGAAAAAATGGGTACCAGGTCTGAGGCGTGGAGCTGCGTGCCGCATCCGGCACACTCCGAGCGAGCATTCGGCCGCTCTCCAAAACCAAAGCGCAGTACCACAACATTTAAGAAGCTCCCGACGCATGCGCCGAGAGCTCCAAAAAAGATAGCTAGTACAAGGTCCATGCCCCCCGTAGCTAAGGGCCGACGTCGTAACAGTACCTCGTGGTCACACCGGTCGTGCAACCTGCTGCATCGAGCCCCGAGTCAACAGTACCGGTATCGGCAGCCGTATCGAGGTCAGACTGCAATGCTGCGTTAGCCGAGTCCTCGAGGTTCGCACCTATGTGGTACGACGAGCCAGTCGTCAGCTGGTCATACGGATACGGGTTGTTGGTTGGGTCAACCGGATCGCGAGGGATAGTCGCGATATAGGTCGGTGCGAGTGATGAGAGCGCAGCTGGATACGCGCTGTTGGCGTCGTAGTAGAGCTGGAGCGCAAGCTGCACCTGCTTGATGTCAGCAACGCGACGTGCATCACGACTCTTCAGCCTGGCGGAGTTCAGCGACGCGAGCACGATGGAGGAGAGAATACCGATGATGGCAATCACCACCAAAAGCTCAATAAGGGTAAAGCCTCTTAGTTTCATATAGTTGATTAGGGACCTACGTCGTAACAGTACCTCGTGGTCACACCGGTCGTGCAACCTGCTGCATCGAGCCCCGAGTCAACAGTACCGGTATCGGCAGCCGTATCGAGGTCAGACTGCAATGCTGCGTTAGCCGAGTCCTCGAGGTTCGCACCTATGTGGTACGACGAGCCAGTCGTCAGCTGGTCATACGGATACGGGTTGTTGGTTGGGTCAACCGGATCGCGAGGGATAGTCGCGATATAGGTCGGTGCGAGTGATGAGAGCGCAGCTGGATACGCGCTGTTGGCGTCGTAGTAGAGCTGGAGCGCAAGCTGCACCTGCTTGATGTCAGCAACGCGACGTGCGTCACGACTCTTCAAGCGGGCGGTATTAAGTGATGCCAAGACGATCGACGAAAGGATGCCGATGATGGCGATAACGACGAGGAGCTCGATGAGCGTAAAACCTCGGAATGACTTCATAATGTAATATCGAATTATTAATAAGTAGCTAGGCTAAGGACCTTGTGGGTCCTACTTATTGTAGCCCTAAATGGCGGTCGAGACGTTGTAGATGGGGATAAGGACCGATGCGAGCAAGATACCGACAGAAAGACCGAGAAGGACGATCATGAACGGTTCGATAAGGTCGACCAGTGTGTCCACCGTGTTCGACACCTCTCGGTTATAGAACTTCGCGAGCGTCTTTAGGATAGACCCGAGCTCTCCTGTCTCCTCGCCCACCTTGATCATAGCCGTCATAATGCCCGGCACCTCCGCGTGATTCTGCAGTGCAATCGACATAGCGCCGCCCCCTTTCACCGTTGCCGCCACATCATTTAATATCTCTTCGTACACAGCACTCCCCACCACAGACGCAGTGATCTCGGTTGCCTGCACCACTGCGATACCGGAGGTGAGCATGGTGGACATGTTATCTGCGATACGAGCGAGGTACAGTTTCTTAAACAGTTCGCCGATGTAGGGGATGGAAAGTAAGAATCGGTCGAACGCCGCACGTCCCGTGGGCGTCTTGGAGTACCGGTAGAGGAAGAATGAGCCTACGACTGCGAGGATAAGGAGGAACACACCATAGTCAACAAAGAAGGTGCTGATCGCGATAACCACCTTGGTGTATGCCGGGATCTCCTGTCCAGACTCGAGGAGGATCTGGCTGATATGCGGAATCACGAATGTCATCATGAGGATCATTACCACGACGAAGGTGGCGATAACGAATGCTGGGTATATGAGGGCGTTTCTGGCCTTCGATACCACCTCGTAGGAGCGGTCGAGATAATCGGCGAGGTAGAGGAACGTCTCGTCCAGCTTTCCTGCCTCTTCGCCCGCCTTGATCATGTTGGTATAAAAGGCACTGAACACCTTCGGGTGCTTGCTCATCGCCTTTGATATCGGCGCACCACTCTGTACATCGTCCGCAACTTCGGTCAGCGTCTTTCGTAGTATCGGCTTTTCTGACTCAGTCGCGAGAAGCCGGAAGATGCGGAGCGCAGACACCTGCGCCTCGAAGAGTGTCGCGATCTCGCGCGAGAGGAGGACGACGTCTTTCGTGGCGACTCCCTCAAAGAGGGTGATGTTGAGGTTCAGCCCGCTCCCCCCTTCCTGCGCTTCCTCGACAGAGGTGACGGAGAAGCCTCTGCGCTGCAAGGATGCGATAGCGACATCGCGCGAGATAGCATCCACCGATCCGCTTTGCTTCACGCCTGCCTGGTCGATTGCTTGGTAGTTAAAGAGCATGTTAGATCAATCGCATAAACGTCTTAGGGTTCAGCGAGCGGGCAACCGCATTTTCCGGCGTCACCTCGCCACGGCGGACCAGGTCTGCGAGGCAGCGGTTCATGTCAATCATGCCGAGCTCAGAGCCGGTCTCGATCATGGCATTAATCTCGTGTGTGCGGCGCTCACGAATCAGGTTTGCAACCGCCTCGGTGTTGAGGAGGAGCTCGTACGCAGGGATGAGGCCGCCAGAAATGCGTGGTATGAGGCGTTGCGAAAAGATACCCGCCAAGGAGGCTGCGAGCTGCAAGCGGATCTGATCCTGTTGGGAGGCCGGGAAGGTGTCGATGATGCGGTCGATAGTCTGCGCTGCGTTGTTGGTATGTAGGGTTGAGAGGACCAAGTGGCCCGTCTCTGCAGCAGTAACGGCAGCAGCCATCGTCTCGGGGCCGCGCATCTCGCCTACCATGATCACATCGATATCCTGACGAAACGCGGAGTTCAGTGCGTCCTGAAAGCTGTGCGTGTCGATCTTTACCTCGCGCTGATTGATGGTCGAGTTCTTACTGACGAAGGTGTACTCGATCGGGTCCTCGATCGTCACGATGTGCTCGGTCCTATCCTGGTTGATCTTCTCGATCATTGCGGCAAGCGTCGTCGACTTGCCCTGCCCCACCGGCCCCACTACAAGGAAAAAGCCTTGCTGCATCTGACAGAAGGTCTCTAGTACTTGCGGCAACTGCAAGTCGGAGAGCGTCTTGATCTCGTTGGGAATGAGGCGGAGTGCCAAAGAGACCGTTCCTTGCTGCACAAAACCATTGCCTCGGAATCGCACCTTGTCTTTGTACGCGTATGAAAAGTCGACCTCCTGCTTCTCGCTAAAAAGCTTCAACTTCTCTCCACCGATAAGCTCGTTGAGGATGCCACGTGTATCCTCGCCTGTGTACTCGGGCTTCTTCAGTAGTGGTATCAGGTTGCCTGAGACACGGATGATGGGGTGTGCTTTCGCGGAGAGGTGTATGTCCGAGCCACCCTCCGCAATCACGGTTTCGATGAGCTGCTCTAGTTCCGTTGCGTAGTTGAGCGCCATGTTATTTCTTAGTACCAATGATTGCGAGCGCCTTGTCGCAGACTTCAGACGGGATCGCACTCGCCTTAATGATGTAGCCGTCCGCGCCGAGCGCGGTTGCCTTATCAATATCCTCTTGCTGGCCCTGGTTCGAGAGCATGATGACTTTCGCCTCTTTGGCAAGCCCTTCCTTCCGTACTATCTCCAAGAACTCGAAACCATTCAGGCCTGGCATGATGACATCGAGGAGAATGACGCCTGGCACGAGGCCTGCGCGCAGCTTATCGAGCGCCGCAACCGGGTTCGACACCGCATCAACCAGCAATCCGCATTGCTTAAACTTCATGGCGTACATGTCGAGGAGGAACGCATCATCGTCTACGAGGAGTACTAGGTCTTTTTGTGCGTCTGTCATGATGTTACTGATTCTGGTTCTGGCTTAGTCTTCGGCTCCTCCTCTTCGTCAAGAATGGCACCGCCGAGGGTGTTCACCTCCTCAAAGGGTATGGCCCCTTCAAGCATTTTTATAATAGCATCCTCTTTCATACTGAACATTCCTTGTTTGCGTGCGACGTTATAGATCTCTTCGTTAACCGGCTTACTGAGGATGACACGCTCCATCTCCTTCGAAGTGGCGATGAACTCAAAGACTCCCACACGGCCACGGGTACCATTTGGACACTCGGCCGTCGGCTCTACACCATAGACCTCCGTCGCGGCTGGTACGCGCTTCATAAACTCCGGCGGTACGTCCTGGAACTCGCGGTCGATCATGGCCTTGACTGACCCCTCGACCTTCATTGGCTTCCCTGCATCCTTGCACTTGCGACGGACCAGACGCTGCGCAATCGAGAGGATGAGCGTCGGTGCAATCAGGTACGGGTCGATACCCATGTCGACGAGGCGTGGCACGATACCAATCGCGTTGTTGGTGTGGAGGGTCGTCAAAACTAAGTGGCCGGTCAGCGCTGCCTGGATTGCAAGCTGGCCCGTCTCCCGATCGCGGATCTCTCCCACCATGATGATGTCTGGGTCCTGGCGGAGAATGGAGCGGAGTCCCGAAGCGAAGGTGTATCCAATTTCCGGGCGCACTTGGGACTGCGACACTCCCTCGACGTCGTACTCGACCGGATCCTCCAAGGAGACGACGTTCATCCCCTCTCGGTCCAACTCTTGTAGCATCGCGTAGAGCGTCGTCGACTTACCGCTACCAGTCGGGCCTGAGATGATAATGAGTCCGTACGGGCGCTGAATCGCGTTTCGTATGATGTCGACGTTGTACTTCGCGAGTCCGAGATCAGCCAAAGTGAGTTTTTCGTGACTCTTATCCAAAATACGCATCACCACCTTCTCTCCATGATACGAGGGGAAGGTAGAGACACGAAAGTCGATCTGCCTATTGTCGATCGTCGCGGAAAAGCGACCGTCCTGCGGCTTCCGCCGTTCGTCGAGCTTCAAGGACGACAGCACCTTGATACGCGCAACGACGGCTCGCTCGACATTCTTGGGTAAACGGAGTGAGGTGTGTAGTATGCCGTCTACACGGAATCGGACGCGGAGCTCCTTGTCTGCTGGCTCGATGTGGATGTCGGACGCGCGCCCGTCCACCGCGTAACGCAATATGGTTGCAACGATCTTGGTGACTGGTGCGTCCTCTTTCAACGCTCCCCCAACAACGTCTTTGAGGTCCGCTGTCGTCTCGGCGGCCGCCTCTGCCGCTGCCTCCTCGGGCGAGATTGAGGTCTCGAGTTCGGTGAGCGCCTTCCCGACCTCAGTCGTGAGCCCCTTGTAGAGCGCGATCACCTTGTCAAAGTCTTCGTCAGAAATCAGGTACACCTTGTACGGCAGCGATACCTTGCTCGAAATAAAGTTCAGCGCCTCGAGCGCCTCGAGGTTGTCAGGATCGGTGGTGCCAACCTCCAAGGCGCCGTCGATAACCGCTATGGGTACAAAACGGTAGTGGCGAGCAGACTCTTCGGGGACATAGCGCAGCACCTCGTATTGCACGCTACCGTCCTCAAGGACGCGCGTCGGCACTTGATAGTACTCTCCTCTCGCATCCAGTATGTCCTTAGACGATACTCCACGGTCGAGGAGTGCCCGCTCCATCGACTTCTGCCCATTCGCTACCTCCTCCTTGATCGTCGCCAAAGCCCCTTTCGGAAGGAGACCCCGTTCCGTAAGTATTGAGAGGACATCCATGGATCATTCTGTGCCGCCGAGCGGTGCAAATGGGTTCTGCCTGCCAGTTGGCTCTGGTACCAACTCGAGGCTGAAGTCTGAAAGGGACTGGAATATTGGGTCAGCAAATATGGCGGGGTCGAGCTGTATCGCGCGGAGCTCAAAAAGGAGTGCAATCAGCTCCTGATCGGGGCCCGACGCCTCCTCGCTTACCGTGAGGACTGCGGGGTCCTCTGCTGGAGCAAAGAACGCCTTGTAGCCTAAGAATATGAACGCCACTGCAACAATGAACAGGATGATCGTTTGGTAGCGGCGGAAGAGGTCCATCATGGTGTGAGCCAGTAAGTTCGTAATGAGACGCTGAAGTCGTACAAGTCGTTCTCAGCTGCACTAAAGGTGAGCGACTCCAGGTCGACGATGCGGAGTGAGCGCTCCAAATCGAGCATGAACTGTCGGAACGTGTCGTAGTTGCCAGTGACGGAGAACGAGATCACCATCGACTCGTAGCGCGACTCTGCGGGACCAACAACATCGGTTGGCTTCTTGTTCTTGTTTGGATCTTCGATGGTAACGTTTCGAACGCGCATGCCATACTTAACCGCTATGCCATCGAGGTCAAGTACGAGTCGAACGTTGTCGACATGGTCGGGCAAGAGCTTCTCGAGCCGCTCGAGGTCGAGCTGTGCAAAGGTGTTGTAGCGCGAGAGCAGTTGGTCGCGTGTTTCCTGTAGCTCGAGTGCCCGGTCGAGGGCTTGGTTGAGTGTCGCCTCCTCGGCACGCAGCTCCCTGACCTCGGCATAGGTCGGGTCGATATACCAGTAAAAGAGACCTCCGGCTATCACTATGCAGATGATGGGGATGATGCCTTTCATGGTTCAAGTGGTGATTCGGGGAGCGGCTCTGTGATTCTCTCGTCAATATCAACAATGGGTGCGGTAGCCAGCGCTGCATAGTTCAGGCGCGCAGTGTCCACAATGCCCGCGAAGTCGAAGATCACTATCCCCTTCGCATCGATGTTGAGGTTCGAGAAGATCGGGTCCTTAAACAGGGTTGACTTGCCGAACGCGTCCGCCTGAAGCGCAACGGAGTTGAAGCTCCGAGCGGTGCCGCTCATATTAATAGTCTTCTTGCCAGCGGTGAGCGACTCAAACTTGAAGTCATTGAATCGGACGTTGGTACCAGTGCGTGCCTCGAGGTCCTCAAAGAGGAGCGAGATCGCCATGTGGTTGCGAAGCAGCTCGCTCGAGGCCATAAGGCGGCGGTCGAGGCGGAGTAACTCCTGGATAGTCGCAGGCTCGAACGCGGCTCGCTGGCGATCGAGCGACTCCTGTTTCGATGAAATGGATGACTCGGTGTAGGTTTTGAAGAGGAACATGCCCGCGCAGGCGAGTATTGAGATAATGAGGATGCCGCCCGCAATCAGGTTGACGAACGCGAGGGGGCTGCGATTAGGCGTGCGAGGACCTCGCTCAGTCACCAATGAGTCCTTCGGTATGAAGGAGGTGGTCACACGATCTGGCATGCTTTGAGTGTAACACTCAAAGAGGTACTAGGGACTAGGTGTTAGGGACTAGCTGTGCAGAAAATTAAAAGCTGGGAGCTAGTACCTAGCACCTAGAAGCTTTTGCACTACTTTCTCTCCAAAGCGCGGAGGGCAAGGCCGATGGCGGAGGCGAACGATGGTCCTGCTCCAGTCAAAACGTCTGAGATGAACGCGGGCGCGGATACCCGATCAAACGGGCTGCCGAGGACCACGGGTGCATCGAAGTAGGTATGCGCCACCTCTGACATCCCCTTCATCTGCGCACCACCGCCCACAAGGACGACGCGTGACACTGCCTTGTTGGTCTTCCGTTGGTACGTGAGGAGTATGCGACGCGCTTCAGAAAAGACGAACTCTAGTGCGTTTCGCCCCGTTTCCTCCGTTGCGATGGACGAGGAGCGCTTCAGTGCCTCTGCTTCGTTAAAGGGGATGCTCTTGGACTTCGAGAGCGCGAGCGTGATGTCCTGCCCGCCCCTATTCACGGTGTGCGAGACGGCAATAATACCGAACTCAATAATATAGACACGGGTCGACGACGCCCCCATGTCGATCATCATCGTTGGCGCGGTGCCGTGCTCGTAGGACGCGCGCGCGAAGGAAAATGGCTCGATCTCATAAAAGCCGGGGGTGAGCTTGGCGCCCTTGGCGATCGTCTCTTGCCGCGCGAGCGTCGCCTTGTGTATCGCAACCATCAAGACGTCAGTTGCGTTTGCTGGCCGCGTTGCCGCTGGCGCACCGAGGAACTGTATCTCTTCTTCTGGAATGACAAACCAGTCAAGTGCGACTTCCGAAACCGGGACCGGGATGTACTTCCGTGCCTCAATCGGCACCATCGTTGCGAGTTCCTCCTTACTCTTCGTCGGTAGCGTGATCACGGAGATGAGTGACGCAGAGAGCGGTATCGCAACACCGCCAGTGGTTGCGGTTACGTTTGCCTCGCGCATCAAGTCCGCGAGCGCCTCGCTAATCTTTTCTGCCGGCGGACTCACCGCCTGCCCTACTTCTGCACCTGCATAGGGGCCGAGTGCTATCTCGCCGTAGGTCTCAAGAACTGCCGACCCCTTACGAGAGCGCAGCTGGACGAGCTTAATAGTAGAGGTGCCAATATCAACACCAACAACACTATCACCCTCCGACTTGCGTAGGGAGCCGCCGAGCCTAGTCAGGACGTCTGTAATGCCGCCAAAAGAAAACTGCATAGTACTCGCGCTGAGTATATCATGAGCGTATGAGCCAATTTAGACGCCTTGTTGCTAGACTTTTTGACTTACTGCTACCACGTCACCGGAATGCGATTCTGGCGCGCACGGTAACTTCCGGGCGCCTTTCTGCCTTGCTGCGCCCCTCGACACTCGAGAGGGCGGCGTGGATCCACACCCTCTGGCCGTACTGGAACGCGGAAGTGCGCGCCTGCATCAAGGCGGTCAAGTATTACGGCGAAAAGGAAGTGGCGCTCCGTATGGGCGCGATTGCTGCAGACTATATAACGGATTACCTGAGCGACGAGAGCGCGCTCGGCGGTATGGCAGCGCCTGTGGTCGTGCCTATCCCCTCCTCGCCGAGGCGCCTCCGCGAGCGCGGGTACAGCCAGGCAGCCCTGTTTGCCTCCGTCATCGCTACGGAGGTTAGCCTACGCTACGAACCGCACGCACTTGCCCGCGCTGAACGCGTAAGCCAAGTCCACGTTCCGCGGAGCGAGCGGAAAAAGAATATTAGCGATGCATTTCGAGTTCCCCACGTCGAGCTCGTCGAGGGGCGCACCATCCTACTCATAGACGATGTTGTAGAGAGCGGCGCCACACTGAAAGACGCTCGCCGAGCTCTCCTCGAAGCTGGCGCCAAGCGCGTCATAGCTATTGCGCTCGCTCACTGAGCAGGTGCGCTGTAGTAGTCCTCTGCGTAGTTCGGCGCGCCTCGCTTCCTAAGGCCCGCGTTCAATCGGAGCAGAATAGCTCTATTCCCCTCATCCTTTACACGCGCAATAACACTATCCGGAATAGTCTTTCCACTAAAGTAGAGTTGCGTGCCCTCGACGTATGCCTTCCACGAGTCTGCGCTCTCGCGCTTCTGCTCTTCGGTGTAACCTTGCTCATACGCGTCTAAGCTTAGCTTCGTGTGCTCCCCTGCCTCTCCGTACTTATTCGCCGACGCCAGAATCTGTGCGGTATGGAATGCGATAAACGACACGGTCGCGTAGTACGCTCGCACCTCCTCAGGAGGGCCAACAGTTAACTTTTTAGCAATGCCCGGCTCACGCAGAAATGCGAGGAGGAGCGGAGCGGTCTTCCGCGACGGATCTGACTGATCGAGTGCGAGTATGTCAGCGCGGATATCACGAAACGTAGCTCCCTTAAGGACACGGTCGCGTAGCTCAGCGATCTTCGTGCCAATGCGCTCCTCGTCTGACTCTGCATTCACTGTGCCTTCCAAGCCTCCCATGTCGGCAGTATATCGCTACTTCGATTATTCGTACCGCAGGGCTTCGATGGGGTTGAGGCGCGCAGCGCGGCGCGCTGGGTACCAACCAAAGATGATGCCGGTAGCCCCCGAAACACCGACAGCGAGGAGGACCGACGTCAGTGTTACCGTCGTCGTCACTAGCCCAGTCGCGTTTACTCCGAACGATATCCCCCACCCTAAGAGGATGCCGACCACGCCACCAATCATGGTGAGTGCGACTGCCTCGGCCAGGAACTGTATCGATATATCGCGGCGCTTGGCGCCAATTGCCTTCCGGAGGCCGATCTCGCGAGTTCGCTCAGTCACCGTTGTTAGCATCATGTTCATGATACCGATACCTCCCACTATGAGTGATATGCCACCGATTGCTGCGAGGAGGTAGGTCAGTGTCGCCGTAATACTTGAGGCTGAGGACAATATGTCTGCTTGGTTCAGTACGCTAAAGTCGGCCTCTTCATCCTCGGCAATATTGTGCCGCGCACGGAGGAGCGCCGTGATATCGGCCTGCACCGTTGCCATCTCGTCAGCACTCGCCGTAGTAACTGCAATAGCATTCAGAGCCTGACTCCCCGTCAAATACCGCTGGGCGCTCCGTACGGGGATGTATATTATGTCGTCCTGATTTTGAAACCCGGTGCCACCCTTTGCAGCGGTCACACCAATGACTTTGAACTGTAGTCCGTTGATGCGTACCACCTCACCCACCGCAGCTGCACCCACACCAAAGAGATCGTCACGCGTCGTGGGGCCAAGGACCGCCACCTTGGCGCCCGAGGTGTTTTGTGTCTCACCAAAGAACGCCCCCTCGGCGATCTCGACATTGCGCACCACTGTCCACGAACTCGAGACGCCGTTGACTGACGTATTGGTGTTTGTGCCCTTGGCAGTCACCTGATAGCGACCCGAGACTTGCGTTGCGATTGCGGCAACGCCGGCTACGTTCTCGCTAATTGCATCCGCATCCTCAGCAACGAGCGATTGCGCGCCACCGCGCCCGCTGGAGGCGCCAAAGCCCTGCGTCGCTTGCGCGCCGGGGGTTATCTGCAACAAGTTGGATCCGAGAGACTCAATGGAGCTCGTGATCGTCTGCGATGCCCCAGCGCCGATAGCTGTCATAGCAATCACTGAGGAAATGCCGATCACAATACCGAGGATAGTCAGGGACGAGCGCACCTTGTTCGCAAGGAGCGCGGTTGTGGTCTCCTCAATGATGTCGGTGGCGTTCATGTGTGTTTTTTGTCAGAGACGATAACTCCGTCGCGAATAGTAATAATGCGCCTCGCATGCTCGGCGACCTCCTGCTCGTGCGTAATGAGGATAATAGTGCGTCCGTACGTACGGTTTAAGTGTTCAAAGGTGTCCAAGACTATCTCACCAGTTTTAGAGTCGAGATTGCCGGTAGGCTCGTCGGCCAGGATAATAGTTGGGTCATTAACGAGCGCACGGGCAATAGCGACGCGCTGTATCTGTCCGCCCGAGAGCTCGTTTGATTTATGATTAAAGTGGGTATCAGTCAGGCCCGCAGCGCCGAGCGCCTCTCGTGCGCGACGGTCTCGCTCGTCCTCTGCTACACCGGCATACATGAGCGGCAGCATGACATTACGAAGCACCGTGGTGCGCGGCAGCAGGTTGAACGATTGGAAGACAAACCCGATATTGAGATTGCGTATGGATGCGAGCTCATCATCATCGAGCTCCGACACATCCTTACCGTTCAGGTGATAGGTACCGGTAGTGGGTGTATCAAGACAGCCGAGTATGTGCATCAGTGTCGACTTGCCCGAGCCCGACGGACCCATGATGGCTATGAACTCACCATCATCGATAGTAAATGAGACACCCTTCAGCGCCTGAAAGGTATTTTCGCCCGTGCCATAGGTCTTGGTGACATTCTCAACGATGATCATATGCCGCGGAACTGTGGCCCACCCCCACCTCCGCCCCCTCCTCCACCGCCCACGCGAGGGGCGGCAGTTGTGGTCGTCTCGGCAGCGGTACCGGTAGTGGTGCGAACTACTATCTCGTCCCCCTCGTTCAGGCCCGCGACTATCTCGACACGTATATCATCAGTAATACCAACCTCAACGGGGACGCGCGTAAGTCGGCCCTCTCGCATCGCCTCGACGTACGACTCTCCGTTTTGCTCCTTCACGGCGCTCGCTGGAACAACTAACACACCCTGCTTCGACTCGACGATGATAGAGGCGTTGACAGTCATACTTGGGCGAATAGTGTACTCCCCTGTATCGAATGCAATCTTGATCTGGTAACTAACGACACCCTGCGTGACAGTACCGATCGAGTCTACCTCTGCTACAGTGCCCTCGAGTGTTGCATCCTCCACCGCATCGAAGGTGAGCGCCGCCTTGTCCCCTACCTGCACCTTGGCGACATCAACCTCGTTCAGCGAGAGCTCGGCGGTCTTTGCGTCCGTAATCAGCGTTGCGATCTTGCTACTACCTGCACGGTCATACTTCTTAATATTGAGCGATGCAATGGTGCCCGCAAATGGAGCGCGTACATAATACTTGGCAAGGGCGCGCTCGGCATCCGCGAGACTGTCCCTCGCCTTAGTGATCGAGAGCGTGGCGCTCCGCACATCAAGCGTGTCAGCGCCGTCCGTAACATCGGCGAGGGATTGCTGCTTTTCGATGATGCTCTGCTTGGATGTCTTAAACGAGCTCGTGTCCGCGAGTAGCGTCGAGAGATGGCCGTTCAGTGTCACGGTATCGGTATTCAGATCTGCGAGCGACTCGGTAGCGACCGTCGGCACGGTCTGTCCACGAGACTCTCGTATGTCGACATAGAGCTGTATGAAGGCGTGTGCACTCTTGACCGCCTGAGCTACCTCGCCCACCGCCACAAACGAGGTCGCGAGCACTTCCTCGACTGCGACGTCGCTCGGGGCAGCGCCGAGTGATTGGTACTTGGTAAAAACGGTGTCGTAGGCCTTCTTAGCGTCTGCAAAATCGACGAGTGCCTGATCACGGTACGAGGACGCACGCGGATCATAGATATCAACTGCGTTGCTGTAGCAATCCACATTCGCTTGGCTACCACCGCATGCAGTCGAGTCAGTCAGCACCTCCTCGAGCCCCGCGATAATGCTTGGCATGTCGAGAAAGGTGTCGGTGATATCGACCTTCGCATCTGCGTAGAGCTTGGTGAGCGAGTCCTCAGCGTTTGTGAGCGCGTTTTGTGCTTGGGTAAGCGTGAGTGTGGATGCGGGCTTTAGCAGCTTTTCAAGCGAGATCTCAGCGCTCTCGAGGTTCGCAGCTGCGTCGCGCACTGACTTTTGTGCATCGGTGGGGTCGATGACGGCAAGCAGTTGGCCCTGCGCTACGCGCGCTCCATTCGTAACATTGACCGACCATACCTCGCCGGAGACCTGAGGCATGATGTCGAGCTGGTTCGAGGCCGACACCTGCCCCGTTGCGTCAATCGTGGTCGTAATGTCACCGCGATCTACGTTTCCATAGACGTAGGTGACTGCGGCGGCGCTCCCACCGAAGGCTGCGTATGCTCCGTAGCCGGCGCCAAGGATGGCGACCACGACGATACCCGCGATAACCTTGTTGGCCTTAGCCCACGTGATAATTTTGTTAAGCTTGAGTCGTTTTAAAAATGGGTGCATATCTTTAGTACGCGCCAGATTCACAATTATTACGTAGGCTACTTACCGGGTGTTAGTTTCCGCACTCCAAAGGCCTGGATGACACCACCCTCCTCCGTGCCAGCTATCAGCACTACATCGCCGACAGACAGCCCGGTAGTGGTTGCGCGCCTACTGCCCTCCGGTAGAACAACAGTGAGCGTCGTGGTTGCCTCGCGCGTATCCTCGACAGTCAGCGTGTTGCCGTCGATGGTGAGGATGGTGCAGCGACAGACTCCCTCGCCAGGCGGTAGTGGCCGACGTGCACCGTCGTAAATTCGGTGGAATGGTGGCGGTAGCTCGCCCCGATGCTCGAACAGTCGATCATTAAATGGTGTAGCGCGGTCGAACGCAAACCCAACTACCCCAGCTCCAACTACGAGCGCCGCAACGATATACAGAACCGGTACTCGGTACCCGAACTTAAACTGTCGTAGCAGGTACTGCAGCAACACCACTAACGCGACATCGATAGCGGCAAGTAGCCACGGGAAGAAGTATAGGAACGCGAGTATCCCGCTCCCCCCAAAGCCCAAGAGCTCCTCATGGCTCGATATGCGTATAGAGAAGAAGATAAAGTTAACAATAAACACCGTGACGAGGAGTATCGCTACGCTGGTCGCAACAAGTCCCGCCAACTGTATGCCAAAGACCGTGCGCGGCGTCATGGCAATAGTGCCTGCACGAATCTTGGCCACTATCTTATCTTTCATGTTGGGTTTGCTCATGTTCATAGTTTTGGTTCGATAGTCCTGCGGAGTGCCTCTTTGGCGCGCTTGAGTCGCACACCGACGGTCCCAGTCGGGACCTTAAGGATATCTGCAATATCTTTGTACGACATATCTTCGAAATAATGAAGGACGAGCACTTCGCGATACTTGGGGCTGAGCGTACTGATCCCTTTGTCGAGGAGCACTCGCATCTCATCTAACTCCCGTTCCCGCTCGTGCGGATCCTCATATACCGCATAAGAAACAAGTGTGTCAAAGTCAATAAAGTGAGGGCTATACTTGCCCTTTCGAAGAGCGTTGACAAAGGCATTGTGAGCGACCCGATAGAGCCACGGACTGAAGCGCTGAGTGATATCAAAGCTCTGTATGGCACTAAAAGCTGCGACAAAAACGTCCTGGACGATGTCGTCGATATTGTCTTTGTTCGATAAGAATTTTGTTCCATAACGTTTCAGCTTTGCCTCATACCGCTCGACCAAAGTGCCGAAGCGCTCGGTGTCGCCTGCCTGCACGGCTTTTGCAATGGCCTCGTCTGTCTCGGAAACATCCATTGCCCCTAATAGTACATGTGAAGCGCTAACTTATTACAAAAGCCCCTTGCGGGGCTGTTGCATTTTCTGCCTTCTGCTTACTCTGGCTTTTGAGGCCGCTCAGGCAGATCGTCCATAATGTGCTCTGCAGTCACCGTGGTGCCTGAGACAGTCCCGTGGACACCAATACGGTCGCCGACCGTTACATCTGCGAGGCTGCCGGTCGCCATTTTCTGAACGGTGGCGGCTCCTGCCTCGACGGTGTAGCTCGTGCCATCTAGGTTAGTAACAGTGATGGTCGAGCCATTGATGGCGCTCACGGTGCCCATAACGCCGTGGCCCTTACCGTGCATGCCATCTGGGGCCCCTGGGCCACCGAAGTGCTTGCGCATCTCGCCCATAGCGGGCTTAGCTGCGTCGGTATCAGCAGATGCGAGCGTCGCATAGCCAGCATACGCGCCACCAGCAAGCATTACTGCAGCGAGTGCGGGTATCGCAATAAGTTTTTGTGTAGTAGTCATATGTTTGTTTGGTGATGGTTAAGTGGAACAGAGCTCATGTTCCTCTAACTACTACACTCACCTGCCCTTAATATTTCGTTCCGCATCGAGGTGATGCAGACCATGATGCAGGGCGAAGGCAATGCTAGTCAATACGATAAGCGCTGCGGGCCAGAGGTACAGGTCCCACAGCCCGCCAAACCCGGTAGGGTTGCAACCACTAAAGACGCAGTTAACATCGAGCGCTGGCTGCGCAAACAACAGTGTCACCGTATAGAGCCCCGCTGCGTACACCCAGGCATAAACCAGCGAGATCGGCTGCGGGCGTATGCGTATGGTAAACAGCAGTGCGACAAGCGGCGTCACGAGGTGCACAATGACCGTAACAACGGTAGAGAAGGCAAACCCTTCAGTAAATACAAAGTCAGTAGCGCCCGAGAGCCGGAGGCCCAGGACATTAAAGGTAAAGTCGAGTATCCAGTAGAGCTGCGTCAGCATGCCGACGTAGCTCAAGCCCTTGACCATCTGCGCGTTACGCGTCAGGATTGCAAACGCAAAGAGGATAAGTACATGATTGCAGTACCAGAGGAATAGGTACTCGCGCGGTGGATTAAGAAAGGCAAACACCACCAAGACCTGGAGCACTACAAATACGCCCGCAATACCAAGTCGCCAGCGCCAATTGCAAAATAGAGACCTATCGTCGAGCCCGTGGGCATTAAGTGTTGAGGGAAGCCATGGCTCTGTATTCATATCTGCGGACACTCTTATCACCTGCTCATCCACACAATAAACGCTTTGATCTTCCCGCCAAAGTAGCCAGCCGCAGGGTAATGCCGTGCGCCTTTTGGAACGCACCAGCGCCGCGCACTGCTCGAAGCAGATACCAGGCGCGTCATCGCTGTTGTCTTAGCTGACTAGCACGGTTTGCTTTACGGAGGTATCCGATCACCTCCTCGTCAGTGAGCTGAGTGAAGTCGTGGTACCAATACCCGATTGCGCCGAGGTGCTGCACCTCGCACGTAACCATCACTTCGTCAGCAATAGCTCGGAGCAGCATGCAGCTCTGACGCGAGCAAATCGGTGCGGCAAAGATGATCTTCGTCTTCCCATACTTCCTCCGCACTGACTCGACCGCGGCTCGTGCCGTCATTCCAGTTGCGAGCCCATCATCCGCGATAATTATCAATGATGGATCCATGTCCGCGCTGTACTCGCCAGAGTGGTACCGCTCGATGCGCGCTTCCATCTCCATACTCTCCTTTTCGACTATCGGGCCTATCTCCGAGCGACGGAGGCGCAGCGCATACAGCGCAGCGTCGTTAACTATCACAACGCCGCCCGGTGCAAGCGCGCCGACGCTGAGCTCGGTGTTGTATGGCGTGCCAATCTTCCGTGCGACCAGTGTGTCGAGCGGCAGTCCGTATCTAGTTGCTATCTCGTACCCTATTGGTACACCTCCGCGCGGGAGTCCGAGGACAAGTGCGCCCGGCACTACGAACGGCGCCAGCTTTTCGGCCAGCTCCTTGCCCGCCGCCGTCCGATTGGCAAAGAGTTTGTGGTCCGCGTCCACCAGCGGCCTCATTAGGTCTATCCTACGCCCCTATAGATGAAGCAATTGTGAGCCCGGAGCTACGCTAGGGCGCGGCGCATCCCCTTGTATGCCCCGCCCGCAGCTGCAAAGCTAACAATAACAATAAGAATTGACATGGGGAGCGTGTAATTTATCGAAACTAATTCCTCTCTTACGAGGAAGCCCCCACCCTCAGTACCTAAAAGAATTGTGCCAATAAAGGCGCTTAGCCCGCAGAATGCTGAGGCGATAATCTTTAGGCCCTCCCCCGACTGATCTGACATGCGACTACTATACACTCGCCTCACAATATGTCAACTAGGCGCTAGGAGGATTTGGATTCATCAATCGGAGGATTGAGGAGGATGGTCACTATCGCTGCAATCATGGCAGGGATACCGATACTAAGCCCAAGTCCTGCCGCCCACGCAGCTCCCTCGTCGCTCATCATCGCAGTCCCAAAGAGTGGCTGCTCGAACACAATCTCATAAGCGCCGATTACGCCAATCAGCGTTGGCACAAGTGCATAAACAAACCCAAGCGCAGCGAGGCTGACCCTGAAGGCTCTCGCCTCATTCGATGACATACTAGCTTATTCGGCGGCTGGCGTGCGCAAACAAGATCTCACTGATTATCCAGACTGCAAGAACTCCTGACAGTGCCCACATATCCGACTCATAGGCCCCTTCCACAAAGCTAGACCCGAAGAAGGCCACTCCCCCAGCTGCAGCGACGCGCATTCCCCAGCGGATTTTGGCCGCTGCTGGTGATAGTGCCTCTGCTGAAGCTGCACGAGAGCCTGACATATTGCTAATATACGCTATATTGTGATTTTGTCAAATAGCGGCTTTAGGTATCTTTGTAGTACGACCTATCGTGCATGGCCTTGCCCACGTACCACGCCGCCAAGGAAGCGACTGCCAAGCTGACTTCGCCTTGCCACCAATCAGGAAAGAAGCCTACTCCCTTTTCGAAGTCGTCGACAAGGTCGAAGAACAGCATCCCTGGCACCACGACCCACGCTCCCGCAAGCGCGAGAGCCTTAAACGTGACTCCACCCATCTCTAGCATCAGTGCCTGTGGCGTCTCTGCATTCTTTGGCTGCGATCTCATATACTATGATCTACTCTTACGCCTGACATCCCAACTCTTGTCGATCGCGTAGCGCGCAAAGAATAGGAGCCCGACGCACGCGATCAGTGTCGGTATCTCGTAGTCCCACCAGTCGAGCTCGAAGTCGAACGCAAACTCCGTCTTATCAAAAAGGAAGTCGAGTACGGTGACACCGAGCGTGGGCGCGCCGACCCAAAATCCGACGACTGCGCTCGTCCGCCCCGCGAGCTCCCACCCATTCCCCGGCACCTCAACCGCCTTGACCATTCCCCCAGTATACTCCACCAAAAAACCGCCCGAAGAGGCGGCTTCTTCGGGCACTTATGCGGAGGCCTCCGAGGCGGAGGGGCTGCTGGCCGCTCTGGACTTGCTCTTCTTGTCGCGCGCAAAAGCAAGACGTATTGTTATAAGGAGAATAGCAGGTACCCCCCATTGCAGTGCATTGGACCAGAATTCGTACGAACCAGCATCTGCGATTCGGCCTGCTGTTTGCACATCTGTTTCAAACAATTCTTTCAGAAACGAATCCGTCCTGAGGCTGGTAGCCTCTCCTGCGTAGTGCTTACCAAACATTCCAGCAACACCAGCGAGTGTGGTGCCACAGATAAGAATCCCTACGCGCTCTCCTATACCCATATGTATATTGTATCATTGCAACACCAAATGTCAATTCGCTAAACCACAGTGCGCGTTACGCGCGGAGGAGGTGGCCATGCTTGCGGAGGGATGCACGGAGGGAGCGGTGGTTGGGGAGGGTCTCGGCGACACGGTCCCAGAAGGCGGGCGAGTGGTTGAAGGCGGCCAGGTGGCAGAGCTCGTGCACGATGACGTAGTCCCGGAGCCCCTGTGGCAAGGAGGCGATTATGTAACTGAAGTTGAGATTCCTCTTCCGCGAGCAGCTGCCCCACCGAGAGCGAGTATTGCGGATAGCTATCCGATTGTACGCAAAGTTGTAGTGCACATTGAGCTCTGCCACGCGCGCGCAGATGAGTGCCCGAGCCTCCTCCTTGTTAGCCGCGTAGTGAGCGAGCCTGGCCGCGCTCGGCTTCAGGGCGCGGCGCCGCAGCACTCGCCTGTATCTCCGCACTGCTACTCTGAACATCCTCAAACCATACCAAACAAAACCTCACTGATGCTTACCCACCCATCTGCTGGTAGGCGATCCAGGTAATAAGCCCTGAGACAGTGAGCTTGATCTTATGCTTTGCCACACCCGCTATCCATCTTTTGCAGAGCTCGTCTACACCTGCGCGATACTTGGAATCGGTTTTGTACTGCTCTGCTTGCTGCTTCAACTGCTGCTCTAGTTTGGTAGCCATGCAGGCCTACTCGGACTTGTTGAGATCGCCGAGGGCATCAACGCCAGCGACGATGCCGGCAGCTATGAATACCGCGAGGAATGCGAAGAGTGGGACACGGACCCTGTCAACGAAGCGAAGGACTCTCTCCCCCACCTCTCCAAACTCACTATCTTTCATGCATAGATACTACCTCTTTTTGTAGATATGTCAAAATCTAAAAATGCGGAGAGGATGGGATTCGGCCGCACCTCTCAGCCTCACCTCCGTTCGGCTTCGGGCTGGCCACCACCTCGCAGCTTTTCGAGACGAAAAGCTTGGCTCCGGCGTTCGAATCCCACACGCAGAGTGCCCCGCACTCTGCTCCTCTCCGCAAAGCTTTTGCTTCGCTCAAGTCTTTGCGGAGAGGATGGGATTCGAACCCATGGTCCAGTTTTACCCGGACAACACATTAGCACTGTGCCGCTTTCGACCACTCAGCCACCTCTCCTAACTAACACGAGTACGTTACCATATCTTGCTCAAACATTCTTGGCGGGGTATGCTCCTCCAGTATGTTTGGAATCGAAGGAATAGTCGCAGAGAACGGTAATGGGCACAGGCCCAGCAAACGTGACCAACCTAAGAAGCCGCCGCAGCCCACAAAGCCTGAGGAAGACAAGAAGCCAGACCCAGGTGACAAGAAGCCGTGGGAGAAATAGGCCTACCCCCCTACGCGCTCATTAATAAGTGGCGACACAGAGCCTACCGACTCGCCCGGCGTTAGTGTGATGCCGAGCTTCTCAGCACACTTCAGAACATCAGGCTCCGTACCGGCCTCGATCTCGAGGAGTGCGAGTGGCGGGGTGAGCGCCTTTCCGTTTGCAGACTTGATAACGTCGAAGTCGAACCGGACATTAGTGCACGCTTCTACCCTGCAGGTGCCATTGCACATAAACGAGGTGCGCTCCTTTATAATCTCTGTCTCGCCCTGCAAAACGCATGGCTCTTTCGGAAATAACACGCTGAGAGCATACTCGAGCCTCGACTTTGCCTCATCGAAGCTCGGGGCCTCCTCCTCCATCTCACGCCGAGCTCGAGTGAGCTGCGATGGAGCCGTATCATCCTTCGGAACCTTGATGCACCACATATAGTGCTCCCTGCCGTCCGGCCCAATATAGATACGTATTCGTGCCGACACTCCGGGCAGTGACTCCCACTTTGCATACGAGATAGTCCGCAGCTTACCGCTATACAGCTGGACGATGCCGGCCTGCTTGAGCTTGTTTACATACTGATTCTTGGTCGCATGGACGACGCGCGCCTCCACCTCGTCCTGCCACTGTGGTAGTTCGCTCAAATCCTCGCTCCTGCGCTGCTCTGCGTAGCCCATCGCCCCATCCTAGCAAAGTGCGCGTTATAGTGCCTGTGTGACGCCGGACTCCCCCATTAGCGAGCTCACCCGACTGACCCAAGTGCAGAAGGCGGCGCTCGGCCGCCTCGGGCTCCATACTATCCGCGACCTGCTGTATCACATCCCACACCGCTACGAGTCTGCAGCGGACGTGCGTACAATCGCGGAGTCGAACATAGCTGGCGAGGTGACCATCTATGGCACGTTTACGAAGTTAGAGATGAAGAAGTCTTGGAAGCGGAAGGTCCCTATGGCCGAAGGCAGGTTTGATGACGGCACTGGGACCATTCGCGTTATGTGGTTCCACCAACCGTACTTGGCCAAAATGGTTCCGACTGATACGTTGGTGCGCCTGCGCGGTACCGTCAGCCAATCGAGTAGCGGCAAGTATATTGCGAACCCGGTTGTAGAGAAGGCGGCGGGTTTACCCTCCGTAGCTTTAGCGAAGGAGGGCATGATGCCGGTCTACCCCGAGTCGGCAGGCATCACGTCCTTGTGGTTCTATCACGCCATGAAGCGCGTGTTCGAGGAAAAGGTTTTGGATACTATCCAGGATCTGATACCAGAAAAGATCATAGAGAAGTACCACCTCCCCACACTCTGGACCGCACTCATCTGGGCGCACCAACCGAAGAACGACAAGGATGCGGAGTCAGCACGGAAGCGCTTCGCATTCGAGGAGGTATTCCTCATCCAGCTCGGGCGCGGCGTGGAGCGCGAGCGTAACCGCACACGAAACGCGCTCCCCGTTGATGCAGAGGAGTCGCGGGTAGCCAAGTTCGTGTCCTCGTTCCCCTTCACCCCCACCGGTGGGCAGAAGAAGGCAATCGGAGATATACTCGCCAACTTCCTCGAGCCCTACCCGATGGCGAGGCTCCTCGAGGGCGACGTCGGCAGCGGCAAGACTGCCGTCGCCGCTGCAACCGCGTATGCGGTAGTAACAAGTCGGCCAGTCCCGGACAAGAACTTTGGTAACCTGCAGGTCGCGTACATGTGCCCCACCGAGATACTGGCCAAGCAGCACTTCGAGACTTTTACTTCCTTTTTCAAAGAGTATCCTATTCAAATCGGACTAATCACCTCATCCGGGTGCTACAAGTTTCCGTCCAAGGTCAACAAGGGGAAGGCTACCGAGCTCTCGCGCACGCAGCTCCTGAAGTGGGTAGCAAATGGCGAGGTGCCAATACTGATTGGCACGCACGCGCTGATACAAAAAGCGGTCAAGTTTAAATACCTTGCCTATGTCATCATTGACGAGCAACACCGCTTCGGCACCTTCCAACGTCAGGCACTCGCGCTCAAAGATAATGTTGCACCCCACTTGCTATCCATGACGGCTACTCCTATCCCCCGAACGCTCGCACTCACCTTGTATGGCGACCTCGACCTCACCATCCTCGATGAGCTGCCTGCTGGTAGGAAGGAAATAAAAACTGAGATAGCTGGCCCCGCGCAGCGAACAAAAGCGTATGCCAAGGTCCGCGAGCTACTGGAGGAAGGACGCCAAGCATATGTCATCTGCCCACGAATTGATGAACCGGACCCAACCAAACAACTTGCTATGCAGGCCCGCTCGGTACAAGCGGAGTTGAAGAATTTGAAAAAGATGTTCCCCGAGTACTCCGTTGCAGAGCTGCACAGCAAGATGACCCCGAATGATAAAGAGAGGACCATGGATGAGTTTGCTGCGAACAAGATCCAGATACTGGTTGCTACGTCAGTAGTCGAGGTAGGAGTGAATGTGCCAAACGCGACCATCATACTGATCGAGGGCTCCGAGCGATTCGGCCTTGCGCAGCTGCATCAGCTGCGCGGGCGCGTCATGCGCTCTACCCACCAGCCGTACTGCTTCCTCATGGTTGACAAGGCGGGCAACACGAACAATGAGCGCCTCAAGGCGATAGTCTCGGCAAAGAATGGCTTCGAGCTCGCCGAGCGTGACCTCAGCCTCCGCGGCGCCGGCGAGCTGTATGGCCGCCGTCAGTGGGGCCTCTCGGACATCGGTATGGAGGCACTGAAGAACCTGAAGCTTGTGGAGGCGGCCCGCACCGAAGCCTTTGCGCTCGTTGCCCGCGACCCCACTCTCTCGAACTATCCGCAACTAAAAAAGCAGGCCCTCCAATCCCTGAAGGACCTGCATTTCGAGTAAGACTGGTCACCCGCCCGGGTTTGTAGTAGTTATATAAGAGATGGGTAATGAGCGCGTACGGCTCGGGCTTAGGGACAAGGAGGAAGGGATTAGCGTAGGCGATACGGAGGTGAGGGTGCGCAGGAAGGAGGGAGCCGTCGAGGCGGGGTATATCAACCACACCGCATACCACGAGGCCTGCCACGCCCTCGCCGCGCTCCTCGTCGGCGTCGGGCTACACAAGGCGACCGACCAACCGGGCGATGGCTATGATGGGGCTACATGGACCGGTGGCTACGACCGCGTCGTCGCGGCAGCGGCGCACGCGATGGGCTGTCGCGGCACTAGGCACGATATGTGGACGGTTAGGGTGATGGGCGACTCCCCCACTGCAGCAACAGCAGCGGCCTTCGCACTCCTTGCAGGACGAGTAAGCGAGATCAACGCGATAGCGACCGAGATCCAGAGCCAGAGAGTCGCATCCGGAACGCAGATGGCGCATGCGCGCAAGCGTGTACGCGAGGATACGGTCGAAGTAACTGTCCGTCCAAAGAACGGCCCCGAGCGCGTGGAGACCCGCACCCTCACCCAAAATGTTGTGGATGTTGTACTAGATCGCACCTCTGGCGCCTAGTACCTGCCCCTCTTAAAATCAGCTGTCCGTGACGGACCATCACCTCTATAACTTCTATTTGCAGGGCCGTTGCCCTGTGACATCTTGCGTACCTGCCAGTTTTTATAATATTCCTTAAGGGCCCTGCCTGTAAGAAACGCGACCATGAGGGCAAGCCCTCCAATTGGTAGTTCGTACCCTTCCATGCAAAAGATAATAACTCTCTATAAACGAATTGCAAGTCCTTTTGTAGTCAGCGCTGTGGAAGTGCGTGTCGACTGATCGCCCGTAAAAAGTTTACCAAACTCCCACGATCGTGAGAGAGTAGTAAACCTTTGTTGCATTAAAAAATCTGTCCGCCCTACTGAACGACGTTAGAACTTATTTTAGCCTCCAGTCTCGCTAAGTAATCGTCGGGCAGCCCTGAATCTCGTGCCCCACGGAGTACTGTAGCTTTGTAGTCAGCGGTCGGTTGACCAATTTCTTGAGGAGGTCTGAGATATGCAGTTACGCCAGTGTAAGAGGTCCCCTGACTATCTCGAACTACAAGATTTGCTTTTTGATACGCATGAGGGATATCCTCAACGATATCTAGGTTGGCAATATCTTGCTCTGACACTTCGTACAAAGCGCCCCAAACATGTTTTTTCGAATCGGGAACGATATTCGCAACAGCACCCTTCTCGGTGTGCATCTCTGCCGTTGATCGACCATCATAAACAAACGTATAGCCATCAAGCCGCACCGGCTTTAAGAACATACTGCCGGGACATGACTTTTGCATTTGCTCATGGTTCATGTTCGAACCATATGCGAAGTAGTGCATCACTACAAAGTCTACACTAACCAGTCCGCCCCCTTGGACTCGAACCAAGGACCCCGGAGGTATATCTTCGATACGTGCATCACTCGCTCGGAAAAGCGTACGTTTGTGTGGGCGTGCCTGGACTCGAACCAGGAACCGCCGAGGTATAAGCTCGGTGCTCTAACCATTGAGCTACACGCCCGCTTTTCTCTCACTCCCTCGCCCGTAAGCTCCGTGCTCTAACCGACTGAGCTACTGGCGAAGCCGAGAAGGGTCGCGAGCGCTTGCGCTCATGACCTTCGAGGTGCCCGCCAGGAAGCTTTGCTTAGGGGCGGATGTTACTACTATACCGCTTGCGTCGCTTTACAGCCACCCACCGAAAGTATCTGGAGTGTCACGCAGCGATATTCAGTTTTGAGCACGTGCTTAAAAGTGAATACGCACGCGAACTACTCGATATGTGACCTAAGCGGCGTGAGCAACGCGGGTGCGCGGTGTACCCATGCTCTGTATCTTCTCGGCTAGACCGGATGCGAGCATGAACACCGCACCAAAACCGGTGAGTATAAAGCCGGATCCGGTTATGATCCCCATCGACATGTTTTGTGGCGACTCGTACCAATCAATAGGCACAAACGTTTCGAGCATGAACGAAACTACAAGGAGGCTTAGTCCTGCGCCGAGAAATCCTTCCTGCCATGCCGATTCTGCTTTCGGTGCCATATATTAGTTATGCGTACGCAGAGCGAGACTCCCCCGGATACTCCTCCTCAAAAAGTGGTGCGAGGACGTAGTAGAGGAAGGCGCTGCCAGCTACTCCTCCCAAGAGCACGTTAACCTGCCACTCCTGTAGCGGGAGCGGCTCGCCGAGCCCAAAGAGTATCGTTCCTACCAAAAGGCCCATGCCTGCTGCACGCGATGCAGTTGCGAGCCCCTTATACTCTGCGCGTCTGTCGCTCATATCGGCCTTACCATACCTCAATGGGGTAGGTTACGCAATAGGCTGGTGCTCTATGTCCTTCTTTGCTTTCGGAGTGATGCCGTTTGCGATCAGGAGCTTCTCAAACTCGTCGCGCTCTAGGGTCTCTACTTCCACCAACTTTTCCGCTATAGCATTGAGGACGCTGCGCTTCTCCTTGATGATCTTCAGTGCCTTCTGGTACGCGCCTTCGATTATCAGCTTGACCTCGGTGTCGATCTTCGCAGATATCGCTTCCGAATACTCCTTCTCTGACACACCGCGTCCAAACAAGGTGCGGCCTCCCTCGCCCTCGAGCGCCATAGGGCCGAGTTCATCCGACATGCCGTACTTCGTAACCATGTCGCGCGCGAGTGCGGTTAGTACCTGCAGGTCGTTCGATGGGCCGGTGGTGAGATCGCCGAACACCTCCTTCTCTGCTACATAGCCGCCGAGTGAGACTGCGATATCGTCGAGGAACTCGTTCTTCGACTGCATCCTGGTGTCCTCGAATGGGAGCTTGAGTGTATACCCCGCTGCGCGACCGCGGCTGATGATCGATATCTTGTGTACCGGGTCCGCATATGGAAGTACCGACGAGACAAGTGCGTGCCCCGCTTCGTGGTATGCGGTGATCTCTTTTTCTTTTTTGTTCAAAACGTGACTCTTCCGCTCTGGACCAAGCATCACCTTCTCAATCGAGCGGATGAGGTCATATTGGCCGACCTTCTTGCGATTCTCCCTCGCAGCAAGGATGGCAGCCTCGTTCATCAGCGAGTAGAGGTCTGCGCCAGAGAAGCCTGGCGTGCGCTCGGCAATAACGCGGAGGACCACATCTTCTGCGAGCGGCTTCTTCCTCGCATGCACCTTCAGTATCTGCTCGCGGTCGTCACGGTCAGGAAGGTCGATGGTGACGCGACGATCAAAGCGGCCAGGGCGGAGGAGCGCTGGATCCAGCACATCCGGGCGGTTAGTTGCAGCCATCACAATCACCTTTTCGTTCGGCTCGAAGCCGTCCATCTCGACCAGTATCTGGTTCAGCGTCTGCTCGCGCTCGTCGTTGCCCCCACCAACGCCAGTGCCGCGTACGCGACCGACGGCGTCGATCTCATCAACAAATATAATGGCCGGCGCTGCGTGCTTTGCCATATCAAAGAGGTCGCGCACGCGAGAGGCACCGACACCAACGAACATCTCCACAAACTCGGAGCCAGAAATCGAGAAGAACGGCACACCCGCCTCGCCCGCAACAGCGCGCCCAAGCAAGGTCTTGCCAGTCCCTGGCGCGCCCATCAAGAGCACTCCCTTGGGGATGCGCGCGCCGATGTCGAGGAACTTCTTTGGGTTCTTGAGGAAGTCGACGATCTCGGTGAGCTCTTCCTTGGCCTCCTTGGCACCTGCGACGTCTGCAAAGGTGACCCGAGTCGCGCTGTCCTTGGGGTCGATCATCCTCGCCTTCGACTGTCCGAAGGTAAAGGCTTGCATACCCGCACCGCGCACCTGACGCGACAGGAACCAGACGAAAACTGCAATGAGTAAGAGCGGCAGTATGATCGGTGCTAAGGAGAAGAACCAGTACTTAAACCCGGTCTCATTCTTGACCTCGATCTCTACACTGCTCATCTCGACACCAGTAATGCCGTAGCTCGCGAGTGTCTCCGAGAGGGCCGCGTCGGCCTCCTTCTTCGAGATCTTCTTCGTATCATCCTTGTAGGTGATATCGAGCTGCTCGCCCTCGACGACTATCGACTTGACCGAACCAGCACGGATCTCGGAGGCGAGGGTCGAGAGCGACACCGACTCCTCTGTCGTACCAGTCGTGGAAAAGAATGAGTACGCCAAGGCGAGTATGAGGAGGACCGCCAGCATGGACGAGAGATTGCCCCAGCTGCTGCCCTTTGGCATCTGGAGGTGCGGTACCCACGGCTTCTTGTCCTCCTTGTCCTTCTTGGGAGCACCCTTCTTGTCCCTCGCGTTGTCCGTCATATACGCTAGTATATACGGTATGACCGAAAAAACGAAGGAGCTCTCGGTTGCGAAAACGAGCAGCGACCTCACGCAATTCTCACTCATCGGAGCGGCGATGTTCGCGTTTTCGATTTTCCTTTTGTATGTCCTGTATGACCTCCTCGGCCTCCAGTACTACCTCGCCGTCATCCTCTCATTTGGCCTTGGCGCTGCCGGCCACTACTTTGGTGCTCGCATACTCGTCTTCGGTGACGGAGGCCGATCAGTGCCGATGGGGCTCGCGTACTTCCTTGTAATAGTTGTGGCGGATGCAGCGCTCATCACGGTCGGCACCACCCTACTCGTCGAGTATGCAGGAGCAGACGTCTATTGGGCCCGTATTGGTATGGGCCTCTTGGCTGGACTCACCAACTTCTTCCTCAACGCTCGGTACAATTTCCGAGTCATATGAGTACCCCGTGGAGGTGGGTACGCCAGTTCGTGGGGTACTCGATCTTTGGGACACTCGCCTTTGCTGTTGACCTTGGCCTTATCTACCTCCTCTTCGAGATCGTGGGGCTTGTGTACGTCTTTGCCGTGCCACTCGCGTTCGTGATCGCAACCAGCGGGCACTACGGATTGGTGCGGCAATTCGTGTTCACTGCTACCGAACGGCCAGTCGGCCACGGGTATCTGCTCTTTATGATGATCATGATCAGCAACGCGCTCTTGGTGACACTCCTCGTTGCAGGCCTCGTCGAGCTCGTGGGCCTCGACCTCTATGTCGCACGCATCAGCGTTGCGGCATTGGTCGGCCTGGTATCATTCTTCCTCAACGCCCGCTATAATTTCCGCACACTATGAAGCAGAAGATCGGCCTCGTCCTCACAGGTGGCGGTATGCGCTGTGGCTACTCGGCCGGCGCACTACTCGCGCTCCACGAGGTGTACGGCTTTGACGAACCGTACGCACTCGGGGCCGCATCAGGCTCCGCTGGCAACGGCTTTTATTATCTCTCCCGCCAGTACACGCTCGCGCGCAAAGTGTGGACCAAACTCCTTATCGATCCAGGGTTTTTGAAGCCAAACGGAGGCGTCAATGTCGACTACCTCATCGACACCATCTTTCGGAAGAAAGCGACGCTCGATACCAAGGCGATTGATAAGACAAAGACAAAGTTCTTTATCCCTGTTACCAATGTGCAAACGGGCGCGACCGAGTTTATTACCAACCGCTCCTTCTTCGACTACTACGAGGTCCTGCGTGCCGCAAAGGCGCTCCCCATTGTGTATGGCAAGAAGGTGCGCCTCGGCCTCAAGCGGTATATCGATGGTGACATGGGAGAGAATATTGAAGACCTTGCCAGAAAGGTGTTGTCGACTGGCGTAACCACGCTTATCACTATTAACTGCGAGCCCCCAGCGCGCGACACGGTGTCTAAGCTTTTCTTGACTGCTAAGGCGCTCACGTCGAGGCGACCCCTCCGCATGGCGATGCTGCGGGACCTCGCCGTGCCGCCAGGCCTCTGCCCTACCCGCATGTCGGTACGCGCGTACTGCATCAGTCCGTCCAAACCACTTAAGGTACGAACCATGTCTGGCAGCAACGAAACGCTTACTGAAGCGTTTAATTTAGGGTACGCTGATGTAGCCGGGAGCCGGGAGCTCCAAGCACTCTTCAAACATGGCACTCCTCGAAAACAAAAAGGCTAGGCTCGAGTACGAGATATTGGAAACGTACGAAGCCGGGATCGAGCTCTATGGGCATGAGGTCAAATCGGTTAGGGGTGGCAAAGGGTCACTAATAGGCGCTCATATCGTCATCAGAGGGAATGAGGCATACTTAGTGGGGGCAACCGTTAGCCCATACCAACAGGGCAATGTCCCCAAGAGCTACGACCCCGAGCGTACCAGGCGACTCCTCTTGAGTAGGAAGGAGCTACGGGAGCTGGAGGGGGCGGACTCGAGGAAGGGCTTGACACTGATACCATTAATGGTGTATAATAAGAACCGGTTCTTGAAGCTCAGCTTTGGCTTGGCTCGCAAGAAAAAGGCCCACGACAAGCGCGCCGCCCTCAAGGATAGAGATGCCGCGCGGGACATGGACAGAACTTTGAAAGGTGAATAACAGGTCATTCGCTCCGGGCATGCAACTCCTGTTGTGTGTCCCGAGGGGGTGACCTGATTCGACAAGAGATATATTTCTTTTGTTGCTGTGTGGTGAATGTTGGAGAACACCTAAAATCTCGAACAAACGATAAATGCAAAAGCACTTGTCGCAAGTCCTCGTGAGTACTTCGCCCTTGCTCCGGTAATGGCATAACTCATGACGATTCCGTTCTCGCTTCGGCCAGGACGGCGCTACCTACGTGACTCCTGATAGCGTAGCTCTGGTGTAATAACCTCAGGATCAGAACTATCGACCGCTCGACGATAGTTCAAAATTAAGAGCTCGGTACTACATTATCTTGTTTGATTCTTACTGTAGTACTTAAATGCTGAAACAAACTACACACAGTAGACACATCCGAAATACGTTTTTTGGACGAGAGCTCATTACTCTCCACCTCCACAAACTAACTGCCCTTCGGGGCAGTTTTAGTTTGTGGAGGTACACTACTCCCCTGCAGAACATCGTTGTGCTGGGCGAGGTAGTGTAAACATCACTGGTGCATAAGGAGGTTGACGTCGGGAGGGAGGAGGCGTAGACTCACCTCTGGCCTAGGAGGCGGGGCCAGCAGAAGTTTGATATTTCTTGTGCTACAGGCGCGATAAACATCAGGTTTTTGCACCCCCTTCCCTGGCCCTTACTGATAAGCGATTTTTTCGCACATGGCGCTTGGCGCCCGTGTATATGGAATTTGGAGAAGGGCTAACCGACGAGCAGATCGCCTATCAAGAGAGGAAAGTAAGGCATAAAAGAAAGCTAGAGCGCGTCGTGGGACAAAAAGCCGCCCGGGCGCGCGCACGGCAAATAGGCGTTGTTGCAACACTGCTTTTTGACCTCGCCTATCTGTCGAGCAGCTATCAGGAAAACGGAGAGCTTTCATTCGAGGAGGTATTGATAGGCGGCATCCTTGCACTTGTCGCTACGATATACCTAGCATACTGGAACGGCACCTTTGCCAAACAGGAAGAAAACGCCCAAGAAGATTATCACCGCACGATGTAACAGAGTATGGCAAAAACAAAAGATAGACACTGGATAGCACGGGACCGGAGGAATCAGGCCATGGATGCACGCAGGGTGGTCCCATGGACTGCGGTCATAACAGCATTCGGCGCGCTCGGCGCGCTCATCGCCGACGAATCCGGACTGATACCCATTACCAGGGAGCAATGGTATGCGATAGAGGTCGTTGGCACGCTCCCGCTTCTTGGGCTTATGATCTACAGCGTTGTGATGAATATAGCGAGCGATCACGAATCCGCCCGACGGAAAGCGGAACGGGAAAAGTCGCCACACCGAGGACACTAGCGCTTGTAGTGGCGGTTGGCGTATGCATCTCCAACGAGCGCACACACGATAATCAGCAGCGCAACAAGACCGAAGGACACCGCAGTATCCGGAGAAGACCCTACGCCCTCACCAAGTGCCATCTATTGGAACTGTACCACACCCCCGCTGCCCCTGTCTGTGGGCTAGCTGCGGTTCCTATTCCAAAGACTATATGCACACACTGCAAAAAGTACTGCCAGCGCGAGATACATCGCACCCACAGCCTCCAGACTGAAGCGTGCGCCCGTGTCTATAAATTCTGTAGGTGTTTGATATCCTTCTATCATAGAAAATTAATTATACTCGTAACGAGCTTCAAAAGCATAGCATAAAATATATGCTATGTCAAAGATCAGTTCCCGAGTACGAGAGGTTGAGGCTTTTGTTGCAAAGCGGGAAGTCGGGCACAATGTTGCCGGGTGCCAACTCGCCAAAGAGTGGCCAGTTACAAAACGACGGGTCGCGAATAACCAGACGATCTATCTTCCCTGCGCTGTCCATCCGTACCCAGTCGACTACCCCGCCGCGCCACGCCTCTGCCCACCCATACGCGCTCCCCGCGCGGTACACGAGCGGAGCCTGCACCGCCCCCTCCGGCAGCGCAGCGGCGCACGATTTGATAAGACGCAACGACTCGAGGAGCTCTCGCACACGGACAGCGAAGCGCGCAGCGACATCGCCGGCAGTCTCGGTAATCACACTTGGTGCACTGTGCTGGTATGCCGCATAGGGATGATCGCGACGCATATCGCGATCCACGCCGGAAGCGCGTGCGGCAACCCCTTCGGCGCCGTATGCACCCGCAGCCTCTCGGGTTAGGATACCAGTCGTCTCGAACCGCTCCATGAGCCCATCGCTCGCGTACGCGATGTCGATCACCTGCTGCATATCCGCTGTGACACGCTCAACGGTTGCGACAATATCCTGCACTGCTGCCCCGGACAGATCGTGCGCGCCCCCAAGCGTTATCGCCCCGCGCAGAAAACGGTGCCCAACATGCTGCGCAAAGAGACGCCGTAGTATCTCAACATTTCTGAAGCCTTGTGCTGCCATAAAGGTGAACCCGGTCCCGTTGCCGCCAATATTGCCGATATCAAAGACGTGCATAGTCACCCGCTCGAGCTCGTTATATATCGTACGGAGGTACTCTGCGCGCTCTGGAACCACCGCTGCGCATACACGCTCAACCGCCTGCACATACGCAAGCGTGTGCCCCACTGGCATATCGCCAGAAACACGCTCAACAAACGGCAGCGCCTCCTCGGGCGTCCTGCCCTCGACCAACTTTTCCACGCCCTTATGGGTGAAAAACAATTTCCCCTCCAAAGTGAGGATGCGCTCGCCCCGCACGTTAAAGCGGAAGTGTCCTGGTTCAATGATGCCTGCGTGGATCGGTCCGACCGGGATCTCATAGACACCCTTCCCTTCCACCTGATGCATGGGGTACGGGACCGCCGCATGAGCGAGGCGTGTGTCCCATGCGAAATCTTTGCGCAGGGGGTAGGTGCCCTCGGGGATATTTTCATGATGCATGAGGCGCCGCCAGTCAGGGTGTCCAACTGCAACAATGCCAAACTGGTCATGCATCTGCCGCTCGTACCAGTGTGCTGCCATGCAGCTCTTGGTCAGCGATGGGTACGATGCATCGTGCGCAGGGACCACCGTCGAAACAGTGACGAGGTCCACCTCCCTCGGGATTGCCAGCGCCGCATGCACGCCGAAATCTCCACTCATCTCACGATCATCGGTTGCGTACATAAGGGTGAGTCGTGCTCCCCGCGCAAGGAGCGTGGTGACCGTGTCTGCAAAAGACTCACGCGGTGTGCGGATAGCCCCCTTCTCACACATGAGACCTGCTGCAGCAGCAAATGATTCGAGTGACATACTAAATGCTCTGTACTATGCTTCTAATAAACTCGTACCCCTGTGGCATGAGAAAGAAGACTCCCATACCAAACAGCACAACAACGTGGAGCAGCATTGCGGCGTGCGAGAGTGTCAGCGCCTCGGGTTCCCTCTCCCCGCGGGTATCGGCCGTGTTCTTGAGGAGCACCGGTATCAACAACTGAAGCATACCCGCTAGGATCACCGCGAGCGCCACGCTGATGCCAGCGAGATACCACGGATGTGACATTACCGCAGTCGTAATGATCAGATACTCGCTAAAGAAGAGCGGCGACGGCGGCACGGCCAAAAGGGCGGCGATGCCGATGAGAAAAAAGGTGCCCGAGTACGGCAAACGACGCACCACGCCGCCGACTCGCGCAAGCAGTGTACTGCGATAATAGTTGAGTATATTGCCGGATGCGAAGAAGAGCATCGATTTTGCGAGCGCATGCCCCGTGAGGTGCATCACGCCAGCAATCATGCCTGGCGCGCCAAGTCCGAATGCGAAGACGGTAAGTCCCATATGCTCAATCGATGAATAGGCAAGGAGTCGTTTGTAATCACGCTGCACGAGGATAAACGCGGCAGCGATGATGACGGAGAGCGCACCAAACGCGAGGAATAAGCCATCAGTCCAGGCAGAATCCCCAAGCGCACCGTCGGTAAGCGTTTTGAAGCGGAGCATCGCAAAAAGTGCAACGCTGAGGAGTACGCCCGAGAGCATGCCGGAGACTGGGGATGGGGTCCGGCTATGTGCGTCGGGGAGCCACGCGTGCATAGGCACCAGCCCTACCTTAGTGCCGTATCCGACCATTATGAATCCAAACGCGATGTACATAATCTCTGCCGGCAGATGAGTTGCGATGCTCCGCAGGTACAACCACTGCCCGATAAGTGGTGACGCGTCGACTGTGGAGGCAGCATAAAATACGAGCAGTACGCCCACAAGTCCGAGCGAGATCCCTACTGAACAAAGAATGAGGTACTTCCATGCCGCCTCGAGCGAACCGTCACGTGCATAAAACGCAACGAGTAGTGTTGTAGTAAGCGTCGTCCCCTCAAGTGCTACCCACATGAGACCGAGGTTGTTGGCGGTCACGCACGCAAACATGGTCAGCACAAACAGCGATACCACTGCGTAGTACCAACGAACGTGTGTCATGCCAATGATGCCGTCTGCTGCCTCATGCCGCAGATACGACACACTACTTAAGGTCGCGGTCCACTGCACACAGGCGATGATGCACACCAGGAGCGCCGCAAAGCGATCGACGTACCAATAGCCGTCGCCAGTTACGAGCGGTGCACCGATCAGTATCGGTATGCCGAGCGCGAGCCCAGCGACTAATATGGCGCTTGAGCCCACCAGCGCAAGGCGGTAGGTAACAACGGTGCTCACGCGGGCGAGCGGCAGCAGCGCAGCAAAGAAAGTGGTAAGGAGGAGGAGTGCCGGTGTCATATGCGATCAGTGAGCGTGTTTAGCAATTCCGTACCGACAGAGTGGTGTTCTTTCTGCACTCGATAGGCAAGGCCGCCCATGAGCATAAATCCGACCAGCACATCAAGAAAGATTCCTATTTCGACCAGGAGCGGCAGGCCGGAAGAAAGAGCAAGCCCGAACAAGAATATCCCGTTCTCCATCACCAAAAATCCGATGCTCTGTCCAAAGAGGTCTCGCCGAATAATAAGGAGCATGAGTCCAAGCACGATGAGCGAAAAAGCCACGCTCGTAACCACGTATTCTGCACCCAAAAAAGAGAGCGCTGCGCGTGCAGTGATAAAGGCTGCAGCGATGCCAACAATACCGAGGAATGTCGCAAGCGTGGGCTTGAGGTACGCATGGAGGCGGGCGCTCGCACCAGAGCGACGCGCGACACCAAGCAGGAACAGCGGCACCAAGAGCGACTTAACGAACACGATAAGCCCCGCCATAATCAGTAGCTCGTGCTCGCTCGTTATGAGCGCAATTGTCGCCGCGTACGATGCGAGCGCGAGCGACTGGAGTGCGAAGAGTAGGACGAACGACTTCAGACGCATCCTCCCGAATATCAAAAGTGAGGTGCCCAGCATCGCACCGGCGAGCGTTATCTGGATGAATGGTACTGCGAGGGTGATCATAGGCCCGAATATGCGTTGAGAATAATAGTGAGGAATAGCCCCGCGAGCGCCATGCTGTAGGCAATCGACATATATTCCTGCATCCGATAAAAACGCATCTTAACTATGACGGTCTCGATACCCCCCACGAGCAGTGCCAATACGCCTGCCTTACCAATTGCTGCGAGGAGCCCGAGCGCAAGCGCGCCCAGCGTCGCACCACTTGCCACCATACCGATCGGCGCAAGCAACGAAAGGACGAAGATGCCGAGTGCAGTGAGCTTGAGCGCTGAGGCATACTCTAGGAGCGCCAAGTATGGGCCCGAATACTCGAGGAGCATCGCCTCATGGACCATGGTGAGCTCGAGGTGGGTCGCCGGGTTATCTACCGGGTACCGTGCATTTTCTGCTAGCAGCACCAAGACAAGTGCCACCAGTGTTATGGCAACGAATGGTACCGAAAGGAACCAGTGAGACACTGCGAACCAGCCCACAATCGCGCCCACGCTCCATGAGCCCGCAACGAGTGCGAGTGTCCCAAGAGCGAGGTAGAGCGCTGGCTCAACGAGCGCAGCAAGTGTCATCTCGCGACTTGCCCCCATATTGCCAAAGGTGCTCCCCGTATCCATACCACCCATAACGAGAAAGACCGCGCCCACAGCAAGTGTCGCCGCGATAAGGAATATGTTGTCAAACCCGGCAGGCACGAGGGCATACCCAACGGTTGGCAACACCGCCGCCAAGAAAAGTGCACTCGCCAGTACGACAAAGGGGACGGTATGGAACACCCACGTACTGCTGCTCGGTATGGTCATCTCCTTACGCATCAGTGCCGCAAGTGCGAAGTACGGTTGCGTAAGCGACGCACCACGGCGGTTTTGGAGACGCGCCTTCACCAAGCGCACCGCACCTACCACTCCGGGCGCAATGCCGAGTACAAGGAGGAACTGCACAAACAAAATAAGTGTGCTACTCATACCGCCGACCATATGACTACAATTAGCGCACCAAGCACGAGAAACAGGTAGAATTGCACATTGCCGTTCTGTAACCTGCTGACCATACTCGCGGACCACACGACAGCCTTGCCGATAGGCCGGTAGAGCGAGCGCTCCCACACTGAAGTAAGGTGCCACTCAAGCGCGTGCTCTGCAACCCACGGATTCTCCGCCGATACCGGCAGCGTTGTGAGCCGCTTTTCCGAGAGCAGAAGCGCTCGAAAAAAGAAGCGGATCGGCGCCGCAAAACCGGTAGCAGTATACTCCATACGCCGTGTAAGCGGCTGCCCGCAATCCCACGTATCGGTACTCCTGCTGCGCTGTGGCGCTAGGAGTCGATAGAGCGCATAGAGGAAGATCGGTACGAACACTATCGCACCATATGCTGCCAGAGGATCAAGTGTTGCTGAAGGGAGAGTGAAAAGCGGACGCACACCAAATGCTGCCCTCTCGAAAAAGGAGACGATGCTGCCAGCCATAGCGCCCATACCAAGCGAGAGCACTGCACACACACCAATAGGGAGGAGCATGGTAAATGGGAGCAAAGGCACATCGGCCACTGCTTCGGAGCGCCCACGCCCCAAGAAAGTTGCTGCGAATAGCTTGACGAACGTTGCTATCGCCAAGCCTCCTACGAGTGCGACAATAGAGAGCGCTGCTGCCGCCCCGAACGACACCGCTACTGACGAGCTGGTGAGTGCTGTGGCGAGCGCCTGAATGTATGCCCACTCACCAAAAAATGCACCGAACGGAGGGAGTGCGGCAGCAGTAAGCGACAAGGCTAGTGTCGCCGCGGCAAACAAGGGCCATGGTCGCGCGAGCCCCCCAAGCGCATCAAGATCACGTGTGTGCGTGCCAGAAACTATTGCGCCTGCCGCCAAGAAAAGCCCCGTTTTGAAAAGGAAGTGATTCAGTGTGTGCAAAAGTATAAAAATCAGTGCGCCACGCGCAAGTATATCCGCCTCACCCCCGAGCGGTAGTGCATAGACGACCCCCACAGCACCGATCGCGGAAAAAATGAGGCCCATGTTCTCGATACTGCTCCAGGCGAGCAGACGCTTGATGTCCGACTCGGTCACCGCGTAGAGAACGCCGAAAAATGCAGAGACGAGTCCTACCACCATGACTGTAGCCGCCCAGGTGAGCGGAATTGATGGAAAGAGGAAGAGTGTCTGTATAAAACCGAACAGCGCAACCTTGAGCATCACTCCCGACATCAACGCTGATGAGTGGCTTGGCGCCTGCGGATGTGCATACGGCAGCCATTGGTGGAGGGGCACCAAACCAGCTTTGGAACCAAATCCAGCAAAGAGGAGTAGGAAGGCGACGGTGAGTACGCCCGGCTCGAGCGTTGCGGCATGCGTCGCAAGGTCACCAAACGTACCGTAAAACGCACCGCCCCCAAGGAGCCCAAACCCTGCAACCAGGGCAGCAAAACCAAGGTGCGTCATGAGGAAGTACAGGAACCCCGCCTGCAACGAATCGGCAGATCGATCGGTAATCACCAGGAAATACGCCGCGACAGACATCACCTCCCAAAAAAGGAGGAACCCGAATACGGTACTCGACAGTACCGTACCAATCATGCCAAATATGAACAAGGCGGTCGCGGCATTCACCCACCCGCCCGGATACTCGTCTGCATACCGTGGCAAATACCCAAGCGCATACACTGAGGCGAGTCCTGCGCCGGTACAGATAATCCCTAAAAAGAGTGCCGAGAGTGTATGCATTTCGAACAGGGCACCAAACCCCCCAGGCAGCATGAGTGCTACCCCACTCCCCGCATATCCGGCGAAGAAAAAGCACGCTACAGCGCCTAGGCCACTTGCTGCGCCAGCGATGAGGAGCCACTGAATGAACGTCGAGGCTCGAGATCCGCGCGCCACTACCGCCCACACTGCCGCTGCAAGCGGCACCAGGAAAGAAAAAAGGGCCAACTGTTGAATGATCTCGGACATACTATTAACCTCGTGCTCCCTGTACTGCCCCTAGCAGTCCGCGAAGAATGTCTGACGGCGACGGCGGGTCCCCGGCAATGACATAATCGACAGGCACCACCTCTGACACAGCTCCTACCACCGCATACGAGCCCTTCCAGATTCCACCCGTAGCAGCGCCGTCACCAAGTGCTATCACGCACTTAGGGCTGGGGGTCATATCATACGCTGTCCTCAGTGCATGCTCCATATTGCGTGTAACTGGGCCAGAAACAGTAAGTATATCCGCATGCCGCGGAGACGCTACAAAAGAAATGCCGAAGCGCTCAATATCATAGTATGCATTTCCGAGCGCCGTCATTTCATATTCCTCGCCGTTCGTAGAGCCCGCGTCAATATGCCGTATTCTCAGCGAGCGGCCTCCGTAGAGCGTGCGGATGGTTTGTTTGAGATTTTCTCCAATATCCTCAACATGACTTGCCGGTGCGGGACGCGGCTCGGTGACCCTCGGCGTCGCAATAATTTTTGAAAGTATACGCCACATGAAAAATGCTGAACGTCCGTAACTCTATGCCCATTTATCAAAAATGTCCAGGCGGTACCTGTGTAGACCCGCTCCCCTCATGCATGGTACAGTACTCCCTGACACACCTTGGCTACACCACGAATCAACATCAACGCTCAAATACGCGCCGCAGAGCTCCGAGTCATCGGTGCTGAGGGCGAAAACCTGGGGGTCCTCTCCCTCAAGGAAGCCCAAGACCAGGCCAAGAAGCAGGGCCTCGACCTTATAGAGATCAGCCCTGGCGCGACCCCGCCGGTTGCGAAAATCATGGATTATGGTAAATTTCAATACGAGCAGCAGAAGAAGGAGCGCGAGACGAAGGCTAAGTCGCACGTCACCGAGACCAAGTCTATACAGGTCAAGGTAACCGAGGGCGAGCACGACCTGACCCGCAAGGCCCGATCTGTTGCTGAGTGGCTCCGCGAGGGGCACCGAGTCAAGATCGAGCTATTCCTCCGGGGCCGGTACAAGTACATGGACCCAAAGTTTCTTGAGGATCGGCTACAGCGCTTTATCAAACTCATCCCCGAAGAGTATAAAGTCGCCGAGGCTATCCAGAGAGGACCAAAGGGGTTCCTGATCACCCTCGAGAAGGCCGGCAAGAAGTAACCATATGAAATCCAACAAATCATTTAGTAAGCGTCTCCGTGTCACCAAAAAGGGCAAGATCATTGCTCGCGCCAAGGGGCAGAACCACTACAACTCGAAGGAGCGTACCGCAACGCAGCTCAGCAAGCGGCGCGGCGTAGCGGTCATCATGAACCGCGAGATCCGCTCGCGCTTCCTCCCAGGCAAATAATAAAAATATATGGCACGAACTAAAGGAGGACCAAAGCAAAGTAAGCGCCGAAAGAATATCCTTGCCCAGACCAAGGGCTATCGCCACGGCCGCTCGACCAAGAAGAAGGCGGCACTCGAGGCTATCAAGCATGCGGGCAAGTACATGTTCCGCGATCGAAGGGCTAAGAAGCGCACCATGCGTGGTCTCCATATCGTCCGTATCAATGCAGCACTCCGTGAGAACGGCTTCAAGAACTACGCGACCTTCATCGGCGCCCTGAAGAAGAAGAACATCATGCTCGATCGTAAGGTCCTCTCCGAGATGGCGATGACGCACCCAGAGTCGTTCAAGCGCCTATTGAAGAAAGTCGCCTAGTTTTTTATACGTTGTAGGTCTCCCCTTCGCGGGGGACATCGACGGGGAGGCCGAGGAAGCCGGAGATGCGCTGCGCGAGGAAGGTTGCTGCCTCTGTCTCGCCGAGGACGACGAACACCCGCTTCGGCTTGACCTCCTCTGCGAAGCGGAGGAGGTCGTCCCTGTCCGCGTGTGCAGAGAATCCGGTCACGTTGTCTATCGTGGCGTGCACCTTGATCTTGGCGCCGTCGATCTCTACCTGCTTTTGGCCATCCTTGAGGCGCCGACCAAGCGAGCCTGGTACCTGGTACCCGACCAATAGCAACGTACACGATGGGTCGCCGAGGTAGCGGGTCTCGTGGTGGCGGATACGCCCGCCGTGGCTCATACCTGCACCAGCGACTATCACTTTTGGCCGTGGCTCATGATCGATTGCGGCGGAGGCCTCCTTGTTAACGGTCACCTTGAGTGTGGGGAATTCGAACGGGTCGTCCCCACTCTCGAGTTTCTTTCGTATAGTGTCCCTGAGGTACTTGGGGTAGCGGCGATACACATCGCTCACCTTGGCAGCGAGCGGCGAGTCCATAAATACCGACACCTCAGGAACGGTCCCCTCGGCAATCATCCGATCGAGCGAGGCAAGGATGATTTGGGTCCGCTCCAGCGAGAATGCAGGTATCAGGAGGACCCCCTTGTCCTTGACTATCTTGTGTACGGCGCGAGCGAGCGCTTGGTCGCTCTCCTCTACCGATCCGTGCGCTCTGTTGCCGTATACAGACTCTGTTACCAGGACATCCACATCCTGCGTCACCTCCCTATCAGGAACGAGGATGGCCGGTGTGCGACCCAAGTCGCCTGTAAACAAGATCCGCTTTCCGTGCACCTCGAGGAGCACCGTTGCGGATCCGACGATGTGTCCTGCGTTCTGCAGCGTTGCCGTAATGCCTTCGGCAATCTGGATACGCTCGTGATATTCAACTGCAGTAATAGCCTTCACCGCATGTGCGACGTCTGTGATGCTATACGGCGCTTGTGTGCCGCAGCGCTCTGCCTCGCGTGTCATCAGCATAACGGAGTCCTCGAGCATGATGGGCATTAGGTCGACCGTTGGCGCAGTTGCGTATGCCTTGCCCTTGAAGCCGCTTTTGTGGAGCTTCGGAAACATCCCAATATGGTCCGCATGCGCGTGCGTAAATATCACCACGTCGATCTCGGACGCATCGTACGGAAACGGATCAAAGTTGACTGAGTCACAGAACAACTCACCCTGCGCAAGTCCACAGTCGATCAGTATGCGTGTCGTTTTTCCGCCCTCAGTGGCGGTTACTAAAAAGTTTGATCCAGTGACGCGGCGCGCACCGCGGACGAAGGTGATACTGCAATTCTCCACCACCACAGCATACCAGAGAGCGCGAGAGCGCCAGCAGCGTCCATAAGTAGGTCGAGTCCAGTGTCGAGGACGAACGAGCGCGAGTACGGCACACGGAACACAAACTCGAACACCTCCCAACTGCTACCCACGACGAGCGCGATGGCAACGAGGAGCACTGTTCGCTTCGTTACGCCGGAGATATACACGATGCCCGCAACAAAGACACCTGCGCCGAAGTGCATGACGAGGTCCAGCCACCAGTACTGCCAGTACCAAAAGTATTCAAACGCAAGGCTATGCACCACTGCGAGAACCAGAGCCAGTATCAAAAGTGTGACTAATCCGGACAATCGCTGCATCAAAATATAGGAGTGGGAGGGCGATTACCCGAGCAGTAGCTCAGGTGGGTGGCCGCAACTGTAGTCGTCGGAATCCTTCGACAAGCTCAGGATTCTCCAGACTAGAGCGATATAAGCCTCCCTGACGTTTTTCAACGGGGTAATCGCCAATCCGACCCCTATAACAATTCTACCACGCTATGTTTTTGTTGACTTCACGGCCAAGCATCGACACAAACTCGTAGTACTCCTCGGGTGTAAATATGGCTAACTGTAGCGCTTCTGCGGCAGCGACCAACCTTTGGCGAGCCCCTTCTGCCTCTGCCTCGTTCCCCACCATCAACTCCGCCTCGAAGAAGAAGATCTGCTTCGGCGCCTCGACGATAGACCACTCTACCCCCTCGTACTCGTATATGTACTTCTTGCGGTGCATCCAGATTCCGCGCGAGCAGCCAAAGGCCTTTACTACCTCCTTTGCCTGTTCCAAATCCTTGTCGGTGAGCGCCAATGTCACCTCGCTCCTACCTACATTGTGGTCGTGCGCGTGGCGCTTGACGACTATCTCGCAGAGGCCGTCAGTGTTCTTGATGCGTATGTCTACCTCGCGCTTCGTAGGGTCGTCGTTGTAGCCGGGGTAGTCCTGCAGCAGGATCATCTCGCGATCATGATCTGCAACGTGCTTACCCTTCTCGACAAAAAACTGCTTGAGCTCCTCCGCCTTAGCGGGTTCGAGGCGTCCACGTATCTCTACCTCGATCATACTGAGATCTTCAGTACTGCCACCAACTGCTTGAGGAGTGCTACGACTGCGGCAGGGGCGAGGAGGCTGTATACCTTGACTCCCTCGTCGTCCTCGACAGTCCACGGGAGCTCTTTCGTAACTACCTTCTTATTTCCCGCATCCCACTCGTACTGATACTCAGGAGTGAGCTCGTACTGATCCACGTACTCGAGCGCCTTGTCTGCAGGAATAGCGTTCCGAATGAGGATCCGCGGAATCCCGTGGAGGCCGAACATCTTGTCGATCAATTCCTGATCCTTCTCGAGGCGACCACGAATTGGTGCGATGCCAGCGGTGTCACCCTCCTTTTGAACCATGCGCACCTTGTGCTCGTCGCAAAGGAGGAAGAACTCGTGCGTGCCCTCGTCGTACCCCACCTCACGCGTCGTAAGGAGCTTGAGGCTGCGCGGTGTTTGGCAGACGGGGCAGACCACGCGATACTTCATGCGCTCGTCGATAACCGACATTGGAATGTCGATCGTGAGGAAGAGGTCTGGGTCGTTGCGGTAGTCGACGAGGTTCCGGAAGAACAGTGCGTAGGAGACCTGGTCGATCTCGCGAGGAAATCCGTCGAGGAACAGTGCACTCCGCGGCAAGGCGTCGATCTCACGCATGACGAGCGCTAGGATGAACTCGGTTGGGAGGAGTGACGCAGTGTCGCGACCGAGGAGTGCATTAACTGCATCCGAAAGCGGCATGTAGCCTCGGTAGTGCTTCTCCAAATACTCCATGACCTCGGCGCGTGTTGCATGCTCTGACTCGTCCTCAAAGATCCGGTGTGTCGCGCGGACCACATCGCCTACTGAGATGTGTGCGATAACCGAGCCGAATATCTCGCGCATAAGCTTGGTGTAGGTGCCCTTGCCGGCGCTCTTTTTTGCAAGAAGGTATGCGACAAATGTGTGTTCCTGGAAATACTTTTTGAGTGCGGCGATCTCCTTGCCCACCTTAGCGGTGAAGTACGCTGCCCTGCCCTCTGGCGTTGAGAGGTCGAAGGTTTGCGTCACTCCAGGAGTCTTGGTTGAAAAGATTGGGAATTCGTCCAGGTACTTCATAGCAATATGCCGATGGTAGCATACGGGTCATCATTCAGCGAACGCAGGCTAGCTGCCGCGAAGCGCATTGTACTTCTCGCGGATCTCGGCCTCGACTGCCTCGCGTTGGCGACCGAACCGCTGATACGACATCTGCTTCAATGCCTCGAGCGTAACTGGATCGCCGGATGCGAATGGGAATGTCTCGATCGTAAAGGGTGGCGTCGGCTTGTTATCTGCAAGGAGCTTGAGGTACGCGTGGAAGTTCTTGACCTTCAATAGGTCGCTTTGGGTAAACGTGCCGTAGAGCTGCCTGGAGAGCACCTCAGCATCATCGGGGCCAATACGGAACACTGCCATCGAACCAACGTTACCAAACACTGCCTCACGAATCTTCGGGATCAGCTGCAACACGTACTGGTGTGCCATCGTTAGAGAGAGTTTGAATTTTCGGGCTTCAGAAAGAATGGTGGCGATGGTGTCAGTCGTGACGTTCTGGAACTCGTCGATATAGAGGTAGAACGGCGGCGGATTTGAGGTCAGATCCCTACCGAGGGCGGTCATCATGATCTTGCCGACGAGGATGAGGCCGATTAGGTTCGCGTTCACGTCGCCGAGGCGGCCCTTAGAGAGGTTGACTAGGAAGATCTTCTTGTTATTCATGATGTCCTCGAAGTTGAAGGACGAGCGTTGCTGCCCCACGATTGGGCGCATGATTTCGTTGGCGATAAAGATGTCGAACTTCGATGTAATGTACGGCACGATGTTAGCCAGGGAGCCCTCGCCCCTAACCTGCGTCGCCACGTCCTCCCAGAAGTGGGCCACGACGGGGTTTCGGCAGCGCGAGAGCTTGAGCTTGCGGAAGTCCTCGTCGGCAAGGACTCGGGAAATATCCATAAGTGTAGAGCCCGTTTCGGGGTCCTCTACAACGAGCATGGCCGCGTTGCGGAAGTACTGCTCGAAGATCGGACCGAACGCTTCCGGCACCTGGCCGTAGAGCTTTTGGAAGATCTTGAACATCTCGTCCACCACGAAGGTCTTTTGCTCGGGGAAGCGTGGGTCATACTCCAGCATGTTGAGACCCATCGGGCGCTCGGTGTACGCCGGGTCGAAGTAGATGACGTCGTCGTACCGCTCCTTAGGAATACGCGAGAGTATGTCCTGCACGTCGGGGCCGTGCGGATCGATGAAGCAGACCCCCTCGCCGTTCTCTATATCTTGAATAATCATATTCTTTAAGAACCACGACTTTCCGACGCCAGTCTGTCCAATCACGTACAGATGACGCAATCGGTCGAGTGCTGGGAAGTGCACATCAGTCACTATGTTCGCGTAACGGTTCCTCCCGATAATAATCCCCTCCTGTGGGAGACCAGGCGGCGCTGGGGTCATCTTAGCGCCAGCGGTCGATGCTTCTCTCGACGAGGTGCCTCCCGCAATTGCGAAGTGGAATAGTGTTGCGAGCTCGGTGAGGTTCATAGGCATCGCCGGCGAGTAGTACATGATCGGCGAGTGGATCTTTTCGAAAAACTGGAGGTACAGGCGCTTCAAGAAGCCCTCCAAGGGGCCGCGACTGAAGGTCCGGAAGATGAACGCGCGGAACAGCTCGCGCTCCTCTTGTTTCGTCTTCGCGCGGCGGAACTTAAATCGGTTTCCCTGGGTATCCTCGAACTGGCCAAACGCCGAGTCGAAGTCTGCCATCATCGACTCTGCCCTATCGCGCGTACGAGCCGAGACTGCGACACGGATGTTGACGCCGGAGACAATGCTCTTCAGCTTCTTCGAAACCTTGTCTATCTGCACGCTGTCCTGGCTCTTATCGCCCTCCTTCTTCTCGTCCTTAAACGCGTCTCGGACCGCATTAAACAACTCCGGGCCCGCGCGACGCTCTAACGCTTGGCGGATGAGGTAGCGGTGCTCGCGGAAGATGTCGGTCGAGTTCTTCTTACCTTTCTGCATATCCTCCAGCACCTTGCGGAAGCGCTTGGTGTAGTACTCGCCCGCGGGCGCTACAGAGATCTGTATTGCGGCGCCCTCGCCCTCCTTTGCAAGGCGAGAGAACGAGGTGAGCATCACGTTCAGTGGGTCTTGTGTAAAGTCCTCCACCATCTTGATCGGGAGCGGAGAGGGGCGGTAGTAGGTGCCGTACGCAACGAGTGAGACACCGAATTGGTTGAAGATGTTGTAATCGTCCTTCTTTTCTGCGACGAGCGCGCGAGGAAATGCGGAGAAGATCTGCTTCTCAATAATGTCGCGGCGCTTCCGCGGTACTGCGATATAAAAGATGGCCTCCTCAGCTCCGTGCGAGACCGCCAATTCCATCGTGAAGTGCTCCTTCTGAATCGCATTGCGGCGGTGGTAGTCCTTAAAGAAGATGGGCTCGGGGAGCGCTACGAACGGGATGATGGCTTGGTAGAGCTGCTCCATCTTAATTACAATATCTCGCAAAGAGCCGCCCTCATCTGGCTTTAGCTCCGGCACGGTAACCTCGAGCAAAACAAAGTCGAGTGCTTGCACAAGAGGGTCCTTTTTGTCCAAACCAGGAATCGGATGGCCGTCGCTCTTGTACTGGATCAGGAGCCGGTGGAAGTCGTCTTCGAGGTGCGGATTGTTGACCCTATCTAACTCCTCCATAACAGCCTTAAAGCCTCTCGTGCGGAGGATACCGAGGAGGTGCTCCATGTCCTTGTCGTTCGCGTCTGGCTTGAGCTCGAGCTGGACCTCCCTAGGGCGCGCTGCCTCCTCGAACGCGGGCATGTCCTCGGCAGGTGGGGTGTATGGCGCGTCGCCGTAGTTAAAGTCGCGTTGCCTGCGCCCGCCTGCACCACCCGAGCGGGTACCCTCCTTCTGCTTCGCCATGTTCTGCTCTGGCGAGAGGTTCTTTTCCCCTTGAGTGTTGAAATTGGGTACCCCAGGAACTACCATCCCCGCATTATAGCGCAGTCAAAATTTCGGGGGCGGAGTCGGTGATGAGGATGGTGTGCTCGAAGTGGGCCGCGCGGCTACCGTCGCGAGTGACGAAGGTGTACCCGTCTGGCATCAGCTTGACCTTCGGGGTGCCATGCGTAAACATAGGTTCGATCGCTATCACCATACCCTTGAAGAGCAGTTCGCCAGTCCCCGCGTCCCCCACGTTTGGTACATACGGTGCCTCGTGCACCTTCTTGCCCACGCCATGCCCACCAAGCTCGTACACGACTCCATAGCCACTGTCGACACCCACCTTCTCGATCGCAGCTGATATATCGCCAATCCTATTCCCTGCCCGAGCTGCATTGATACCTGCCATCAGCGCCTCGCGGGTCGCTGCGACCATCGCTTCGTCCTCCGCACTCCCCTTGCCCGCGATCACCGTTATCGCAGAGTCGACGAGGAATCCTTCGTGCGTCATCACACAATCAAGGCCGACCAAATCGCCTTCGTTAATAGTCTTTGGGTTTTCGTTCGGGATGCCGTGCACTACCTCGTCGTTTATGGATATGCAGATGGTCGCAGGATACGGACGCTTGGCACCCGATGGGGTATAGCCGACGAGGGACGGGGTGTCCCCTCCCTCGCGGATCAGCTGCTCACACAATGTGTTGAGTGCGTCCGTAGTAACTCCGGGCACAGTCGCTGCGCCAACTTTTTGCAATATGACTCCAAGTCGCTTGCCGCCCTCTCGGAGCTTGGCACGTACATCATCCGAAGCTGCAATCATGCTAGATCAGTCCGAACCGCTTCATTATGTCGGCGTGGATCTCCTCGATAGGTCGCTCGCCATCTACTTCGATAACTGCATCCTTCGCAGCGAAGACCTCGATAGCGGGTAGTGTGCAGGTCTGAAACTCTTCAAGACGAAGCTTGATCTTTTCTGCAGTATCACTCTCAGGTCTATTTGCAACCGATGCGCGGGCTGCCTGCCTCCTTGTCGCCTCCTCCTCGCTAATAACGAGGTGTATAACGCGGTACGGGCGGTGCAGCCAGGCCAGTATGTCGTGGATCAGCTGCGCCTGCACTACGGTGCGGCCCGAGCCCTCAAGAATGATGCCGGTCGAGTGTGACAATTTGAGTATCGCGTCCTCAAAGAGATAATCTGCAAACCACGATGGCAGGAGCTTGCCGGTATCGTAGGCCTCACGTACGCGGGTGCCGAGTTCGTCGCGGTGCTCGCGCAATTCTCGGAACTTCTCGCCAGTTGAGAGGATATGAAAGCCGGTTTTCTCGGCCATGAGGCGCGCCTGTGTCTCCTTCCCCGATCCCGGGCGACCGACAAAAAATATGGTCCGTGCCGGACCCTGTGGCATTGGTGACATGTACTTTTATTCTAACACGTACCCCTCTTTCCTCAGAATTTCGACCACTTGGTCGACCGAGTGCTCGAGCCTCCCCTCTTCGTTCTTGATGATGTGGTCATAAAAGGCGGATTCCTCATTGATCTCACGCTCAGTAAATTCTTTTCGCTCCTGCCATTCTGCGTCAGACATAGGGGCACGACCACGCACACGATGTTCAAATTCTTCCATAGACTTTGGCATAACAAAGAACGTTGTAGCGTTGTAGTGCTCCTTGAGGTACCGAGCTCCCATTATCTGAATCTGGAACGCAACGATCTTACCTTCGGCGAGTCGGGCATCAAGCTCCGGCTTGTAGAGGCCGTAGTAGGCATTAATCGACTTCCGTAGGTAGTGTTCTGGAATGTTGCCGTTTGCCATTTCCTCAACGAACTGTTCGTTGGTCATAAAGTGATAGTGGACACCATCAATCTCGCCCGGACGCGGAGCGCGTGTCACCGCGTTTATTGCAAACACAATTTTTGGATAGCGTTTTATCAACTCCTGTATGATGGCGTCCTTCCCGCTCCCGGTTGGTCCTGCGACCACAATGACGTTCTTTTCCATCCTGCCAGTGTAACAAAAAACCGCCCTCTCGGGCGGCTTGGGTTTAGTATTCGCGGAGACTGATCTGTGCGTCGATCTTGCGGACAAGGTCGAGGACTACGGACACGACGATGAGGAGTGCGGTGCCACCAAGGGCAAGGGCGGTGATGCCGGTCAGGTACTGCATGAGGAGCGGCAAGACTGCAATGACGCCGAGGAACACGGCACCAACCAAGGTGATACGGGTGATGACGCGGCCGAGGTGCTCTGCGGTTGCGACACCAGGACGTACGCCGGGGACGAACGCACCGTTCTTCTGCAAGTTATTGGCCATCTGCGTTGGGTCAATAGTCACAGCAGTAAAGAAGTACGTGAAGAGAAACACGAAGAGGAAGTACGACAGAGCGTACGCAGCGGAGGCGCCTGGGAACGTGAGCAAGGTCTGTGCGAGTGCCGAGAGGCCACCGGGAGCTGCGGTCCAGCTTGCGAGGAACTGGAGTCCCATCTGTGGCAGCGTCAGGATCGACAGCGCAAAGATGATCGGCATGACGCCTGCCTGGTTGAGGCGGAGCGGTACGTACGTCTGCACGCCACCGGTTACCTGGGCTCCCACTACGCGCTTGGCGTAGGTAACGGGGACTGGGCGCTCTGCTTCAGAAATGTACACAACGCCGAAAGTAATGAGGACCGCCGCTACGACGAACGAGAGGTAGAGCGGAACCTGGGATACATCGAAGGTGAACGCGAGCTGTGCGATAGTTGCAGGAAGGCCCGCTACGATGCCTGCAAAGATGATGAGGGACACACCGTTGCCGATGCCGAACTCGCTCATCAGCTCGCCCATCCAGGTAAGGAATATCGAGCCTGCAGTCACGACCGCGACGTTGATAGCAAAGTAGTATGTCGAGAGGCTCTCCACCAATCCCTGCGTTTCGAAGTAATAGAGGAGGCCTACACCCTGCAGTATTGCCATAGGAACCATCAGGAGGCGTGAGTACTGGTTGAAACGCTTACGCCCCATTTCTCCCTCTTCCTGGTACATTGATTTTAGCGACGGGACGAGGACGGTGAGGAGCTGCATGACGATAGCGGCCGTAATGTAGGGGCCGACGCCGAGCATCATGATAGAGAGGTTCGAGAGTCCACCACCCGAAAAGACGCTGAGGGCGCCGAGGAGCTGTGAGTCGTTAAAGAACTGCGTGAGCTGCAACTCGTTAACGCCAGGGATCGGGATAGTCGCAAGGAGGCGGAACAGAACCAAAATGCCGATGATGAAGCCAAGTCGCCTCAGGAGTCCCGAGTCGGAAAAGATGAGTCGTAGTTTTGTAAAGAAAGCGTTCATTTATTCCTCAATAGTACCCCCTGCGGCGAGGATCTTAGCTTTTGCGTCTTCGGAGAGGAGGATGCCCTTTACGATGGTGAGCTTCTTGGTCAACTCGCCTCGAGCAAGCACCTTCATCGGTGGGATCCCGCCAGATACGCGGCGGACGATGCCCTTATCTACCAGTGCCTTGACCGTAACGGTCTCCCCTCCGCTAAAGTTGCGCTCCAAGCTCTCCAGCGTGAGCGGGGCTGCGGTGACCTTGGGACGCACCGTTGATGAGCGGTTGACGCCGTGCCCACGAAGCTTAGGAATCTTCTTGATGATATCGCGCCACTCTGGTCGGCGCTTGTTACCAGCGCGAGCCGTCTGGCCCTTACCCCCGCGGCCGCTCGTCTTGCCGCGCTTACCACCGCGGCCGACACGTCGTGCCTCCTTGATGCTTGCAGGTTTCTTAAGTGATGAGAGATTCGAGTTCGTTAGAGTGGCCATAGTTATTTCTTGAGCTTCTGGAGAGCGTCGATAGCAGCACGTGCAATGTTGAGCTTGTTCTTCGAGCCAGAGAGTATCTTAGACGTAAGATCCTTGAGACCGGCGAGCTCCAAGACGACCTTGACTGATGAGCCAGCAACAATACCCCTATCTGGTGCGGGGCGAATCTCGACGATGCCCGACGAGTTCTTTGCTGTTACTTCGTGAGCAATAGACATACCCTCGGTCGTGCGTACGCGGATCATCTTACGCTTCGCATCACGGAACGCCTTGTCGACGGCGAGCGCGGTGTCGCCTCCCTTGCCGATACCCACGCCGACGCGACCCTTTCGGTCACCGGCAACTACAGTAGCGGAGAATGAAAAGCGGCGTCCACCTGCAACCACGCGCGACACCCTGCGGAGCTGGATGATCTTCTGGTCAAACTCTGACTTTGGCGCGTCACGGCGGGGTGCACGTCCACCACGGCCGCGGTCCCCTCCTCTGCCGCCGCCACGTCCGCCGCCGCGGTCCCCTCCTCTGCCACCGCCACGGCGAGCTGGCCCGCGGGGTGCCTCTACTAGGAGCGTGCTCTCGACGGGCGCGTTCTCGGTTGGTGCGGCTGCTGGCTGTACTTCTGGTTCGTTAGTCATAGTGTTTAAAATGTTAGTCCTCCTGCTCGTGCTGCGTCTGCGAGTGCTGCGATGCGTCCTGCGTAGGTAAAGCCACCTCGATCAAACACAACTGCGGTCACGCCCTTCCCTTTTGCATCCTTTGCGATCGCGATACCCACCACCTTTGCCTGATCGAGGAGAGACATCTTCTTGTCGCCGAGTGCAGAAGCGGATGCGATCGTCGTACCAGTATCGTCATTGATAACCTGCGCGTAGACAAAGCGGTTCGAGCGGAATACGGCAAGCCGCGGCTTCTTAGCGGTACCACGTACGCGAGCGCGGATGCGCTTGTGGCGGCGGATGCGGAGAGCTGTCTTTGTTTTTGGTGTGAGCTTGCTCATATGTTATGCGGCTGCCTTCTTACCCTCCTTCTGGCGGACATACTCGCCCTCGTAACGGATACCCTTGCCCTTGTAGGGCTCAGGCTTCTTGATAGCACGGACGTTTGCCGCAAACTGGCCTACTGCCTCCTTGTCGATACCAGAGACGGTAATGATGTTCTTCTCTACCAACACATCGACTCCTGCGGGGGCTGCGATCAGTACTGGGTGTGAGAAGCCGACCTGGAACTTGAGGCTCTTGCCCTGGAGCTCAACCTTGTAGCCGATACCCTGCAACTCCAACCTTCGTGAGTACTTACTTGTAACACCCTTAATCATGTTCTTGACGTGCGATGCGTATGTACCCCAGAGCGAGCGGCCGAGCTTGGACTGGTTGGCTGGCGTTACCAAGACGCCCTCGGGGGTAACCGCAACCGATACGTACGGGTGGATCTTCTTTGTGAGTGAGCCGAGTGGGCCCTTGATCGTGAGCATGTCATCCGTGACCGATACTTCGGTTTTTTCTGGGATCGCGATGACGTTTTTTCCTATGCGTGACATATAGATTTACCAGATGGTGAACATGGTCTCGCCGCCAACGCGGTTCTTGCGTGCGTCTGCGTCCGTCATGATGCCCTTTGGCGTTGTGAGGATGAGGCATCCCTTGCCGTTCTTGATTGGGTGGACATCCTTGGTGCCGAGGTAGAGGCGGCGTCCAGGCTTCGAGACACGCTTGACGCCGTGGATGCGGGGCTCACCATCTCCGTCATACGCGAGTGCCAAGGTCAGCGTCTTGCCGACGTCGTCCTTCTCTTCCGTAATCTCGCCGATATATCCCTCGCGCTTCAGTACGAGTGCGATCTGGTGCTTAAGGTTCGAAAACGGAATAGACACCGCGGTCTTCTTGACTGCAGTTGCCGTTGTGAGTCTGTTTATGAAATCGCCGATGACGTCAGTTACCATAGTGTTTACCAGCTTGCTTTCTTAACTCCTGGCAACTCGCCACGGCGTGCCATCTCTCTGAACTGGATACGTGATACGCCAAACTGACGAAGGTACGCGCGTGAGCGGCCAGTGATAGAGCAGCGGTTCTTGATACGGACAGGGCTGGAGTTACGTGGGAGCTTCTGCAAGCCTGCATTGTCCCCTGCGGCCTTCAGCTCAGCGCGCTTTGCAGCAAAACGCTCCGTCAAGCGGATTCTTTTTATGTTTCGGGCGAGTTGTGACTTTTTAGCCATACTTTCGCGCCTTAGAGGGCGTCCCTATTACTTTTGACGGTATTAGAAATGCGCCGTAAGCGCTTCCGCTATACTAGCATCCCCCGGGGCCGAGGTCAAATTACTTCCCCTTCCCCTTTCCTTTGCCCTTACCTTTCCCCCTTCTCTTTGTCCTTTTCTCTTTTCGGCCAGGAATTGCCGCGAGGGCTGAGGCGATAGCTAGGCTAGCGAACCCTGCCCATTTCCAATGGTCATCTGCGTCATAAACAACCCAAGCGCCAAAGGCTCCTGTTACAAAGATGCTGAACCATCGGATGAACCACCCCAAATCTCCATGTATCGGCCCCTCCTCATCGTGCTCGCCATCGTCTTCCAAAGCTTCATCTCCGACTATGTGACTAAAGAGACTTGCGTGAGCTTCGGTCCCGCGAGGGATGCCAGCAATTTTGTGTGCGGATTCTACTGGGTTTGACATGCGGGTATTTTACCATGCCAGACTACTAATGTCAAAGGAATCAGTCCCCGAGCCGCGCCTTCTTCCCTTCTTTCAAAGCCAGCGCCCCAAAGATGAGGGCGATGGCGGCGAGCACTACTCCCGCCCTGAGCTCGAATAGGTACTCCGTCGCAAGCGGAGTGGAGTCGAGGTAGGCCAAAGTGCCATGTGCTACGGGGTCGCCGTGTGGCTTTTCCCATATCCCATTCATCTGCACGTAAGCTCGCAGTGCGAAAGCGAACGATGTTCCGGACGCAAAGCCCGCAAAACCTGACGCCATGTAGTACGCGCGCTCGAGTGACATAGAGTTACCAGGCTGAGATTTTTAAATTCGGGTAGTCGGCCTTCCACGACGGAGGAATCTTCACCACTATCTCGAGGCAGGGGTAGTCGCGTGGGTCCCTCGGGCCGAACAGGCGGTGGCTCATGGGGAGGATGTCGAGTCCGAGCTTGTCTGCGGTCCCCTTCAAGAGTACGTAGCTCAGCAACTCCTCAATCTCGTGGCTCTGTGGGTGTGCGCCGCCCTTGTAGACATGCACGAAGGTGTGCCGGTCCTTCCCCGCAGTAGCTGCTGCCTCCATCGTCTTCTCTAAGTTAGCGAGGACCTCGGCCTCTATCCACTCGCTCACCGCCTCGAGGGCCACCTTCATCTTGTTCCCCGAGTCGCCCGCCATCTGGGCGCGGAGCCTATCGCCAAACGTATCTGCCATTGTCCACTAGTATAGCGCTACTCTAGCCCCAGCCATAAAGGCCAGTTTCCCACTTAGTGGCCCCTACCTCTGCCGTGTCGGTGTACATCCACCCTAGGCGGGCAAATCCGAATGGGAAGTGCACTTCAATATGCGGTCCGCGCAGATCGACGTGGACGCCGAGCGAAAAGCACCACCAGCCAATAATCTTGACGAACGCCTGGAACTTTCTTGTGATCATTGATTCAATCTACCAAACAAAAACTACCCTTTCGGACCGTTTGAACCGACACGTATCGATTTCCGAAATCGATAGATTCTCACCAAGGGTCATCACTATTTCGACCATAGTAAGCGATGCATGCCCCAATACCACCGCCTGCCAAACCACCCCCAAGAACACCTCCGAAAATAAGTAGAAGTCCCGCAATGCCATATTGCTCCCCAAAGTTTGCGATTGCATAGTCTTTTGCCAAGCTACCCCCCAGTACCATCCCAAGTACAAGGAGTAGTGTCATAGCTAAAAACATTGACGGCGGAATCTCTGGCGGTGGACCGGATGGGCGTCTAAATTCAATCTCCATAAGTGCCCCTGAAGCTAATCACTTATAACTTTATAGGTCAATCATTGAAAAAAACCGCCCGGGTGTGCGAACATATCGTTAGTCACGCACTGGAGTCCAAGGCCAGACCGCGTCCGCGACATCTCTCAATCCAAATGTGGTTTCGTTGAGCGAGTTAACAGCAGAGATTTGAGTAAATTTATATAATGCGAGCAGCGTCAGAGTTAGTCCAGAGCCAAAAGTTACTGCTTTGGTCATATCAGTAAATGACCAGTCGTCAACAATAGGTGCATTTACCGTATCAAGTTCAGGTGCGAGTGATGTCGCAACGGCAAGCAGTGCGGCCACGGCAAAAGTGGCCCATACCGGTTTTTGTATGCTGTCGACCCACCAAAAATTTGAGTTAGCTCTTTGCCACCTCCTCCAACCATCTGGAGTCTGAGTAACCATGCCTACACCCTACCGTACGTGCACTTCCTGTCAACATTTAACAAAAAACCGCCCTTTCGGGCGGTTAGTTAATCGTGATTTCGGTGATCCTCGTCAGAGTGCGCGTCGTCGAGATCGGCTTCTGGCTCCTCATCAGGCTCAGTGTTTGGAGTAGATTCAGAATGTAGTGACATAGTTATTTCTCTTCTCCTCCCTGGAGGGGGACGCCGAGGTGGCGGAAGAATGCCTCTGCCTCTTTCTTGCTCTTTGCGGTCGAGACGAGGGTGATTGCGAAGCCGAAGACGTCGGAGAGGTTTTCGTCCGACGTCTCAGGGAAGATGGTGTGCTCCTTGACGCCGATCGTCATATTGCCCATGTCATCGATCACCTTTCCATTGATACCACGGAAGTCGCGAGAGCGAGGGAGCGCGATGTGGTTCAGCTTGTCGAGGAAGTCGAACATGCGCGAGCCGCGGAGCGTGATCTGGAATCCAATGACGTCGCCCTGGCGGACCTTGAAGGTCGCGATCGACTTCTTGGCGCCACGAGGCGCGCTCTTCTGTCCCGTAATTGCGGCGAGACGGTTTTGGATCAGCTCTACCTTCTTCTTATCCTTGATCTTTCCGGTACCGGTCGAGACGACCACCTTGGTGAGGCGTGGCGCCTGGAGCTTGTTCTTATAGCCAAACTCGCCTTTCAGCGCCTCGTAGCTGGTCTTGTCCTCGGTGCGAGATGTTGCTCCTTTTGTCATATTATTTTGCGAGTTTGACGTTAGATACGTGGATTGGCATTGGCTTTTCGACTATCTCACCCTTGGCTCCACGTCGGCCCTTCGCATGGCGCTTGCGCATGTTGATTCCCTCGACGAGGACACGATCCTCTGTGGGAAATGCGCGTGCCACCGTGCCCGACTTGCCCTTATCAGTGCCAGTTATTACTACTACCTTGTCTCCTTTTTTGATTTTCATACGATTATACAACTTCGGGGGCCATCGAGCCGATCTTCTGGTAGCCGAGGTCCACTATTTCGCGTGGGATCGGGCCGAAGACACGGTTCGCCTTTGGCTCAAACACATCCTTCGGGTTCTTCGATAAGATCACCACAGCATTGTCATCAAAGCGGATATAGCTCCCGTCCTTGCGGCGGACAGGCTTCCGCTGCCGCACGACGACGGCAGTGAGGACGTCCTTCTTCTTGACCATCTTGCGAGGCTCAGCGATCTGCACCGAGAGGATGACGAGGTCACCAACCTGTGCGTAGCGCTTCTTAGAGCCGCCAAGAACTTTAAAGATGCGTCCGATCTTGGCACCGGAGTTGTCTGCAATAACGACGAGAGAGCGATCGTGGAGCATATTAGTTTATTACGACGAAGTGCTTACGCTTCGAAATCGGGCGGGATGACTGGATCGTGACACGCTCGCCAATCTTGCGGGTATTGCCAGCGTCGTGTGCGAGGTACTTCTTGGTGCGCTGCACATACTTCTTGTATTTTGGATCCTTCACGAAGCGGTTGACCGCGACCGTGACGGTGTCCTTCATCTTGTCCGAGGTAACTACTCCGACCAGTGTCTTTGGCTTGCCTGTGTGTTTGTCCATATTAGTTTCCTTCTCGGGCTATCGTTTTAATGCGGGCGATGGTCTTCTTGAGTGCGCGAGCGAGGCGGACGTTCTTGGTTCGACTCCCCGACATACCAAAGCGGAAGTTGCGGAGCTCTGCCTCCTCTTGCCCAAGGAGCTTCTGCAGCTCAGTCGCGCTCTTCTTTCTGATGTCTTTTGTTTTCATATTAATGGCGAACGACGACGGCCGTCTTTACCGGAAGCTTGGCTCCGCTTCTAACGAGGAACGACCGCGCCTCCTTGTCCGGCACTCCGTCGAGTTCAAAGAGGACCGTGCCGGGACGTACGCGGGCAACAAAGCGGTACGGATCACCCTTGCCCTTACCCATCGGGAGCTCACCTCCCTTCTTGGTCTCTGGTCGGTCTGGGAAGATACGCACCCACACACGTCCGGTCTTGCCGAGCGCACGTGCGAGGACGCGGCGCGATGCCTCGATCTGGTTCGAGGTGATCTGAGCGGAGGCGGTGGCCTTCAAGCCATGCGAGCCGAAGGCGAGCGTAATGCCACGCGTTGCGACGCGGAGCTTCTTCGGATTCTCTCGATTCCGCTGCCACTTACGAAACTTAACTTTTTTAGGAAATAGCATAGTGGTTTATTGATTGGTGCGAGGGCGGTGTGGGCGTGAGTCCACTACAGCACCTCGTGGCTCCTGACCCTTGCGGTCCGCAAAGATGTCACCCCGGTAGATCCATGTCTTAACACCGATCTTACCAAGTGGGAGGTTGGCCTCGTCGTGCGCGTAGTCGACGTCCGAGCGGATGGTCTGCAGTGGGACGCGTCCCTTTTTCAAGTTCTCAGTGCGACTCATCGAGCCTGCGCCGAGCATACCAGAGACCTGGATACGGACGCCCTGCACCTCACGATTTGCCATAACCTTGTCGATCGTCTGCTTTAGGACGCGGCGGAACGGCATACGCTTCTCCAAGCCCTCTACCACCATCGCAGCAACAATAGCTGCGTTCGACTCTGGAGAGCGAATCTCAACAATGTCGAGCGCGAGTGTCGGGACTGATGAGAGGCCCATCGACTTCATCGTCTGGAGGAGATCCTTCTTCAGCTTCGTTGCACTCTCTCCCGAGCGGCCTATAACCATGCCAGGACGTGCCGTGTGTATCGATACGCGGAGTGACTTCTGAGAGCGTTCGATCTCGACCAGCGATACGTACGCACCCTTCGTGCGGCGGGCAACCAACTTGCGGATAGCGGCGTCGACGCGGAGGAACTCGCGGTATTTCTTAGGCTCTGCAGCAAACCAACGACTCTTCCAATCACGGATGACTCCAAGGCGGTGTGCGTACGGATGAACAATTTTTGTCATATTATTTCTTGCCGAGTGTTACGGATACGTGACTCATGCGGCGGCGGATAGGGGTCGCGCGGCCGAATGCGCGAGGCATCGACTTGGTGCGGACCAATCCCTTATTTACCGTGATCGACTTAACAACGAGCGTTGCGGCGTTCTCCCCCTGCTTCTCAGCGTTCGCCGCAGCGGACGCGATGAGCTTTGCAATTGGAGCTGCGGCACGCTTCTCAAGGAACTTGAGGGCGGTCAGCGCCTGTGGGACGGTCTTGCCCTTAACAAGCTCCGTAACGAGGCGGGTCTTACGTGGTGACTGGCGATAGTTGGAGAGGAAGGCTTTCATAGTATTTCAGACTACTTCTTCTTAGCGTCAGCAGCGGGTGCCTTCGCAGCCTGTGCTGCTGCGATCTCGCCCTCCTTCTTCTTCTGCTCCATTTCTTTCTGCATCTTACCTCCGTGACGGGTGAACTTCTTCGTAGGAGCAAACTCGCCGAGGCGGTGCCCTACCATCTCCTCAGTAACGAGGACATCAACAAAGTCCTTGCCAGTGTGTACCGCAAACACAAAGCCCACCATCTCTGGTGTTATTTGTGATGCGCGCGCCCAGGTCTTAATAGGGGCGGTCTTCTGTGGTTGCTTGCCCTCGATCTTCTTCAGAAGCTTCTGGAAGACGTACGGGCCTTTTGATAGCGATCGTGCCATGAGCGCTATAGTAGCGCGCCCTCCCCACCCCGTCAACCTATTGGCAAACACCCGGGTGTTTGCCATAATGAGTACATGACGCTGCGTCGCACCATTGCTCCCGGCGAGTACTATCACGTCTACAACAGAGGCGCCTTCAAAACTGCGACCTTCCGCGACAAGCATGACTTGGCACGCTTCCTATTCGAGGTTATCTATTTTCAGTCCCCTACCCCATTTCCAAAGGTTGGAAGACTTGCTGCAACATACTCTGAAGCTGGATTTGATGTGTCCGAAAGAGACTTCCTAAACGTGCTGAATGGTCGGTCTGTAGAGCTTGTTAGCTTCTGTATTATGGGTAACCACTACCATTTGTTGCTGCGCGAACTGGTGGAAGGCGGAATAGCGCGCTATATGCAGCGGCTGGGCGACGCTTATACGAAGTATTTCAACGCGAAGTACCAATCTCCTGGCCACGTATTCCAGGGGCGGTATAAAGCGGTACATGTAGCGACGAACGAGCAGCTGATGTATCTTTCTGCCTACATACACAGGAACCCGCGAGAGCTGAAGGCCTGGAAGGATAAGGAGGACCGGTATCCGTGGTCCTCGCTCACTGATTATGTAAAAGAAAACCGCTGGGGAGGCCTGCTTGCGCAGGAGATCATCCTAGACCAGTTCGAGGGCACCAAACGCTCAAACTATGCTGACTTTGTCCGCACGAGCGGCGCCAAGGAGTTCGAGGAGAAAGAGCTTCTCTAGACAGAGTTGCGCTTCTTGCCGACCTTGCGACGCGAGACAACAAATGGGTTTGAGTACTTCTTTGGTGTACGAGTCTTCTGGCCCTTGCCGGTTGGCTTGCCCCACAAGGACTTTGCGCGGCGGAGGCCCCTGCCCTGGCGACCCTCACCACCGCCGTGTGGGTGGTCAACTGGGTTCATAGCGGTACCACGAACGGTTGGGCGGATACCCATGTGACGTGCGCGACCAGCCTTACCAATCGTAACGAGGTGCCACTCTGGGTTCGATACCTCACCGATTGAAGCCCATGCAGAATCGATAACGCGACGGACTTCTGACGAAGGGAGCTTGATTTGCGCATAGCCACCGTCGTGGGCGATCACCTCTGCATAGTTGCCTGCTGAGCGACTCATCTTGGCGCCACCGTTTGCATGGATCTCGATGTTGTAGACGTAGGTACCGACAGGAATCTGTGCGAGTGGGCGACGGTTACCTGGTGTGAGTGGTGCGTTGGCAGAATTGATGACCTGGTCCCCCACCTTCAGTGACTGCGGAGCAAGCATGTAACGGCGCTCTCCGTCGCGGTAGACCAAACGAGCAATAAAGCCCGTTCGGTGTGGGTCGTACTCGATGTGCTCGACCTTAGCTCCCATATCCTTCTTGTCGAACATGAAGTCGACTGCTCGGAAGTTCTTCTTGTGGCCACCGCCCTGGTGGCGAGTGGTGATGCGACCAAATGAGTTGCGACCTGCTCGCGACTTACCGCCTGAGACAAGGCGCTTGTGCGGCTTGTCCGTCGTGAGGAGATCACGGTACTTGACTACCGACATGCCTCTTTGCCCAGGGGAGCGTGGTTTGTAGTTTTTGAGTGCCATATGATTATGCGAAATCTATTTTATCGCCTGCCTTCAGGTACACATACGCCTTGCGAGCAGCGTTCTTAACACCGAAGCCACGACGAGTGCGGAGCGAAACCTTTTTGCCGATGGTGTTAACAACAGCGACCTTCCTTGGGGTGACTTTGTAGAGGGCCTTGATCGCGCGGACTATGTCATGCTTGGATGCGCCCGGCATCACATCAAAGGTAAAGACGTTGTTAGTGGTGAGGTTGGCGGCCTTCTCCGTTACGCGGGGACGGCGGATAATCTGCTTCAGCCCCTCCACTACAGGAAGCGCCATCTTCTGCTTCGATCCCGCTGAGATCGTCTTCATCACATCTGCGAGTCCACCTGGCGCAACGCTGTCTGCAGCCTTCTTAGTAGTTGCCTTTTTTGCGGGTGCCTTTTTTCCAAAGATTGCCATACAAATTATTTAGTCATTCGGCTAGCGAGTGTCTTAACAGAGACTTCGGGATCAACCACGACGACGTAGCGGTACTTCAGGACCTCGACAGGGTTCAAGTTACGAACCTCCTCGACCATAACTTGGCCCATGTTCTGGAAGCTCTTGATGACTGCAACGTTCTTGGTAGGAAGTGCGAGGAGAATAGCGTTCTTGCGGCGAGTTGCGACCTCTGCAAAACCCTTAACAGAACCGAGGCCGGTGAGCGCTGCTCGTGCCTCCTTCGTCTTAGGAGCTTTCATGTCCAGCGCATCAACAAACATAACGCGACCCTCACGCATCTTGTCAGAAAGAGTAACGGCGAGCGCCTTGGCCCGCATCTTTTTGTTGATCTTCTGGGTGTAATTCTTCTCTGCAAGTGGACCGTGCGTCGTGCCTCCACCGCGCCAGATTGGCGATCGGCTGGAGCCGTGGCGAGCGCGACCAGTACCCTTCTGTGCCCAGGGCTTGCGGCCTCCGCCACGAACCTCGCCACGACCCTTGGTGTTCGCAATCATCGAACGAGCATTGGCCTGCATCGCAGTCACGACCTGGTGGACAAGTGCGGAATTCTTCTTGGCACCGAAGATTGACTCCGGAAGATCGATCGATCCTGCCTCCTTGCCCTTGATGTTGTAAATTGCTGCCTTCATATTATTTTTGTGTGATCTCAACTACTGAACCTGGACGTCCAGGAAGTGCGCCCTCGATGTACATCTCCTTCTTCTCGGCGTCGATCTTTATAACCTTCAGGTTCGCAGTCGTGACTCGATCGCTCCCCATACGGCCACCCATGCGCATACCACGAACCACACGACCACCGGCGCGGCCTGGGCCGCCACCGATCGATCCTGGCTCACGTTCAGAGTGCTTCTGACCGTGGGAGCGTGGACCGCCGTGGAAGCCATGACGCTTGACCACACCTTGGAAGCCCTTACCCTTGGTGGTACCGGAAACGGTAACTGCCTCACCTTCCTCAAAGACGCTCGCCTCAATGACGCTCCCCACAGTAAATGTGGAGGGGTCGCTCACGCGAAATTCCTTGTAGCCGCGAAACAGGCCCTTCTTAACCTGCGGCCTATTGATGCGGTGCTCCTTTTGGGTACCGAAGCCGATTTGCACCGCTCTATAGCCGTCGACCTCAACCGTCTTGACCTGCGTCACCGTTACCGGATCTGCAGAAACGACCGTGACCGGATGGACAACGCCATCCTTGTCAAAGATCTGGGTCATTCCCTTCTTAGTGCCGACGAAAAACTTTTTCATACAATTACATCATCTTCACGTCGACTGAAACACCGGACGGGAGCGACAGGTTGGTGAGCGCGTCAACAACCTTCGGATTTGGATTCAGAATATCAATAATGCGCTTGTGGGTGCGCATCTCGAACTGCTCTTGCGCGTTCTTGAAGATGAACGACGAGCGCAACACAGTGAATTTCTTGAACACCGTTGGAAGCGGAATGGGACCCACGACTTGCGCATCGAAGCGAAGTGCTGTGTCGATGATCTGCTTCACTGACTGATCCAAGACTTTGTGGTCATAGCCTCGAACGCTCAAGCGGAGCTTAGCGTTCGAGGCGTCTGCCACCTTCTTGCTGCGGGACGCTGTTTTTGTTTTGGTTTCGGCCATACTTTTTTCAGCGTCCACTATAGTACTTACGCGACAATCTTGGTTACCACTCCGGCGCCGACGGTCTTGCCACCCTCGCGGATCGCAAAGCGCATCTGCTCCTCCATCGCAACTGGTGCGACGAGCTTGACCTTAAACTTGATCGTATCGCCCGGCATCACCATCTCAGTTCCCTCGGGGAGCGTCACGTCTCCGGTCACGTCCGTCGTACGGACGTAGAACTGCGGCTTGTAGCCTGAGAAGAATGGAGTGTGGCGGCCACCCTCCTCCTTCGACAGAACGTAGACCTCTGCCTCAAAGTCGGTGTGCGGGTTCACGGTACCTGGCTTTGCGATAACCTGACCACGAGTTACGTCGTCCTTCTTAGTACCGCGGAGCAAGATGCCTGCATTGTCACCTGCCATACCCTCCTGGAGAGACTTGTTGAACATCTCAATACCAGTGATAGTCGTCTTAGCAGTCGCCTTCAACCCAACGATCTCGACTTCCTCGCCAACCTTAGCAATACCGCGCTCAATTCGGCCCGTCACCACGGTGCCGCGTCCTTCGATTGAGAAGATGTCCTCGATCGGCATGAGGAATGGCTTCGTGACATCGCGCTCTGGCTGAGGGATGTACTCATCGAGTGCCTTCGCAAGTTCCATAACCTTTTCTGTCCACTCATCAGTCTTACCAGCGAGTGACGACTCAAGCGCCTTCAAGCCTGAACCACGGATAACCGGGGTAGCTGCGCCATCGAAGCCTTGCTTCGTGAGGAGCTCACGGACCTCTTCCTCAACCAAATCGATGAGGTCCTTGTCATCAACCATGTCTACCTTGTTGAGGAAGACGATGATCTTTGGAACGCCAACCTGCTTGGCGAGGAGAATGTGTTCACGAGTCTGGGGCATCACGCCGTCGGTTGCTGCGACGACCAATACCGCGCCGTCCATCTGGGCAGCACCTGTAATCATGTTCTTGATGTAGTCAGCGTGGCCTGGAGCGTCGATGTGCGCGTAGTGGCGTCCGGGAGTCTCGTACTCGGAGTGCGAGAGCGAAATGGTAATACCACGAGCCTTCTCCTCTGGGGCCTTGTCGATATCATCGACACCCTTCACCGTTGCGCCGTAGCCGTTGCCAGCGCGGGACAATACGTTAAGAAGCGCTGCGGTCAGCGTCGTCTTGCCGTGGTCAACGTGGCCAATAGTACCGACGTTAACGTGGGGCTTCGTGCGATTAAAGTCACCTGCCATATAGTTTATCTAAGCGTTATTAAGTTTGGTTAAAATCAAACAACTGGGCCGGTTGTGTGGAGGCTGGCCCCGCCCCCTTCTTGCCTGGTGTCCACAGACAAAAAAACCAAACGCGTGAAGCGTTGCTCGTATACTATGCTATCCCCGCCTACCCGTCAAGCCTGAGGGGCTATCCGTTGTAACTGGCTATAAAGGCAAGGGTTGCCACAACCGTCAAGCCTCCAAAGGTAAATGGGTTGTTCGACAAAATACGGTAGGCAACACCCATTCTCCAACCTTCCGACATCTCGGGCGCAGCCTCATCAACTGTCCGTTTTACTCGCTCTCTCAAAGCATTAAAATCTTGTTCGGCCATGCCCGCATCCTACCCCTCCCCGCCGGGGCGTCAAGCAGTGACTAGGAGTGGCTGGCACCGAGCATAATGAGTCCTGTGAGTATGGCTACTGCGGTGGAAGCAGGCAACCACTTAAGAATATTCAGAAGTTTCTTGGTGTCACCCTTTGCTGCAGCAGCGTGCGCTGCGCTGATCAGCCGACCCTCGTCCATTTGAATGCCCTTGCGGCCAGGGAAGTAGCTATAGGTAATGCCCCTTTCCATGGGGCACATTATACATAAGTTCGTACAAAAGTCAAATACCTGCCCTACTTGCGAGCAGCCTTGATAGCCTCGGCGACGTTCGATGGCACGACCTCGTAGTGGTCGAACTCCATGGTCCATGCGGCTCGGCCCTCGGTCATCGAGCGAAGCTGTGTGGTGTAGCCAAACATTTCTGACAGTGGGACCTTGGCATTAATAACCTTGGCCATACCACGCTCCTCCATCGACTCGATCTGACCACGCTTCGAGGTAATAGTACCGGTCACATCGCCCATAAACTGCTCTGGAGTCACGACCTCCACCTTCATAATTGGCTCGAGGATAACTGGCTTTGCGCGCTCGGCTGCGTCCTTGAAGGCCTGAATAGCGGCGATCTTGAAGGCGATTTCGGACGAGTCCACATCGTGGTACGAACCGTCGATGAGGTCGACTGAGATGTCCTCCATCTTGTAGCCGGCAGACACGCCACGCTCCATCGCCTCCCGCACCCCCTTCTGCACTGCGGGGATATACTCGCCCGGAATCACACCTCCCTTGATGTTGTTGATGAACTCGAAGTGGTCCTCGCGATCAACATTGTTTGCAATCTTTGCACCCTCCACGAGTGGCTGGAGCGGCTTGATGCGGAGAACCACGTGACCGTACTGACCACGGCCACCGGACTGCTTGATGTGCTTGTATGCTGCCTCGGCTTCCTTTTGGATAGTCTCGCGATATGCAACCTGTGGCTTACCCGTTGTCGCCTCGACGTTAAACTCGCGTTTCATACGGTCAACCAGAATCTCGAGGTGCAGCTCACCCATACCAGCGATGATGGTCTCCATCGTCTCTTGGTCAGACGAGACACGGAACGTTGGGTCCTCGTCGGACAACTTCTTCAGTGCCATACCCATACGCTCTTGGTCGCCCTTGGTCTTTGGCTCGATACGCATCGAGACGACAGGCTCTGGGAACTTGATCTCCTCCAAGACGATCGGATTCGCTTCGTCACAGAAGGTGTGTGAGGTCTTGGCATCCTTGAGACCCACGGCTGCGGCGATCTCCCCTGCGTACACCTCCTTAACGTCCTCGCGCTTGTCTGCCTGGAGACGGACGATGCGGCCGAGGCGCTCGCGGGTTCCAGTAGACGAGTTGTAGATGTATGAACCAGCTGCGAGCGTACCCGAGTACACACGGAAGAAGGTGAGCGCGCCGACAAATGGGTCTGTCTGGAGCTTGAAGGCGAGCGCGCAGAATGGCTCGGTGTCGGACGCAGTGCGGGTTACCTCCTCACCAGTATCTGGATGTATGCCCTTGATTGGCGGAATGTCGAGTGGCGATGGAAGATAGTCGACAACGGCGTCGAGGACACATTGCACTCCCTTGTTCTTCAGTGCTGAACCTGCAAAGACGGGGACAATCTTGTTATTGATGACGGCCTTGCGGAGCATCTTCTTCAGATCTTCGACTCCAGGCTCCTTACCCTCGAGGTATGCGGTCATCATCGCATCGTCCTCGGACACGATCTTCTCCAGGAGCTCGGCGCGATACTTAAGCGCATCTGCTTTCAAATGCTCTGGGATGTCGGAGCTGTAGGAGACGTCGCGGCCCAATTCGCCGCTGAACGTAACTGACTGCATGGTCAGGAGGTCGATAACCCCCTCGTGGTCGCCCTCCTCTCCTATTGGGATCTGCATACGGACGGCCTGCTTGGTGAGTCGATCCAAAATCGACTTGTACGAGCGCTCGAATGAGGCCCCCGTACGATCGAGCTTGTTGATGAGACAGATGCGAGGCACCTTGCCCTCGTCGGCATACCGCCAGTTGGTCTCAGACTGTGGCTCGACGCCCGCAACACCGTCAAAGACGACGACGGCTCCGTCGAGAACGCGGAGTGAGCGCTTGACCTCCACCGTAAAGTCGATGTGGCCGGGAGTGTCGATAATGTTGAAGCGGTACTTCTTCGAGGCATCCTTCTTATCTGGCTCAATAGTCTTGGTCCAAAAACAGGTGATGGCTGCGGCAGTAATAGTGATACCGCGCTCGCGCTCCTGCTCCATCCAGTCGGTC